>JBEKIB010000005.1:0-106102 GCA_050011975.1 Terriglobales bacterium | reverse complement strand
CAAGCCGGGAGGAATGGGGTTGTATAGACGAAGCCCGAACGACCACCGACTAGCGACCAACGAGTGCTCCGCTACTTCCGCAGCAGTGGCCGCGTCAGGCAGGTGGGGCCGCCCGCCCCATTGATACAGATCTCCGAGCCCGGAAACGTGCGCACGTCAAAGCCGGCGTCGCGCATGCGCTGATTTGTCCTGGCGTTTTCTTCAATCGCAATCAGGCGCTTCTGACCCAGCGAGAGCACGTTGCAGGCAAGCGTGTCGCGCTCGCTGTAATCGATCTCAATCAAGCGCAGGCCGCGCGCCTTCAGCAATTCGACCGTTTCGACCGCCAGCCACGGCAAATCGACTAGAACCGTGTGCTCATCGAGCATGCTCATCAGCGACATCAAATGAAGGCAAGCGGACGGACCCGGCCCGTACGGCAGCGGCGCCGACAGCACCGTAACATTCTTGGCGGACAGCAGCGACCGCATCTGCTCGATCCCTGCCTTGTTCGTCCGATAGCCGTCACCGATCAGCAGTGTCTGCGAATCAAGCCATACGATGTCGCCGGATTCGGAAGTCCCGGGCAGCCCAATCTCCCCGAATACTGGAATGCCCAGTTGCCCGCAAAAGTTGGCGTGTGCCTGCGCCTCCGCCACGCGACTCTTCTTTCCCGGATTCATCAGCACGAGACCATAATCTGTGGCCAGCGATGCGTCGTGCGTATAGACCGCATCGAGCGTGAGCGATTCCGTCGCGGGTAGACACACGACCTCAGCTCCGCCCCCGCTGAGCAGTTCGCACAGAACCTCGTGCTGGCTCTGCGCCGCGGCAAAATCAGGAGCACGCCGAAATCCGAGTTCCCGCCATTTCGCGGCTTTCCCGGAAATGTCCCACCCCGCGTTGCCCGGCGGACACACCATCACCCGCAGCAGTTCGCCCGTCATGGAATGTCCGTTGAAATTCTCGGAAGGCACAAGAGAAGGCACAAGAAATATTTCGGGCACGCCAGTAATCTCGCTCCAAGAAATCTAAAGAAAAGCGGCCGCAAACGCAATCTCGGCGCAAAGACCGGAACAAAGACACCTTCCGCCGGTTGCTCTCTGCCAGCCGGTAATCCATCTTATCGCTTGCCTAAACGCCCTCTCTGATGTACATATCAGCGGTAACTCGTCCCAACCTCGTGCCCAAAGTTCAAGTAGCTAGTGAAAAACCGCGCACTTCGATTCCCGCCTCCTCCAAGGCGGAAGATCCCAGGAGCCTTATGAAAGCGTCACTGCGTCTTTTCTGTTTGGTGGTCCTGTTCTTGCTCGTCCGTCAATCTGCCTTCGCCCAGGGCGCTGCCACCGGCGACCTCCGCGTCAGCGTGAAAGACCCGAAAGGCAACGCCGTGACCAATGCCACCGTCACCGTGCGCGATGTAGCCAAGGGACTGGAACGCGCCGGCAGCAGCGACGGCCAGGGCGGCTACAGCGTGCGTCAGTTGGCTCCCGGCACTTATTCGGTCACCGTAGACGCATCGGGCTTTGCCAAAGCCGAAGCCACTGGCATCGCCATCACCGTCGGCGGGATGGCCGAGTTACCCGTTACGCTCACCGTCGCGGGCGGCAGGGAAATCATAGAAGTCAGCGCCCAAGCCGAGATCGTTGAGACTTCGCGCAGTTCCACTACCGACACCGTCGGCGAGCGCCGCATCGACAATCTGCCCATCAATGGCCGCAACTACATCCAGTTCACGCTGTCGGATTCGCAGGTGCAGCGCGACAGTTCCCCCCAAATCGGCGCCGCGCCGACTTCCGGCCTCAACATGAGCGGCCAGCGCGCCCGCTCCAATCTGGTGAATCTTGACGGCGCCAACAACATCGACAATTCCACCAACGGCGTGCGCTCCACCGTCTCCCAGGAAGCTGTGCAGGAATTCCAAATCATCACCAACAACTACGCCGCCGAATATGGCCAAGCCTCGGGCGGCGTGGTCAACATCATCACCCGCTCCGGATCGAACGATTTCCACGGCGACGTATACGGATACCTGCGCGACCGCGACTTCCAGGCCGTCAATCCCTTCAGCACAACGTCCAATCCTGCCTACACGCGCGTGCAGGCCGGCACAGCCTTCGGTGGGCCGATCAAGAAAGACAAAACATACTATTACTTTTCCTACGAAGTCACCCGCCGCCACGAGACCGGATTCTCCAGTATTGCCGCGCCGACTAACCTGCCCTACTACGGCTTGACGAACTTCGATACGTCCACGACTGCGGGAGGTCTGCTCCCTCTGCCGTTGGGCACCATTCAGACAACCCCTGTGCAAGCAGGCTTCCTGCAAAGCCTGACCGCAGCGGATGTCGGCGCGCTCGGAGCATCGAACATTCTGGCTTACGAAGAGCTTTTAGGCGCTTCCTCGGGCATGGCCCTCACCGGAGCGTGGCCGCTCACGATGACGGGAGGCTATCCCGGCATCGGCGGCTTCCTCACCACCTGCTCGGCGCCACCGTGCTTCGTGCCCGCCTCTTACCAGTCGCTGGGATCGCAAGTTGGGAATTTCCCGGTGTTTGAAGGCACCAGCCTGTACTCGTTGCGCATCGACCACAACGTAAACAACCACAACCGCCTTATGCTGCGGGCCAACGTCAGTCCCAGTACCGTGACTGGTATCGAAGGCAGCGGACAAGACCAGCCCTTCGGTCAAAACGCCTACTCGCGCACTTCCCGACAAAGCTACCGTGACGTGGCGGGCGTTATGCAGGACACCTGGACCCTCGGCAGCAACAAGGTGAATGAATTCCGCTTCCAGTATGCCCGCCGGGGTCTGAATTATTACTACAACACTCAGATCCCGGCGGGCGCCGACCCGGCCGTGAACATTCCCGGTTACGGCTATTTCGGACGCGAGCCCTACTCCTACATCGCCCGGGTCGAAAATCGCTACCAGTTCACCGACAATTTTTCCTGGAGCATCGGTCGCCACAACACCAAGTTCGGCGGCGATTTCAACTATCTTCCGCTCACCGCCACCTTCACTGTAAATTATGGCGGTGTGTACGACTTCGCCAATATTGCCGCAGTTCCTGCCCCGTTTCCCACTCTAAATCCCATACAGGCTTACGGCGCGGGTCTCCCGCAGGACTTCATCCAGGGCATCGGCAGTCCGAGCGACTCGTTTTCCAACAAACCGCTGGGCGTGTTCTGGCAGGATTCCTGGCGCGCTCGTCCCAATCTCACGGTGAACTACGGTGTGCGCTACGACGTGGAATTCCCGCCCACATTCGCGCCCCCACAAGGACTGGCTCTCCCCGCCTATAACTTCCTGGGATTGCAGAAAGGCATCCAGACCGACAAGAACAACATTCAGCCTCGCATCGGCATCGCCTGGGATCCCCATGGAGACGGCAAGACCGTAGTCCGCGCTTCGTTCGGGATGTTCTACGACCACCCCTTGCTCGGCCTCTATTTTCTTGGCCAAGCCTCCGACGGCTCGGACAGCGGCCAGTTGATTTTTGCCGGTGGCACCCCTTGCAGTGCCGCCTCCACCCCATACAGCCCCGGCAATCTTAACGCCGCCAGTATTTTCACTGGAGTTCTTAATAATGCGAATTGCATGCCAGTAAGCCAGCTTTATTACGAGCCGAACCAGCAGCAATTCCAGTCCCTGAACCAGCCCCAAACCTTGTTCCTCAATCAAAAGTACCTTACCAATTCGCCGGCCCCATTCGCGCCCGCAGCCTTTCCGCTAGCTTTCCAGCCATTCGGATATCCGCAGGGCAAGAATTTTGTCTACGCCTATTCGCAACAAGCGAACCTGACCATCGAGCGCGACCTCGGCGATGGGTACGCCTTCAGCATGGCCTACAACTTCAACGGTGGCCGCCATCTCAACCGTCCGATCAACGCCAACACCATTCGCGGCGACCTGTTGGTGGCAAACTGGCAGGCGGCCTATACCGACCCTACTTCCAATGCTGTCGCCGGGCCCCTGGAGGTCGGTACCGGCTCCGCTCCCTGCGGTGTCAATCCCAATAATGGATTGCCTTGGGTTTCCGCCGCATTGACCAACTTCTTCCGTCCTGGCGGGATCAATCCCTCAATCGCTAACTTCCTGGGCTACGTGGCCCCGGCTTGTGTGACGACGGTGTTGCCGGCGCTCATAGGGTATCTCCAGGCTAGCGGATACAGTACCACCGGTTTCAACACTGCTTGCAATCCCATAACCTTCGTCGGCTGCGTTCCCTTCGGCGACATGGATGCCAACTACTCCAACGGCAGTTCGGTCTATCACGGCCTGACCGCCAATCTGCGCAAGCGTTTCAGCAACCATTACGAATTCCTGGCCTCCTACACCTGGTCGCACGCGATCGACGACTCCACCGACCTGCAGTCCACGCTCACCCCGCAGGACAGCTACTACCCAAGCGCCGACCGCTCCTCGTCGCTCTTTGATCAGCGTCACCGCTTCGTCTTCAGCGGCGTCTACCAGTCAGGCAAGCTTAGCGGCAAAGGCTTCGCCAGCAAGTTCTTCAGCAATTGGACGTTCGCCCCGCAGATCGAACTCAGTTCCGGACGGCCCTTCAACATCATCACCGGCAGCGACGACAATCAGCAGTTGTCTTCCCTCACCGGACGGCCCAACACCTACGTAAACCCCGCATGCACGGCCGCCGGAAATGCGCCGGTCAATTCGAAATACTCTCCCACCGGCGTTTTCCAGGAGCCTTGCTATCAAGCTTTTACTCCCACGGCAACCGGCGTTCCCTTCGTCACCTTGAAGGGCCTCGATGGCAATCTCGGCCGCAATGCGGGCATAACGCCATGGGTGGTCTTCGACGATGTACGTTTTGCAAAACGCGTTTACTTCGGCGAGCGCTTCAACATGGATTTCATCACCGACATGTTCAACATCGCCAACGTGTACAACGTGGCCGCCGTCAGCCCGCTCTTCACTAACGCCGGTCAGGCCACCGCCGCCTACGATCCGCGCCAGTTCCAGTTTGCGTTGAAATTGAACTGGTAAATTCGGATGGTCGAAGTTGTGCGAAATGTGGGCTGATAAACAACTCGGTAGGGACGGGGCTTGCCCCGTCTCCGCCCGCACCAAAAAGAAAAGCCGCAGCAAGCATGCGGCTATCCCCTCGTTCCACTCTCGTGCCTTCTTGCCGGATTACTGGTGCTTGTCCTTGTAGATGCTCTTGCTGATCCGGTTCTGCTGACGATTGATCCCTTTCTGCTCGGCCCTGGTCAGATGGCCGTTGTTCTTCGCCATGTCTTTCTGTTCACGGTTCTGCACGCTGGTCTCGCGCTTCTCGAGGTTAGCAGCTTGCTGCGAGTTCAATTGCCCGCTCTTGATGCCGTTGCCAATGCGCTGCTGCTGATTCTCTTCGCGGCCGTTCACTTGATTGACGCGCGGATGACCGGGATCCACGACGCCAGGCCCCGCACCCGAGGTAGTAGTTGAGGTTTGAGCAGACGCGGAACCAGCTAGCATAAGTCCCCCGACTGCCAGGATTAACAGCGAGTTGGTGAATTTGTTGTTCATGTGGATAGAAACCCCCCGCACAAAGATTAGTTGCGCGAAGGCCCTATGACGAGGTTACCTAAGTGCTGGCTCGCGAGTTACTAGAACCTATCTCACAAGTGGCTTGGCGGTAGCAAACACGCCACGATCGTCCAATAACTGCTTTGCTGCCGCGCGGGATTATTTCGTTGCGGCGCGTTGCAGACGATCTTGGATGGCTTCCCACTCAGGCGTGTTAGGCGGGAGATCTACGGCAATCCAGTCGTAATTTCCGGCATCGGCCTGGTGAAGAACGTCATAGAGCGCGGCAGCGTAGTCAGCAGCGGACTGCGGCATCTGGTGGATGGTGATGTCCGGGCGGCTGGGCCGATTCTGGTGCTGCAGGTAAAGTCCTTGCCCTTGGCCCTGATCGGGCAGTTTTCCATTCGTCGCTAAATGCAAAGTGGTGCGCGGGCTGTAGTGGCGCGGGTGCATTCCGGGCGCGGGGTGGGCTCCAGCCTGAACCTCCTGCGCGGCGGCCACTGGGCCGACTATCGCTTCCAGTTCCCCTCGCGAAATTCCTCCGGGACGAAGAAGGACCGGCCTAGGCCCGGCTAGCGAGAGCACGGTAGACTCGATGCCGACCTGGCAGGAGCCGCCGTCAAGGATGTAATCAACGTCGCTGCCCAAGCTGCGTCGGACGTGCTCGGCAGTGGTGGGAGAAAGTTCGGTGAAGCGGTTAGCGCTGGGTGCGGCCAGCGGAACACCGGCGGCGCGGATGAGGGCAAGCGCGATGGGATGCGCGGGCATGCGAAGACCAACGGTGGGCAGCTTGGCGGTGACAATGGCAGGAATGGCAGGCTGCTTTTCTAGTACCAGGGTAAGCGGGCCGGGCCAGAATCGGCCGGCCAGGCGGTCGGCGATTTCTGGCCAGTTCATGACGAGTGACTTCGCCATTTCTATGGACGCTACGTGGACGATGAGCGGGCTGGCGGCGGGTCTGCCTTTGGCTGTGTAGATGCGGGCCACAGCTTCGGCATCGAGGGCGTTAGCCCCAAGGCCATAAACGGTCTCGGTGGGAAAGGCGACGAGTCGACCGGCGCGGAGAAGCCGGGCGGCGTGGTCGACTTCGCCGGGATCGGCGGTTGGGGGCATAGTAACTTTAGATTGTAGATTGCAGAAGCGTACTAGAAGCAAGCAGCGCAAAGAAATCCGGGGCGGGCAGAATGACCGTGAGAGAAGCCGCAGGAAATGACCGCCCCACACTTGCAAAATTACTTTTTCTTGTCGTCCTTCTTCTCTTGTTCTTCGACTACCAGGTTGTTAGTCACTGAGAACGCACCGTGCACGCCATTCGCCTGTATGCCGGCAATTTGCTTGTCCATCTGGCGGGCCACAACGCCCTCCAGCGTAATGTTTCCGTTCTTGACGATGATGTGAATGGGCGGAACGGCACGCAGTTGGTACTGGCTTAGGACGCTGTTGCCGTAGATGGCACGGTAGGCAGCACGGCGGATCCGGTCGTCGTTGATGGAGGTGGGCAGGACCTCGATCTTGTTGACGACTTTCTCGACACCTTCAATGCGCTTGACCACGTTTTCGGAGTCCGACTTGAGTGTGGGACGCGAGACTTGGCCGAGCAGGGTCACGGTGCCATCAGAGTCGACCTTGTAGGCGAGGTTGTCGAACACGCCATAATAAGGAAGCATCACGAGTTCATGACGAACTTCCTTGTAGATGCGATCAAGGCTCTTCTGACTGAGCGCGCCAGCTGGTTGGTCGTTCTGGATGGTGGGACTGGCGAGAGCCGCCATCGAGAAAATCGTCATCGAGACAATCGTCATCGAGAGAATCAGTGGGAGAGCAAGAACTCCGAGCAGTGATTTCTTCATTTGGTTAACCTCACGCAAGATTTCTTACGACATGGTGAGAACCCCTGAAATTCTACCCACTTTTCAGACGCTGGAAAGAGCTGAGAAGTTGCTTTTTCTTGCGCCGGAAACCGCGACGCGCTCGGCTTGCGCGGGCGAGGGCGCCCGTCCCCACACGGGCAGTGTCCGTCTGCGCATGCTCAGGTTGTTTTGGGTTTACGATGGCGCTCCCGGAAGCCCTCGATCAAGAGATAGAGCACGGGGATAAAGAATAAGTTCAGGATCGTGCTCATGATCATGCCTCCAAAAACGGTGGTGCCTACGGAGTGGCGTCCGTTCTCTCCGGCGCCGCTGGCGGTGACCAGAGGGACAACACCGAGGATGAACGCGAAAGATGTCATGAGAATCGGGCGCAGGCGGATGCGGGCGGCTTCGACGGCCGCATCGAGGATGGTCAGACCGCGCTCGCGCAACTGCTCGGCGAATTCCACGATCAGGATCGCATTCTTGGACGCAAGGCCTACCAGCATGACGAGTCCCACCTGGCAGAAGACATCATTCTGCTGGCTGCGGATCCATTGCGCGGAAAGCGCTCCGAGCAACGCCATGGGCACGGCGAGCAGAATGATGAACGGCAACACGAAGCTTTCATACTGCGCCGAGAGTGTGAGGTAGACTACCAACACTCCGAGACCGAAGAGGATCAGAGTGGTTGATCCCGACGCCAGCTCTTCGAGCGAGATTCCCGACCATTCGTAGGTGTAACCCTGCGGAAGGACCTTCGCGGAGAGTTGCTGCATGGCGACGATGGCCTGTCCGGAGCTGAAGCCGGGGGCAGCGGACCCGTTGATTTCCGCCGAGCGGAAAAGGTTGTAGTGACTGATGACCTGGGGCGCGGCAGTCTGGGCGATGCTGACTAAATTTGCGAGCGGGATCATGGCGCCGGAGTCGGAGCGAACGTAGTACTGCCCGATATCCTGCGGATGCGAGCGGAACTGTTTGTCGGCCTGCACATAAACACGATAAGAACGGTTATTGAAATCGAAATCGTTGATGTAGGCCGAACCCATGTAGACGCTTAGCGTGTCGGTGATCTGGCTGAGTGGAATGTGCAGGCTCTTGGCTTTTTCGCGATCGATGGTGATGACATACTGCGGATCGCTCGCGGTGTAGGTGGTGAATAGTCCAGCAAGGTCTTTGCGTTCGCCACCGGCGCGCGTGAGGTCGTGGGTGACTTTGTCGAGATCCTGCAGAGTGTGATTCCCCTGATCCTGGAGTTCGAATTGGAATCCGCCGAACTGTCCGAGCCCTTGCACGGCGGGCGCTTCGAAGGGGATAACAATCGCGCCGGAAATTCCGAAAAATGGACCGCGCAGCCGATCAAGTACTGCGGCAGCGCTATGCTCGCGGCCCTTTCGTTGCGCGTAGGGCCGGAGGCTCAGGAAGACCAGGCCGGCGTTGGGAGCGCTGCCTCCGAAGCTGAAGCCGGCAACGGAGAAGGTGTTTCCGATTTCAGGAAAATTCTTGGCGATGGCGTTCACCTGCGCGCCGATTTTTCGAGTGTATTCCAGCGACGCTCCAGTGGGAGCCTGGATGGCAACGATAAGGTATCCCTGATCTTCGGTGGGGACGAAGCCTTGGGGCACGTGCCGGAAAACGAAATAAGCGAGACCGAGGCCAGCGGCAAACAGGATTAAAGCGACCACTTCGAAACGCAAGAAAGCGCGAAGGGCGCGAACATAGCCGCTGGTAAGCGCGGCCAGGAAGCGGTCGACGCGCCTGAAGAGCCAATTCTTTTCGCCGTGCTCGCGACCCAGCAGGAGTGCGGAGAGTGAGGGCGTAAGAGTAAGCGCGTTGAAAGCAGAGATCGCGATCGAGAAGGCGATGGTCAGCGCGAACTGGCGGAACAGAATACCGGTCGTACCGGGGAAGAAAGCGACTGGCACAAAGACGGCAACCAGCACCAGCGAGGTGGCAATGACAGCGCCCGTGACTTCCTTCATGGCGTCGGACGACGCTTTGAGGGGATCGGACTCGCCTTCCTGCAGATGGCGCTCGATGTTTTCGATGACGACGATGGCATCGTCGACCACCAGGCCCGTGGCCAGCGTGACGCCGAACAGCGTCAGCGTGTTGATAGAGAAGCCGAGCAGCTTGACGAAGGCGAACGTGCCGATGAGCGAGACCGGTATGGTGATTGCCGGGATGATGGTGGAGCGCCAGTCTTCTAGGAAAATGAAGATGACCAGGATGACCAGGAAGATGGCCGTGCCCAGGGTCGAGACTACGTCGCGGATGGATTCGCTGACCGCGTCGGTGGTATCGAAAGCGACCTCATACTTCATGCCGGGCGGAAAGCGCTTGGCAAGGCGGTCGAGTTCAGCGAGGCAGCGGCGGTGCACGTCGAGCGCGTTGGCGGTGGAGAGCTGCGTGATACCGAGGCCGACCGATTCGTGCCCGCTATAGTCCAAGTCGGAGCTGTAGTCTTCGGCGCCGAGCTCGGCGTGACCGACGTCCCGGAGCCGGACGAGAGTGCCATCGGCATTGCTCTTCAGGATGATGTCATCGAACTGACTGGCTTCGGAAAGACGGCCGACAGCACGGACGCTGATCTGGAACTGCTGGCCGGGAAGGGAGGGCTGGGAACCGACTTGTCCGGCGGCGACTTCGACGTTCTGTTCCTGGAGCGCGCTGACCACATCGTCGGCGGTAAGGGCGCGGGCGGCCATGCGAACGGGATCGAGCCACAGGCGCATGGAGTATTTGCGTTCGCCGAAGATGAGGACGTCGGCCACGCCGGGAATACGCTTCAGGCTGTCGCGGACGTAAACATCGAGGTAATTGCTCATGAAGAGCGTGGAGTAGCGACCGTCGGGCGAGAGCACTGCAGCGCCGAAGACGAAATTCTGCGAGCTCTTGGCGACGGTGACTCCGACTTGCTTCACCGCGGTAGGGAGCCGTCCGGAAGCAGTGTTGACGCGGTTCTCGATATCAACGGCGGCGAGGTCGGGATCGCGGTTGAGGTCGAACGTGGCGGTGATCGAGCTGACCCCGTTGTTGTCGCTGGAGGAGGTGATGTACTTCATGCCTTCGGCACCGTTGATCTGCTGTTCCAGGGGCGTGGTAACGGCGGACTCGACGGTCTGGGCGCTGGCTCCGGTATAGACAGCGGTGACGCCGACCTGCGGCGGCGCGAGGTCAGGAAATTGGGCGATGGGAAGTGTCGGGATACAGACGGCGCCGGCGAGAATAATGAGCAGGGCGCAGACGGTGGAGAATACCGGGCGATGAATAAAAAAGTCGACCATAAAGTGTTCGTTGTCGAGAAGGACATCGGGTGATCGGGCCATCGGGTGATCGGAAGTTCAGTAGATGACGCGATGATTCGATCGCCCGATGCCTAGCTGCTGCCTTCCTGCGGGACTACTGGTATGCCATCGATTAGAAACTGGGTACCGGAAATAACTACTTTGTCTCCCGGTTTTACACCGTCGAGGACGACATAGTCATTGCCGACGATTTGGCCGATCTGGAGCGGCTTCTGGTGGACCACGTATCCACCTTTCTGGTCAGACTCAGCCACGAAAGCGAAATAGAGGCCGCCGAGCCGCGACACCGCTATGACCGGAACCACCGGCTTCTCCTGGCTGCCCCAGACCACACGGGCGCGGATGAACTGGGCGGTGCGCAGGCTGTCATTCGAGTTTGCAATCGTCGCTTTGGCGAGCACGGTCTGCGTCGCCGTGTCCACCTGTGGCGAGATGAACGTGATGCGACTGGTGGCGAGCAAGTTTCCTGAAGCGTCAACGATCTGTACGGGAAGATTCATCTTCAACTGGGCAGATTTCTCGATGGGAACATAGATATAAGCTTCGAGGCTGCCGGGACGATCGACGGTGGTGAGCGTGGTGGTGGTGACGACACGGTCGCCGACGCGGACGGGAACATCGCCGACAATGCCGGCACGCGGGGCAACCACCTGGTAGTAGTGCAACTGGACCTGCTGCTCGCTGACCTGAGCCTCGAGCGAGTGCAGTTGCGCCTGGGCGGCGTCGATGGTTGCGCGCGCCTGGTCGAGATCCTGCTTACTGACTACGCCGGCACTGGCTAGGCCGCTGACCCGCTCATAATTTTGTTGCGCCCATTTGACCTGCGCGACCTGGGCGGCGCGGGCGTCATCCTGGCTCTTGACCGTGGCCTGCTGCTTGGCGGGATCGATCTGCATCATGGGCGCTCCGGAAGCGACAAGTTCGCCGGAGTGCACGAAAATCTGCGTAATGATGCCTTCTACCTGCGGCATGACCACAGCAGAGTCGCGGGATTTCAAGGTAGCGACGTAGTCGGTGGTGTCGTCGACTCTTTGGACTTTGGCGGTTAGGACTTTGACCGGCATGGCCTGCGGGGCGTCAGCTTTGGCTTCTTTGCCTTTGCCGCAACCGACAGCGGGAAGAAGAGCGAACAGAAGTGCGCCGGACAGAATCAGAGACCGCGTTCCTGCACAAACTCGAGACATAATCATTGCTCTTAACAAACCCCCAGCGATCACACGGCAGATTCCCGGCGCTCTGTTCCGAGATGCGAACCAGTAATACTAGAACATTAATAGATTCATCGTAAGGGCATAAAGCTCTAAGAATTCCTGGTTCTGCTAAATTGTTTTGTTATGAAACCGAGTCGAAGCTTTGCGAGCGACAACAATGCGGTGGTGCATGCCGAGGTGCTGGAGGCGATCCGGCGCGCCAACGAAGGCCATGTGGTGGGCTATGGGGACGATCCGCACACGGAATCGGCAGTGGGAAAATTCCGCGAGCAGTTCGGAGCCGATGTGGCGGTCTTTTTTGTTTTCAATGGGACGGCGGCGAATGTGCTGAGTTTGCAGGCGATGACGCGGCCGTTTCATGCCGTCCTGTGTCCCGAGCTGTCTCATATTTATACCGACGAATGTGGCGCGCCGGAAAAGTTTACGGGCTGCAAGCTGGTGCCCCTCGGAGCGCCGGACGGGAAGCTGACCGTGGAAACGGTGACGCATGCATATCACGGAATTGGGGATCAGCATCACGTGCAGCCGCGCGTAATTTCGATTACGCAATCAACCGAGATGGGAACGGTGTACAAGCCGACGGAGGTCGAGGCTCTGGCGCGGTTTGCCCATGAGCGCAAGATGTTTTTGCACATGGATGGGGCGCGGATTGCGAACGCCGTGGCCGCGCAGCGACCGTCGTTATCCTTGCGGCAGGCGACGCGCGATCTGGGCGTAGATGTGCTTTCGTTTGGCGGGACCAAGAACGGACTAATGGGTGTGGAGGCGGTGGTGTTCTTTCGTCCGGAACTGGCGGAGGATTTTTCGTTTGTGCGCAAGCAGGGGATGCAGTTGGCATCGAAGATGCGCTACATGTCGGTGCAGATGGAGGCGCTGTTGACTGACGATCTGTGGCGGCGGAATGCGGAGCACGCGAACCGCATGGCGCGACTGCTGGAGCAGGAAGTGAAGAAGATTCCGCGAGTCAAAATTGTGTATCCCGTGGAGGCGAACGGAGTGTTTGCGCAAATTCCGCAGAAGGCGATTAAGAAGATACAGGAGCGGTACTTCTTCTATGTGTGGAGCGAAGAAGAGTCGGTGGTGCGGTGGATGTGCTCGTTCGACACGACCGACGAAGACGTCCGGGAGTTTACGGAGTTTGTGAGGAAGGTGGTGAGGGACCTCCCGAACTGAAGCCCCCATGTTCTGTACGCTATGAGGCAGGATCCGATTTCCCGCCTGGTGGGCGGAATATCGGCGCACTCATTTCTTGCCTGCCTTGCCTGCCCGAACCCTTGCCCATCGTGCCCTTTGCGCTGCCGCGATTCTTCGGCGTCCTGCTGCTGAAATCGTTCGTTTCTTGCGCGCTGCGACGGGTCTATGCTTGCTCCCCTGCAGGAAGACTTTTCCGAAAGTAGTTAGGGCGGCGGTTACCCGGTGGAGTTCATTCTCAAGTCGCGCACGTTCCAACTCGAGTTGTTTGACTACAGACTGAATTAATGTTTTTGCCATGAACAGATTCTATCATTTGTAAGTTGGACAGCAAGCGGTCTCCGAGGGGAGGGGCTTGTTAACTGGCACACAATTCCCGTTTCCGGATGAAATCCCGCTCTGGGCAAGTACTTCAGACTGAGCGCCAACCTTACAGAGTAACGGGACTACGTGGGCAGGGAGTCAATAAAAAGTAGTTACCGGCCCAGGCCGGCCCTTGCGTTCGGAGTTACCTGGCTCGCCTAACTGGTTGCGCTTCTCTCGGCAATCGATAGCGTGCCCGGGAAGACGCGGGTGTTGGGTGCAACGGATGTGGCCTCCCGGAATCTTGCGGTGGTACCATCCCCTACTGACAACATGACAAAGCCTCGCTGGTTGTGGTCGTCAAGTCGCAATGCGCAGATGTTTCTCACGGCGGTCACGGCCGTTTCTCTGATTTTGGCTGGCCTGCTTGGAAATCCAGCGGTTGCCCAAGCTCAGGCCGCAACGCCCGCAAGAGCATTTCGCCCACCGGCTACGCTTCCCCTGACAAGCTTTTATGACACGCCACATCCGCTGCCCGCAGGTAAGCCTGGAGAACTGATACGCTCGGAAGCGATCGACCAATACAACCTTCCTTATGAATTGTCGGCGTTGCGGATTCTTTATTACTCCCGGACGGCAAGCGTAGAGGACGTGGCTGTGTCGGCGGTGGTGCTGGTTCCGGATGGCAAGCCTCCGGCAGGCGGATGGCCGCTGATTGCCTGGGCGCACGAGTTTAGAGGAGCGGCGAGACAGTGCGCTCCCTCGCTGATGAAAAATCTCGGGGCTGGACCGCTCCTCGCGATGTACGCCAATCTCGGCTACGCGGTGGTTGCGACCGACTATTCCGGATTGGGCGCCGATTCCGGAAAACCGGTGCTGGACATGCAGTCGAATGCGCTGGACGTCATCTATTCAGTTCCGGCGGCGCGTGCGGCGGCGAAACAGATTGGGCGTAAGTGGATCGCTGTGGGATCTTTCCAGGGAGCGCTGGCCGCGGTAGCCGTGGCGGAGAGTGAATTGCGCGATCTCAACTATTTGGGCAGCGTTGCCGTTTCCGGCGTCGCGGATGCGCAGCCGGTCTACGCGCGCTTCGCGGAGGGTTCATCCAATCGCATGTTGCCGGTCCTGGCATCGACCGTTAAAGCGCTTTATCCGGGGTTCCAGGTGACCGACATGCTGACCGACAAGGCGCTGCCGGCGTACCAACGTGTCGCGCAGACGTGCGGAGGAGAAACCGAGCCAGAGTTCACGAGCACAATGCTCAAGCCTGGTTGGGAGAACAATCGGTTCGTAAAAGAATTTTTCAGCCGGAACACGCCCGGTCAAAAGCCGGCCCGGAGCCCGCTGCTTGTCATCAGGGGGGAGGTGGACCCTGCCATACCGTCGGACATGTCGGAAAGAACCGTGGCTCGCATTTGCAAGCAGGGCAGCCGAGTTCTTTTCTTGAAGTATCCGGGCCTCGATGCCAGCGGCGTGACGGGAGCGTCGGTCTCAGACCAGATCAGCTGGATCAAGGCGCGTTTTGCCGGCTATGTTGCGCCTAGTAACTGCCGTTGACTCCGTAGGCGGGGCCAGCCCCGTCTCTACAAGTGGAAGGTCCCTGCGGTTACCAATTGCGTTCAGAGTCAGGCGCGTCGTCGGCCTGTCTGAACTGATGGCGTTTACGATACACAATGAAAATCATGCCTACCGACATGAACGTGGGGGGGAGGATGAGAATCAGAATCCCACTGCGCAAGGCCTGAATCATTCGAGCACCGGCGGAGGCCGCCTGCGTATAGCAGAGCGCGCAACTCTGGGAGAAGGCCGGGAGAGGGGCGGCGAGCACGGCCAGTACAGCCAGCGCGATGCCGACGCACAGAAACGGTCTCTCAACCTTCAGCATTCCTTTTGACATCCCACTCCTCTCAACACGCGCCTTTCACTGGATTTTTGAAAATGGCGCGCCGGTAACCATACGGGAACTGTCGGTCCAACCGTATTGCATCCCCAGCAGAACAGAAACTGTAAAGATAACGACAAACCACAGAAAAGCCCGCTTTTCTGACCAAAGATGCATGAAGAACAACATTGCCAGCCCCGCCTCGACGATGGCGACCGCCAGCATGCGGGTGAACATTTGCGAAGCGTCAATGTTCTGATAGGCAATGATGAATTGCACGCCTGCGAGAGCGAGCAGGCATATATAGACGATCAAATCTTTCCCGATACCGTCGCTCTTGTGTTCATCCGCGGTTGTCATAGCATTCTGCTCCCTGATTTGTTGTTTTAGTGGGTAAGGTTCAAAAGATAGACCAAGGGGACGACGAACATCCAAACCAGATCTACGAAGTGCCAGTAAAGGCCCAAAACCTCGATGTCATCCGCCTGGTAGCGGCCGCCCTTATAGCGCAGGCCGACAACGATCAAAGCGATTACGCCGCAGGTAACGTGGGTAAGGTGCAAGCCCGTGATGCTGAAAAATGACGCCCCGAACAATCCCGTTCCCCAGGGGTTCTTAAACAAGGTCATGCCTTCACCAATAAGCCCAAACCATTCACGAATGTGCAGCAGGGCGAAAACAATACCCAGCGCGGCGGTAATCATGGTCCAGTTGAAGGCCCCGGCTTTGTCTCCCGCCCGCGCGGAGCGCAGTCCAATCAGCATGGTCAAGCTGCTGGTGAGAAGAATGAAGGTCATCACCGCGACATTGGTGATGCTGTGGAACGGTCGCGGCCAGTTGGCAGTCCCATTGCGCAGGAATCCATAGGCCACCAGGCACGCGGCAAAAGTCATGGTGTCCGCGATAATGAACAGCCACATCGCAAGCTTTTTTGTAGGAATCGAAAATGCCGGTCCTACAGTCAAGCCCGTCGAGTGTGTTTCCATGGTCAAATCCGCTTGGCTCACGGCGCCTCCTAATAGTTCGAGTCGGTTAAAGTTTCATCCAAAGCAGGCAGAGCAGGTACAGCCAGAGAACGTCCATGAAATGCCAGTAGCGCGCGGCGGCATCCAGCTGGCTCCGTCGCAGCGCCGACTTACTCAGCTTACGAATGACATAGACCAGGCCCCCCAACCCGCCCAGCACATGCAGCGCGTGAGTGGCGGTCAGCACATAAAAAAAAGAACTGCTTGGATTCGTGGCTAGATACAGCCCCTCGGTCCTTAACTGGGACCACGCCGCGTACTGACCGGCCACAAAAAGCAAGCCGAGAAACAACGTTATGTAGAGCCAGCGTGCTGGGCTCTCAACCTGGCTTTTCAGGCCGCCCATGAAAGCAGCAACGCGGCGACGTGAAACTTCGAGAGTAACGCTGCTCGCGAGGAGGATCAGGGTGTTGAAGTAGAGGATCGAGGGCAACGTGAACGTCTGCCAGTCCAGCGATGAACCTTTGCGAACGATCAGAGCGCTGCTGAAGGCGGCGAACATCATCGTAATGGCGAAAAGTACTACATATATTGCAGACGAAGATGGTGGGGGCGAGTGGTCGAGCGCCACATGTAAGTCACCATTGACGGGGACAAGATTCTTCCAACCGCCGTTCCCCGAGTGCCGATCTTCCGGCAAACGACGGGGATCGATTTGCGGCGGTTCATGTATTGTAGTGGCCATAAATTGCGCGTCCCTCATGGGCTAAAGCCCGTGTCGTTGTTGGCTCCGGGGCGGTACGGCGGAGCCGTGACCTACCCTATTTCTCGTCGTTCTCTGTCTTAACTTGCTCCGGCGAAGTCTGCATGACGTAGTCGCCAACCGAACTCTGCACGCCGTATTGATAGGGATCGTGATAAACCACCGGATGCTTACCGCCAAAATTATCAAATGGCGGCGGCGTAGCCGTGCTCCACTCCAGGGAAGTGGCTTCCCAAGGGTTATCTGGCGCGGGCTTGCCCCAGAAACGGCTGTGAATCAGGTTGTAGAGAAAAATGAGCTGAGCGGCACCGGTAATAAGAGCAGCGACCGTAATGAAGCGATGCACCGGAAGCAGCGGCTGCAGGAAGTCATCGACGAACGTCGAGTAGCGACGCACATTCCCGGCCATGCCCAAGTAATGGAAGGGCATAAAGATGCAATAGGCGCCCACGAAACTGAGCCAGAAATGAATTTTCCCCAGAGTCTCATTCATCATTCGTCCGGCCATCTTGGGGAACCAGAAGTAAGTTCCGGCGAAGATACCAAACATGGCTGCGACGCCCATGACTAAGTGGAAATGGCCGACCACAAAGTAAGTCGCGTGGAGCATGATATCGATCGATGGTTGAGCCAGGAAGAAACCGCTCACGCCGCCGCTGACGAACATTGAAATAAAGCCCAGGGAAAACAGAGAAGCCGAGTTGATGCGCAGCTTGGAACCATACAGACTGAAGGTCGCGATCAGCACGATGATGGTGGACGGGATGGTGATGACCAGAGTGGGGAAAGAGAACGCCAGCGAGGAAAACGGATTCATCCCGCTGACAAACATGTGATGCCCATAGACCATGTAGCTGAGAACAGCCAGGGCTCCCATGGAATAGATCAGTGTTCTGTGGCTCAGCATCGGCTTGCGCATGTTGGCGATCAGGATATGAGAAACGATGCCGATGCCGGGCACGATCGCGATGTAGACCTCAGGATGTCCGAAGAACCAGAACAGGTGCTGCCACAGGAGAGTCGATCCTCCAGAGTGTGGTATCAGTTGGTCATTCATCACCAGATTCGATGCGACAAAGAAGCTGGTCCCGGCCACGTGATCGAGAATGACGAGGATACATGCCGGCATTAACACGGCAAATGCGGTGAGGCCCATGCACGAGGTAATGAACCATGCCCAGGCGCTGAGTGGCAGACGCATGAGGCTCATGCCTTTGACCCGGAGGTCGAGCGTGGTGGGGATGAAGTTCAATGAGCCCAACAGTTGGCCAACACAAAACAGCGCGATGGAAGCTGCCCAAAGGACGACGCCTAGACCTTGACCAGGGCCCGCAATCGAACCCACTGCATTGAGCGGGGCGTATTGGGTCCAGCCACCAAGAGTCGGCCCGTCGCCCACGAAGAATGACGACATCAGGACCACGAAGCCTGCGCAGGTGACCCAGAACGACATCATGTTAAAGTGCGGGAAGGGCATGTCCTCGGCGCCGACCTGGATGGGCAGGAAAAAGTTTCCGAAGGCCGCGAAGGGAGCGGTCGTGAGCACGAAGAAGACCATGATGGTACCGTGCATGGTCATCAATTGCAGGTAGTACTCTGGCGTCATCACGCCGCCGGGAGCACCAGTTTGCGAAAGCAATTGCAGGCCTGGGATTGCGGCATTGTTCCAAGCCAGGTGGATGCGCATCAGCCAGGAAAGACCCATTCCGATAAAGGCGGCGACCAGGGCCAGCGCGTAATACTGCTTGCCGATTACCTTATGATCCAGGCTGAAGACGTGCTTCCGAATAAAACTTGTCGGAGGAGCGTGGTGTTGCGCCGCGTGCGCTGACATGTCGTGCATTTGCCCTCACCTTAAAAGAAATGTCTCCAGCCAGTCGCAGCTAGTGCCGACCGGAAGAGTTACTGCATCGCCTGTTCCTTCTTCAGCCAATCATCGAAATCTTGCTGGGACAGTACATTGAGGTATGCCTTCATGTTGTAATGTCCCAAGCCACATAACTGGGTGCAGACAATCTCATACTTGCCGACCTTAGTTGCCGTGAAGTGCAGAGAAACATCCAACCCGGGGACAAAATCCTGCTGCACCCGCAACTCCCGCACAAAAAAGGAATGTCCAACATCCTTCGCATGCATGAGCAGGTGGATTTCCTTGTTCACGGGGATAGCCATCTCGGCGGTCACGATGTCGTCTCGGGAAGCCGGATCATGTTCGGGGTCGAGACCAAAGTAATTCTGCGATCCCTCATTAATCAGCTCCGGGTGAAGAGCGCCGAACGTTCCATCAGGACCGGGATAGCGGAAATAGAAAGCGAACTGTCCGGCTTGGACCTGGATCGGCATGGCGTTGGCCGATGGCGGGGTGAGATACACATTGGCCCAAGCCTTCACTCCGAAGATTCCGAGAGCCATGACCTCTATGCCCACGACCAGCAAGGCAGCAGTCACCAAACCCTTGGCGCCGCCGGGAAAATTCTTAATCTTTGCATTGGGGCCAGGGTTGGAGAATTTCCAGATAAAAAAAGCCAGAACGAACTGGGCGGCGAGAAACGAGATGCCAGCCTCCGCCATGGTTTCTGACATCTGCTCATCGATCAGAGCTCCATGCGTCGAGATGTCCTCGGGTGCAACCCAGGTATGTCGCAAGATGGGAATCGCGGAAAGGATCGCGATTACGATGATGGTGACCGCAAAGAATTTCGCCATGTGTCTCGCTTCCCGCCGGCTTTCGGATCCGGCCTTCTGTCGCGTTCCTCAAAACCTCTGGCGAGACCAGCACTGGCCAGCCCAAGTCTCGGAAAACCGGTGACTACCGTTAGGTTAAGCCACGACTTGCGACGGGCCGCCAAAGGACTTGATCGCGCTAGTCTCGTCCTTTTGAATATCGAAAACGGCGGAGAGCCGCGTCATCTCGAGCAAATCATGTATTCGCTTGTTCAGATTTGTGAGTTTCAGATGCCCACCCTGGTTCCGGATTGTGGTGTGAGCCTTGACCAATTCCCCGATCCCAGAACTGTCTATGTACTGAACCTCGCCCAGGTTCAGGACGATTGCCCTGGCGCCCTTTTCCGCCAGATCTCGAACAATCTCGCGGAGAATGACATTTCCCTCGCCCAGCGTAATTCTTCCGCTGATGTCAATAACGGTTACTCCACCCATCTGCCGGACGGCGGTTTGCATCCTGACGGGGCTCCGTCCTTCCATTCCAATTCCCCGCCGGTCAAGAACGGCGCACGCCGAACTTGCCAGATCCTTTGACTCCGTCCGAACCACAATCAGCGAACGCCCTTCTTTAAGCACTTCGCGGAAGAACGCGACGTCCTCAGATGACTTTTCCGCCGCTGTCGGTTGCGGCGTGTCCGCGTCGTGGGTTGCCGCCGAGCTGGCGGCGGCGCCGGCGCCAGCGCCCGCAACCCCGAGCAAAGCAGCGGCGCCGAAGCCAAGCGCGAAAATCGTCCCAACCCCGGGAAGAAGCAGCGTTGCCGCCAGAACTCCGGCTGTCATCCCTGCCGCTCCCCCCGCGAAGCCTCCCACATATGCGCCAAACTCTTTCGCGAGGTTCTGAGCGTCGCTTTCGGACCGAGTCAGGAAGACGATGGATTCCTGCGGCACATCGCGCTCCCGCAGTTCCTTGACCGCCCCCTCCGCGTGATCACGCGAAGTAAATACTCCGATTGCAGTTTCCATATAGTCCCCTTGTTTCGAAATCAGCGAATGCGGTTTTCGCGGCGCCGGTCGCTGCCTCTCGTCGTACTTTCTTAGAAAATGCGGCGGCAACGCACGAGACTCCGCCGCCGCAATCCGTCAGTAGGCCTTCGCCTTGAAGGTAAAGTTGACCTCTTTGGTCTCGCTGCCGGTGATGGTGACGTCGGCAGTCTGCGTGCCGTAGTCCTCTTGCCAGGCGGTGATGGTGTACTTGCCGGGAGGCAGGTTGGGCAGCTTGAAATCCCCTCCATCCTTGCTTACGTCATAGTGATTCGTCTTGAGCACCGCGAACCAGCCATGCATCCAGGGATGGATGTTGCACTTCACCGAGATGAATTCGGGCTTGTCATATTTCTCTTTGATCGGCGGTGAGCCGGGGGGCTGGGATTTGTTCCACTCAATGTTCACTTTGGGCAGCGGGTGAATGTTGTGCGAAGTCTGGTCGTCGTTGACGATCTGGAATTCCTGATCGACGTGCATGGCCAGAACGTGCGGAACATACTGGCAACCTTTCTGAGTGTAAGTAATGGCCTGCGTCGGAACCTGGCCGTCATCGGGAGCTCCGGAAGAAACGTACACGACGACGTTATCCAACGCGTTGTTGGGCCCGGTTACAACCGTTTCGGTAGTTATGGGTGTGGCATGCTGCTTGGCGCAGCTGGGTTCCTTGGACATGTCAATGGGTTTTTGGTGGGCGGGCGTGCCCGTGTAAGTCACCTTGCCGCTAACCGTTCCAGCGAACATCAGGGACGAGCAGACGAGCACCGTCAAAAGAGCTAGCAGCGTTTGTTTCGTGCGCATTCAAGTACTCCCTTCTGGGATCTTGGCATTTATTTACTGTCCACCACCGGGCGATTTGTTCTCGGCGGGAACAGTGGCTGGTGTCAGGTTACTGGTTTGTTTTTCTACGTACGGGGGAATAACTCCGTGCGCAGCGGATAGAATTTCGTTCTCCTTGCTCTTACGATGAACCTGCAACGTGCGCAGGAAATGGACGAGATCCCATGCGTCGTTTGGCTGAATTACATCAGCGAAGGAAGGCATGGGCGTGCCATCCACACCGGTCATGAAGATCTTGTAGACATCCTGGTTGGTGCTGCCGCACTTGAAGCGGGAGTCGTTCCCGGCGATTGCGAAATTGTAGGGACGAATGGGATTGTCCTTACTGTCGGTGAGGGTGGAGGCGGACGGACCGTCGCCCTCGCCGTGCGGGCCGTGACACTTCCAGCATTCGAGCTTGGTGAAGAGAGCTTTGCCGTGAGAGATGCTCTCGAGGGTGACGGGAGGCTCGGGCGGAATCGTGATCGGCGTGCCGGCTTTTTCCTTGTCCCAACGGGGCGAGAAAATCTTGATATAAGCCACCAGGTCGGCGCGTTCCTGTTTGCTCACGGTGTTCCAGACTGGCATGTTGGAGTTGACGATGCCGCGCCCGATGGTCTTGAAGAGATCTTCATCAGTGGGCAGCGTGCCGGTCAGAGTAGAGCGGCACTTGAAAGTGGCGATGGTGAAGTCGCGCGGCTTCGGATCAAGCCAAACCGCGTTCTCACCGTTGCCGTCGCCGGCTATGCCGTGACAACCGGCGCAGAAGCGGCGGTAATCGTACCGGGCGTTGTCGGATGTAGAGTGGCCGGTGATATTGCCGATGTGGCTCTCCATGGGCTTGACCACGACGGGGCGCAGCGGCCCAATGTCAGGGACATCCTGGGCAGAGACCCGCGGGGTGAACCCGGCCGCGAGGACCAGCCCTAGAACCACAGTGCAAGGGACCGCGGTGACAAGACTCGCGCTGATAAAACGCATTGGCTTCAAGCTGTTCATAGTCAGCACCTTTCAACTGAAGTCAGCGCTGGCGAAACGAGTCCGCCAGCGGATTCATCCTCATCAGAAGTCAAAGTCAATTCCGAACATCAATTCGCTGGTGTTTACGTTGGTGGCATTGCCAGACGAGTTAAGCGGCCCGGTAAGGTCCTGGTGGAACAAATTGAATTCGCCGAAATAGGCGAAGCCAGCCCGGCTGGTCATGAACGGGTTGTAGCGGTAGCCGATCGAATAGTTATTGATGTTTCCGAGGTTGGACGGGGTCCCGGGAGTGGCTTGCTGCGACATTCGTTCCGCCTCGAAGACGGCCTTGAAGATCAGCTGCGGGTTATATACGTAGCGAGCTTCAACGGTGTAGCCGTTCCAGGTAGGCGCCCGCGATCCCGGCGCAAGAGTTGTTCCCGGCGTATTGTTGAACGGGCAACCGGGCCCATTCACGGGACTCGAGCAGGTTGCGGTTGCGCCTCCATTGCCATCTGAGGCTATGGCGTTGCCATAGCCCTGCCCGAACCATGCGTTATCCGACCCATGCTGTGTAACTACGTTCACGTCAAAGTGGGGACCAAAGTAGAACTGCCCGTAAAAGCCCTCGCGACTGAATCCCTTGTTGTTAATTCCCGAACCGGGGATAGGTACGGCTCCCGTGGGACCAGTGGTCGTCAGGTAGTACGTTGCCGCGTCGCCTACAAAAGCGTAGGCTCCGACACGCTCCATCCCCAACTTGCCCGCATCAAAGGCTTGGTCAAAGGTGAAGAAACCGCTATAGGAGTTGGCTCCGGTAGTTAGGTTGACGTTCCCATCATTCGAACTGAGCAGGGCGGCGGAAATACGCGTCTTATCGTCCACCGAGTGTCCCATGTACTCCAAGCCGAACTGGTTGTCGCCGATTTGCCCGAAGATGTTTCCGTCACCCACCGGGATGAAGTGATAAGTCTGATAAATACCGCCGTTACCGGTGAGCCACAGAGTGCGCTTTTCAGAAAGCAGGTTGTTGAGCTCAAATCGACCCAACCGGATGTTGAGCCACGGGCTACCCCCGAGGTTATCGAGGCGCGCATTGACGCTCTCAAAGTGAAAAGCGCCGGTTGGGTCCGACGACGGAAGCACATAGAACGAGATGTTCTTCTCCAGAGTTCCACCGGTATGGAAGTCGAGCCCGCTCAGGTCGAAGCCGGACGATGAGATGCGTAGGGCCGTCGAACCATTGACCGTTCCGGCGTTGGGTCCCGAGGTCGCGTAGGTGTCAACCTGATTAAGGCTGCTCAGGCGGTGCCAGATCGGCGTGATACGGAAAGTGACTGGCCAGTAGCCGGGGTTCTGCCAGATGGGAGAATCGCGCTCGTTCATCAACTGATAACCGTTGTCTCTAAACTTGAGTCCGAAGTTGTTCAAGGCGGGCCACGACTCGTGGCAGGCCGAGCAACGAAGTCCATACTTCCTGGCGAAGGCAGGTAACGCGCTCGCCGATTGGCTGGCGCCCAGGAGCAGAAAGACTAACGCGAAAGCAGCGGCAAGGACAGAAGTTACTCGCGACTGCTTCTGACAGAGACGAGACTGCGCCCACATACGCATGCTGCACTCCTCAGACAACTTCATAGATTTTGCAAAAACGAAATTTCGCGCCTCGCGCAAAGGGCGGCAGCCAGGCAGCGATCAGGCGTGAATGCCACTTGCCTGACTACTGCGTTGCCGCAGAAAGCACAAAATCTTTTCGCACGAAAACGCGACCACCCCACTAGGCGGTGCATAGTACTACCATGAGTAATGAAAGTGCAATAGGGTTGTAAGATTTTTTTTACAAATTATTTACATCTTGCCCCGAGTGTGACCGGGGGATGGCGCTCGGGGTGCTCGCTACGGGAGTTGACAGCGATCAATCCAGCGTATAAGACTCTTGCAACAGGAGCACCGGAGCCGGTCGTGATGCGGGACAAGAGTTTTTGCGGTAAGGGCTTGAATCGTTGGGTTGCGTTTCATGGAGCTACGCTTTATCTCACGGTAACCACGGTATTTCTTCTGCTCACTGTGGCGGCGATCCCCGCGCACGGCCGCGAAAAAGATGTTGTGGAGTACGGTGCGGGCCTGATCGTCAACATTCCGCTGCCGGAGCCCGAAGTGGCGCAGGTGGTGGAAGACGTGGCGCAGAACACGATTATTCGGGGAACCAAGGAATACAACAAAGACGAGTACATTACGGGCGCGGTCGCGGCTGCGTCGACGCCGGTTTTTCGGGAATGGACCGAGGGCGGCAAGGTTTTCTACAAGGTGCGGAAGCAGGCGCTCGATCCGCGAAATTTCAAAGACAGCGGCGATCTTGGAACGTTGGCCGTGCGCTACGTGGTGCAGGTACAGGGCTTCCGAAATACAGTTCTGCGTATTGACGCTCTGTTTGTGGAGGATTTTCGACACAGTGTCCATCTATCGAATGGCTCGGTGGAAAGCAGCGAGTACAAGGACATCCAGGAACACCTGGACGCAATCGAACTGATGAAAAAAGAGAACGCCGATGCCTTACAAGCGAAACAGGAACGCTTGGCAAAGGAAAACTTCGGCCTGGGCAGTGACACAGTTGTGCTGAGCACTCCACCATCGGAGACGTCCCTCGAAAACACGAATGGGGACAGCACAAACGAGCAAGCGGGGGCGCCCGAGCAACCCGCTCAATCGCTGGAGCAACACGTTGCCGAACTGCGCCAGCAGGTGGAGCGCATGGTCAAGAAGCCCGGGGCCCCGCTCAAGTCCGCTCCGTTCCACACCGCGAGCACACTGAAATCGCTGGAGCCCGGCGCCGAAGTTCTGATTCTGATTTCAACGCCTTACTGGGTCGGGGTCGAGACGCACGACGGACAGCACGGATGGATTCGACGGGATCAGTTGGAGCAGGTGCCATGACGCGGCAGAGTTCCCGATTTCCACGGCGATTACTGCGCGCGGCGCTGTCGTCTGCGTTTCTGCTGGCCGCGGCGCAGAGCGCTAATGCGCAAGCAAGCCCGCAAGCCGCACCCTACGAGCGCACCTACCGTCAGTCGAAAAGCGCGGTGGAGAAAGCGCTGAAGGAATTGCAACCGTCCATGAAGGGACGGCTGCCGGCGCTGGAAGGCTTCGCGTTGCTGGGCGATCATCCCTTGGACCGCTACCAGCGGGCGTATTACCAATCCTCCGTCCAGGTGAGTTCGACCGCGTCGGGCGGATCGGTAGTGCGGGTGAGCGCGAAGGTGACGGCGTGGTATACGGATTCAATTGCGTCTCGCTCTGGATATCAACTGCTTGCTTCAAATGGCCGGCTCGAATCCGATCTGTTGGACCAATTAACCGACCTGCTGACGACGAGTCCCAGTGCGGCGAACTCGCGCGGGAGTTCCAGCGGAGATTTTCCGGTAAACGCTCCGCCACCGGCGTCGGCTAAGCGGCCGGCAATTGCGCAAGAAGGAGTCGCGGACAAGGGCACCGCGCAACCGACCATTTCGGCGCCGATGCCGCGGTTGCCGGAGACCGGGCACACATTTCCTTCTTCGTTGCAGCAGGGCTTGTCGAGTCCGGCTCTGTCGAGTCAGCAACTGGCCGATTCGAAGAATTCGCAGAAGCCTCTGGATCAGCCATCCGCCGGCTTGCAGGCGGAGGCCGCGAGTCTGGAAGAAGTGCTCAAGAACCAGGCGCATCCGAAGAATCTGGTCGCGATAAAAAAATCAGGAACTCCGGTGGTTTCGACCCCCAGTCTGAATGGCAAGACTTTGTTTCTGGCGAGCGCGCACGATGAATTTGAGATGCTGGATTTCAACGCGGACTGGGTACACGTGCGGATTTCCGGCTTGTCGCGGGGATGGATCTGGCGCACCAGCCTGGAGATGCCGGAGGGCATTTCGGACGTTCCGCCAAACAGCCCGAATGCCGCACCGGCTGCGGCCGATCTGTTTCAGGTGACGCGCGAAGAAACTGCGCCCTTCCCAGGGGATTGGGAGCCACTTCGGGGCAGGAACGTGAAAATAATTTCGGTGCAAAAGATCCAGGAAAGCGAGAAGGACAGTGGCGCGCAAGCCAAGCTGGAATTCGCAAAATCCTTGCTCGATAAGAACTACGCGGAACTGGCGGCAAAATCGCAGGAATTATCCGGGGTGGTGTTGATCTTCGACTCGATCGATGGCGGCATGATCGCCGCCACGCTCCCGACGGTTCAGGCGTGGAAGGCGGGCAAGTTGTCCGACGCGGCACTTTGGCATCACTGCTATTTTGATCCACCCGAGACGTTCAATGTTTCCAGCCCTGCGGGCGGCCACTAGTCGCCTTGCCAGTTGCCAGGGAATGGGTTTTGGTGCGAGCATCGTGAGAGCGAAACGCGGGGTCGTTTTAAGTTTTGGCTTGACATTGAACCGATGGCGCGGTACCAATGCTGTCTTTCGGCGTTGCTGCGTTCCGTGGGGATTTTGGGGGTGAGTGCCGGTTTGAGCTAAACCGCCGGATGAGGGCGGAGGGAGCAAACGGGTTAGTGTGGGGTCCATGTCGCAAAAATTTGTTTCTCTGCTGCGCGATTACGCTGAACTGACTAAAGCGCGCATTACGACTTTGATCGTCCTGACCGCGTGGTGCGGCTATTTCTTTGGCGCGCACCGGATGGGCGTGTCATCGTGGTCGCTGGGCCTCGTCCACGCCCTGTTGGGTGTGGCGCTGGTTTCAAGCGGAACGGCGGCGCTGAACGAGGTGCTCGAATCGAGCGTGGATGCGCGCATGCGCCGGACTGCGCTGCGCCCCTTGCCTTCTGGACGCATGACCAGGGTACACGCGGCTATAGTAGGTCTGGCGCTGACTCTTGGCGGTTCCGCTTATCTGGCAACCTATGCCAACTTACTAACTGGGTTGTTGGTGTTCTTGACCGCGCTGGTGTATCTGGCCGCGTACACTCCGCTGAAGAAGGTTTCTCCGGTGTGCACATTTGTCGGCGCGTTTCCGGGAGCGATGCCGGTGGTGCTGGGTTGGACGGCGGTGCGCGGAAGACTGGAAGCCGAGACTCTGGTCCTTTTTGCCATTATGTTCGTCTGGCAATTTCCGCATTTTCTCTCGATTGCATGGCTCTATCGCGAGGACTATGCGCAAGGCGAAATTCGCATGTTGCCGGTGGTGGATTCCGATGGAAAGTCCACCGTGTGGCGAATTTTGGCCTATTCCGGAGCATTGATTCCCGTGAGCGTTTTGCCCGTCGCGATGGGAATGGCGGGACGCGTGTATCTGGTTGGCGCGATCCTGATGGGTGCGGCGCTCTTCCGTGTGTCCATGGGAATGGCGTCTCCGCAATTGCCGGCAACGGCTCCGGCATCGAAACGGTCGGCTCGACGCTTGCTGCAGGCGACGATCATTTATTTGCCGGCGCTGTTCGCGCTTATGATGGCTAACTCAGGGAGTTAGTCACCAGTAACATAACAATTCATCTAAGATCGCCGGGGATGCAGCCTATTGATTGGCCCTATCGGCGCGTCGTCCGCCGAACGCATGAATCGTCCTGGTGCCAGCTACCGGTTCGCCCCCATGCGAGAGCCCCTTTGGGATGAAGTACTCCTCACCGGCTCGGACGGGTATGCGCTTGTCATCAACAATCAGGGTGTAGCAGCCCTGCACGACGATCATGTATTCGTCGAAGTCATGCACATGTGGCGTGGACAGGGCGGTTTCGCGGCAAGTCCAGAATGCCACCTGGCTCCCGTCCAGTCCGTCGAAGACGTAACCTTCTACTCCGGGAGTCGCTTGATTGCTGGTTGCGATCCTGTTGGCAGGACGCTTTATGAACTCCGGGAAGTCGTCCATCGCCTCTCCTTCTACTGCGCGTGAACAATCATTGGGATTGTCGTCCGAACCAGGGCAGGCCAGCGTTACTCCAACTCCACTTCAATTTTCTTTGTCACCAGTTCGAGCTTTGCGATCCGAAACTTACGGATCTGCCCGATCCGCAAGGCTTCCGGCTTAGTTTCTTCGGCGGCAGCGCCCCTCTTCCAGCGCGCTTGCAGCATGGAACCTAGCGACGAAAGATCAGGCTTGGATGAAACTGAAGATGACGGCTCCTGCTTAGCTTGCCTGTCTTCCTTCGCCGAACCCTCCTCGGGGATGCGGCACGTTGCCAAGACGCCTTCGCCAAGTTCCACGCGAGCGCGGCCTTCGGAAACCTCGATCATGCGGCCAGTAACAATATCGCCTTCCTTATGTTCGGCGAGGTATTCATCCAGGCCAGTCGGAACCAGTTGTTTCATCCTCAGGCGTATGAGCCGCTTTTCCGCGTCGAGCGCGAGCACCTGCGCCTTGACCACTTGCCCGGCTTTCAACACTTCTTGCGGGTGATTGATGCGCTTCTCCGCGCTGATTTCGCTGACGTGAATCATGCCCTCAACGCCTTCGGTAAGCTGCACAAAGGCACCGAACTTCGTCAAGCTGGTTATCGGCCCTTCGATCACCGTGCCCGGCGCAAATTTTTGTGCCGCCCCGGCCCAGGGATCGCCCAGCGCGTGCTTCAGCCCGAGCGAGATGCGACGTTCTGCCGCGTTCACTCCGAGAATCACGGCCTCAACGGTCTCGCCCGGTTTCACCACGTCACCCGGAGTTTTCACTCGCTTGGCCCATGACATTTCGGAAATGTGAATCAGGCCTTCAATGCCCGGCTCGATTTCCACAAACGCGCCGAAATCGGCGATGCGGGTGACAGTGCCGTGCACCCGTTCGCCCGCCTTAAATTTCTCCGCGACAGCATCCCACGGATGCGGCTGAAGCTGCTTCATGCTGATCGCGACGCGCCGCTTTTCCGAGTCGATCTTGATGATCCTGGCTTCGATCTGCTGGCCTGTGGAAAGCACGTCCGACGGCTTGTTTACGCGACGCCAGGAAATTTCGCCGACGTGAAGCAGGGCGTCGGCGCCGCCGATATCGACGAACGCGCCGTAATCGGTCAGGCTACGGACTTCGCCCTGCACGGTGTCGCCTTCTTTGAGCTCCGAGTAGCGGCGCTCCTTGCCGGCGCGTTCCTCGTCCTCCGCAATGGCGCGGCGATCGACCACTACGTCTTCTTCTTCCACATCGAGCTTGATGATCCGGCAGCGAATTTCCTGCTCCACCAGCTTCTCCATTTCGGACGCGTCGTGGGTTCCGCTGCGCGAAGCGGGCATGAAGGCTCGCACTCCGATATCCACGCTCAAACCGCCCTTCACTACGCCCGTCACGGTGCCAATGATCGTCGACTTCTCGGCGAAAGCCTTTTCCAGCGACGCCCAGTCGGTGGGACGCTCGACCTTGCCGCGAGTAAGTTCGTAGTAGCCTTCGGGATCGCGCCCCTTGATGGTGACCTGCACTTTGTCGCCGGGCTTCGGCGGCTTGTCCGCGGGAAACGCCGTGAGCGGCAGAACACCTTCGGTCTTGAATCCAATATCGAGAACAACGGAGTCGGCGGTCACGGCAATCACCGTGCCTTCGCGGCCCTGAGCGCCGGGTTCGCGCTTGCGGGAATGACTCTGCTCGTACTCGGAAAAAATGTCCTTGAATGATTCCGTAGGCTCGTTGGCTGGCGTGGACTCCGGAGCGCTTGGGTTGGACTTGTTTGGGTCGGACGTACTTGGATCGGAGGAGGTCATTGGTTTGGACATGAGAAGTTACAGCGTCTGCGGCGTGATCCCGCAACTAGGATAACATCGCTGGAGATGATCGGGAGTGGATTTGGTGCACTTCGTCCTCCCCGACGATTGCTGCGACATCTCCCGAGCGGCAAGCTAACTCGCGCACGGCCTGAGCTGGTTCGCGGGATCACTCCACCGAGTGAGTGAGATCACTGAGCGGCCGGCTGATCTGTGCGAAGCTTCATGTTTCGTCTCGTCCCGGAGGGCAATGTTCACAGCAAGGATGTGGAGGATAACTTGCTGCATAGCGGCTGTGGTGTCCATGCTCAGTTTTGCCAGCGCCACCGAAAATGGCGGCAGTGTTTACCCGGTCGGCGTGGAAACGGTGATGACCGGAGTGCAGCCGCGTCCCGGACAGACCGTGCTCTACGAGTACACCTGCTTCTACACCGCGAATGAGTTCGATGACTCGAAGGGCAAAAGCGCCATCGCGGAATTCAAGCTTGGAGTTTTTGCTAATGCCGTCAAGGTAACCCACAACTGGGGAATTCACTTCCTGGGCGGGACGATCGAGAGCCAGATCGGGGTCCCGTTTGTCTATGAGCGACTGCGCACCGGATCAGGCACGTTCAGCGAGTTCGGCCTCACCAATATGAACCTCATTCCGATCAGCGTCACCTACCAGAAAGGCAATCTGCACTGGTATTACGAAGCTGATTTGTTTTCCTCCGGGGCCGGTTATTCAGCGGCGCATGCAGTGAACATCGGGCAGCACAACCAGGCGATTGCTCCTGTAGCTGGGTTCACCTATCTGCCGCGTCAGGGCAAAGGAGAAATCAGTTCGCGCTTTACCTACATTTTCAACGGCTACAACAAAGACATGCACTACCACAGCGGCAACGAATTCATGTGGGAGTACAACGCCGGCTATGAGATTTCAAAGAAGGTAGCGGCCGGTTTCAACGGGTACTTCTACCAGCAAACGACCAATGACCACGTGGAAGGGGTGGTTTTCCAAGACGGGTTTCGCGGCCGCGATCTAGCCGTGGGGCCGCAATTGCGGTTTCCACTGGCCAGGCATGTGGGGGTTGCCTTCAAGTACTACCGCGACACTCTGGTGCAAAACAAACCCCGCGGAAATGCATTTTGGTTTCAGTTGTCCGTGCCGATCGGAAGACGCGGCTTCTAGTGGGCAGCAGCCGCGATCAATGCCATGATGGCTAGGATAGGCCAGGTATCTTCCTGTTCATCGGGTCCTCCATCGTCAACGTTGCTGTGCGGCTTCGCCGCGAATGAGCTGAAACACAAACTGGTACTTCTGGTCGAGCTTGCTGCTGCCATCGGCTTGCGCCGCCGCCAGTGCCGTTTGCTCCTTAGCGGAGACACGATCCCAAGCCGACTGCACAATCTGGCGCCGATCGGGATGCAGCCGGTATTGCTCTTCGAGGGGAACGAGTTTGTCCAATGCGCCAGCGGCGGCCAGGTTTTCGAGACTTGTCTGGAAGGCTGTTATGGCGGCTTTGTGCGCGTCTGCGAGCCCCTGGTAGTACTCGAGCGCCGCGTCCTCGGCGGCGTACCGCAGCCTTTGGTCCACGTTTTGCCGGAATGCCGTATCGCGTTTGTACCGGGCAAGCAATTCAGGAGCGTATTGCTTGACCGCACTGGCGTTGAGTAGCGCCAATTCCGTGCCCAGTGGATACAACATCGAGTTATCGTTTGGCCGGTCGTAAATATGAGTGGCGCGCTGGATGGCCCAGTCATCCCACGTCTTGAGTTCGGCTTGGAGCTTTTTCTCTTCGCGCAGCGGGTTCGTCAGCGGCGGGTTGGGGTTCTTGGCAAACGAAGTGCTTGACAGACTACCAGGGAAAAGGAACTGTTTGACCCAGTCGTTCGCCACTGGCGGTGGATTTGGCGCTGACGCAGACGGGGAGCCGTTAGCGGCGCCCGCTGTTCCCGTCGGCCGGAGAATCGCTGGCGTCGAAGTTGTTGCTTCGAGTTGCACCGGAGCAGAGCCGAGCGGTTGGTCAAAACCGGCGCGCGCTTTTGCAGACGCATCTTCGAGCACCGGAGCTGTTGCGGCTGCCTGCGAAGCCGCAGCTTGCGCCTGCACCGGCGCCAGCGCCTGCGCTGTGGCGCCAGGGTTCGGCTGCCCGGCGGCCGCGTCGTTTTGCGCCGCGGTCAGCAGGCGCTGTTGTTCTTCCGGCGGAAGTTTGCTGACCTGCTCGGCCACATCCGCCAACTGCTGCGGAGTCATTTTGCCCGGATCTAACGTTGGATCCATCGTGGTGGCCTGGGCCGCTGGCCCGGCGCTACTATCTCCGGTTTTCAGTTGCAGGCCCGATTCGTTCGCTAGCGTCGGCGTGGATCCATTGGTTGCAGCCGCAGGCGTTCCAGGAGGCTGCCCGTTTCCATTAGGTCCGCCGGGGACATTCGCAACTGGCGCGGCTCCCGTGTCGCTGTCGCCTGTCTTCAGCGCCAGTCTTGAATTCGTCAGCCCCGATCCTTGCCCGGGACCGCCGGTGTAGATTCCCGGCAGTCCGGGAATCCCATACGGCACCGCGCCGTCGTTGAGATAAATGCCCGGCAACCCTTTGATTCCAGCTTGGCCTCCGGTGCTGTCGCCGAGCTTCAGTGTCAGACCAGGGCTGTTGCCCGCTACATCCTTCAGTTGAAGGTTGGGTAATCCGCTCAGCTTCAGCGTTGCCGACAGACGGTTATACATTGCGGCCAGTTGGCGCGCCTCTTCTTCCCGATGCTGGCGCTCGGCTTCGGCCTGACGGCGCTGCAGTTCCGCCATCATCTGCTGCTTCTGCAATTCCGCCTGCGGATTGGAATTCGAACTGAACAGCCATCGGCCGAGCGCATAACCGAGCTGGTAACCGGCTTGATTGAGGCCGTTGTACATGTTGGAGTTAGCCGCGGAAGAGTTGCCTCCGCTTCGGCCCCAGTTGGGGCCGGGCGTGCAGCTTACTCCATTGCTGGAACTGGGAGTGCCGCCGCACGCGGAGCACCAAGCCGCGTAGGACGAATAGTTCGCTCCCCATCCGTTGTTCGGAGCACTGCTGCAGTTCTGCGCTAATGCGGCCGGCGAACCCAACACCACCACCGCCAGAAAGAGAAGAGAAAACGCTATAACATTCTTCATGATTTCTCCCAACGATCACCTCCCAGCGAGGCGCCTGGAATGTCATCGTCTTACTTCGCCTTGGCCTGCCATACATAGATTTGGTCCTGGGCCTCACGAGCGTCTGCCGCGTTCGGCGCCAGCTTCAAATACGTCTGCATATCGGCGATGGCAGCCCTGTACTGCTGTTGCTGCTCCCCTTCCAGAAAACCGCGGTTGAAATAAGCCTGCGGGAACCACGGGGCGACACCGATCAGATTGCCGTACGCTTCGGTCGTTTTGGCGAAGTCCTTTTCCTGGAAATAAGTCTCGGCCTGCACTTGGTATTGCCGGGCCAGCTCCGGCATGGCTGGCTTAACCGCTAGCTTGGGATAGCTCCGAAACAGGCCGTCCAGGATTTTGACGTTGCAGATTGCCTGCCCGTCTGGCATGAATATGGTGCATTCCGAATATGCGGTGTTCCACGCTTCGAAGGAGGCCGGCCAGTCTCCCTTGGCCTCAGCCGTTTGGGCCGCTTCAATGGCCTTCATGGTGGCCGCGCCGCGCTTGTCCAGGTCGAACATTTCGAGCAGACGGTCTCCGCTGAAACTGGCCTGCAGCCGCGGGTCCCGCTGGAGTATCGCTGCATCCGCCTTGGTTTTATCGAGCTCACCGAGCTTCAACTCTGCGATTCCGCGAAAAATGTACAGAGGTATGTCGCTGGCTCCTAAGGCCACCGCTTTATCGAAGCTGTCAATCGCCTCCGCATTTCTGTTCAGCATTAACAGCGGGTATCCGCGCCATTCGTAGGCGGCTAGTCGCACTGGATCGGGAAGCTGGTTCCGAGGCTTCAGGGCTTCGTCCAATGCCGCCACCCCTTCCAAATAGCGTCCCACGCCGTGCAAGGCCAGTCCCCGATAAGCGAGGCACCAGGCATTCTTGTGGTCCCGGGCAAGGGCAGCTTCGGAATCCGCCAGCAGCTTGTCCCAGCGCTGGGTCTCCAGGTCCAGCGATGCACGCAGCACATACGGGTTTGCCTCCCTTCTGGGAGCCAGGTCGACCGCACGGTTGACATCGCGGAGGGCCTGATCCAGATCGCCTTGCTGGTTGTACAAGCCAGCCCTCAAATGAAAACATAGCCACGACCGTGTGTTTCGCTGGATGACAGACGTGATCTTGGCGATGGCTCCATTCGCGTCGGCCTTCAGTCCAGAGCTGTAGGCGTCCCAGCAAACTTGATCGTCGGCTGGAGTGGGCGGGTTGATAGCGTGGAGAGAACCCGGAACGACGAGCCACCCGCAAGCAGCCACCGCAAACAGCAATCGAAACATGGCGGAACGGGGTCCAATTTTCCTTTGCAAGACTTCGTATCCCTCTTTCATCGCTTTCTCTCTCCGTTGGGCATGCGGACGGTTCCGTTACCTGGCCTTCCTGAGTTCAGCCTCCCATATGATCATCTGGTCGCGCGCCGATTGCGCATCGGGTGCATCGGGAACCAGTTCCAGGTACGCTTGCATGTGGTGGGTCGCTTCGGAGTAATACCCCAACTCCGCGCAGAGCAGCGCCGAGTTGAAGTGACCTTCGGGCCACGTTGGGTCGATCTCCAGCCCGGCTTCGTATTCCTCAACGGCGTCGGTGAAATTCTTTTCTGCAACCGCATGCTCGGCCAATAAACGATGTCGCCGAACGTCTTCCGAAATAGCAGGCTTCACCGCGAGGGCGCGCCAGGCGGCCGCTGTCTGCTGGAACACGAGCCATGAGCCCCCCTGGGATCCCTGGTCTTCACCGCGGGCCGCGGAGCGCAAACGGTTCAGCGCAGTGGCGAAAGCCTGTGCCTCACCTGGCGTTGCCCACGCGATTGTTCCCACGAGTTCGCTGGAATACCCGGCTGGCCGTCCCAGGGTCGTGTCCCGTGAACGTCTCCCGTTTTCGGTCAACCAATAACAGCAGGGGTGCCTTCCTGGGTCAACGCCGAGTGTTCCGATGCTTCTCAAATCGATTGCGCAGGCTAAGGGCTCGGTCATATGCCCCCAGTAAGTTACATCGGCCGCGCAATCAATACGCCCGGCACTGACTGCTATGGTTTGAGTGCGCATGCTTACGTTGTATCCAGTTTTATCCCCGAACGCGTTGTGCCACGTCTCAACGCTGGAGAGAACCGTCTTAAGTCCGGTAATAACCGCTCTGCGCGCCTGCCAGACGGTCATGGAGCTTGTCTGAGATGCGGCGGCTGGCACTGCTTGAGAGTCCTTGCCGTGCTTTCGCCCCGCTGCGCCCGCCTGGGCCAAGGATGCGAGTACAACGAATAAGATGGCAACTGTTGCGAAACTTCTAGATACGCGAGTCATAAAAAACTCCTTCCCAAGTTGCGTGTGAATCGGTCATGTGGCCGAATCACTTACTTACGTGCGGCATGAACGCTGACGGCCGGAGACACTCTTGCGAACCATGCGTTCGCTCCTTCAACGGAAGTTCCATGGTGCCCACCATGGCAGCCACTTTGGTCCAATAACAATTTCTTGTTGCTGAATGACCGCATGGGCACGGAACTCGACGTTTTCGGGCTGAAAATCCACCGTCTGAAGCGCTTACGGATCAGAGCCACGGCCCAGCGCGCCTGCCAGATAGCCATCGAGCTCAGCTGCGCGGCGGCCTTTTTGTACAACTGAATGGTCGATCCCGAAAGGAGGAGGGTCAACAGTACTTCCGTAATCGACTCAGTCCGCTCAATGCGTCAATCATCTTTAGAGACACTGGTCTCCAGCGATGCCGCGGACGTCGGCTATTCGACACGATAATTGACCAGTTGCTCGGGGATTCCCGTCGAGACGTACTCAGGGTTCCCCTGATAGACCAGGACCAGCAAAGGGTTACTCGCCGCTCCCGCGCGGACTCCATTGCGGTGCCGATAACTTTGTTCTATAAAGTGATCGCCATGAACGCCACCAGGCTCACTTCGGAGGTGCCTTCTTACTTCGAGCCTTTGTGGGGAAGAGGACTATCGATGTTCATATGATGATCGAGATACTTCTTAACCTTATCAAAGTGCTTCGAGAGATCCTCCGCGATCGTCTTTTCGATGGCTTTGACCGGAGCTTCATTGTTCGCCATCTTATCCAACTTTTTCAGCATGGCATCAGCGGTCTCCCTCCCCAGTTGTTTGCGCATCCATGACCGAACATCCTTTTTCTTTGTTGCCATCACAATCCTCCTTGCGTCTGAAAGTTGACTAAAGTTCGGATCCACTACTCAGCTGCCGTCCCAATCTCGCTGGCGAGCCACCATCGAAGGAAGCCGTGAATATATCCGGAGCCAGTTAAGTGTTCTAAGAGCTGGCGCGCACTGTATTATCGTGCCGCAATACGTCCGGTCGTCGAGTCCAGGGAATGGGCATTTAGGGCATTCTGCCCTGGTGCAACGATCGCAGCCGCGCCTTTTTTCTGCGGATCGCGCCAATTCCGAAAGGCACTTTGTTAAATGCTCCTTTGTATCTCCAACCTTTCCGAGTGGATCGCCGAAGCTGCAGCAACGTACGTTGCCCTCATTGTCCACTTCCAACCTGTCGAGCGACTTGCACGAAACAATGTCTTTCAACCACCGGCCGGCGTACCGAAATCTCGGCGGAATCGGCATTTGCTGCAGCGGCGAAGGCGCAGGCTCAGCGTCAATGCAGCGTGTTAAGCGTGTGAGTTCAGCCGACTGCAGTAAGGCCGGCGATACCTCGCAGAGTTCGCAGGATGGGGATGCGCCTCGCAACCAGTCGAACATCGGGGACGGCCCGTCGGTTGAGGTGATAGAAACCAAGCGCGGTTTGTGCGTGCGATAAAGGTCCGTGTTGGAACATGCGATCACATACCGATCGTTCCCGGTACGCGTGCGCTTGCGCTTTACTTGGATGTAATGGCGGGCCGGAACCAGGTGCTCAGTCATCATGCAACGATCGCCTTGGATCCGTTCCTCGCTTTGATCGCACTTCAAGGGAGGATAGAGCTGCAAAACAGTACCGCCCACCGCGAGGACTTTGTGGAGCCACTCCGCCGTCTCCGCGGTCAATTCCCCTGCTTCAATGATGACCGTGCTGATGCTGTGCCTGCTTGCAGAAGGCACTTCGCAGTCATAGATTGCTTCTGCCGCCAGCACGCGGATCAAGCTTGCGTGCCTTTCCAGCATGCACTTGGGACGTGGACGCAGCGTTGTGACGTCGTACGCGTATCCAGTCGTCACGGGCAAGCCCATTTCGTCGATCGAGCAGTCAAGGTCGTAATGGGAGTGCGTATCCCACAAAGGTGTTCCGGGGAACAAACACAGGAAGTTGTGAGCGTAGTAGTCGATTGGCAGTGCTTTTATGAAGCGCAGAGTGGCTTCCCCATCAGCAGCTGTCTCCGTGGGCAGCCCCAGGATAACGCTGACGCCCACAGTGAAACCAAGTTTCTTAGCGGAAATTACGCTCTGCCGAACCTGCTCGACAAAGCGGCGCTCCGGCCCGAGGTCCTGGTCAGGCCAGTCCGGAGGCCGTACCTTGCCCGTGGCTCGCAGCACAGACGGCACCGCGCTCTCTAGTCCAAAGGCAATGCTGACGAAACCGGCGGCCCGCATCAGCTTCAGCAGTTCGTCGTCGACAGCGTCGGCTCGCGTTACACACGACAGGGTCAGTTTCAACCTGCGGTCGATGATCGCTTTGCACAGGCTCCGAGCCCGTACGGGCAGTAATGTAAAAGCGTCGTCATGGACAGGCACAAGGTAATGCTGCCCACTCCGCCGCTGGTGCGCGGCAATAAACTCCAACTCCGCCAGTACCCGCTCCACGGAATGCAGGCGTAGCTTCTTCCTCCCCAGTGCTGCGAAACAACAGTACTGGCATTGATGAGTACAACCGCGTCCGGTGAGCAGGCCGGTGCGGCCGTCTGGCAACATCCCGCTGAGATATGGCGATGGTCCTACATCGAGCGCCGACTGCACCGGAGCCGTGGCCCCCACCAGCGGCGGATCTGCGGTGCGAGCGATCTCCCCGTGTCTTCGGAATGCCACGCCCACCTGATAGTCTTCGGGAAAGGTGCCATCGAGCAGATCGCCAAGAACACGCGGCGCTGTTTGTTCCGACTCGCCCAGAATGCACAGGTCGATTGACTCGTGCCGCGCTAGCAATTCTTTAGCCCCGAAGGTTACACTCGGACCTCCAAACACAATTTTCATGCTGGGTTGCCGTTGCTTGATGCTTCGGGCAATAGACAGGCAGAGTGGGAAATTCGCATCGTATGCGGTGAAACCAATTATCCCTGGCCTCAGGGCAAGCAGGTCACGCGCCACCTCACTTACCGTTCCAGGCCGCGGGTTGAGATATTGGCAGCTCCTAATGCCGGATTCGGCCAGTGCCGCGCGGAGATATCCAACCCCGAGGTGACCGGCGAACGAAACTACATGTCCACTAGCAGGAGGAAAAACAAAAACGATATCGTTGACGGAAGCCGACGTGAGCACCTCTCGGGCAACATGTGGGATTACAGATCCAGTCAGGCCGACCGAAGCAATCCAGAGAATTACATGGTGGATGTTGCTTCAGCTAGAGTGTACGCCAAAGCATCACGGTCGTGAAGGACGACCCTCTATTCCAGGAAATCTCGATTCGGCAACGTTTCGGTGGGAGCGCATGAGGGGACAGGAGGACAACATACCGAGTACTGAGCCCGAGGCGCATGGACAAATTTATTCGTTATGGCCAACGGTATCGGCTTAGTCAACGATCTCGAGAATAGTGGATCAACTTAAGCGGAAAGATTGAGAGTCTTAATTTTCTTGGCCTGATCATTCTTGCTGCGATGTTGTTCATTCCCGTGGGCCGTAAACCGTCGGTAAACAGTGAACCACTAAGTAGGGCGTATAGCGTCTTCCGCTACTGCAACTTCGTGTATTCTGCCTTGGCTTGCTTCAGGATGGGGATGTCAGGGTCCGCATCTTTCCAGAGCGCGAGGAAGTCCTTGTAGGCGGCGCGTGCTTTCGCCGTGTCGCCCTGCATGGCGTAAGCACGGGACAGGCTGAGGCGCGCCAGCGCACCCCATGGAAAGTTCCCCACCAGTCCACGGTGGTCAATGAATTTCTGGAATTCCGCTGCCGCCCGGCTTCCGTCCTGGAGCATGAGATAGGCTTCCCCACGCAAATAAGCGGGGCACAGGAATATCGCGAGGTTCGTTGGTGAGCCAAGTTCGATCGCGCTCGTCACCTTCAATAGTTCGATTGCCCGGTTCGGGTCTTTGCGCTGCAAGGCGCCCCCCGCCCGGATAGTGGGCAGCCAATACCTCTGGACCAGCGTGTCCAGCGCGAAGGTCTTGTCGAGTTCGGTGGCCAGCTTCTCCGCCGCGGCCGTATCGCCTGCCCTTGCCAGAGCCAGTGCCGCCATCGCCCGCACATCGCGGTTTGGGGCCAGCTTCACTGCCGCATTGGCCTCGGCACGCGCCTGCTGCCAGTTTCCCGATTCCACCTCGCGCAGCGCTGCCGCCGCTTGGTATGAAGCGGCAGTCTCCTTGGCGTCGTTGTGCTGGGCTGATTCCATCGCCCGCCCAGTTAGCTCGTGCGCGTTCTTCAGCTTGCCGTACCAAGCTTCCGTGTCCGCTTGTGTGGCTAGCAACAGGTCTTCCGCGCCCGGCTTGCCCACGGCGGCGGAGACCAACTGCGCCATCTGCGCCGCATCGCCCCTCAGAAAAGCTAACCAGTAGCGGCTCTGGAGCAGTTGCTCGTTCTCCAGATTGCGCTCCTCCGCCTGCTTGTACACCGCATCCGCTTCATCCAGCCGGTTGAGGGTTGTGTAGGCGACGCCGAGGTTGAGATAGTTGGTCGCATTCTTTGGCTCCAGGCGCAGCGCCTCTCGCAACTCCTCCAATGCCTTTTCCCAGTTTCCCAGGGCGTTGGAAACGAATCCCAGATGTCTGTAAGGCGCGTCGTCTCTTGGGTAGGTCTGCTGCCACAGTTCGAAGGTCTGCGTCGCCTTCTCCAGTTCTCCCGTCGCGGTCAGGTAATAGTTCCCCTCGATGTCGAACCTCTCCCGTTCGCTCACCTTCTCCCGCAGCGCGTATGCCTTGCTTGCATTTTCGGCCCCCCGCTTCACTTCGTTGAGGTCGAAGTAAACCGCCGCCATCCAGGCGTAGGCCATGGCAAAATTTGGGTCAAGGTCCACCGCCCGTTTGAAGAAGGGCAACGCGGCTGTTTCCCCTTTCGCATAGTCCGTCTTTAGTCCGAGACTGTAGGCTTTCAGCGCCTCCAGCGATGGTGTGGTCGCTTCCTCCACCGGCGTGGCGTATTTCTGCACCGAGCTGTGTGACTCGCCCAGCTTGCCTCGCAAACTGATTGCCGCATTGTCCAGAGCCTTGAGCACCTCTTCCTTGCCCGCCGCCTGCTCCTGCGCTTCCGCCAGCACATCGCCCGTGTTGCAGTTCACTGCCTTCATGCCAATCACATACTGGCTGCCTAGCCCCGCAATCGAGCCGGTCAGCATCGCCTTGCTGCCCGTGCGCTGGCAAACCTCGTGTGTGACCTCCGGCGTCAACCGGTCCCCGGCCGGACGGCCCATCAGCTTCAATGTCTCATTCACCTTGCGCTCGGACACCAGAGCGAGAAACGGCGATTGCTCAAGCTGTACCGAAAGTCCCTGCTTCAGCGTGTCATCGAATACAGCATCACCAGTCCTATTGTCGAAATCGGAAAGAACGATGGTGTCCTTGTCGGTCAGGCGATTGCTTTGCTCATGCGATCGATAGTACAGCCCGCCCGCTGCCAGCAAGGCGACCAGCAGGACGGGAACCGCAACTTTCCACAGCTTTTCCTGTCCAGCCGAATGAGTTTTGGCAGCAGTCAACGTGCCCGAGTTTGCCGCCGGGCTCCGCCCGCTCTCGCTGTCCCGCTTCAGCCGCTGCAAATCCGTTCGTATTTCCGCCGCGCTCTGATAGCGCAGGTTGCGGTCTTTCTCCAGAGCCTTGTTGATGATGTCTTCCAGCTTGGACGGCACGTCGGGATTCAGCTGCAGCGCAGGCACTGGGACGCGGTTCATGATTTCCCCTGAAATCACTGCCGAGGTCTCACCGCGAAACGGTAACCTTCCGGTTGCCATTTCGTAGAGCACTGCGCCAAACGAGAACAAGTCGGTGCGTGCATCCAGTTCCTTCCCGCGCACCTGCTCGGGGGACATGTAGGCGACCGTCCCCAATGCCGTCCCCGGACTGGTCAAGCGTTGTTCGTCCATCGAACCGGTCTGTGTGGCCGCCGCTGCCATTTCGCTGGCAGAACTCATTGGAGTCACGACTTTCGCCAGGCCGAAGTCGAGAATCTTGGCGTTTCCGCGCTTGGTCACAAAGATGTTGGCGGGCTTGATGTCGCGATGCACGATGCCAGCGGCGTGAGCGGTGTCGAGCGCGTCCGCGATCTCAATTCCGAGCGACAACAGGGTTTCAATTTCCAGCGGACGACCCGCGATGCGGTACTGCAGCGTCAGCCCATCCAGAAACTCCATGACGATGAACGCGTCGCCGTGCTGGTCGTCAACTTCGTAAATCGTGCAGATGTTTGGGTGGTTCAAGGCAGAGGACGCCTTGGCTTCCCGCTGAAAGCGGCTGAGCGCCTGCGCGTCTTTGGCCACGTCGTCGGGCAGGAATTTGAGAGCCACAAAACGGCCGAGTTTCACATCCTCGGCCTTATAAACCACACCCATCCCGCCGCCGCCCAGCTTTTCGACGATGCGGTAGTGCGAAACGGTCCGGCCGATCATTAGGGGCAAATCTTACGAGGGTAAACCGGGCAAGTCAATGAAAGCCGTGGAGTTGGCCGAAGCTCAAAGGATCGTTGAAGTAACATCCCGTGGGTGTTGAAAAAGTCACTGTAATTAGCGGGCTGAATGGAAGCAGAAGCATGGCAAAAGGAAGGAATCCTTGCCATGCTCTGCTGGATCACCATTCTCCGAGGCGTGCTCATCATAATGAGGCAACACGATCCTTCGGAAGCGTTGTTCTACTACTTCCGCCTGGAAGATCAGGTTCCTGGGACACATCTGCTACGGCTCATCGAAAAACACATCAGCTTTGCTTTTGTGCGCGAAAAGCTGAAAGCGAGTTATGCATGTAAATTTCGCAAGTGGCAACGAAGTGGCAACAGAAGCGGCAAACGCCAACCCTGCTGCAATCCACTAAGCACCTCTGTTTACTGCCGTTTGAATCTGGTGGCGGCGGTAGGACTCGAACCTACGACCTACGGATTATGAGACCGTCGCTCTAACCACCTGAGCTACACCGCCAATCCGGAAATACGCGGAAGGGAACCAGGGACAGCCCGGAAATGGGCACAGAATCCCGCAGACGCGGGTGGACGCGTCCCTGACTCATTCTAAAAGTGCATGGAATGAGTGTCAATGGAATGTCGTGTCAAACCGCATGGCTCCATGCGAAACTGGGCGCATGAAAGTCATCGCTGTGATTCCGGCGCGCCTGGCTTCGACGCGCCTGCCCCGCAAGATGCTGCGCAAGATCGCTGGCGTCCCGTTGCTCGCCTGGGTGTATCAGGGAGTGCGGCGGTGTTCGTCGCTCGACCAGGTCGTGGTCGCCACTGACTCGGATGAAATCATGCGCTTCTGCGAGCAGCAAGGCTTTGCCGCGCGCATGACTTCGGCGGCACATCGGTCGGGCACCGAACGGGTCCATGAGATCTCGACCGTGATTCCGGCCGATGTTTATTTAAATGTTCAGGGCGATGAACCGCTGGCTCGAGCGGAGCATATCGAGAGTTTGCTGGCGGTGATGCAGGGCGCGGGGGTCGAGGTAGGAACGCTAAAAACGGCGGCCCCTGAGGTTGACGTCAACAATCCGAGCGCGGTGAAGGTGGTGACGGATGCCGCGGGGCGGGCCTTGTATTTTTCGCGGGCAACCATACCGCATGACCGCGACGGAGTGCATCCGCGATACTACAAACATCTTGGGTTCTACGGTTATCGGAAGGACGCACTGGACAAGTTCGTGCGCTGGCCGGAGTCGTCACTCGAGCGCAGCGAACGACTGGAGCAGTTGCGCTTTCTCGAAAATGGAGTTCCGATCTACGTGGCGGAAACGCCGTTCGACACTATAGGCGTCGACACGGAGGAGGATGTGCAGCGGGTCGAAGAGATATTGGAGAACAATTTGTAATCTTGTAATCGGGTAATTTGGCAATTTGAGAATCAGATTCGACCGGGGCAGTCGGGTGCGGCACGGGATCCGTTTCAAATTACCAGATTACAAATTACTCAATTACCAATTCTCTTCGCCCAGGCTTCGGCGGCGGCGACGCGTTTTGTGATCGCCGGATGCGAGTGGAGCAGCCACTCGACCCACCGGGACGGCGTTCTTTCGGCGAGATTCTGCTCGGCCAATTTATTCATCGATGAAATGAAGGGCTCGACACTGGCCACAGACTGAAAGCAATAGCGGTCGGCCTGCCGCTCGTTGAAGCGCGAGTAGGCATTGAGCGCGGGCATCAGCAAAAACGAGAGCACGGTCGAGACCAGAATCAGCAGCGGCAGATTGGCGAAATCGTGCATGGTCTCGAACATGTTGCGGCGCTCCACGGCATAGCGCAGAACTTCGTTGGCCAGCCAGAAGCCGAACAGCGTGATTCCCGCCTGCACAAAAATACTCTTCAGAATGTGCCGGTGCACGTGATGCCCAAGTTCGTGCGCGAGCACGGCCTCGACTTCATCGTCGGAATAGTTGTCCAGCAGGGTATCCGCGAGAATGATGCGCCGGGTCGCGCCGAGTCCGGTCAGCGCGGCGTTGGCCTTCTTACTTTTTTCGGAGAGATGCCACTTATAAACACCGCGCACGCGCGTTCCGGCGCGTTCGCTCAGAACGATCAAGCGGCGCTTGAGTTCCTCGTTTTCGAGCGGTTCGAATTTGTAAAAAATCGGAAAAAGCACGACCGGAGCGAGTTGCGCGAGCAATACGACGAGCCCGAGGAAAACAGCCCATGCGATTACCCACCAGTGCTGCGGAGACTGGCGAATGAGCATGTAGAGCAGTTCCACCACAATTGTGGCCATGACCAGTCCGATCAGCAGACTCTTAAATTCGTCCCAGAGCCAGGAGCGGAATCGCTGGTTCGAAAGGTTATAGCGATGCTCTAGCCGGAAGCCGTAGTAATCGAGCGGAGTTCCCAGCACTTTACTGATCAGCATCAGCATGAGGACGTAAAGGAAAACAGCGAAAGAGTAATTCTGCGAAGCGCCACGCTCTGCCAGATCGCGGAGCGTTCCCGTCCAGCCGGTTGCCAGGAGCACGACGAGTAGCCCGAAGCCGATTGCGAAATCGCCTAAACCCAGCCACCGCTTGATGCGGTTGTAGCGGCGCGATTCCGGTGAATCGGCGAGAACCGGTGCCATTTCCTTGGTGGCCATTATCGTGAGAGTGTTGTCACTATCGTATCGTGTTTCCAGGTTGGCCAGAACTCGAAAGTGCTGGCAAGCAGCTCTCGGCCTTCAGTTCTCAGGTTGGCTGTTAGCTCTGGCTTTTGGCTGGACGTATCTAACCGATCCGCGTCTAGCCCTGTCGTACAAATCGCTCACCGGTTTCAAGAATTTCCTCGACCAGTTCGGGAGTGGCCGCTTCGACATAGCACCGCAGCATATCTTCGGTACCCGAGGCTCGAAACAGTACCCAGGCGTCGGCGCCGTTGCCGTGCTTGGGAGCGTCGAGGAAAAACTTCACGCCGTCGCGATTCTCCTTGCGCAATATTGGATAAGCACCGAGCTTCGCAGTCTGAGGATCGGCGGCGCGGCGGATGGCGCTGTTCTTGAGCTCATCGGAAATGTGCAGATCGCGCCGTCCATAGTAATGCGCACCGAATTCACGCTGCAGGTCGGCAACTAACTGGCCAAGCGGCTTCCTTTCTTCCGCCATGACATTCGCCAACAGGAGCGCGTTGAGAATGCCATCGCGTTCCGGGAGAAAGCGTCCGTATCCGATGCCCCCTGATTCTTCTCCGCCGATCAGAATTTCATGCTCCATCATGAGGTCGGCAATGTACTTGAAACCGATGGAGGTCTCGCGCAGCTTGCGCCCGTACTTGGCGGCGATGCGATCGATCATGCCAGTGGTGTTGAAGGCTCGCACCACATCGCCCGGCCATTTCTTGTACACCAGCAACCACTTCAGCAAGACCGCAAAGCACTTGTGCGAATCGACGAAGCTCCCATCTTCAGCCACAGCACCGATGCGGTCGGCATCGCCGTCGGTCACCAGGCCGGCGTGGCACTTTTCTTTCACTACGGTTTCCTGCAGCAGCGCGACGTGCGGCAAAATCGGTTCGGGATTAATCCCGGGGAATAGCGGGTTCACTTCCTGGCGGATCGCTACATAGCGAATGCCGTGCGCGTCAAATATTCTCGGAAGAACGCCGCGGCCGGAGCCATACATGGAGTCGATGGCAAACTTGAAATTCGCGCGGCGGATCAGATCGAGGTCCGCGAACCGGGTGACTGCTTTGACATAGGCGGGCTTCAGATCTACTTCTTCGATTTTCGCGGGTGCCCCACCCATTCGCGTTATGTGCGAATGAGTGGGTGGGCCGCCACTGGGCATGGCGCCAGCGCCCAGCTCGTCTTCGATGGACTTCATGATCGCGGGCGTGGCCGAGCCTCCAAACTTCGCTTTGAATTTCACGCCATTCCAGTTCCACGGATTGTGGCTTGAGGTAACCATGACGCCGCCCGCTGCACTGAGCTTCTTGACGTTGTAGGAAACCGCGGGCGTGGGTACGTAGTCGTTGGCCAGCAGCACGGGAATATCTGCGCCGGCGATTACCTGCGCGACGATGCGGGCTGCGCGGTCGGACAGGAAACGCGTGTCATATCCGATTATGATGCCGCGAGTTGAATCTTCATGCTTGAGCACGTAGCCGGCAATTGCGCCCGCCACGCGACGCACGTTTTCGAACGTGAAATCGTCGGCAATAAGGCCGCGCCAGCCATCGGTTCCGAATTTAATTTGGGTCATAGGGTCCGTCGTTGGTCGTTGGTCGTCAGTCGGTAGCAAAGCAGCCGTCGGCCGTCGGTAGCTAGTCATTCGCAACACTCTTTCGGATTGTCATCCCGAGCGTAGCGAGGGATCTGCATTTACTAACGACTGACGACCAACGGCTTTCACACCAGTCTCTTCAGCTTCTTTTCATCCAGGTGTTTCACCACTTTGCCGACATCCTGCGACTGGTCAAGCGTGGTGATGAGCAGGGCGTCTTCGGTCTCGACAATCACCAGGTTGCTCACGCCGACCAGGGCGACAAACTTGTCGGGCACGTGAACATAATTATTCTTCGCATTCAGAGCAAAACTGCCGGACGCCGAGACCAGGCTTCCGTCGGCCGGTTTCGCCTTCGCTATATGGTGTTCATGCAGCGCGGTCCACGAGCCCAGGTCGTTCCATCCGATGTCGGAGGGTAGACAGAAGATACGCGACTGGCCTTCTCCTTTGGCGGACCGCGGCTCCAGAACCGCATAGTCGATGCTGATGTTTTCGCACTTCGGATAGAGCTTTCGAAAAGTGTCCGCGAACTTGCGCGTGCCATAAGCGGCGGCGATCTTTTCGAGCAGTGGAGCGGTGTTGGGAAGATCTTCGCGCAGCGCATTTGCGAGCGTGTCGGCGCGCCAGAGGAACATGCCGCTGTTCCAGAAGTAGTTACCCGCGTCGAGAAACTGCCGGGCCCGGGCGAGATCCGGCTTTTCGGTGAAGCGGCGCACGCGCAGCGAGCCCTTGCGATCGGGTGCGTCGTCCCCGGGTGAAGCAGCCTCGATATATCCGTATCCGGTTTCGGGGCGAGTCGGGCGAATGCCGAGCACAACGATGTTGTCTCCCGCAGCGGCGATCTCGATTCCCGCGCGGAGAGTAGCACGGTACTGAGCAGGCTCGGCGATGACGTGGTCGGAGGGAAACAGACCGAGCACAGCATCGGGATCGCGACGAAGCAAAAGAAATGCCGCTAGCCCAATCGCAGGCGCCGTGTTGCGTCCGACGGGCTCCGCGATGATCTGCTTTGGGGAGAGCTTCGGAAGCTGGTGAAGAATGGCGGAGCGCAGGTCGCCATTGGTGATGATCCAGAAACGACTCGGCGCGGTCATGGGCGTGAGGCGCGCGACGGTCTGCTGGATCATGGTCTCGTTGCCATCAAGCGCGAGCAGTTGCTTGGCGCGTCGCTTGCGGCTCAACGGCCAGAAGCGCGTGCCTCGGCCGCCAGCCAGAATGACGGGATAGAAGTGCGGGTTCGCTCTCACGGTCGTAGGAAGCCTAACATCTGCGCGGGGCACGGCGAAAGCGTGATGGAGAGCCGGGCGTCCCCGCCCGGCCGGACGGGCGAGACGCCCGTCACTCCACCGTGTTCTTCCTACATGCGCGTAGCGGGTTCGGGCACGGTCCCGCTGGGCACGCCGGCCTTCAGAAACTCCAACTGCCATTGCGGGCGAACCGTGAAACTCTGCAGGACGGCCGGAATCACCACTGCGTCGCCTTTGGCCAGTGTCACCGGGTCGCGGCCCTGCGCTTCTACAACTCCGCAGCCTTCAATGGCGACCAGTATCTGCGCCGAGGTTTTGCCGGACTCGACGGTTGAGAACTCCTGCGGCCCCTTCAATTCAAATAGGTCCACCGTGAAGTAGGGTGCGGCAATCATCGAAGACTGACGATTCTTGCCACCGTGAGTACTGACCGGCGCTGCGCGGATTACTTTGCCGGAGTCCGTGTGCTCCTTGACCGAAGCGAGGCCGCGCTCCAGATGCAGCGGGCGCCCGCGTCCGTAGTCGTAGAGACGATACGTGGTGTCAGACTGTTGCTGCGTCTCCACCATAACGGACCCCGGTCCCAGCGTATGCACCGTACCGCCGGCCACGTAAATCATCTCGCCCTGATAGACGTTGATCCAGTTGAGCAGCTCTTCGGCGCGCTTTTCATCGATCGATTGCTCGAATTGAGCTGCGGTAACACCGGGCTTCAGTCCGAGCGCGATCTGCGATCCGGGCTTGGCATGGGCCACGTACCAACATTCGGTTTTGCCCCAGGGCTCGCCGAAACGTTGCGCGGTGGCGTCGTCGGGGTGCACCTGAACAGAAAGTTTTTCTTCCGGAAACAGAAATTTCAGAAGTAACGGAAAGCGCTGCGGGTCGCGTGCGGCCGTGCCCACAAGTTCGGAGCCGTATTCTTTGCTCAGGTCCGCGAGCGTTCGTTTCCCGAGCGGTCCGTTCGCGACCACACAGTTGTCGCCGGTCAGCCACGCTTCTCCGATTCTTTCGTTGAATTTGTGATTTGGATAAATCGCAGAAAGATCGAGCGTGCCCCAGGGCCGCGGATCGAAGGCAGGCGACATCAGAAGTGGGTAGAGTTGGGTCATGCGGTCGAACTGTGAAACCAGTGCCGTGTTCCAGGAGGTCTTTGCTCGATTCCATGTTGTCATCCTGAGCGAAGCGGACCCATCGATTTGAGTGAACGATGCAGAGGTCCTTCGCTTCGCTCAGGATGACAACTCGAATCTATGCCGGAAATCTATGGGACCCGACTACAGTCCGCCAAAGAACTTCCTCATGCGCTCCAAGCCGCGGTCGAGTTCGGCGATCGAGGTAGCGTAGGAGACGCGAATGTGTTCCTTGGTGCCGAAGCCTTCTCCGGGAACCGTGGCAACGTGGTTCTCGCGCAGGAGTTTGCCGGCGATCTCGGAGGCTGAGTTCATCCCGCTGCGTCCAAAAAATTCCGAAACATTGGGGTAAGCATAGAAGGCGCCTTCCGGCAGCGTGCATTTCACATCGGGTATGGAGCGCAGTCCCTTCACCACGTGATCGCGCAGCTTGATGTACTCCACCCGCATGTCTTCCACGCATTGTTGCGGGCCTCTCAGCGCCGCGACCGCCGCTTTCTGCACCATCGAGGTTGGGTTCGAAGTGGACTGGCTCTGCAGCTTCTGCACGGCCGTGATGATGGGCGCCGGGCCGAGCGTGAAACCGAGACGCCATCCAGTCATGGCGTAAGTCTTCGAAAGCGATCCCACGACCAGAAAGCGGTCGCGGAACTCGCGCAACGAACCCACCGAGAAACGCTTGCCGGTGTAGCTCAGATAGACATAGCACTCATCGGAAATGACCCAGATGCCGCGCTGGTGGGCCAGTCGGATGACTTCGGTCATGTCTTCCGCACTCATCACGGCACCCGAAGGATTCGAGGGTGAATTCAAAATGATGAGCTTGGTTTTCGGCGTCACCAGGCGCGCCACCATGTCGGCGGTGACGCGAAAGCCCTGGGATTCGTCACTCTGGAGCAGCACACAGTTGCCGCCGGCGTAGCGCACCATGTCCTTGAACGAGACCCAGTAGGGCACGGGAAGAATGACCTCGTCGCCATGGTCCACGAGCACGGAAATGACGTTGAACAGCGCGTGCTTGCCGCCCACCGAAGCCGCGGTTTCCTCGCGCCGGTAATCCGAGTCGAAGTCCACGGCATGACGGTGCACGATGGCGTCCTTCAGTTCGGCGGTGCCGCCAACCGGGGTGTACTTCGAAAAATTCGCCTGGATCGCGGCGATAGCGGCGTCCTTAATGTGCTGCGGCGTGGAGAAGTGGGGTTCGCCCGCGCCGAAATCCACGACATCAATACCCTGCTGCCGCAGCTTGTCAGCCTCGGCCATCACTGCCATGGTAGAGGAGGGCTCGATGCGATTAATGCGCTCCGTCAGGCGGACGGGGTGGGTGACGGGTGACACGACTGTGCTCATAATTTCTTTTTCCTGGACCTGGTCTTGCCCTCGGAAGGCGTCTTGCCCGCGGGCTGCTCGTCATTCTCGAATTTGTGAGCCACATCCATTTTCTCACGGAGCTTCTGCCCGACGAGTTCCGGCACCAGGCAATCAATGGATCCGCCGAGTTGCGCGACCTCGCGCACCAGACGCGAACTCACATAAGAATATTTTTCGGCGGGCATCATGAATACCGTCTCCAGGCCGGGCTGGATTTTGCGATTCATCAGCGCCATCTGGAGTTCGTACTCGTAGTCGCTAATGGCGCGAATGCCGCGCAGGATGGCCTGTGCCTCGACCCGCAACGCGTAGTCCACCGTAAGGCCCTCGAAAGTGTCCACCGAGACGTTGTCAAAGCCCGCGGTCATTGCCTCCAGCATCTTGCGGCGGTCGGCCACGCTGAACAGCGGGTCTTTCTCGGGATTCCGAAGAATGGCAACGATCAGTTCGTCGAAAATCTTGCTGCCGCGCTCGATCAGGTCAAGATGCCCATTGGTAGGAGGATCGAACGATCCGGGATAAACGGCTTTGATGCGTTTCACAGGCCCTCGGTCGATGAAGAGGATTGTATGCGGAGGCAAGCAGGGATGGCAATCGGAGGGTGATCTACGGTGCGATGGAGAGCCGGGCGTCCCCGCCCGGCGGACGGACGAGGGCGCCCATCTCTCCATCGATTACCGCTCGTTGCTACCGTCTGGCCGCCGGCACTTTCACCGCTTCCGAGGCGCTCGGCATCGTCGTAACGCGTCCCTGCATACCGGTAGCTTGCGCCGGAACCGCAGCCGGAACCGCGGTCGGGGTCAGTCCCAGAGCCTTGCGTACTTCGGCATCGAGCTTCGCCATGGTGTCTTTGTTTTCTTTCAGGAAGGCTCGTGCGTTCTCGCGTCCCTGCCCGATGCGCTCCCCTTTGTAGCTGAACCACGAGCCCGATTTCTCCAGGATATTGTTGTTCACCGCCAGATCGATCAGGTCGCCTTCGCGCGAAATCCCTTCGCCATAAAGAATGTCAAATTCCGATTCGCGAAACGGCGCCGCCACTTTGTTCTTCACGATCTTGACTCTTGTGCGCGAGCCGGTGACCACATCTCCTTCTTTAATGGCTGCAATGCGCCGGATGTCGATACGAACCGACGAATAGAACTTCAGCGCGCGCCCGCCCGTTGTGGTTTCCGGGTTACCGAACATCACGCCAATCTTTTCGCGGATCTGGTTGATGAAAATCAGGCAGGTGCGCGATTTCGCAACCGTCCCCGTCAGTTTGCGCAGCGCCTGCGACATCAAGCGTGCCTGCAGACCCATATGGCTGTCGCCCATTTCGCCGTCGAGTTCGGCCTTCGGAACCAGGGCCGCCACCGAGTCCACCACCAGCACGTCAATGGCGTTCGAGCGCACCAGCGCTTCAACAATTTCCAGCGCCTGCTCGCCATAGTCGGGTTGCGAGACCAGCAGGTTGTCAACGTCCACGCCCAGTTTTTTGGCATAGCCCGGATCGAGCGCATGCTCGGCATCGACGAAAGCCGCCATCCCTCCGGCCTTTTGCGCCTCGGCAATCACCTGCAAGGCAATGGTGGTTTTGCCGGAAGACTCCGGGCCGAAGATTTCCACGACCCGTCCGCGCGGCACGCCCCCCACGCCCAGCGCGGCATCGAACGAAATCGCGCCCGTCGAAATCACCGCGATCGGGACGATCGCTTCCTTCGACCCCAGCCGCATGATGGAACCTTTGCCAAACTGCTTTTCAATCTGCGCGAATGCGAGATCAATCGCCTTGGTACGCTCGTTGTTGCGATCATTGTTGCGCTCAGTGTTGCGTTCGTCTGCTCGGCTACGCTCGTCGGCCATAATGGCTGCTCCTGTTTATGAATCTGGAATCTGAGCCTACACCCGCGGGCTGGAGCGTGAAGTGTTGGCTGTCACATCAGTTTCGGTCAGTTTAGCACGAAGCGAATAAAAGGCGAAGCGTGAAATGCGTTGGCATGGGTGATTCCTGGGTGGTCAGAGGTTGGATTGCAGACGTGCCGCCCGGATTCTAACCTTTGTAATCTAACCTCTGACCTCTGATCTTCGCTTCTGACCTAACTCTTTTCTTGCTAGACTTCGCTCATGCGCGAAGACAAGCAGAATGGCAGCAGCTTCCAGCGAGGCACAGCAATCGTCGGCCCATCCCTCTACCTCGTCGCCACGCCTATCGGCAACCTCGAAGACATCACCCTGCGCGCCCTGCGCGTGCTGAAAGAAGTCGACCTGATCGCCTGCGAGGACACGCGCCAGACCCTGAAGCTCCTCAGCCACTACGGAATCCATACGCGCACCGTCAGCTATCACGAACACAACGAGATGACCAAAGCCGCCGAACTGGTTGTCGATCTCGAAAGCGGCGCCAAGATTGCGCTCGTCACCGACGCCGGCATGCCCGGCATCTCCGACCCGGGATTTCGCCTGATCGCGCTCGCCATCCGGCATCGCGTGCCGGTCGTACCGATTCCCGGGGCATCAGCATTCCTCGCAGCGCTGGTCGCAAGCGGCCTGCCCACTGACTCGTTCCGCTTCAGCGGCTTCCTCCCAGTGAAGGCAGGACAGCGCCGCAAGCTGCTCGAGAGCATAAAAGGGTCCCCGCGCACGCAGGTGTTCTACGAAGCGCCACACCGGTTGCTGGAGACGCTTTCCGATGTTTCCGCCGTTCTAGGAGAAGCCCGCCACGTGGTCGTCGCCCGCGAGGTCACAAAGATGCACGAAGAATTCCTGCGCGGACGGGCAGGCGAAATTCTTCAACAACTCAAAGCCCGCGGTGACGTCAAAGGCGAAATCACGCTCCTGATTGCCAAAACCGAAGAGGGAGCGGCTCCGTCCACATCCGAGACCGTAAGCCTCGCCCGGCGCGTGCGCGAAATCATGTCCGAAGAAAAGGCAGACGAAAAAAGCGCGCTGAAGAAAGTGGCGAAAGAGCGTGGGATCGGGAAGAGCGAAGCGTATCGGGAGTGGCAGCAGAGCAAGTAGTAAGACGAACTTCTCGATCATCTTTACAGCCTTCATCAACCGCCAGAGCCATTCCTCCCGCGCCCGATCAATTTCAGAAACATTCTTCGAGCCCCACGTTCTTTCAGCATCTGCCGAAGGCGTTTCGCGCCGGCCACGATGACTGGCTCCGGGAGCAGCGGAAACTGTCCAACCAAGCCAGGCTTTCGCCGGTCTAAAATACGGCCAACCAGTTTTTGCTCGTAAACGGTCCCGGCAATGTAAACACGCGGCTTGGAACTGGCATTCAAAACCTCGAGCGCCTTGCGCACGAAGGCTTCTTTCAGTTGAAGGTCGACGTGGCCATGGAGTATCTTCACGCGTCCATTCAAGTATCCCTGGCCGCGAAACTTGCAGTTGTACTCCCTGGTAAGCGTGGCGATGCGCGCTTGGTTGCTGTAAACGGCAGCTCGAAAAAAGGGTTGATCGTTTATTTCCTGGCCGGGGTGGTCTTTAAGGAACGACCGATAGAGCTCTGACCAATCCTTCAATACACTGTCCATGCACGGCGATCGCTTGTAAGCCAGAATGCCGGTATTGAACTCTGGAAAGCTGGGCGGAATATCCGGGCGGGGATAGCGATTCCACCAATCTGTGTTCAGATACTCTTCATGGGTTGCGGCAAAATCAAACTGATCCAGCATCGTAAATAGTTCAGGAACGGGCTCGACGATGTAGGTATCGGCGTCGACAAACAATGTCCGCTCGTAGGGAGTCTGTTGGAAAAACAATGTCTTGTCGTAGAAGCCATCCTGTGAGCCCTCTACGCGGATGACCCTTTCGAAATCGGGACTCTCCAGCGGGAACTGGCTGAACACGGTGATCGGCAAATCTGGCATCGCACGCTTCAGACTCGCAGCAGAATTCATGAGCAACCCGGTGTAGCGCGAATCCTGCGTGATGATGTAGATGGCGCCAAGCTTCATTTACTTGCCCAGTACTTACTTGCTCAACTCTTTCTTCACCGTCTCGCTAACCATCTTCCCATCCACCCGCATCCCCGCTGCGGCGAAGCGCGCCATTGCGGCTTTCATCACTGTCCCCATGTCTTTCATGGCAGGAGCGGGCGTCATCTCGGCGATAGCCGCGCGGACCCCCGCCACGATTTCTTCTTCGCCCGCAGCCTTGGGCAAGTACGTTTCGATCAGCTTGATTTCGGCGGCTTCTTTGTCAGCCATCTCCTGGCGTCCGCCCTTGGTGAACTGCTCGACCGAGTCTTTGCGTTGCTTGATCAGCGTAGAGAGCACCTGCTGCGACTCTTTGTCGTCAAGCGGCGCCATCTTCTCGATCTCGCGGTTCTTGAGCGCGGTCTTGACCATGCGCAGGGTGGAGAGTCGCTGCTCTTCGCGAGCCTTCATGGCCGCGACGATGTCTTTCTGGATTTGGTCGATGAGGGGCATGGGAGGATTATAGAACGCTGCAAAGCTTAGAGGTCATAGGTCAGATTGCAGAGGTTAGAACCACTCGCTGCGAGCTACGGGTTTCACTTCTGCAATCTAACCTCTGACCTCTGACCTTTTCTCTGACCTTCCTTCCCCAACCACAGGCTTTCGAATATTCTGGTTCCCATGCTCAAGAAGAACAGGCTTTTTACTCCCGGGCCAACGCCACTGCTGCCGCAAGCCCAGTCGGCGATGGCCTCCTATGGCGCGCACCATCGCACCGCCGATTTCCGCGCTCTGTTCACGCACGTTCTGGCCGGCGTGAAGGAGTTCATCGGCACAAAGAATGACGTGCTCGTACTGACCTCGTCAGGCACGGGTTTCATGGAAGCCTCGGTCTCGAACCTGACTTCGCCCGGCGACCGGGTGCTGGTGCTGACCGCCGGCAAGTTCGGCGAGCGCTGGACCGCGCTGGCCAAGGCGTTTGGCTGCGCGGTGGAGACGGTGACCGCTCCCTATGGCGAAACGTTTTCGCTCGAGGAAGTGCGCCGCAAGCTGACGCCCGAGATCCGCTGCGTTTATGTGCAGGCGACCGAGACTTCCACGGGCGCGCGGCATGACGTCGAAGCGATCGCGCAGCTGGTGCGGACTTTGCCGGAAACTTTGTCTGTCGTCGACGCGATCACTGGCTTGGGTACAACGCATCTCGACGTGGACGCATGGGGAATCGACATTATCCTCGGCGGCTCGCAGAAGGCGCTCATGATCCCACCCGGACTGGCCTATGGCGCCATCAGCGAGCGGGCGTGGCAGCGCATGGAGCGGGCGAAGTCTCCGCGGTATTACTTCGATCTGCGGAAGGAAAGAAAAGCGGCGGCCAAGTCGGAGGTGGCAAACACGCCCGCGACCACCCTGTTTGCCGGAATGGCCGCGGCGCTCGATTATGTGCGTCAAATGGGGAACGGCAACCTTGCGGCGGGGCGCGACGCTCTAATCGCGAACGCGGAGTTGTGCGCGGCGATGACGCGCGCCGGCGTCGAAGCGCTGGGACTGAAGTTATTCGCGCCTAGTTCTCCCGCAGCCGCGCTGACGGCCATCACTCCGCCGGTCGGCACCGATTCGACGGCCATTTGCAGGCGCTTCCGCGAACAGTTTGGCGCCGTCGTGGCCAACGGAAATGCGGAGTTGAAAGGGCAGCTTTTCCGCATCGCTCACATTGGCTACTACGATTATATGGACACGGTAGGAGTGCTGGCCGCACTCGAACATGTGATCGCCGAAGTTACAGGGAACGCGGTCGAGTTTGGATGCGCGGTGCGCGCGGCGCAGGAAGTTTACGCCAGAGCGCAACGTGCAGATCCCTCGCATCGCGAGGGATGACAATTTCTGGAAGGAGCCAATCGTGCGCCACGCCCGACCCGGCTTCACCATGGACGTCTAACCGGCGGCAGTCCCCTATGCCGTCCGCGCCCGCACCCGGTTCTCCGCTCGCAGGTGCGCCACCACCAACCGTATGTCCTCGAAGCTGACATAGGGCGGCACCGCCTCCTTAATATCTCTTAGCCGCTCGATTCCCTGCGTCAGGCAAGCCGCCTCAATCAGCGGCTGCGCGTCGGGCGAAATCCACTTCGGATCCAGTTTCAGCTGTCCGGTTTCGATCAGGTTCGCCACCGTGCAAACGATTGTCGAAACCTGCCGCGCCCGAATGCGGGCAATCTCCTCAAAGTTGCGCCCCTCGTTCAAAAGCCGAAGCGTCTGTTCCGCCGGAGCCGGGTCCTTAGCCACTGTCGGCGTGGCGCGCGCTCCAGCGCCAAAGTTCCGCAAAGCCTGGAGGATTTCCGCGCCGTACACATCGGCCTTTTTTTCGCCAATGCCGGTTACCTGCTTCAACTCCGCAAAATTCGCCGGACGCCGTCGGCACAGCTCCTCCAGCGTACTGTCGTGCAGAATAATGTACGCGGGCACTTTGTTCTCCCGCGCCATATTTCGCCGCCATTCGCGCAGATACTCCGCCAACGCCGGATCGGCTTCCGCCGGCGCCGCGTCCCGCACCCGCGGTTTTTCGGATGGCAGCAGCGGCGTGTAGAACGACGGAGAAGACGCGGACGGCAAAGACATCTTCCTCGCCGCGACCGTCGGCGTCTCAACTCTTACCTTCTCCTTCAGCCATTCGGGTTTCGCGCCACAATTGTCGCAGTTCCCGCAGCGCTCCCATCGTGGAGCCTCTCCGAAGTGCAGGCAGATCTGCCGCTGGCGGCAACCGTGCGAATCCGCGAACCGGCTGATCACGCGTTTTCGTCCGGAGGCGCGCTCGCGCTCCGCGTCATCCGAAATCTTGTTGATGAAGTATTCCAGCAGGATGTAGTCCCGCTTCTGCCACAGCAGCACGCAATCCGCCGGACGCCCGTCCCGCCCGGCCCGGCCAGCCTCCTGGTAATACTGCTCAATAGACTGCGGCACCGACAGGTGAATCACCGCCCGTACCGCGGGCTTGTTGATGCCGAGGCCAAACGCAATTGTCCCCACCAACACCCGCACTTCGTCCGACATCCATCGCTCCTGATTCTGCCGGCGCATCGAAGCTTCCATCTTCGCGTGATAAGGAATCGCCGCAATCCCACTCTCCTCCAGGTATTCGACCGTCTCTTCCACCCGTCGAATCGTGGGTGAATACACGATCACGCTCTCTCCCGCGTAGTGGCGCAAAGCGCGGCCAAGCAACTCCATCTGCGTCCGCGGTTCGCATTCATGCACCACGTAGCTCAAGTTCTTCCGGTGGAAGCTGGCAATGTAAAGATCGGGATCGCGCATTTGCAACTGCTTCAGAATGTCGTGGCGCACCCGCTGCGTTGCACTGGCTGTGAACGCCGCGATCGGAAGATTCGGGAAGGTGGTGCGCAGGCGGCTGAGCTGGCGGTACTCTGGTCGAAATTCGTGCCCCCACTCTGAAATGCAATGCGCTTCATCCACCGCAAAGAAGCCCACCGGCACTCTTGCCAGCCACTCAAAAGTATTTCCGGCAGTCAATTTCTCCGGCGAAAGATAGATCAGCCGATATTCCCCGCGCGCCGCTTTCTCCATCACCTCGCGTCGTTGCTCCCAGCTCTGAAAACTATTGATCGCCGCCGCCGGAATGCCCATCTGCGCCAGTTGCGCCGCCTGGTCCTGCATCAGCGCGATCAGCGGAGAAATCACCACCGCCGTCTTCCCCGAAACCACCGCCGGAAGCTGGTAGCACAGCGACTTCCCGCCTCCGGTCGGCATGACCACGCAAGTATCGTGCGCGGCCAGCAGGCTCCGGATAACCTTCTCCTGCTTGGGGCGAAACTCGTGGTATCCCCAGTAGCGCCGCAGCACTGCCACCAGGTTTGGACCAGCTTCCGGCATTCCTCCTTCGGGCGTTCTTCCTTCAGGCATTCTGTGGGCAGTATAGCCTTAGCGCTACTCTCAAAGTCTGTGAGCGTTCGACGCAGAATTTGTGATGAATTGGGTGAGAGCAAGAAAAAGGCCGGCTCGCAAGCCGGCCTTTCTTGATGATTCGGCGCGGACACTCTTGTCCGCGAAATTTACTTCTTCGGCGCGATCGCGTCCTTCGCGGCTTTCGCCACGCGGAACTTTACCACCGTCTTCGCCTTGATCTGAATTGGTTCGCCGGTTTGCGGGTTGCGTCCCAGGCGGGCCTTGCGATGCGCCTTCACCAGGCGGCCAAGGCCGGGTATAACAAATACACCGTTCTTCTTCGTCTCTTTAATCGCCGTGTCTGCCAGGTGCTCCAGAAAAGTCGCGGCTGTCTTGTTGTTGGTGCCGAGCTTCTCGGCCAGGTGGCGGGTGAGTTGGGTCTTGGTCATACCAGAAGCCATGAATTCCTCCTTCAGGAACTTACAAATTTGCGTGTATCCATCGCATAGTAGCGCACTACGCTGTGGAAAAGTAGCACTTTATGCAGATTTTATGCGGTTCCCAGTAAGGCACCCCCTTGAAACTCGGCATAAAATGGGGGTCGGGCGGCCGAAGAACGCCCAAATGGCGGGTTTCGAGCCAAGACAATGCTCCAAATCGACGCCGTTGGGCATCGAAAAGCAAGTTCTTCAGCGCGCCTGCAGCCTGCACGCATGCGAGACGCAGTACCGGTTCCGCGCAAACCACCGATAGCCCACATGGATCAACCGGTTGAACCCGGGCAAACTGAAAATCGCATAGAAAGGCCACGCCCACCAGATCCGTCGCGTCACATACAAATAAACATCCGCCCCCGAAATCAGCTCACCACTAACCGTCAGCAACCGTATGTCGGTGAGCAATTCCTCACGCGGCATCTTAAGCCGATCCGCAACCCAAGGCTCATCCAGCGAGGCAATCTCGAATCCGCGCCGCCCGAGCGTTCCCGCCCAAAACTTCACCCAACGCGAGCAGAAACCGCACTGCCCATCGTAAAGGACCACGCCAAGAATCACGCCTCGAACCAACCGTCGGGTTTGAGCGCTCACCGGCACACTCACAACCTTCGCCCCCGCATCACGCTAACCGCCGATCCTTCCGCCAGAAAGGCGGACTGCGGCTTACCCTGAAGCACCGCCGCGATATCTTTTCCGTAGAACTTTTCCGCATCGCCCTCAAACGCCGACTGCCGAACCTGCCAGACTCTCCACGACGGATGTGTCACGCGGTATTCTACGCAACCGCCGCCAGGCTGAGCCGCATATCCCCAGTAGTGCTCGGTAATGAACTGTTCCACGGAGCCCTCGCCTGGCAGTTCAGGATTGCCCACGGTTTCAAGGTTAATCTCGCTCCAACACTTCCCGCTCCGCCATCGGTACGCTACCCGACGGCTATTATCGCCAATGGAGCGAATTTCGTGCACCATGGGCAGCGCCACATAATTTTCGTTGTAGAAAGTGCGGGCAACGAATGCAATCGCCCGGCGCGGAACCACCTCCCGGATGAACACGACTCCTCTCCGCACTTCGTTCCCCGCTTGCCGTCGGACGTAACACCGCAGGTTCACTTCATCGAAATTCGAGTGCATCGGAATCGGCAGGAACCCGAACAATCTTGTTTTCAGGAATCGAAATCCGACGAGGCTCACAAAAACCTTTTCGTTCCAGCGATCGAGTTCGGTGCCGGCAGGGACGAACGGAAGAAGCAGTGCGGCGTCCACTTCATAGTTCAGCATGGCCAGATGTTGCCATTCCGCGGTGAGAAAAACTCGGTCGACGCCCACACATTTAGGATGGTCGAACCGGGCGGTCCGATTCATTGGAAGAGCCGCGTCTGGCGAGTTACTTGCCGCAAGCCCGCAGTTAGAAGCCGGTAACTGAGAACTCTAAGCGCTACGGATCGTATACCGCGCTGCCCATGCCGGCCTGTCGGGCGGCTTCCTGCATCGCAGCAAGATTCTTCTTTTGTTCTTCGAGTTGCTGCTGCATTCGCGCCACGTCCTCTTGCTTCTTTACCTGGCGCTCGTTGTGCTGCACACCGTTGTAGTATTCGTTGGCCACGACGAAGTGAACGGAATCATTGAGCTTGTCGATTTGCGCTTGCTGGTTCGCAATCGCATTTTTTTGCGCCAGAATCTGCCTCTTCCATTCTTCGGCCGACTGGCCGCCCGAAGGAGTTTTCGGAGACACTGCCTCCATTTTCCCTTCGCTTTCGCGCGGCCCCGCGTCCAGGTCCGGATTCTTCGGAAGGTTTTCGTTCGTGATCACCTTCGGCCTCGTGGTGGATGATGCGCCCTTGGCCTTCTGCTTCTCCCGATTCTCGCGCGCAACATCGCCGAGCGACTGGCCATACACCGCCGCAGTCATCAACAGCACGATTGGCAAAATCTTCAGAGCAATTCGACGCATCAACCCGCTCCCACGCAGAGCAATTTTTCCTCTTCCACTTGCAATGGTAACCCCGGACCGATGCAATCCGTAATTACCCGTGTAACTCGTGTCTAGAACGAAGGTGCTGACCCGATTCATTGGAGAATCCGCAAGCGCGGCTGGCGCTACGGATCGTATACCGCCGTGTGCATCCCGGCATGCCGCGCCGCTTCCTGCATCTGGTCGAGCTTCCTCTTCTGCTCATCGAGTTGCCGTTGGATTTGCGCCACTCGCTGCAGTTGCCTCGCCTGATAACTGTTGTATGGCGTCTCGTACCCGACGGTCCCGTACTCGGAACGAATCGACGCTTTGAGTTGGTCGGTCTGCGCCTGCAGCGTCGCCGTCTTATTTCTTTGCGCCAGAATCCGTCTCTTCCATTGGTCAGCCGCACGTTGCTCCGCCAGGCGTTGCTCCGCAGAACGACGATCGGCCACCCGACGATCTGCCAAATGCTGATCTCCCGAACGCTGATCTACCGGAAGATGATCTTCCGAAAGATGATCAGCCGCCTGACTGCTCGCCGCCGCGCTGGCTCCCGGCTGTGCCTCGCGTGGCCCCTGCTTCGCATCCGGATCCTTGGGAAGGTCCGCGTTTGTGATCACCTTTGGCTTTGCCGTGGGTGGTGCGCTCTCGCCGTCCTGCTTCTCCCGATTCTCGCGTGCGATATCGCCTAGCGACTGCCCAAACGCGGTCAAGCTCATCAAGAGCGCGATTGCCAGAACCTTCAAGAACGTTGCCTGCATAACCCTGCGCTGCATAACCCTCTCCCGCTCGTCATGCCGAACTCTTCTTTGCATGGTAGCTCCATTCGCAGCGTATCTAAAGCTACCCAGGTAACTCTTGCGCCAAACGAAAGTGCCGAGCCATCACGTCCAAACGGCCATCTCCAGAACCTTCTCCGCCGTCATGCCGCTCTCGCGCAAATGCCGGATGCTCAGCGCATCGTGCCGTTTCGCCAGCCGCATTCCATTGGCGTCCCGCACCAGTTCGCAATGAAAATAATCCGGAGCGGCATAGCCAAGTGCGCGCATCAACAGCAGTTGCCGCGCCGTCGATTTGAGCAAATCCGCGCCCCGCACGACTTCCGTGATCCGCATCGCCGCGTCGTCGACCACGACCGCGAGTTGATAAGCGGGAACATCATCGCGCCGCCAGACTAAGAAATCGCCGAAATCGAATTTATTGCCTGCGACATAGGACTGCCGGCCGAGATTCAGATCCGCGAACTCTATCTCCTCGCCGTCGGGAACGCGAAACCTCCAGTTCACGCCCGCAGGTTCCATGAACTCGGCCCCATCTTTGCGCGCGCGACAAGTCCCCGGATACACCGGCTCATCGTCCGCGTCATTCGGAGCGCTCGCCGACTGCGCGAGATCCTTGCGCGAACACGTGCACGGATACAGAAACCCGCCCGCCCTCAGTTGCCGCCAAGCCTCCAGATAGTTCCCCCGGCGCTCACTCTGCGAGTAAGCCCCATACGGCCCGCCACAATCCGGCCCCTCACTCCAACGAATTCCCAACCAGCGCAAATCTTCCAACATGGCGCGCGCAAATTCCGCCCGCGAACGCTGCGGATCCAGATCCTCATTCCGCAAAATCAAGGTTCCCTGATTCTCGACCGCCCGTTGCGCCGCGATCCAGAACGTCCGCACATGACCAATGTGCAGCAGCCCCGTCGGCGAGGGCGCCAGGCGTCCGCGACAACTTGCGCGATGACTAAGGGGAAAGCTGGACGAGGCTTGGCTCACAAAAACATTCTAGCGGCAAGCGCCGCGACAACGGACGCCGTGTTGCCGGCTACACGGCGTGTATGGCGGCGCACACGGTCCCGTGCCAAGCCCGCCCATAAGTCGCGCCGCGTCAACAGTCTCTAAGTTGGCCGCCTGGTTGCCATATCACTTCCGACTGCGCCAGCCGCAGAGGAGGTGACAAAATGACCACTACCTGGAAATCCGGTGACAAGAAATCCACGAACCAAACTTTCGCTAACCATGCAACTATCAACACCATCTCCGGGACGACGCTTTCGTCCTGGTCGCGCCAGCAAAAGTTCTCTATGATCGCGGGCTTCGCGATTCTCGGGCTGTTACTCGCGGTGAGCGCATGCTCGAAGCAATCTCCAAAACCCGTGCTGGTCGCCGTTTCCAGCCCAGCGCCAATTTCGGCAACGCCCCCACCCGGGGCGACACCGGCAATCACCCCAACCGCCGCAGCCTCACTTGCATCCGCAAAAAAAACGCCCAGGAAACGTCCCGCGAACGTCACTTATACCGACGCTAACTCCGGTGTTTCGTTCTTCTATCCCCGGAAGTTCGCGCTGACTTCGGGCGACCAAGCGCAACCCCAGCTTGTCGGCATGGGTGATGTGCCGATGAATTTCGTCCAGCCCGGCGGAGTCGCGATTGCGACCGTCGCGCTGCCCAGCGGTTCGTATCCCGGTACCGACTTCGCCTTCGCCTTCTTCAACGTGAACGTCAATCGCAGCCTCTCCGAGCAGGAGTGTGCGCACTTCGCCATCGTCGACACGCGCAATGCCGACGACGAACCAGTCGACGCCGAGAAAGTCAAAATCGGCTCGACCGACATGGAGTTGACTTCGACCTTCTCCGCCAACGTTTTCAGGCAGGCCGAAGCGCAGTATTACCACAACTACGAAAATGGAGTCTGCTACGAATACGTCTTAGGCCTGGGCACCGAAGGATTTGCCACCGAAGGCGGTATCGGGCACGTCAACCGCGACGAAGTCTTCGCCAAGCTGGAAAAGATCCTGGCAACGGTGAAGATCGCTCCGGTCGAGCAAGAGCCTGTCGCTGAACAGGCAGTGAGCGGCGTCGCCCTCGGCAAGGAATGAGGAATAAAGAAGAAAGAATTAAAGAAGAACAACCGCGCGAGCTACGAGCTTCGAGCAACCGTTTGCGATGCTGCTCGAAGCTCGGGGCTCGTGGCCTGTTTTGCGGAACTCTGACACCCGGATTTTTACCAGACGTCCGCGCCATCCTGACCGCACTCTGGTCAAATCGCGTACAATTCCGAGTGGTAACAAGGAGAGTGAGATGACCCAGAAGATTATCGAGGTAATCGGGACTTCGAAACAAAGTTTTGCGAAGGCGGCAGAGCAGGCCGTCGAGGAAGCGGCGAAAACCGTTCGCGGCATCAAGTGGGCGCACGTGGATTCGCTTGACATGCAACTGGACGGGGCCAAGGTTCTGCAATACCGCGCCACCGCCAAGATTTATTTCGACGTCGAGCACTAGCAGCTGGCGCGCCGCCGGGTTTGCACAAGCTTTTTGGCGGGATTCGATGCCGGGCCAGCCGCCGGCCTCGGCGTCCCGTTTGTTTTTTTGCATCTTTGTCGAATCACGCCACATCCCAAACGCTATTCCGATTCCGCAAACGCTTGGGAACTTTGCCCCCAGCATGGAGTCCTTGCTGTACGAAAATCACGCAAAGGATATTGAATCGTCATGATGAAAACGGCCCAACGTATTTGTATCGTTTTCGCGGTTGCCCTGCTCATAAGTCTGTCGGCGCTCGCGCAGACCTCAAACTGGAACATTGATCCGGCGCATTCAACCGCGCAGTTTACCGTGCGCCACCTCGCGATTTCCAATGTCAGCGGGAGTTTTACGAAGGTGACGGGAAGCGTCGTTCTGAATGAGAAAGACATTACGCAGTCCCAGGTCTCGGCCAGCATCGACGTCAGTTCGGTCGACACCCGGGTCGAAATGCGCGACAAGGATCTTAAAAGCCCTAACTTCTTTGACGTTGAAAAGTATCCGAACATTGAATTCAAGTCCAAGCGGATTGTAAGCAGCGGCGGGAAGCTGCAGGTAATTGGCGATCTGACCATCCACGGCACCACCCACGAAGTCGCGCTCGACGTTGATGGACCTACGTCTGAATTGACTGACCCGTGGGGCAATTCGCGCCGTGGAATTTCCGCCACGACGGCCATCAACCGCAGAGATTTCAATCTGGTCTATAACAATCTTCTTAAGACCGGTGAAGCGGTGGTTGGAGACAACGTGAAGATTCAGATTGACGCTGAAATCGTAAGGAAGAAGTAAGTCATCGGGTCATTGAATCAGTGAGGCATTGAATCATTGAAAAGCCCCGCGCTGATTTTCAGTGACTCAACGATTCAATGTTTCAATGTCTCAATGTTTAAATGGTTCAATGACTCAACTTTTGCGTTCCGAGAAGCTGAGCGAACTGGCTTGGCTGGTGCATGCCTTCTCGACGCGGATTGGCGGAGTATCGCGCGTCTATGGCGGAAGTGCGCTGAATCTCGGGTTCACGAAGCAGGACTCGCGCGCCGCCGTCGAACGCAATCGCGAGCTTTTCCTCAAGGAACTGGGCGTTGCGAAGGGACGCAGAGGCTGGCCCCTGGTTTCGTTGCGGCAGATTCACTCTGATTTGATCCATCGAGTCGACCGTGTGCCGGAACGGCCTCTGGCTGGCGACGGCTTGGTCACAAACACGCCGGGACTGCTCTTGGCCGTGCAGACGGCCGATTGCCTTCCTGTCATTCTGGTGGATCGCAAACGGCGGGCTGTCGGCGTTTTTCACGCCGGATGGCGAGGCACGGTCAAGCGTATCGTCGAAAAGGGCGTCGGCGAAATGCGGAAACATTTCAAGAGCGATCCGCGGAACCTGGTGGCCGCGATCGGGCCAGGCGTTCAGGGATGCTGCTACGAAGTGGGCGAAGAAGTGCGCACCAAGTTTGAAGCTCAGTTTGCGTACGCCGCCAGCTTGTTCCGCGAGGTGAAGGAATCGGATCCGGTGCGGGAAAAATATCCGTTGCTGTTTTTGACGGCGCGCGCGCCGGGACACGGCGAGTTGCCCGCAAAACTTTTTCTCGATCTGGTGGAGGCGAACCGGCGGCAACTGCTGGATGCGGGCGTGCCGCCAAAGAACATTGACACGGCGGCGCCGTGCACGGCGTGCCATACCGATTTGCTGTTCAGCTTTAGGGCGGAAAAGGGCGTAACGGGAAGGATGATGGCGGCAGCGGGAATCAGGCCGGAATGAGCAATATCGGGCCATCGGGTGATCGGGCGATCTAAGTTCAAAAGCCTTTGACGTTCAATGACCTGATGACCCGATGACCCGATGACCCGACGACCCGATTCGCTTACGCCAGATCGAACAGTAGAACTTCCGCGTCTTCCGTCGCTTTGATCGTCAGCTTTTTTTCTTCGCTGATGGCCACACCGTCTCCCTGGTGCAACTTCTGGCCGTTCAGTTCGACTTCGCCCTTGGCCACCTGCAGCCACGCGTGGCGCTTGGCGCCGAGGGACTGCGTCACCTCTTCTCCGGGTGCAAGCAGCGTAACGAATAGTTTCGCATCCTGATTGATCTTTACCGAACCCTCGGCGCCGTCGCTCGAGGCCAGCAGCCGAAACTTGCCGCGCTTCTCGACCTCGGGAAAGCTTTTCTGCTCGTAGCCGGGTTCGTGCCCTGGCTTGTCGGGCAGAATCCATATCTGCAGCAAATGCACCGATTCGGTGGAGGACGGATTCGCCTCGCTGTGGCGAATGCCGCGCCCGGCAGTCATGCGCTGGCCGTCGCCCGGGAGGATCACCGAGCCGGTGCCAAGGCTGTCTTTGTGCTCCAGTTTGCCGGACAGGACATAGGTGATGATCTCCATGTCGCGATGGGGATGCGTGGGGAAACCGCCGTTCGGCGCGACCCAATCTTCGTTGATCACGCGCAGCGAACGGAACCCCATCCACTTGGGATCGTAGTAATCGTTGAAAGTGAAAGTGTGGTGCGTCTTCAGCCAACCGTGGTCGCCACCGCCGCGCTCATTGCTAGGTCGGATGGTTATCATGATGCTCGCTCCTCGTTAGTCGTTAGTCGTTGTAACGACTATTTCAATTCGTTTAGATGTGTGGGGAGCGGGAAGGATTCAGGGGGCAGACCGTCGCTGGTACGCCGTCGTCGGTCGTTCACGGGTCGCCAACCGGCAAAGCCTGATATGCTTCGTCTTTCGGTGGAGCGACGGGCGCCCCTTCGACAAGCTCAGGGCAGGCTCTCGCCCGTCACCCTCCCTCACTATAGCTATGCCTTATCGGGTCATTTCGTTCACCATGGCGCAAGTGCGGCAAGGAGCGCTCGGATTCCAACGCCAACTGAGCGCTGTCCTGCGCGAACGTCCCGAGATCAAAGTGTATTCGGTGAGCCCGTTCGACCTCGATGAACGCCGCCGGGCCAAGGATCGCTATGGTGGAGACATCGTGTACTTTCTCAACGACGCTGCATGTCAGGAATGCGAGCGGCTGGGCCTCGACCTGCAATTCCTGGCGGAAATCTCCGATGACGAACTGCCGCGCCGGCGAACCTTGGTTGTCGGCACGCCAGAGCGAACCGGCGGCATCGGGTCATCGGGTCACCGGCAAATCGGGTAGTCGAAAAACTGGCTCGGAGATTGATCGCCCTATAACCCGATCGTCAATCCTTCTTGTGCTTCTTGTGCGAGGCATCGGACTTGGGCTTGTCGTCTTTCTTGCCCTCTTTCGCGCTCTTCGTGTCTTTGGAGTCTTTAGCCTCCTTAAGTTCTGCAGAACTGCTGTCGCCTTCGGAAGGAGCGGACGAGGACGACCCCGCGGAACCAGCCCCTTTCTTCGGGTAGTCGGTCACGTACCAGCCCGAGCCCTTAAACTGCACGGCTGGAGCCGAGATCACTTGTTCGATGACGCCCCCGCATTCGGGGCACTTTCGCAGCTGCCTATCGGAGAACTTGCGGATTTGTTCAAAGCGGTGTCCGCACTTCTTGCACAAGTATTCGTAGTTGGGCATGGATGAGCTGATTTTAGAGGCGAAGATTCATCGGCGTCAATTTTGTGCCTGCGCCACAGCTGCTTAGCGTTTCAACAGATCGACCGGCTCGTGGACGTCATGCACGCGGAAATATTTCGCCAGTGCCGGATATCTTGCGGCGACGGCTTCGTACATGGCATAGGCCACGTTGCGATAGGACGAGTGTCCGGCGGGCGTGGTACGCAATTCGGAGATGTAAACGGCCTCGGCGAAGTCCATCTTAAACAGCGTACGCTTGCGGAAAGCGAGTGGGATCGCGTACTGCGCGTTTTGCGCGGCTTCAACACTCCCGGTCGCGGAAAGCTTCTGCACCACGGCTTCGGCGCGCTTCATTGCAGCCTCGTAGTCGGGGCGTACTCCGGCAGCTTCGACTTCGGGCGGTGTGTCGAAGCCGTGGACGGTCGAGAAATCCTGCATGATCTGCACGCAGCGTCGGTGTCGGTGCATGTCGCGGAAGCCGCCGATGTCCATGAGAATGTCGAAGCGGAACTGCTGGCCCGCGGAGAAGGGGCGCAGCAGTTCGTCGTGGCTGCCGCGATGGCGCAAGCCGAGGTCGATGATTTCGCGGCGTCGCGCCTCGCCGGCCGCTTCGATCGTCTGTCGAATCTGCCGGTAGGAGTAATGACAGTCGCCGTAAAGGAGCGTCGTGGCAAGTTCGATCTCCAACGGATCATCATCCAGCAAGTCAACCAGCGGCGCGGGTTCGATGGCGGCGCCACCCATCAGGCCGGCAGCGGCCTGCTGGAGTTCGCGGCGCGTTTCGATTTCGTAGAGATTCGGATCGGCGTACTTGACCAGCGTGGGCGCGACCCGTACTTCGCGCAACAGTTCGTCTTCGGCGCGTTCGGCGATTTCGGGCGACACGGCCCGGATCTCGGCCACCAGGGCGCGCAGCGATTCCTCGTTCGCGTTGTAGGCCGGGGAAATCGCGGCTCGCTTCAGCAGCGCTCCCAGATCGCGCACTTCTTTATGCGGTTGCGAGAGCAGGTGCGCGACCTGGCTTTCCAGCGTGCGGGCGTTGACGATCTCCCCGAGCGAAGTATTGGTGGCGAGTGGCAATAGATAACGCGAGATGTCGAAGGCGCGGGCGCGCAAGGTGCGCTCGTAAGCGTCCGGCTTCATTTCGGCGGGACGGGGTGTGATGCTGGCGAGATATTCGAACGTCCGCTGCGAAACCTTTTCGTAGGTCGTGAACAAAGCCTCAATGGTTTCGCGATAGAGAGTCTGTTGCGACGAAACGTCCGCGGCTGCAACATCATTCTGCAAAGCGCCGTTTTGAAACGCAGGCGTAAAGTAACCGCTTTTCCTGAAGTTCTGGTAGCGAGTCGAGCGCTCCTGGCCATCCCAGCGCTGCTCGTCGGCCACGACGATGGCAGCCAGGATGGACAGGCGCTCGATGGCGAGCGCGATGTGGGCCAGGTCGGCGATGGAGCGGTGCCCATACTGGAAGTAGAAGGTGTTGAGAAATTTTTCCGCCTTCTGCAGCGTAATTTCCCTCAGCGATTCTTTCATCGAGAGCGCGGAGCGCGAATACTTGGCCATGGCGTAGGCCTGGATCTCGGGTTCAACGCCATAAACGGCGAATACCTCGACGGAAGTTTCGGAAGCCGGGGTGGAAACGGGATGCGAAGTCGTGGGCTCGGTTGAAATTACTTCAGACATGGGAGTGGAAGAATCTTAATCGTCCGGTGCGGCCGGCGCAATTGGCTGATCGTGGGGTAGAATCTGCGCGAGCATCAGGGTACAACCAGTGACGGCCTCGGCTGACGGCAAAAGCGATCGGATGCACGACGATCTGCGTCAGAACCATCTGAGTCACGGTGATCCGAGTCAAATCGACTTGATTCAGGCCGCGCTCCCAGAACACATCGAACAAACTCGCAGCCTCTTCCTCGAATATGGCCGTTCGCTCGGCTTCAGCCTGTGTTTCCAAAGCTTCGACGAGGAGTTGAAAAACCTTCCCGGCGCCTACGGCCCGCCGAGTGGGAGGTTGCTGCTTGCCCGATACCGAGACCACGCCGCCGGATGCGTTGCATTGCGCAAACTTGAAGCCGGTATCTGCGAGATGAAGCGCCTTTACGTGCGACCCGGCGATCGCGGCCGCGGCTTAGGCCGGTTGTTGGTGGAGCGCGTGATCGCCGAGGCGCGCGCCATTGGCTATGAGCGCATGCGTCTGGATACGATCGCATCGGCCATGGAGGATGCGATCGCACTCTATCGCAGGATGGGGTTCAAGGAAATCGCGCCATATTCTGCGATTCCCCTCGAAAGCGCACTCTGGATGGAATTACTGCTGTAGACGTTTACCTGTATCCCTGGCGACCGCCGGCTTGAGTGCGGCAGCGGGTGACGTTTGCGGTGTCTTGTTCTCAGTTGGAGTTGCGGGTGGAGTCGCGCCTGGGGTCTGGGCTGGGGTTGCGGCCTGGGCAAGAGAAGGCTCCGTCGGGGCGTGGCCGAGGATGACGATATCCACGCGGCGGTTCATGCCGCGCCCTTCCGCCGTGCGGTTGGTTGCGACCGGGTGATATTCGGCGTAGCCGGCCGCGCTTAGACGATCAGGACTGAAGCCGTCTCGGACGATCAGGAGGCGCACAATTTCGGTTGCCCGGGAAGTGGAGAGTTCCCAGTTCGAGGGAAACTCAGAGTTGTGAATGGGAGCGTTATCGGTGTGACCCTCGATCTGCAAACGATAATCTCGCAGGCGGAGCATGTTGGCGATGCGGTCGAAAGCGGCTTGCGCGGTGGACTTCATCTGGGCGGAGCCGCTCTCGAAAAATCCCACCTCACGCAAACTGATGACCAGACCGTCGGGCTCGCGGCGCATGGCGACTTCCTTACGCGAAATTTCCATTGCGAGCGTGGTTTCCAGTTGCTTCTGCAATTCCGCCAGATCGCCGTTCTCTACGCCGGTGCCGAGCGCGCCACCGGGGCGAGACGCGATCCGGCCCAGGCTCGCGGTGCGCTCCGTGTTTTCGATGCTTTGCGCGACGCTGAAGGGCATGGGCGTGGCCAGATCGACGGGCACTTCTGTCGTGGACGCCTGAAAGACTCCCATCTCCTGGAATGCAACCTGGATCGCCAAAGCCAGCTTGCCGACCTTTCTCTTGTCGACTTGCGACGAAGCGTAGAGCACGACAAAGAAGGCAAACATGAGGGTGATGAAGTCGGCATAGGAAACCAGCCAGCGGTCGTGACTGACGTGACTGGGGCGTCGCTTGCGCCGTCTCATGGGTTGGACACCTCGGGAACGGCGGCAGATTCCTGGGCTTCGATGAGGAACCCTCTCAGCTTCGCTTCCAGCATGCGAGGGTTCATCCCTTCGAGATTGGAAACGACACCCTCGAGCGTCATTTCGCGGATGATGTGTTCGTCGCGGATGCGAATTTTTAGTTTTCCAGCGGCCGGCAGCAGAATGAGGTTGGCGGCGCCCACGCCGTAGAGCGTGGCCACGAACGCAACGGCAATGCCTTTTCCGACTTCGTCAATCTTGTCCAGATGCTGCATCACCTGGATCAAACCGAGCACCGCCCCGATGATGCCGATGGTGGGAGCAAATCCACCGGCCGATTCGAAGAGCTGGGGAATTTTCTCTTCCTGTTCTTCTTTGTTATCCAGTTCGAGTTCCATGATCTTGCGCAGTTCTTCCGGATCGGTCCCGTCCACCGCCAACATGAGGGCGCGGTGCAGGAAGGGTTCGTGGATGGTGGCGAGTTCTTTGTCGAGTGAGATGATGCCTTCGCGCCGCGCCAGGTTGGTGTATCTGACCAGGAGTTCGATCGTCGATTGCGCATCCTGTGCCGGTTCGATGAACACCTGCGCCAGCCGTCGAAACGCTTTCAGCGCCACCGCCAAGGGATACTGAATAAGGATCGCGCCCAGCGTGCCGCAAAAAACGATCAGCGCAGCGGTCGGCTGGAGCACCTGGCCGAGATTTCCTCCCTCCAGCATCAAGCCGAGCAGGACGCCGCCGATCGCCAGCACCAGACCTACGAGGGTTGCCTTATCCACGGGAGCTCCTATTCCTCGCCAGCCAGTTGGCTATTGCCCTCAGCAGTGCTCTCCAGGACGGGAGGAAGAGCGGAAGCCTTGTCCGACCAGAGCATCATCCCCTGCAGCACCGAGCGGCGGAACTGCACCACGCGTTCGAGGACGTCGCGAGCGCTCTCGCGAACGACAATTTTTTCGCCACTCACCAGCGTGATCACGGTGTCGGGAGCCTGTTCGACGAACTTGATCAGGTCGGAATTGACCACCAGCGGGTGATTGTTGAGGCGGGTGAGCTGAATCATGTTTGGCTCCTGCGGCTTAGCTCTTGGACGGAAGAACGCCCGCCGCTTATAAGGCTTCATCAGTAAAGATCGACAGAAACAGCGTGGGCTGGGAGAAACGACCAGAAAAAGGGTCGATTACTTAAGACTTATGCCGTTTGAGACTTGTGGAAATAAAGCCCGGACGGGCCAAGCCGATGAACCTGATTGAAACGCAATTGGGTTCCGCAGGACAAACGGAACGAGCTCCGGGAAGGTTTCGGGGACGGATCCCAAAATCGGAACCAAAAGGAGCAATTCAATGCCACTTACCATCTTAAATAACATTGCTGCGATCGCTGCGGAAAACCAGCTGAACGTTACCAGCAACAGTCTCAACTCGGCCCTGGAGCAGTTGTCTTCAGGTTCGCGCATCAATAGCGGCGCTGACGATCCAGCCGGTCTGGCCATCGCCAACGGCTTGGAAGCCAACATTAGCGCCCTCACCCAATCGGCGAGCAACGCCACGGACGGCGTCGGTGAACTGCAGGTAGCAGACGGCGCCCTGTCTCAGGTCACCACGCTGCTCGACCGCGCCGTTACGCTGGCCACGGAATCGGCCACCGGCACGGTATCCAATTCGCAACGCACCGCGATCGACACCGAATATCAATCCATCAAAGCTGAAATTGACGGCATCGGTTCCACCACCAACTTCAACGGCGGGCAAGTGTTCACCGCGAACACTCTCAATGTCTTCTTGAGTGACGGCAGCACCTCCGGCAGCAGCACCATCGGTGTGACTACCGGTCTGTTATCCTCCGCCGGCCTCAGCTTAGGTGGAGCAACGGCCGCCACCGGCACCCTGACGGAAGCGGCGGGCGCGGCTGCCACGGTTGCCACCAGCAGCCTGGCCGCGACCGGAACATTAGTAGGGTCCACGGTCTCCACCAATTTGCTGACTATCACTGCCACTCCAACCGCCACCGACGAGGTGACAATCAATGGCGAGCAGTACACCTTCGTGGCAGCCGCAAACGTGAACGCTGCCGCCGGTAACGTCGCGATCGCCACGGGTGGCACCGCTGCCCAAAACTTGACTCAAACCATAGTTAATCTGGCGGCTGCGATCAATGGCACCCCGGGTGGTGCCGGAACCGCCTACGCCAGCGGAACCCCCATCAATACTGCCGTCACGGCAGCGGCCGGGGTGTTAGACACACTTACGATTACGGCAAAGCTCAATGGCACAGCCGGAAACGGCGTCACGGCGACCGCAACCGGAGGCGGAAATTACGTCTGGGGCGGAGCCACAACCGCTGTCAATGGCAACACCGTAACGGTTGGCGGGCAAACCTACCAATTCGTAGCCGCCCTCAGCAACACTCCGACGAAGAATGAAGTGTTTCTCGGTGCCAGCAACCAGGCCGCCCTTGCGGATCTCGCGCTTGCGGTCAATCAAGGGACGGGCGCCGGAACCGACTACGGCACCGGAACTGTGCAAAATGCGAACGTGACGGCTGGGGTAGTTACCGGAGCCGCAGACACCGCCGCGCTCGCCTTCTCCGCCAATGTAGCTGGCGGCGCTGGCGACTTTATCAATGGGAACATAAGCGCGAACGGCACCTTTGCGGCTTTCACCGGAGGCAACAATGCCGGAACCGCTCCGATCGCCGCCGCGGGCGATACGGTGGCGGTGGGCGGGCAAACCTACACCTTCGTGAATGCCCTCAGCACCACTCCGGTACAAAACCAGGTCTTGGTGGAGGCGACGGACGCTGCCAGCCTTACCAACCTGGCGAATGCCGTCAACGGCGGGACCGGCTTGGGCGCTACTTACTCCAGTAACACCGTCGCCAATACCAACGTCACGGCAGCGACTGGGGCAACAGCGGCTGGGCTGAGCACAGTCACCTTCAGCGCAATCACTAAGGGGCTCGCCGGCAACGGTGTCCCTTCAACGTCGACGACACTAGGGGGGACGAACGCCAACACCTTCGCCAATGCGGAATTGACTGGAGGCGCGGCGGGATCGATCAACGACCTATTAACCCAATCCGACGCGCAAACTGCCTTGACGCTCATCAACAACGCGGTTGCAACCGTTGCCGCCCTCCGTGGCAATATTGGATCCACTGTAAACCGATTGCAAAGTGCTTCCAGTGTCATCAACAACCAGACACAGAACCTGACTTCGGCGGAAAACGACGTCACGGCCGCGGACATTCCGACGGTGGTGGCTAACCTTTCCAGTTACTCGATTCTGGAGCAGACCGGTATTTCCGCGATAGCCCAGGCTAACCAGCAACAGCAACTTGTACTGAAACTGTTGACGTAGGCTTGGCTTCAACAAACTCAGAAAGGCGGGCAACCGCCTCCTTTTCGCTGTCGGGGCTTGGTTTAGCCGCCTGAGGTCAAGATGCAGATTCACCCCAGCCCGTTTCGGGAGCTCCGCCAAAACAAGAAAATAACGTCGCGAAAAATGTGCCCTTACCCTACGAATTGCCAGAGGATGCAGTCGAAGTGCACCAGGATCCTGAGACTGAGAACTAGATAATCATGCATACGCCCACCTCGTCACCGGCAAGCGCAAGGAGAAGAAACTCATGGGAATCAGCTTTAACGCCGCCGCTTTGTTGAATGGCAACGGCATCGATGTGAATTCCGTTGTGTCCGAGATTGAAGCCGCCCAGAGCGGGCAATTGACCGCCTGGCAAGGAGATGTGACCACGCTGCAAACGCAGGCGACCGCCCTGACCAGCATCAATACTGATCTGTCCAACCTGGCAACCGCCGCGAGCGGTCTCACGGGCCCCGACGGAGCGCTGACCGCAGTGACGGCCAATTCGTCCGAAACGGCGATCGTGAACGCCACGGCGCTGACTGGCGCCACCGCCGCCAACTACACCGTGGTGGTGAGCGGCCTCGCGACCACCGGGACTCTCTACACGGACGAGGTGACGAGCGCGACCACCTCGATTCTGCCGACCGGCCAGACCACCGGGAACCTTTCGTTTCAGATTGGAGGATCGGACGGTACGGGCGGCACAACGGCAGACATTGCCATCACGGCGGGCACAAATGACACGCTGACCACCCTCGCCGCCTCGATCAATTCGCAGAGCGCCACCAACAAGTGGGGCATCACGGCCACTGTCGTGACAGACGCCGACGGCGCTCGCCTCGCAATCTATAGCCAGACGACGGGAAGTGCGGGGGCCTTGTCCCTGACCGCCGGTACCGGCACCAACACCACGAATCTGACGTTTCAGCCGCCCGTCGGCGGAGCCAACGCCGATATCTCGATCAATGGCATCCCCTACGCCAGTACGACCAATACCGTGACCGGGGCGATCCCGGACGTGACGCTGAACCTGGTGAGCGCCCTTTCGACCACACCGGTAACCATCACCGTGGGCCCAGACACGACCGCCATCACCAACTCGATCGATAATTTTGTTACCGAATACAACACAGTGGTTGGAGACCTCAACACCCAGTACACCGTCAATCCCGCCACCAACACCGAGGGACCGCTCGGATCGGATACCGACTTGCGTGTCTTGCAGTCCACCCTGGCGTCGGACATTAGCTACGCCACTACGGATCCTACTTCGGTTAGTACCGGCTTCAGCAACCTGGCAGCCCTCGGTATCACCGAGAACAACGATGGAACCCTGACCGTCGACAGCACAACACTGAGCAGTGCACTGACCTCAAATCAGGCAGCGGTGCAGAATTTCTTCACCAACTCCAACTCGACCGGATTTGCCGACAACCTCAACTCCGACCTCACCAATTTGACTGACCCGGCAACGGGCATTCTGAACGAGGATCTTGCTTCGAACCAGAGCCAGCAGAACGACCTTACGACCGAAATCACCAACTTTCAGACTCAACTGGCTGCCCAGACAGCGCAGTTGGACCAGGTGTTCGACCAAGTCAATGCAAGTCTCGAAGAGTATCCCTTCACGTTGCAGGAAATCACCGCGGCGCTGGGCTCGCTGAGTTCCCTAACCACTGGCGGGACGGACACGACCACCACCCCGGCCACGAATACAAACTCGACTCCGGCTACCGGGGAAGGCGTGGACGGCAGCAGCAGCACTACCAGCGCCAGCAGTAGCAGCTAATCGAGAGGTGTGCGGTCATGAATAGCCAACAGTCGTATCGTGAAGGAACGGTTCGGGGCGCAAACCCTGTAGAACTCGTGGTGCGGCTTTATGAGCAGATGATCGAAGATCTGCGGCAGGTGGCAATCGCCATCGAGCAGAAGGATATCGAGCGGCGGACCAAACGCATCAACCACGTGATTCTGGTCATCGGGCATCTGCAGTCGTCGCTGGACTTTGCCAACGGAGGCAAGGTCGCCAAGAATCTCGATAACTTTTATAACGTTCTGCGCCAAAATCTGATTCAGGTGCAATTCCATCCTTCAAAACGCGGCGTCGCCCAGTTGATCACGGACTTGCTCGCGTTGCGGGAAGCATGGATCCAGGTGGAGCGAGCCGAGAACCCATCGGCTACGACTGCGGCAGTCACGACCGCGGCCAGCATGGTTCCTTTCGGCGCCGACCCCGATTCCGACTCCGGTCATGGGCGCGCGGACTGGCAGGGATAATGCCGCCGGACGCGCTCGAATCCCTGCGCCAGGTGAATAACAATCTGCGTTCCGCGCTGCTTCGTCTCCGTCCCGAACGAAAGCACTGTTTGACCATCAAGCCCCAGGATTTCTCCGACATACTCAGCCAGCTCTTACGCGCCGCGGAATGTCTGCGGCACCCGCCAACACATTCCGAAGCCGCCGCGGCCCTCGAAAAAGAATCCCTCGAATATCGTAGCAACCTGGAAAAATTGAAGCATTCCCTGCCCGACGTGCACGTGCGTCTGCTGGCCGAGAAGTCGCGGCTGGAATCCGCGCGAACTCACGTAGCAGCCGCGGCGGCCTGGGCTCGAGCCCGCAAGAAGACGCTTTGAGTCATTGAATCATTAGGGCATCGAATCCTCGAACTCAACCGCTCAATGATTCAATACATCAATGCCTTAATGACTCAATGTTCTCTTCTCTACTGCAAATAATCGAAGAGATTATTCTGTGCAAGCTTACTCATGGCGGCCAGCGCGGCCTGATTGTCGGTCTCGGCCTGGGAAAGATCGGTGGCCTCCGCAGCCATGTCCGCCCCGCCCAGCGTGGTCTGCTGCTGAGCGATTTGCAGCTTGGCGGCATTGAGGTAGGTGGCCTCGGACTGTGTCTGGTCTGTGGCGTTGCCATAGAGCACGGTCTGCGCCGAAAGATAGCTGGAGGCCGCAGTTACTGCGTTAACCGCGGTACCAATGCCAGTATTCGTCTGCACCGCCTGGATAAGACTGTTGATGGCAAGAAAAACGCTATTGCCGGAACCAAGAAACAATTGCGATCCGGGCACGTTGACGGCGATCTTGTATCCGCTGCCGATCGCTACTTCATTGACGTCCGCGTTACCGGAATAGAGGACCCCGGAGCCGTCAGGGGCAGTAGCGTCGACCGCGAACGGCGCCGTACTCGTATTGGTGCCGGCGAATATGTAGTTGCCCTCGTAGGTAGTGTTGGCCAGCGACAGAAGCTGGCTCTGAATGCCTTCGAGTTCATTGGCAATTCCGGCTTGGTCGCTGGCGGAGAGCGTGCCACCCGCGGCCTCCACGCCAAGGCTGATGGCTTGTTGCAATGCGGTTGTGACCGAACTCAGCGTCGAACTGGCGGTCGAGAGCTGGCCCTGAACGGTGCTGATACTCTGGAGATAGCCGCTGGTGAAAGTTGCCTGATCGTTGTTATCGACCAGCAGGGCAGCCGCGGTCGGATTGTCGGAGGGCTCGTTCACGCTTAGGCCGGTCGAAATCTCCAGCGAAGCCTGTTGCTCTTCCAGCTCTGTCTGGTTGAGCGCCGCCAGCAGATCGGGCATGGTATTCGGATTGACGCGCATCGATGTTTACCTTCTTACTCCTCTGCCGCGTCCATGCCGAGGATTACGGCATCAAGAAGCATGAGGTTGATGGTAGAGACGACCTTGGCCGCGGACTGATAGGCCGTCTGATACTGGATGAGGTTGGACGCTTCTTCATTGAGCGATACGCCGGAGATGCTCCCGTTCTCGTCGTTCAGTTGTTGCAGAATCAGGTTGGAGGAGTCGGCATCGGCCGACGCGTTGGAGGTATCGCTTCCGACTTGTGCCACCAGGCTGGAATAGGAATCGATCGGTGTCTGCCCGTTGGCCAGGGCGGTATCGGCAACCGCGGAGAGATTGGCCAGATTTCCGTTGCTGCCGGGTGTACCGTCGGAACTGGCGGCAAGCAGCGACGCGTCGGTGATACTAACGGTCAACGTTGCCGCCGCGCCCACTCCGCCTGCGGGCGGAGGCACAAAGATGTTGCCGCCCTTTACAGGAGGGGTCTCAAGATCCCAGCCCTCTGAATTGGCCGCGTTGAGGCCGTTGGCTAAGCCGGCTGCCAGCTGATCGAGACTGCTCCCAATGCTGGGAATTTCCTGGTCGCGCACCTGGATCAAACCGGCCAGACTTCCACCCGTCAGCGCGCTGGTGATGTCCCGGCTCCCGTCCATGATATGTTGCACGCCGTCGCTGCCGAGCTGGGTGGTGAGCGCAAAACTCTGCAATCCGGAAACCAGCGTGATCCCGTTCGAAGTTGCCAGCGTAATGCCCTGACCGGTCGGGATGACCTGCACATCGATGAGTCCGGAAAGCTGCTGGATGAGGTTGTTCCGCGTGTCCACCAGGGTGTTGTCGCCGGAGCCCTGGGTTGCGCCCTGCAGATTGCTGATCTGCTGGTCGACGCTGGCGATCTGTGATGTCAGGGCATTCACCTGCGCGACCGAAGCCACCACGTTCTGGTCAATGTTGCTGCTCTGGGTCTGCAGGCTGCGGGCGGCGGTGTTGAAGTCGGTGGCCAAGGTGTCGGCCGCAGTCAGCACGCCTTGCCGCAATGTCAGATCCGTAGGATCGGGGGAGAGCTGCTGCAGACTGTTAAAGAAATTGCTGATGTCGGCGCCAATGCCCGAAGTGGAGCTCGCGAACTGGGTTTGAATCTGTTGCAGTTGGGTTAGCGACGCGTTGAGCGAGCTGTTCTGCTGCGTCGTGTCATTGATTTGGATTTGCAGGATGGGGTCGCGCAGGCTTTCTATCTTCTGCAGCACCACTCCGGTGCCAAAGCTGAACGGAGCCTCCGAGATCGGTTGGCCCGCAGCAATGTCGGTAACCTCACGCGTGTATCCTGGAGTGTTCGCGTTGGCCACGTTGTTGGACGTGGTTGCCATCTCCTGCTGGCTGACCGAGAGCGCACTGAGGGCAATCGAAAGAGACCCGAACAAGCCCGACATGGTTTATCCTCCAGCCCGCAGCCGGACTTCGGTCCGGACTTCTGTCCTGAGCAAGCCGGGATTGGGCGTGTAGGTGACCGCGCAACTGTCGACCACGCGATTCAGTACGGCCAGGCTACGCTGCAGGTGCCGCAGCAGCGACCAGTGCACTCGTGTGAGGTAACGGATCCGCGCTCCGAGGGTCTCCCACTCGGCTTGCAGCCGCGCGGAGTGTTCGGCCTCCGGGAATTTGCCGGACGCGCCAGCCGTCGGCGGCGCAGCCGAACGGCTCTCTGCCGCGCGACGAAGCTCGTCTTCGAGCCGGCTCCATTGCCGGCAGAGCTCGGCCTGATGCGCCGCACCCCGCGCAATCGCTTCCGCATCGTTGCGCACCAGCGCCGGGGTGCTCGACTCCAGACTCTCCGCCAGACTGCGCACCAGCGCCAGCCGCTGCTCGACCAGTTTGCTCAGTGCGGAAAGCGATATGTCAATATCGTCCATGGCGGGACAGCTCTTCGTTCAAAACAAATCGTCAAAACAAATCGTCAGCAACCGACCATCCGCAGCCGATCGTCAGATCAAATTATCGTCAGGCCAGATCGTTCAGGCCGGGTTGTCATCACCATCATGCCAGGTCATCCACTGCGTGCTTCGGAGTGTCGGGCGCTGGCTCCTGATCAAGTTCTTCTTCGTCCGTTTTCTCGGGCACAGCCGGACGCTTGCGCCGGGGCATCGGGTCACGCTCCTCGCCTCGCTTCTCCAGTCCGCGCGGTTCTACGGGATCGATCCTGTTCGTGATTAACGGGTCCATGATTCACTCCGCCGTTCACTCTATGCTTCACTCCGCCGTTCACTCTATGGTTCACTCCTCTATCCTCTATCCTTGCGCTCCCGCCAGTTCGCTGACCATCGCGTTGGCAATCTGGCCCGGAAGTACCGAATATTCGCCATTGCCAATCGCCTGCTGCAGCGATTGAACCTTGGCCTGGCGAATCTCAGGCTGCGCCAGAACCTGGGCTTCGAGCGACTGCACCCGCGTCTGATCGAACGAGAAGCGGGTTTGGTCGACGCCCGCAGCGCTCGTCGCCCCAGTCTCCGCGGCTCCGGTCTGCCCGGCACGGCCCGTCGTGCCTTTTTCCGGTGGTTCCACTCCAAATGATGTCAGATCGACTCGCATAAGTTTCTCCAATCCCCTACTGCCTCTATCGGCAGATTCTTAGCAGATCTTAATGTGAGGCGCTCGTCCGCGGACGCGTCGCACCTCAACCCTAGGATCGGCAGAGTCTCGGAAAACTTTAGCGCTTGATGTCAAACCCCAGTTCAGCTCCCACCCGATACTTTTGGTGGCGGCAAATGGCGCAAGATGAGCTGCGCGATGCCAATCCCGCCCCTCGCTGCGATTGCCTGGGCCAGCGCCTGGCTCCCCATCTGGCGATAATCGCTCGCCCCCGTGGTTTTCGCATCTTCCGGGTCGCCGCCAAACGTCTTCTGGAGAGAGTCGAGCACCGGCGTGAGCAGCAGCGCTTCAAAATCCCGCGCCGCCTTTTCATTTTTCGCTACTGCTTTCGCGTCCGGAAGGTTGGACGACGGCGGTGGGATGAAGGTCGAAGCAAGGGTAATGTTCATGAGATTGTCTCCAGCGGCCATTCGACGCCAGTCGTCAGTCGTTGGTCGTTCGTCGTTCGCGGTTCGTTGATGATGCGAATGGTTTTGCCAACCGCGAAAAGCGAAAGGCGAGCGACTAACGACTGACGACTAACGACCAACATCAGATGACCTCCAGGTCGGCATCAAGCGCTCCGGCCGCTTTGATCGCCTGCAAAATCGAGATCACGTCGCGCGCCGTCGCACCTATGCTTTGCAATCCACCGACCAACTCGTCGATGCTGGCACCTTCCCCGATTTCGAGCCGCTTTGTTGGGCTGTCCTTGGCCTTCACTTCGGTCTGACCTATAACTTCGGTTTTTCCCGATGAGAGCGGCGCGGGCTGGGAGACGGAATACTCGGTCGAAATCTGTACCGAGAACCCGCCGTGCAGAATGGACACGGCTCCGAGACGCACATCCTTCCCCATCACGATGGTTCCCGTACGTTCGTTGACCACGACGCGGGCGCGGCGCTGCACCGTAACCGCCAGGTTCTCGATTCTCGCCAAAACCGCCGTCAGGTTCGCCACGCCGGTTGCGCTCGCATCGACTTCCACTCGTCCGCCATCGCGCGCATTAGCGACGGCGCGTCCGAATTCGCGGTTGATGGCGTCGGAGATTTCGCCCGCCGTCGAAAAATCCGGCTCGCGTAAGAGCAGCGAAACCGGAGCCAGCCGGTTGAAATCGAAAGCCACACTGCGCTCCACCCGCCCCCCCGCCGGAATTCTCCCCGTTGTCGGGTGGTTCATCTGCTTGCTCGCGCCCGTCCGTCCAGCCGCAAACCCGCCCACCGTGAGCGGCCCCTGGGCGGCGGCGTAGACCTGCCCGTCCGCGCCATAGAGCGGGGTGAGCAGAAGTTGGCCGCCTTCGAGACTCTTGGCATCGCCGATCGAGGAAACAGTTACGTCCAACTGGGTGCCGGGACGCGCGAACGCCGGCAGGCTGGCGGTCACAAACACCGCCGCCACGTTCTTGACGACTGCCGTCGCCGGCGGAATCTGCGCCCCCATGCGCTGCATAATGTTGGCCAGGGTCTGGGTCGTGAATACGGTCTGCTGGCTGTCCCCGGTTTGGGTGAGCCCAACTACCATGCCATAGCCGATCAGGGGATTTTCCCGCACCCCTTCGACGCTCGTCAGATCGCGGATCTTGATGGCGACCGGCTCGCCGGCAAACACTGCGCCCGTAAAAAACGTGAAAAGAAGGACGGCTCCGGAGAACATAAGCAGCAAGAAACCGGCGGCCCTAGCGACTTTCATAAAGCTCCTAAAAATCGAACAGGCGCATAAGGAAGCGCAGCACCAGGTGCGGCTGCCGCACGCTGTCCGAGATCACGCCTTTGCCCTTGATCTCCAGTTCCAAATCGCCAATGCTGTCGGAAGCGACCGTGTTGTTCGGTCCGATATCGCCCCGGCGCACCACCCCGCGCAACACGATGGTCTGCTTCTCGTTATTCATATTGATATTGCGCCGAGCTTCGACGACCAGGTTGCCGCTCGCTAGAACCGCGACCACTTGGCCCGACAGGTTCGTGGTCACACTGGTGGCCGTGGTAGCCGCGCCTTTGCCGGACAAGGCCTCGGTCGAATGCACCCCGAGCAGATTCTGCGCGCCTCCTGTCCCGAGCACAGGCACCGAATCTATGCCCCCGCTGTTCGAAAATGTGCGCGCTGTATTCACCGTGTTGGCGTTCGACGAGGTCAACCCCTGCACGACCACGATCTCGATCGTGTCCCCGACAGCCCTGGCCTTGTAATCGGCACTGAGAGAAGCCATCTGTCCTGCATCCACCCAAATGCTTCCCAAGGAGAACACGGGCGCCGCCGGTTGCCCCATCTGCATCCGGGCAAGGTACTTCGCCAGGCTGTCCTTCTTCGCATCCCGCTTCGACGCGTTCAGCCAACCGGTCGTCAGCACCAGCAGGCAACACAGCACCGTTTTCACTTAGGCTCTCCTTGGGGAAGGTCGGAGGTCAGAGGTCAGATTGCAGAAGTGAAATTCCTGGATCGCCGACGCCGTTTGTGCGATGGGGTTTAACTTCTGCATTCTGACCTCTCACCTCTGACTTTCCCCTCTCACCTCTTGCCTTCATTCCTATTGCGGCAAAGCCTCCAGCAGGGCGGGACCGGAAATCCGCGCCTGGAAAACGCGCCCATCCGGGCCGCGCACCCGGATGACTTCGCCTTCGCGACCACGCTCCAGGCAAGTCACGCTCGCAGTCATTCGCAAGTGCTCGAAGAGGAACACCGCCGTCGCCCGGTCTCCGGTGCGCACCATTGGGTTCTGCGAGGATTTCGGCGCGGCCTCCGGCGCCAGGTGCGGCTCCAGCGCCGGACGCGACCCCGATCGCAGCCGGCACGACCCGGCTCGCATGACAGCGTCCCCATTTCCATGATTACGGACATCGTTACGGTCATCGCCGCGAACATCGTCGCGGACATCGTCGCGAAGATAGACCAGAAACGGCAGACACTGCCCCGGTTCAACGCATTCCAGGTGGAATTGGGTTCGACGGGGACCCGCGTCCCAGCAGGCCGACGAAACCCGCAGCGTCCGTCCGGCACGCGCCGGCAGAGCCACCGGCAGATCAAGGTTTTCGATCGGCGGCAACTGTTGTTCCGAAAGGCCTCGTATGCGGAGTTCCGCCACTACCGCCTGCCACACTTCCTGCCGCGTTACCGGACTTGGCGGCCCCGGCGGCGACCGTAACTCTTCGGCCAGGAGCGTGGCCGAGAGCCACGAGCCCGATGCGATTCCGAAGGCGAATATGGAGCGGGCGAAAATAGATCGAGTCATCATTCAAGCGCTCCTACTTTCCCATTTGGTTGACCAGCTGAAACATTTGATCCGCGGCCTCTACCACGCGTGAACTGGCTTCGTAGGAACGCTGCGCCACAATCATGTTGATGAACTCATCGACCACGCTGACGTTCGACTGTTCCAGATATCCCTGCTCGATCTGTCCCAAACCATCGCTGCCGCCCGGTGTTCCGATGGCGGCGTCGCCCGAAGCGGTGGTGGCAAGATAAAGATTCTGCCCGACGCTGTTTAATCCGCCCGGATTCGGAAACAGCGCGAGTTGCAGGCTGCCCACCTGCTGGGCCGCGGTTTGCCCGGCCAACGTCACCGACACGGTCCCGTCCGAAGCAATCGTGACGGAGGTGGCGCCCGCCGGTATCGTCAATGCCGGCTGCAGCGGATTCCCGGCCGCGGTGACCACATTGCCTTGCGCGTCCTGGTGGAATTCGCCGCTGCGCGTGTAGGCAGTCTCACCCGTCGGCAACAGCACCTGAAATAATCCCTGCCCCTCGATGGCCAGATCGAGCGGATTGCCGGTCGCACTCAGGTCGCCCTGCAACTGCAGGATCTCGGACGCGGAAGAGTGCGTGCCCAGTCCAACCTGCAGACCGTCGGCCACGGTGGTCTGCTGCGAGGCAGCCGCCCCCGGCATCACCATGCTCTGGTAGATCAGATCCTGAAACTGCATGCGGCGGCTCTGAAAGCCGGCCGTGCTGGAGTTGGACAGGTTATTGGCAATGGTATCCAGATTGGTTTGCTGTGCCTGCATTCCGCTGGCTGCGGTATAGAGTGCTCGAAACATCATTTCCTCCTAGACTTTTCCCAGGTCGCTCGTGGCTATGCGGTTAAATTCTGTGTCAAACAGCGACATGGCGCGCTGCAGCATTTCGGCCTGCCGCTGCACTCCGATCAGCGTCACCACCGAACCGATGGAATTCACGTTCGAAGATTCGAGCGCGCCCTGCCTGAGCGTCGACTGCGGCGAGGGTAGCGCGCTGCCTTCCGGGGCAGAAATCATGCTTTCCCCTTCCGAGGTAAGCTTGGTCCTGGGAGCGAACTCGAACAGTTGGATACTGCCCGCGACCGCACCGTTCACCGAGAGCGTTCCATCCGGAGCGATCGAGACAGCTCCCGCCGGAATGTTGATCACACCATTGGCTCCGAGCGCAGGGTCGCTGAGCACAGGATGGCCCGCTGCCGTCACCAGCACTCCGCCGCTGGACACCTGGAAGCTCCCATTGCGCGTGTAGCGTGTGCCGCGCGCGGTCTGAATCGCAAAAAAACCGCTGCCTTCGATCCCCACATCAAGCGGGTTTCCGGTCGCTTCCAGATTGCCCGCGGTCATATCCAGATGCGTCCCTTCGAGCACCCCAAAATTGTTTACCGCCGAGTTCAGTACCGAGCTGAGTACATTGTTGACCGCATTCGGAACCCCGGGGCGCGACGCCACCAGCGACTGGAATGTTGTCTGCTGACCTCGAAACCCGGCCGTGTTCAGATTGGACAGATTGTGGGCCACCACTTCGAGCGCCTGGCTCTGCGCCCGCAACCCGGCGCACGCTGCATAAAATCCGCTGTCCACGTTGGCTCCTTGTTATGACAGGAAGCAAGCCGAGCGCCATGCCGGGCCAGGACACGTTTTCACAAATGACTTTGTTCTGAGCCCCTTAGGAGTGGTGGCCCGCAACCAAACATTGGAAGCGCCTTATAGTTTGCGGGCGGGGAAAACTTTGCCGGGCGTAACCAGCGAGCCCGGCAAAGTTTTCTTGAGGGCTTTGGCGGTTTCTCATCAGCACTTGAGTTGAAGACGAACCGTGATCGGTGCGCCCTCAAACAGCAGGACCGTTTCCACGGAATTCCCTTCGGCCAGCGAATGCAAGCTGTATTCCCCGCCGCTGATGACAGTAGGCACGCTCAACATGCATCGTTCATCCGTGCCGGCGAGCTTGTTCTTGAAGTTCCCCGCGATCATGTTGCAGATCTCTCCGAGCGCATCCTCTACCTGTCCCTCGCAGTCGCCGGTGTCCCCCAACATTCCCTTGGCAATCTGGTCAGCGGTCCTCGCGGCGCAACACACCGTCACCACTCCGCACAGCGCCCCAGCCAGCCCGACTATGGCGGTGAATCCGCCTTTCAGTTTGTGCTCGGTTGGCTCTCCTGGCTTCACCTTGCAGCTCAGCATGATCTCGAAAACTTCCTGCGTTGCAAGTTCGAGAATAGGCAGCCAGTTATCCTCGGGTGACGGTTTGGCAAATGCGGCATCTGTCGTCATGCTTTCTTCCTCATCTCCTCGATGAGGTTGTGAGAGCCTCAAACGGGACCGAAGTGCCGACCACGTTGCAGAGATTTGGGATCAGCTTTGCAGTTGAAGACGGACGGCAACCGGTGCGCCCTCAAACAGCAGGATTGTTTCCACGCAATTCCCATCGGCCAGCGAATGTAAGCTGTATTCTCCGCCGCTGATCACCGTAGGCACGCTCAGCATGCATCGGTCATCCGTGCCGGCGAGCTTGTTCTTGAAGTTTCCTGCAATCATGTTGCAGATTTCTCCGAGCGCATCCCCTACCTCTTCCGCGGATTTGGCAGTGTCACCCAACATGCTCTTGGCAACCTGGCCGGCGGTCTTCGCGTCGCAGCTGACGGTCAGAATTCCGCACAGCGCCCCCGCCAGACCGATCATGGCTGTGAACTCCCCGCTCGGCATGTGCTCGGATGACGCTACCGGCTTCACTCGGGTGCCGAGCATGATCTCGAAAACTTCCTCGACTGCAAGTTCGAGGACGGGCAGCCAGTTCTCCTCGTGCGACCGCGTTACAAATGAGGTATCTGTACTCATGGTTTTTTCCCCAGCACGGGCAACACATGCTCTTTCACCTGGTCGGGGGTAAACGGCTTGCGGATATATCCGCGAGCGCCGGCCGAAAGCGCCTGCACCACGTGCGATTCGCTGCCTTCGGTGGTGATCATCACGATCGGAATGCCTTTGGCGCTTTCCATCGTGGCCACCTGGCGCACAAATTCCAGTCCGTCCATGACCGGCATGTTGATATCGCACAGGATCAGGTCGACCGCGTTGTTCTGCAACGCCACCAGCGCTTCGGCCCCATTCGAGGCCTCCACGACCTTTTCCAGTTCGATGCCCGCCTGACGCAACGAACGCTCGACTATTTTGCGCATCACCGAGGAGTCATCCACAATGAGCGCTCGTATCTTATCCATGATTCCACCACTCTGCGGTTTACACTGTCAGGCGACGACATCGCGCCCCGCCATTTTTGACTGACATGATGTACATCGGCAGTGCGACCCTGCGCTTTAGCAAAGTCATGACACGTCGTCCCCCGCCCGGTAGCGATGGACCGATTTGAAAGTGGGAGTTAGAGCTTCAGAACTCGCCGAGGCCGATCTTCCGTAACCGGCGAGCACACAAACTGGGGATGGAACTCTTGGCAGAGCATTGCTCCGCGATCACAGAGCGGGTCGGGAGAACATTGAGCCATTGAAGTATTGAGTCATTGAATTCAATCACTCAATGATTTAATGCCTCTATCACTCAATGACTCAATTCTGCATTTATCCGGTATGCTTAAGTGTAGATTTATGACCCTGCTCGACGCCCAGCCCTACGACCCCGCGAAAGCGCGCCGCCGGAAGCTCAAGATCGCGGTCGCCATCGTGGTCGTGATCGTTGTGGCCGCGCTGGCCTGGATGTATCGCAACTGGCCCGAAGAGCATGTCGTCGACAAATTTTTCGCCGCGCTGCAGAACCATTATTACGAAACCGCCTACGGCATTTACTTCAACGATCCCGGCTGGCAACAGCATCAGCAGAAATATTCTCAATACACCTACGCGGACTTCTATCGCGACTGGGGACCGGGCGGCGAGTGGGGCCTCATCAAGTCCCACAGGATCTACGGATCGGCCAACACAAAAGGTTTCGGCAGCGGAGGGGTCGTGGTCGAGGTCGTCGTCAACGAACGCTCCGAGCATGCTCGAATGTTCGTGCAGAAGTCGGATAAGACGCTGACCGTCTATCCGTACTGAAGTTGTCCGTACTGTTTCATAAATCGGTTTTGGGTAGGGCGCGGCTTTAGCCGTGCCGACTAGGACCCTTTAGAAATGCGGGCTTTAGCCCCTGAGGGACGCGCTTTCTAAGCTGCAAGGCATTTATGAAATACGCTCTAAGCAACGCCCTGGGTCCTGCTGCATTGTTCCCGGCACAGGCCGCCGGTCGCCGCAATCTGCTCCAGCGTCTTCTGCAGCGACGCCAAATCGCCCACGGTCACGCAGGTCTTCGAGCGGTCGATCTGCCGCATCAGTCCCCATAGAACTTTTCCCGGACCGACTTCAATAAAGAGCCGGGCGCCCTTATTGATCAGCAGCCGTACCGACGGTTCCCACCTCACCGCGCCGGTCACCTGGCGAATCAGGGCTTCGCGCGAAGCATCCCCGGAATCGACAACCGCCGCATCAACATTCGAGACCACCGGGCACAACGGATCTTGAAACCTCAGCTCGCCGAGGTCTGCCGCCAGACGATCCTGCGCCGGTTGCATCAGCGAACAATGGAAAGGCGCGCTGACCGGCAGGCTCACCGCCTTCTTCGCTCCGCGTTCGGTGGCTAGTTTGATGGCACGGTGCACGGCGCCCGCATGTCCCGAGATCACGATTTGCTCGGGAGAATTAACATTGGCCGCCTGGCAAACTTCTCCCTGCGCCGCCTCCTTCAAAATTTCGCTGACCTTGTCGAGCGCCACCCCAATAACGGCCGCCATCGCACCCACGCCCACTGGCACCGCTTCCTGCATATACCTGCCGCGATTGCGAACCGTCCGCACCGCATCGGCAAACCTCAGCGTGCCCGCGGCAACGTGCGCCGAATACTCGCCCAGGCTGTGCCCGGCAACAAAGTCCGGCTGCAGACCTCTTTCCTGCAGCACGCGCCACGCCGCCACCGACGCCGTCAGAATCGCCGGCTGCGTGATCTCGGTCAGCTTCAATTTCTCTTCCGGACCTTCAAAACAAAGCTCGGACAGCTTGTAACCCAGCGCCTCGTCGGCCTCCTCAAAGGTTCGACGCGCCACCGGATAGTTGTCGGCCAGCTCTTTGCTCATGCCGACCGCTTGTGAACCTTGGCCGGGAAAAAGAAAAGCGATTTGGGAAGAAGTATTTGTCATAAATGAAAGGTTAGAGGTCAGAGGTCATATTGCAGAGGTAAAATCCCAGATCACCAACGCCGCTTGCACGATAGGTTTTAACCTCTTCAATCTGACCTCTCACCTCTAACCTTCCTACCTCTGCAATCTGACCTCTGACCTTCCCTACGTCGGAACCGCGACGCTCAGTCCCGCCAGTTCACGCTCGATCGTTTCGTTTACCTTGCCTTCGGCGAACTCCGCCGCCACGCGCAACGCGTTCTTGATGGCATTTGTATTCGAAGATCCGTGGGTGATGATGCATACGCCCTTTATGCCCAGCAGCGGCGCCCCGCCATATTCGGTGTGATCCAGCCGCTTCTTGAAATCGGAAAATGCGTTGCGCGAAATATACGCGCCCACCTGCCGCGTGATCGTCGACTTCAGAGTTTCTCTCAGCACCGCGCGCACCAGCCTGGCCACGCCTTCCGAAGTCTTCAACGCGACGTTGCCGACAAATCCGTCGGCCACGATTACATCCACATGGCCGTTATATAAATCGCGCCCTTCCACATTGCCGATAAAGTTGATCGGAAGCCGCTTCAGCAGTTGAAACGCCTCGCGCGTCAGCTCGTTGCCTTTGCCTTCTTCTTCCCCGATCGAAAGCAGCCCCACCCGCGGATGCTTCATACCGAAAATCGAACGGCAGTAAATATCGCCCATCACCGCGAACTGCTCCAGATTATTGGCCGTGCAATCCACGTTCGCGCCCACATCGAGCAGAACCGCCGCCGTATTCAGCACCGTAGGGAACGCCGCCGCCAGCGCCGGACGATCCACGCCCGGCAGCGCGCCCAGCACCACTTTGGCCGTCGCCATGGCGGCTCCCGTGTTGCCCGCCGTCACGAAGCCCGCGGCCCGCCCCTCGCGCACCAGCCGCAGTCCAACGCGGATCGACGAATCGCGCTTGCCGCGGATCGCCTCCACTTTGTCGTCCATGGTGATGACTTCGCTGGCGTGAACCACTTCAATGGCCAGCCGCCGCGTTCCCGGATAGCGCTCCAGTTCGGCCCGCAGTTCCGCTTCCGGCCCCACCAGAAGCACGCGGATGCCGTGATGACGCGCCGCCTGCAATGCGCCTTCAATCTCCGGCTTCGGCGCTTTGTCGGACCCCATCGCATCGAGTGCGATTACGCTAGGCATGAAAGGAAATTAGGACTTCTCTTCGACCTCTATCACTTCGCGGCCCTTGTAGGTTCCGCACTTCGGACAAGCGCGGTGTGGCATCTTCTGCTCATGGCAGTTCGGACACTCCGACAGCGAGTGCTTCGAGAGTGAGTCATGCGCGCGCCGCGTAGCGGTGCGCTTTTGTGAATGTCTGCGTTTCGGATTCGGCATGTAGTTTCAGTTCTCAGTTCTCAGTTCTCGGTTCTCAGTAAAAACTGGGTTGACTGAGAACTGAGAACGGGGAACTGAGAACTCTCCTTTACTGATTCAGTTTATCCCGTATTTCCTTCAGCGCTGACCAGCGCGGATCTTCGACCTCGTCCACGCACGAGCACTGAGTTTCATTCAAGTTCTTGCCGCAGTGCGGACACAAACCTTTACAATCCTCGCGGCAAATGGTCTTCAACGGCAGCGCCAGCAGCACCTGCTCGCGCAGCATGTCTTCCAGCAACAACCCTTCGCCCTCGTAATAACCGATCTCGGCCTCAGCGTCCGTGACCGAAAGCTCTTCGTGCCCGGAGTCGGTTCCCAGCGGCCGGTACAGGAGATCGAAGCTGCGCTCCACCTCGTGCACGACCGGATCAAGACAACGCGCACAAGGCACTTCCAGGCTGGTCCCGAGCTTGCCCTTCACCCGGATGTCCTGCACCACTTTGTGCTTGCCGTGATGCTCCTCGACCAGATCCGCCCGGCCTTCGCTGCGCAGTGGCGACCACTGCCGGACCTCCGCACCCAGATCGATCACACCCGGGCTGAACTCCTCCCGGAAATCGACTGGGCGAATCTCCAAGTCCTTAATTTCTATGAGCATCGGAACCTCCGCCGCCCCCACTCCAATTACCGCAAAGGCCCGCGGAAGTGCGCACAGAGACGAAAGTCTCTCAGGGAGCAATACATAAGAATAAAGGCCAAGAATAGCGCTGTCAAGGAACGGGCTGCCAGAGCCCACTCATCCTCCTGTCCCCCGTCACTTCCACTGGTGCCGTTCCTCACTGACAACCAGCCGCCATTCTCCTAGAATTCGCCTGTCGCCAGCGAACCAGTTCGCACCTTCCCCGTCCGGCGGAAGAAAGGAAGTACTGTGCCATGCCGCCCTCATCTTCGAGCAAGCTGAAACTCTCCTTTGACACCGTCTTCTACTACGTCACCGACGTGGAAGCATCCATCGCCTTCTATCGCGACACCCTCGGGCTCCCTCTGGTTTCGCATGACTACGTCGCGCGCTTCGATCTCGACGGCGTGCTCATCGAACTCGTGCGCCTCCCGCCCGGATCGGTGGTCCCAGGCAGCGGCAATGCCCGCCTCTGCTTTTCCGTCGATAACTTGCGGGAGACGCTGGAGCAAATGCACGCCCGCGGCATCGCGACCAGCAACATTAAGAACAAGAAGGGCGGAAAACTGGCCTACTTCCGCGACCCCGACGGCAACGAACTCTGCCTCTGGGAGTACGCCGAACCAGAGGATGCGCGAGAGATCGTAAAGTTAGCCGTGCTCCGCGGCTAGCGCCGGCATCATCTGCATGACGCCGGCGCTGCAGGGCCGTTTGGACTGAGGCAGAAGCCATTGCCGCCCTATCGAGTTCTGCGTTACAATATTTCCCATCTCGGCTGTCCGATCGTAACTTCGTGTTACAAGTTCTGCCGATCCGCTAAGGATTCCACGATGTTCAACCCGTCCAATTCGCCCCGCTGATCCGCTCCTGCGGATGTCCGCTTTTTCTCTTTTGCTCTAGCCACGCAGTCGTGCCACTTTCATTAGGAGAAGCACGGAAGCGACGCGTAGAAAGTTTGCCAGGTACTTATGGAAGCCGTTACGGCAATCAATACTCCGCCACCTTCACCCGAGCGCAGCCTGTGGAGTTCTCTATGGGAAGCGATCCGGGGGTCTCATCAGGACTACACGACGGGCAATCTGAACCGGGCAATTCTGTTGCTCGCCGTGCCCATGGTCCTCGAGATGGTGCTCGAATCGCTCTTCGCGGTGGTCGACGTTTTCTGGGTTGGCCGGCTCGGCGCCAACGCCGTCGCCACCGTCGGACTCACCGAATCCCTGCTCAGCCTGGTTTTCGCCGTGGGCATCGGATTGAGCTTGTCCATCACGGCCATGGTGGCAAGGCGCATCGGCGAGAAAGATCCCGCCGGCGCCGCTGTAGCCGGGGTTCAGGCAATCGTACTGGGCTTGGCCACGTCACTTGCCGTCGGAATTCCGTGCTTCATCTACGCGCCCCAGTTGCTGCGCCTGATGGGTGCTTCGGGCGACATTGTCTCGCTGGGCAGCGGATACGCCCGAATTGCGCTCGGCGGCAGCGGCGCCATTCTCATGCTGTTCCTCAACAACGCGATTTTCCGCGGCGCCGGCGACGCCGCCATCGCCATGCGCCTTCTCTGGGTCTCAAACATCATCAATCTCATTCTCGACCCCTGTCTGATTTTCGGGCTAGGACCTTTCCCGCGCCTGGGCGTAACCGGCGCCGCTCTCGCCACCTTCACCGGACGCAGCATCGGAGTCGCCTACCAGTTCTACCGCCTGCTGCGCGGGACCGAGCGCATCCGCATCCTCGCCGGGCAGATTCGCGTGAATTTGCACGTGCTGCTGCGGCTGGTGCGCGTGTCTTTAACGGGCATCCTGCAGTTCGCCATCGCCCACACCAGTTGGATCGGCCTGGTGCGCATCGTAAGCGTCTTCGGCGCCGCCGCACTCGCGGGTTACACCATCGCCATTCGCATCGTCGTGTTTCTCATCCTGCCGTCGTGGGGATTAAGCAACGCGGCCGCCACTCTCGTCGGCCAAAATCTCGGAGCCAGGAAACCCGAGCGCGCCGAGCAAGCCGTCTGGCGCACCGGCTTCTACAACATGCTTTTTCTCGGATCGGTGGGAGTGCTCTTTATCCTCAAGGCCGAACCCATCGCGCGCCTGTTCACCCAGGACCCGGCCGTCGTTCCGCTAGCCGCGACCTGTCTGCGCATCGTCAGCTACGGCAACATCGGGTACGCCTACGGCATGGTCATGATGCAGGCGTTCAACGGCGCCGGCGACACGGTCACGCCCACCATCGTAAATTTCTTCGGCTTCTGGCTGCTGGAGATCCCGCTGGCGTACTGGCTGGCGATTCCGATGCACTTGCACTCCAACGGCGTGTACATAGCGATCGTGATTGCGGAATGCGCCATCGCCGCCGCCAGCGCCGTGCTGTTCAAGAGAGGGAAGTGGAAGACACAGAAGATTTGAAGGAGTGGCTCTCTAGGCGGGGGATATTCTTACTCCTGTCATCCTGAGCGTAGTAGCTGCTTCGCAACAGCGAAGCAGCCACGAAGTCGAAGGACCCCTACCTCTCACGCACGACGACAACGTGGACACGTATCCACGGTGCTGCCGACTGCTTGGTGAGAATTCCCCGAATCGTCCTTGGCAATCAAACAGCGCGGGGTCCTTCGACTCCGTTGTCGCCCGCTTCGCCCGCAACGACTGCGCTCAGGATGGTAAGCAGTAAGGTGACGGAAACGCCACTCACTTCATCCCCAGCGCCCGAAGCACCCCCTCGTCCGCTACCACCTTCCCATCTTTCTTCGTGACCACGCCAAACGATCCCGAGTAGTCCCACATCGCCCACCCAATCCCGTTGCGTTCGAGCGCCGTCCGCACATCGCGCAACCATGCCGCCCGGTCCTCGGGATCCGCATACTCCCGATAGACGCCAAACTCATTGCATACCAGCGGAACCCCGCGCCGCCGCGCCCACTCCGCCGCTTGCTTCATTTCCGACTCAATGCGGGCCGCGTCCCAGTGCTCGCGCCCATAGCGGACCACCTGCAACCGGTCCACTTCATCCGGCGCCAGCGCCGCTGCGCGCTCCGCCGACTCGGCCGTCGACGGATATCTCACGCCCCGCAGCCAGTGCCAGTAATACGCGCTCCAAGTCGCGCCCTGATGCGTGAAGATGTACGGCTCATAAAAGTGAAAGTTGTAAATGACATTCGGATCGCGCAGCGGCTCCTGAAAAACCAGCTCATCGTCATTCGACCAACGCGCTCCCGCCGCTATAATCGTGTGCGCAGGCGCGCCCTCTCGAATCGCTGCCGCCAGCTTCGCCTGCACACCCAGCCACCGATAGCGGTCGGTGAACTCCGGCTCATTCAGAATTTCCAGAAACACGCGGTCCGCATCCAAATCCAATGCCGAATAATGCGCGGCCAGCGCCCGCCAGAAATCGGCGAACCGCTCAACAAATTCGTCCTCCTTAGCGAGCCGAGCCTTGAAGTCGCTTTCCGGATGCAGATCGATCACCACCGCCAGTCCGTGGTCGAGAATCATCTTCACGGCCGCATCCAGGTGGCCCAGATATTCCGCTGGAATCTTATTAGGCTCGCGCTCGTTAAACATCGGCTGCGGATTCACACTCAAGCGAACGTGATCGAAACCCATCGACTTGATCAGCGCAACGTCCTCGGTCGTCGTCCACGCCTGAAAATGTTCCGGAGTGTAGCCGCGCTTGTCATACACCTGCGCGAACCATTCGCTGGCATTGATCCCCCGCCTCAATTTTTCAGCTCGCGCGAACGCCAGTGAAGCTTTGGCGCTCATGGCGCCGCCCGTCTGCGCCGCCGCGCAACCTGCCACGAGACCTGCCAATAAAAGGAATGCGGCCCCCAATTTCACCCGACCCATTATTATCCGACTCATCGCCAGCAATCCCTTCCGCATTGATACACTGATGGCCACTGATCTATTAAACAACTGATCGATCAAACAACTGATCGATCAACAAAAGACTAGCCCATGATTCCCTGCCAGCGCCATCTCTTCGACATTCCCGACGACGTCGCCTACCTGAACTGCGCCTACATGTCCCCGCTGATGAAGCCGGCGCTGGAGGCCGGAGTCGCGGGGTTCGCCCGCAAAGCGCATCCCTGGGAACTCACTCCCGACAAGTTCTTTACCGGATCGGACGAGTTCCGCGCGACCGCCGCGCAGCTAATCGACTGTTCAGCCGACTGCATCGCCATCGTCCCTTCGGCCAGCTATGGCATCGCGACCGCCGCGCGAAATTTGCCAGTCAAAAAGGGCCAGAGCATTCTCCTGCTCGCGGAGCAGTTCCCGTCCAACTACTACGCGTGGCAGCGGCGAGCGGAAGAAAACGGCGCGTCTCTGAAAGTGGTCGATTGGCCGGAAGATCACGATTGGACCGCGGCCGTTCTGAATTCCCTGACCGCCGACGTGGCCATCGCCGCGCTCCCGCACGTGCACTGGACGAGCGGCGGAAGGCTCGACCTGGTCCGCATCGGCGAAGCTTGCCGCAAGCTCGGAGCTGCGCTCGTTCTCGATCTCACGCAATCGCTCGGTGCGCTGCCCTTTTGCGTGGGCAGTCTGAAGAACGATTTGCAGAATGGTGTGCAGCCGGATTTCGCGGTCGCCGCCAGCTACAAATGGCTGCTGGGGCCCTATTCCGTCGGGCTTCTCTATGTCGCTCCAAAATGGCACGGCGGAATTCCGCTGGAAGAAAACTGGATTCAGCGCGCCAACGCTAGCGATTTCTCGAGCCTCATCCTGTACACGGAAAACTACGACGCTGGCGCGCGGCGCTTCGATATGGGCGAGCGCTCCAACTTCGCTCTGCTGCCAGCCGCTGTGCGCGCCATGAAGCAGTTGCTGGAGTGGGATGTCGCGCAGATCTCCGAGACGGCCGGCGCGCTCAATCGTCAACTGGCCGAGGCGGCAACGGACTTGGGATTCTCCGCGCCCGCCGAACCGTTGCGCGCGCCTCACTACCTGGCCTTACGGAGGAAAGAGGCAATTCCAAAGGAGCTTCCCGAAATGCTGGCGCGCGAGAAAGTATTCGTCAGCGTCCGCGGAAGTTCGATTCGAGTGGCGCCGCACGTCTACAACACAGCCGAGGACTGCGAGCGCCTCATCGCATGCCTGCGTCGCATCGCCGCTCGAAGTGCGACTTGAGAAGCAATGCCTCGACAAGTTAGACAATGGAGCGACGGGCGTCTCGCCCGTCCGGCAGTTTGGCGGCCGGGCGGGGACGCCCGGCTCTCCACCAACGCTTCGCGGACTACTGTTTGAGAGCCGCGGCCCGCCGTTGCGCCAGTGACGCCGCCTCGGTGGCCGGATTTTCTTTTTCCACCTGTTCGTAGATCTTCTTGGCTTCGTCCGGCTTCTGCCGCGACTCGTAGAACCCGGCGAGTTCGAGCTGCGCCGTTGCCTTGCTGACGACAAGCGTAGGCTTATCGATCAACTGCTTATAAAGATCCACCACCTGCGTGTCCTTCTTCTCCGAGCGATAAACGGAAGCCAGCGCGAACTTGCCCAATGCGGCAAGGTCGGTGTTCCTGGAGCTGGCCGCTTCCTGCAGACTGCGCTCCGCTGCCGTGTTGTCGTTAAGCTGCGCCGAGGCCAATCCCACGAAATAGCGCGCCATGTCGGCAGTGTGGGTGTGCGGATATTTATCGACGATGGCCTGGAACAGCTTGCGCGCTGCCGTGGCACGCTCCTCGGTCGACGCAAAGCTGTCGTAGTCCGGTTGCGCGGGCACGCCTGCTGGACGCACCGGCGTTTCAAAGGTGCGCACCGCCGTTGAAAGCTCGCCGCTCGCCTTTTCGTCCTGCGTGTTGACGTAGTACCAGCCGCCAAATGCAATCGCTCCGATAACAACGACCGCAATCACAACGGCAATGATTTTCGATTGGTGTTCCGCGCTCCAGTGAGCGGCGTTCTCCGCTGCCTCGATCGTGACCTTGCTGAAACGGTCTTGTTTCAGTTGATGCCGGGTTTCTGCGCGCACGGGCTTCCTTCTTCGCTTAAAGGTAGGATGACAATTATTCAGTCTAACAGGCCAATTTCCAGAGCGTCAAAGCGCCGCGGCCGGTCGTAATGGCTCAGCTTCACTCTGTTTTGAAAGGGCACGGCTTCACAGGCTGCGGAAAAACGCTGATTCGTGTAGAGACGGGGCTTGTCTCGTCTCAGACTGCTGAAGAACTCTGGTTCGAGCAGGTTTTGGGTAGGGTACAGTTGTGTCTTCGCCCCACGAAAAACTATTGCGCGGTCTCCAGCAGGCCCTTCTCGGCTTTCTCCTGGCACGCGATGCAATGGCGGGTCCAGGGCACGGCTTCGAGGCGCTTGGCGTTGATCTCCTTGCCGCAAGAAACGCATTCTCCGAAGCTGCCTTCGCGGATGCGAGCGAGAGCGCCATCGACCATATTGAGCAACTGGCGGTCGTTGTTACTCTGGCTGAAGAGGAATTCCTTGTTGTAGGAACTGGCGGCGCGATCGGCGACGTCCTGCGTAGCCTCATCGTCCGCGGTACGACCGTCCTGCTGATTCCGGACAACCATGTGGCGCAGTTCGTTGCGCCTGGTTTCCAGTCTTTTTCTGAATGCCTCTAGTTTCTTCTTATCCATGATTGCTGCCTAGATTGCTGCCATGATTGCTGCCTGCGATTGCTGCCTGCCCTGAAGCACAAGTCGCGCCTCACAGGCCCCGCATCGCCCATAAAGTCAAACAAGTATCCTAAGCGCGGGAGAGATCGGGCGTCAACTGGAGGAGGCGAGAGTAGAAATCTACAGTCTGATTTCAGATTCGCGAAAATGCAGATCCCTCGTTTCGCGAGGGATGACAATCCATGAAGGGTGTCGCTCGTGCGCCGAACGACGTCCTATCCCGTGGCTGCCGACTGGTGTAGAATTTGAAAGTCAAGCCCCACGCTGTCATCCTCGGCAGCGGATTCCATCGGGACGTAGCGCAGCCTGGTAGCGCACTTGCTTGGGGTGCAAGGGGTCGCGAGTTCAAATCTCGCCGTCCCGACCATTTACTTCCTCCGCGTCTCCATTGTCAGGGTCCGCTGTCAATTGCTGAAAGCTAAAGCACCCAGCCCGCAAATCCAGTCCTCTGTGATCCCGGCCCTTGCATTTTTCCGGCGTTTGGAGCAACGTTTTCAGTGCGAAAGGAGTGCCCCCGACATCATGATCAACGTTCTCATCCAACACGAGGTTGCCGACTATACGGCCTGGAAAGCGGCGTTCGATTCCGCCTTCGACTTTCGGCGTAAACACGGCGAGAGCGGTTGCCGCATTTTCCGCAGCGCTGGAAACGTCAACGACCTTACACTTCTCTTCGAATGGGAGTCTTTGGAGAAGGCGCGCGCATTCATGGCTTCCGACGAACTCAAAACCAAAATGGCGAGTGCAGGTGTCAAAGGCCAGCCTCGAGTCGATTTCCTCACTGAGGTACACAGCGTCCGGCGCAGCGCGGCCGACTGAGCGTGCAGGGCTGACACTGCTGTCCCCCAAGCTGACCACCCGAGCTGACGACCCGGGCTGACGAGCAACAATCGGCACTCCCTTGATCGCTATCTCCTGGGGCAGAGTCCCCGTTTGCGAGGCTCGGAATCTATTTCCGCCGCATCGCATCCAATTGGCTTGAACCGGCAAACAGGACCGGAGCCATCCTTACTGTTCTGGCAATCTCCTCTTCTGGCTTGCCCCAAATTCGCTATTTTCAGGAGAACTTGATGGCTAAGAAACCAAGCTCCAGCAATTCGAACAAAGCTTCAGCGCAACCCCGCTACCACCAGACCGCCCGCGAACTCCAGGCCTTTGGCACCGTGACCGCTGTCTTGCCCTTGCAATTGGAACAGCCAATCCGGCTGGAAATGACCGAGCATCTCAATCAACTGTTGGCCGACACCATCACTCTTCGGGATCTCTACAAGAAGTCTCATTGGCAGGTGTCCGGAGCCACTTTCTATCAACTCCATCTTCTGTACGACAAGCACTATGGAGAACAGAACGAGATCGTCGACACGATCGCGGAACGAATCCAGCTTCTGGGCGGAGTCAGTATCGCCATGGCCGCCGATGTCGCCGAGTTGACCAGGATTCCGCGTCCGCCCAAGGGCCGCGAAGAGGTTCCCGCGCAACTGTCTCGCCTCCTCGACGCGCACGAGCTCATCATCACCTATTGCCGTGAACTCGCAGAGCTGGCCACCAAACTGGGCGACCCCGGCACCAACGACCTGGTAGTGAGTGATGTGCTTCGCCCCAGCGAACTGCAAGCCTGGTTCCTGAGCGAACATCTGGTCAATGCGCCGCTGGTCGAAGCCGAGCCCCTGCGGCAATCGGCATAAGACAAAATTGACTTGCGATGGAATGCACGCGGGCTCCACGGCCCGCGTTTTTTCTTTTGCGGCCGGACTGCATCCGGCGGAGAGACTCGGGGTTCGTATCAGGGCATCGCTTTAGCGCTGCCGAAAGGCCTTCGCATCAGGAGCCCCTTTAGGGTCCGGCGGCATCCGGCGTTCTAGTGGCGTGCCGAGAGAATGTGCAGGATCTGCTGCAGCTCATGCCGCAAGTGCGCCACATTCACAGAAGAATTCACCGGAAACGGAAGCGCGGTCTGACTCCGATCGGACTTGGTCTCCTCGCGCAACTGCACCCGCGCACCCGCAATGGTGAAGCCGTCTTCGTACAGCAGTTTCTTAATGCGCACCACGGATTCCACATCGCGCTTGCGGTACATGCGCTGCCCGGTACTGCTCTTTACGGGCTTGAGCTGTGGAAATTCGGTTTCCCAGAACCGCAGTACGTAGGCGGGCAGACGACACAAGCTGGCGACTTCGCCGATCCGGAAATAGAGCTTGTCCGGAATGATGATCTCGGCGTTGCGGGTTTTCTTCGTCGCTTTCTTGCGCAGGCTCATGGAGGCCGCTTCCGTACTCCGTATACGCGTTTCTAGCACGAGCCGCGCCGCCGGACAACCCCCAAAAGTACTCCCTCAGCACAGACGGGCCGCCGCCAGCGCCTTTTGGCGCTAGGCTCTCCAGCAGGCTGCGGAAAAACTTCGGTCCTGACGTTGCTTTGAAGGGGCGCGGCTTCAGCCGCGCCGTATGTGCCGCAATATCAATGCGGCTTTAGCCGCTGAGGCAAAACTGCGACGCGGAAATGACTCTTTCCGGCCTGCAACTTACGCCGCGCTCCGTTGAAGGCGAAATGCTAAGTCGCGCGACGGACGTTTCTCGCCAGCCCGGCCAGGCTGATTCCAAATCCCGCAAGCATCACCAGGCCCACAACCGCGAGCGTAGCAGCGGACACCCCGCCCTTGTGCAGGAACACGAACCAGCGATCCCATCCCAGCCCGAGACGTGCCGGTTCGCCGCTTCCCAGGTACTTCCACAACAGATGAATCTGCCCACTCAGCGAGTACGAGAGACGATAAGTCCAATTGGCATCGTAGTAGCGTCCCCGTGGGACTTGGTCTTCCATAAAACTTGTGGCGAGTGAGACACATTGAACCAGCGCTCCGAGAACGAGCAGCAACACAGCGATCTTTTTTATTCGCGCGGCGTTTGTCCTGGCCGCGCTGAATGGCGCTGCGTTCCCGGCGAGCATCGGCCCCAATGCCAGCGACAGCAGCACGATCGACGGGACCATATACCTCGGTCCCACGCAATATCCACCCTCCCACTGGGTGTAGCGGGCAAAGAGAAAGAGATAGGTCAACGGAAACAACATAGCCACCGTCGCCGCGCCCCGCTCCAGTTTCCAAAGGCGTCGGAGTCCAGCCAGCGCCAGGATCACCGGAGGCGCGAAAACAAATATCGACTTGCCGGGAGACAGCAGGAATCCGTAAAGGCCTTTCACGAGCGGCGTATCAAAAGTATTCAGGCGCTTGGCGCCTTCCGCAGCCGTCGGATATCCAAACTGAAACGGGCCGCCAAACAACAGCGCATTGTGCGCCAGCAGAGCCAGCACTCCGATCGCCGATGTCGCGCACAAGATAAACGCGGAGCGCAGCGCAGGCTTTCCGTCACGCACCAGCACCGCCAGCGCAAACACAGGAATCGCAAGAACATTGGTTGGCCGCACCAATGTGGCCAGTCCCAGAATCAGCCCCACAATGGAAGCGGTCCGCCAAGCAATCCGTGCGTGGCCACGGCCGAAAAGCAGCAGCGCCACTCCCACAAAAATCGCAGCCGACAACGGCTCTGAGAACAGCCACCCGGAATAGGCAAAGATCGGAGTGCCCAGACCCACCATCGCCGCCGCAAACAGGGAAGCGCGCGCAGGGATCCCGATCCCCACCAGTAGCAGAAAGAAGAAAGCCACGGTCAGCGCCGAAAAAGTCGCGCTGCTCAAGCACGAAGAAAAGGCCACCATCAGGTCGGTATCGTCGGCGGGGACCCCCGGTAATCGGGCCAGCAAATATTGCCCGAGGGCATACCAGGGCGTGCAAAGCAAAGCCTGTCCCGGTGGATAGGCCGCGCGCGGCTGGCCGTTCAGATCTCGCCGCCCGTAGAAATTATGCAACTCCACAGCTTGTGGGACGGCCGTGGACCCGCGCAGTACCAGGCTCTCGGTCGTGTAAAGAGTGTTGTACTCGTCCGGCGTACGAACCCTGCCGGTGGAAGTCAGCAGGTAGAAAAACTGGAACGCCGCAAAAAGCCACCAGGCAATGCGCCGCGAAGGGTTCGCCCGGGCGTGATTCGCGGGAGATACAAACGAAATGCTGGAAGTGGGCACGGTGACTAGATCGTATCAGTTAGAAGTGGAGTGCCGGGCGTCCCCGCCCGGCTGCCGCACTGCCGGACGGGCGAGATGGTCCGTAATCCGTCCGCAAAAGGAAAAGCCTCTCAAGAGGTGCTTCTCCTGAGAGGCTTTGGGGAACTTCTGAACGAGCATCCGTCCGCTTAGTGTTTCTTTTTCTTGGCGGCTTTCTTCTTGGTTGCCATGAAGTATTTTCCTCCGTTTGAACGATTTTGTTCTCCCAAGGTTCTCGACAGGGCACCTTGATGCCCGAACTACTCAATCTGTCGTATGAGTAGCTGTCCTACCACAAGATATTGCCACTTGTATGTAATTTGTCAATGAAAATATCACTTCATCGCACGATTTTGGTGGAGCACGTGCTCCGCTCGCTCGGGCGAACTCACCCGGACTTTCGCCACTATGGCAGAACCTTCCCCTCAACAACTAATGAAGACGCGATGCCTGTGCGATAATTTCAAAAGAAATCTATGTCAGAGCACAAAGTCTTCTGCGCAAAATTGAAGCAGGAATTGCCCGGGCTCCCCGAGCCTCCCTTCGACAGCGACTTGGGAAAAAAGATCTACGAACAGGTCTCGCAACAGGCGTGGGGCCAGTGGGTGGAACACTGCAAAATGCTGCTGAACGAATATCGTCTGAACCCCGCTCGCAAGCAGGATCAGGAAGTCATCGTGCAGCAGATGGAGCAGTTTTTCTTCGGTGAGGGCGCGGCCCGTCCAGCCGAATACGTTCCTCCGAAGCACTGAGCGCACTCAGACAGACCGCAACCTGCGCTAAAAACGGCTCGGGGCAAGCCATCCGTGCCTGTCAGCCGGTTCTACAGGCCGGCTGGAGGCAGGTTACTGACGGATTACCTCTGGCCTCTCAGTTAGTTCCCAATTCATCACCCCGTAACACTCCCTGGCGACAATGGAACCGTGGCGCCGCAGATTTATGACACGTTGATCCTTTCGGATCTGCACCTCGGCGCGGACATGAGCCGCGCGCGCGAAGCCTTGCGCGTTCTCCGGGAGAATCAATATCGCCGCCTCATCCTGCTGGGCGACATCTTCGCCGACCTTAATTTCGGACGCCTCAAAAAAGAGCACTGGAAATTTCTCGGCTTCATTCGCAAGCTCTCCAATCCCAAGCGTAACGTCGAAGTGGTCTGGGTCGAAGGCAATCACGACCACGGCCTGGCCGAGATTATGTCCCATCTGGTGGGCGTCCGGGTGTACCACGAATATCAATGGGAATATCGCGGCCTGCGCCACATCGCCGTGCACGGCCACCAGTTCGACGGCTTCGTGGTGAGCAATGTCCGCGTCAGCTATCTGATCGGGACGCTGCTCTATCTGCAACTGCAGAAGTGGGATTCCAAAAACAAAACTGTGACCCGTTTCCTAGACCGGCTTAACACGCGCTGGCTGCGCTTGTCGCCAAAGGTCGCTGCGGGCGCCCTGGCCCATGCCCGTCACCATCACGCGGCGCGCATTTTCTGCGGCCACACCCATGCCGCCATGCACCAGCACGAGCACGGAACCGATTATTTCAATTGCGGAGCCTGGATTGACGACCATCCTACTTACATCACCGTTGGTCAAGAGGGAGTCCAGATCCATGAATACATAGACCGTCCTGATAGCGACCGTCCTGATAGCGATCGGCCCGATAACGAGAGGCCTGACGACGACCGGACCGACGGCCATCATCCCGGCGAAGAACCCAGCCCGGCTGATTACGAGCCTGCTGAATTCGCCGACGAAGCGGCCCAGTTGGAAGATGGCGAGTACCAGGGTGTCGGTCGCCGAGGCTAGCTCCAGCGACGGCGCGGCCTTCTGTAGAATTCAACCACTGACGAGGCAAGAGAACTCTTGCGTAAACTGACCATCGTTTTTCACCACGGCGGCGGAGGACATCAAAATGCCGCGGACGCTCTCAAAACCACGCTCTCCAGCCAGGAGCACCCCTGGGACGTCAGTCTTCTCGACATTCAGGAATTGCTCGATCCCCTCGACCTGGTTCGTCGCGCCACCGGCCTGCGCATTCAAGACACCTACAACCTGATCCTGCGCAAAGGTTGGACGCGCTTCACGCCGCAACTCCTGGTCATTCTGCAGGCGACCATCCGCCTCTACCATTCTCCGATCGTGAAAGCACTCCGCGCTTACTGGGCCGAGCATCCAACGGACTTGGTGCTCTCCGTAATTCCGCACTTCGGTCGCGAGATCGCCGATAGCCTTCGCCCGGTTTTCACGAAAACGCCTGACACGAAAACGCCTGGCGCGAGCACTCCCTTTGTCACGCTGATCACGGATTTGGCCGATTACCCGCCACACTTCTGGATCGAGCGGGAATCGGAATACATCATCGTCGGTACCGAACGCGCCCGGCAGCAAGCCCTAACCATCGGCCACACCGCCGACCATATCTTCCAGACATCGGGAATGATCCTGAAGCCCAGGTTCTACGAAAAGACCACCGCCGATCGCGTCGCTGAACGCAAGCGCCTCGGCTTGGGACCCGATTGTCCAACCGGCATTGTCCTGTTTGGAGGCTATGGCTCCAAGGTGATGGTCGACATCACCAGGAAACTCAATGAATCCAGCAACGGCGTTCAGTTAATCCTGATCTGCGGGCACAACCAGAAACTCGCCGCCGAGCTAAAAAATCTGCCGACCAAAAAGCCAATCCTAGTCGTAGGATTTGCTCAGAACGTTGAATACTACATGGCCTTGGCCGACTTCTTCATCGGGAAACCAGGTCCCGGCTCGATCAGCGAAGCGCTGCAGTTCCACTTGCCCGTCATCGTGGAATGCAATTCCAGAACACTGCCCCAAGAGCGCTACAACGCGGAATGGGTGACGGAGAAGGGTTACGGAATCGTTGTGCCCAGCTTCAAACAAATTGCGCCCGCCGTTCAGCGCTTACTCGATCACGCAACTTTCGCTGAGTTCCGCCTCAAGGCCAGCGCGTACTCCAATCGCGCGCTCTTTGAAATTCCCGCAATCCTGGAAAAATGCGCACAACGCACCGCCGCTCCAATTCAACCGCAGGAAGCTGTCTGATCCAGGAATCTGATCATGGAGATCTCCCCATCCTTCGCCGAGAAGGCTCAGGATGGGGACTCAGGCTATTCAGAGCGCAGTTCTTTACTTCGTCAGTCGTTGTCCGGCGGATCGATGGGCCGGTTCGGATTGAGGAAAAAGTCTGCTTTGAGTGGGGCTGCAATGCTCTGGAAACTACGCGGCGGGCTACTGAACTGGAAGAACTCTCCGAGATCGCCGTTGGACCAGAAATCCGCGTAATCGCCAGGGGAAATGTTACCCAGATCGAAAATTTCTTCGATGAACTTGAGCATAGTGCCGAAGTCAAGTCCAGCCGAGTTGTTGTTGACCGTCCCGGCCGGAGTATAGGCGGAGACCACGAAAAAGGGAACGCGGAAACCGTAGGCGTAGGAAGAAGTCGGCGCAGGGGCCGCGGCAGGAAGAGCCGGCGGCGTAACCGTCTCATACCATCCTCCCCAATCATCCCAGGTGATGAGGATCACGGTGTTGTCCCAGTACACTTCTCCGTCGGGGCACGCGGCCTGGTTGCCAATGGCGTTGACAATGGAAGCGACCCAGGAGGGCCCGGAACCGTCGGTGGATCCGGCGTGGTCGGACTCGAGGGCGGTCGGAATCACCCAACTCACCTGTTTGAGGGAGCAACCGGTAATGTCGGTCAGCACGTCGGAGGGGTTGACGTCGATATATCCATTCGCCGCGCCCTTGGTCCAGTACGGCCCCGTGCATTTGCCTCCCGATACAGTGCAGATTGCCTCAATCGCGTCGGGCGCCGACCACAAGGAGCCTTGGCCGGGAGTGTAATACGTCCAGGTGATTTGAGGAGTAACAGAAGCGAACACGTCGGCCATGGTGTCCCGGTCGAAGCAGGGAAATATTTTAGTTTTCTCGTCCTGCGTGGCCGGGTTCACGAGTGCCACGGTTGAGGCAGCGCCCGCTATGCACCCGTTATTGCCGCCCCCGTTCATATTTTCAGAAACGAACCATGTCGGTTCCGGACCATCCCCGGGCTGCGACGTGCCTCCGAAAGTGAACTGATGCGACGGGAAGCTGGGTCCCTGGTTGGTCTGGAAAAAATAGTTGGCATAGCCATACTGGGAGGCGATTTGGAAGTAGGGGGCGACGTCCTTGTACTGAACGTAGGCGTAGGTAGGATAGGCAGGTCCCGGGCAGCCTGTGGCTCCTTTGTCGCAGCCGATAGTAACGTGGTTAAATCCGTCCATGGCACAATCGTTGCTTGGGTCGGTGATGACCGGGGCGTCACAGGCTTTTCCCCACGCTGTATGGGAGTGGTTGGGATCGTAGTCATCCGCGTCTACGCTGTCTCCGGAGCCAAGTTTGGATGCCAGCGGGATGGAGACGGCGCTCACCGTGAACACGGTCTTCTTCTTTTTCACGATCTTGTATGCCTGCCCCGTGGTGGAGAAAACCAGCCCGGGGAGGTAGAACGCGTTGGTCGGCGAGTTGCTGCCGAGCAGGTTGTCGACAGTGCGGTTTTCCTGGTCAATCACGATCACGTGATTGATCGGATTCGGATAGGGGATTTGAGCGCAGGCCGCCGTCGCCATGAGCCCGACAATAAGAAGCGTCCAGTATTTGAAAGTGAGTTTCATCGGAATCCTCCTTGTTGATCTTCGCCCCAAAGTTGATCTGCGCCCCAAGCCACGAATACAGATTTCCTTCCTGACCTCGAAGGTGCCCAGTATTCTACACCCGTTTTGCCTCTTGTCCATGACTTAAACCAACCTCCATCTGAGCCACCCAGACAGTCTCGATCCCGCGCCAGCAGCCGACTTTGCCCCATAACTGCCTCTGTCATCCGGCCTCTGAGCACAGCCGAAGGGGAAGGACCTATGCATTTTGTTTGCACCACGAAAATCGTCGCCCGACGCGACTGGCCGCGTCTCCGGACTGTTAGAGTGTGCTTCAAAAATCTGTTTTGGGTAGGGCACGGCTTCACAGCTTGCGGAAAAAGTCGTTGGGGAATCGCGTTTCGAACGAGAGATGCACAGGGAAAGCTGATAAGAAGTAGGGATGCGAGGAAATGACGAGCAGCAGGGAGC
>JBEKIB010000004.1:0-134117 GCA_050011975.1 Terriglobales bacterium | reverse complement strand
GCAGCCGGAACATTGAGCTGATTGCGAAAATTCGACTGGCTGTCAGACGGCCCGATCTCGTTTGCGTTGTCGTAGCTGTAGCGCACGAACCACTTCATGTTTTCGTTGACGTCATAATCCAGCCGCGCGGTCAGCATGTTCTCGCGAAAATAAGCGCTCTGCAGGTTGATCTGGCTGGAATTGCTGGTGCCGCACAGTCCTGTAACGTACGCACCCGAGCACGGGAATCCGAGCTGGATCGGCAAATCCCCATCCTGCTTGCTGCGCTCCCCGCCGATGAATAGAAACGCCTTGTCCTTGATCACCGCTCCGCCGGCCCCAAAGCCATACTGCTGGCGGCTGTAATTCGAACCCCCTGAGGGAAATCCCGCGAGGCCGAGGTCCCGGTCTTGCAGATTTCCAAACACATTGCCGTGCCATTCCTCTCCACCCGAGCGCGTCGTAACCCCGACCGCACCGGCTGCGTTCAGCGACTGAAACACCTCTGGCGTGACTCGCGAGACAATCACCTCGCGCACCGCGTCGGACGGCAGGTTCATCGCGGACGCACCCTTGGTCTCATCCATCTCCTCGACTTCATCAAAGTCGTAGTGCGTCGTTCGTCCCAGTTGGCTGTCGATTGAGAGCGATTGAAACCCACTTTTGTCCGGGGCATAAATCCTTCCATCCACCGGCTGCACGCCGGGATCGATCCGGCCCGCATTCAGATAGTTCCGCCCGCCAATCGGCAGGGTATCGCTGGCCTCGCCACTGAACTTGCTCTCCAGGCGCAGCGGCCCCGGATTGATCCATTCCAGTTTGAAATCCGCCGTGGCCACCGCCCCCAACACCACGTTCACGCTGATCTCGGACGGCAGCAGGTCCCGGGCTTCGACCCGGACCACGTAAGCGCCCGGCGGCAGCACTTCCGAAACGTATGTCCCGTCCTTGCCGGTGCGCACCTGGCCCCTGGTCTCGGTGGCCTGCGAGCGGTACAAAACCCGCGCCCCTGCCACGGGGCTGCCGACGTCATCCCGCACCGTGCCTTGAATGGTGCTGGCCGCCGGATTTTCCTGGGTCATTTCCTGCGCCTGCAACGAAATCGTGAGCGCGGCAACAACAATAACGACGAGCAATGGGCCAAGGGGCAGAGAACGCCGAACTTGCAAAGCAGACCACAAGCCAGACCAGTCAAACAAAGTGCCACTCTCCTGGGGGCAGAACCTCAAGTAGAACCTGGAAGCGATTCTGCGTTTAAGGGTCCTGGTTTCAACAGCAATGATTTTCAACTGAAATCGAATAGAACAGTTTACTAGATGCAGAGACTTCAGCGGCGTGATGTACACGTTTTTCTGGAGCCGCTTGCAAACCGCGGTCCGAGCCAGCTCCGGCCGCTCGCCGGAAATGGGAATCGGAGCATGAGAATCGGAGCACAAAAAAAGGAGCCGGAAAATCCGGCTCCCTGAAGAATGATTTGCCACGCGACTAGAAGGTGAACTTTACCCCCATGCGGATGGTGCGGCTGATCTGTTCGAGATAAGGTTTCCCATAGTTGCTGTTGATGGTCGCAATACCTGTTGTACCGGTCGCCGTCTTGGGAGTATTGCCCCCCATAGTGGTGAGCAAGGACTGCCAGTTGTAGCCCGTCTCGAACGCGTAATAGGCAGCAACGCTATTCGCCTGGTAGAGCTCGTTGCCGCCCGGCGCCAGGAATTGCCCAAAGTTTTGTGATTCGAGGAACGGGTAGTATGCGGTTGTTGCGCGCTGGTTAAGGAGATTCGGAATGGTTATCGAGTAGCTGAGGACCTTGCTCTCCCCTATTTTGTAGTTCTCTTGCAGGTTGAAGTCGGACTCCACATACCACGGCGTGCGGAAGACGCGCGGATTGCCGGTCGTAATTATGCCGGTGCCCGGATCCTGGGTGACATCCACCCACTTGCCGCGACCGACGAGGTAGGTCGGGAACGCACCGGCGGGCGGCGCGAACGAATAGCCCACGTCGGCGATGGTGGTCTGTGGGGTACCTTCGTACGCAAACTGGAAGAGGCCAAAGTCGGTGGAAAACCTCTTGTGGTTCAACTCGTAGTAAGCGTAGCCCTTGATAGAACTGGGACGATCCGTCGGCAGGTTTCCGCTAGAGGACTCTCCGTTGGCGCCCCACGAGAAGAAGGGCTCGTCAAAGGCCCGGCTGTTGTTCGGAGCGTTGCGGCCGCCGCCGCCGTCTCCAATGTCAGTGCTCGTGAGCCCGGTGTAGTTGCCGCGGAAGTGGCTGTAAGTGTAAGAGACCATCCCGTACCAATGCTGGCTCGACATCTTGGTGAGCCTCAACTCCAAGCCGTCATAGCTGCGAGCTGCCGGGATGTTGTTCGGCGGGCAGGGTCCCGGAGAGTTGGGACCGGTGGTACCGCACGCACTCGAATTTCCGTACAGGAAGTTATAGAAACCGTCGAACGTCTTGTTGACTCCCTGACCGGGGTTAACGATTACGAAGGTCTCGCCAATGTTCGGGTTGAAAATCGCGGAGTCCTCAATGACATGGTCGTTACGGATGCGATCCCAGCGCGCTTCGAACGCCAGGTTCTTTTTCAACTGGTAGTCAATGCCGAACACGTCTTCGTGCTGACGGTACGGCTTCAGCCCCGGAGCAACACCTTCTTCCGTAGCGGTACACGTCGAGCAGCTAGTGGGGAAGGTCCGGAAGTTCTGGTTTTCCAGGAAGGTATAGCCAGCAGGAGTCGCGCCGACGCCGCCTGGGAAGTTGGCCTCGGAAGCGGAATTGGGACCCACACAGTAGCGCCCGGCGCTGTTAAAGACAGGGTTCAGGTTCTGGATCTGGTCGGTGTCCATTGCGTAATAGCAGTTCTGCCAATATTGGCCGCCAAACGAGCTGATGGCCAGGTTCAGCTTCATGGTGTCGTTAAAGACGCCATAGCTGCCGAATACCTTCATCCTTCCATCTCTGAAAACGTCCCAAGCCGCGCCGATGCGGGGAGCGATCTTGTCGCCCCAGCCGAAGTTGATGGGCTTGGAAATTCCGCCGGCTGGCTGATCTTCGGCAGGCAGGTACTCCTTCTCGACGCGAATCCCCAGGTTGATGGTGACGCCGCGGCCGATGGTCCAGGCGTCCTGAATGAACAGACCATTATTATTGCTGGTTGCCTCGCCGTTGGAACCGTAGTCCCTAATGCTGGCATAGCCGTACAGCCCAGCGCACGACGCCACAGTGCCGTTCGAGTTGTAATTCACAAACGCCTCGTTCAGGCAATTGGCTTGGCCTACCGACCCCTGCACGTTGTAGAAATTGCCGGCGCCTGCGAAGACGTCGACCTCTGGCGTGTTCCAGTGCTGCAGGAGGGTGTTGCTCGTCCGGGTCAACTGATAGCCGCCCTTAATGTTGTGAGTGCCCCACCATCCGCTCTTGAACCATGCCAAATCCGCATCCACTTGATTGCGCTTGGTAGCGTCATAGCCGGTGGTGTTGATGTTATTGGCGATGTTAAAGTAGCCGCCACTCTGATAGAGCGGGGAGGTTGTAGGTATCGCCGCGCCCGTGCAGGTTGTGGCAGGCGGCACCGGGTTGCAGTTCACGTCGGCGCCAGCACCGCTGGTCTGGAAGATATTGATATTGCCGGTGGTGGGGAAGCCAAAGTCGTGATAGTTCTGGAAGGCATAGCCCCATCGAACTGTGCCCACCAAGCGGGGCGTCAGGGTGAAATCCGCACCGACGTTGGTGGTGACGTTGGGGGCGGAACTGCCAAGAGCGTGCGAAAACGCGTATGCCGGGGTTCCAGAACTGAAGCACGGGTTGGTGGCCGAGGTAAATGTGCCGTAGCAGCTAGTGCTGGGGTTGAGCAGGCCCGTGGTCGAATCTGCAAACGGCATTTGCGAGCCGCTCTCTCGCGCATACTGATAGAGCCAGGAACCAAACACGCGTACCTTTTGCGTGATCGCCGCGTCTAAACGACCGTAGGTGTAATAGGTCTGATAATTGCGGCTGAAGGACGTTGGGCCGGCGTTCATTACAACGTTGCGCTCGGTATCGTTCCACTCCGGGTTGAACCCAGCGAAGAACCAAACCTTATCCCTCCACAGCGGACCGCCAAACGTAGCACCCGGGAAGATGTCACTGTACTTGTCTTTCTTAGGCTGGTATTCCTGGTAGTTGGGATCCAAGTAAGCTGAGCCGTTCCCGTTGAGCGTTGTCCCGTAAGTGGGATCGTACCGATCAAAAGCGGTGGGTGAACCATCCCACCCCTCCTTCTCAAACTGCGAGAACACAGATCCGTGCCAGTTATTGCTGCCCTTCTTCATTACTACGTTGATGACGCCACCCAGGGCGCCACCGTGCTCGGCTTCAATACCTGAGGTCTTGACCTGAACTTCTTGAATGAAATCGAAGGGCACGTTGGAGTGCGAGAAACCTCCGATTGAGTCTGCGGTTTCCTGACCTTCGACCAGGTAGGAGTTCTCGGAGTCGGCGCCGCCGGCTACGGAGAAGCCGAATCCCTGCCCGTTGCCACCGCTGCCCGGAGACTGTCCGCCGGTTCCGTTACCACCGCTGGACATCGCCTGGTTGCCGGTGCTGCCCGCCAGAGGTTCATTCCTCGCCGAGGGCGCAAACTGAATCACCGACTGAAACGAACGACCGTGCGGAACATCCTGGACGACCTCTTGGTTAATATTTGTCTGCGTGGTCACCGTGCTCACGTCGATCTCCGGGGCGGCGGAGGTCACTTCAACCACTGTTGAACTGGCGCCCACTTCAAGCTTGAAGTCCACCGTGGGAAGGTGGCCGACTTCGAGAGTCAGGCCCTCGCGTTTCGCGGTCGAGAAGCCCTGCGCTGTGATCTTCAACGTATACGTCCCCGGCGGCAGGTTGGCAAAACGGTAGTATCCGCCGCTGTCGGTCTGCGATTCTTTCTTGCCCACGAGCGACGAACCGATCAACTCCACATGCGCGTTCGCGACTACCGCGCCCGACGGATCTCTTACAACACCCTGCAAGCCGCCCGTGGTTTCCTGGGCGAACGCACCCGCCACCAGCAGCGCCAGCACGAACACAGGGATCAAAATGCGAAACAGCACGCCAATCTTAGCCATGAATCTCTCTCCTTAGGGAACGGAAACCACAAAACTGGTTACTTGCAACATGATGACAACGTTTCTTTCAACCGTCTCAGCGAATGCGAGCTTGTAACGAGCAGGATCCAGATCAACAGACCCGTAGTTAGAGGACTCATAGCAATTCACAATCCAAGACAGCCAAACTTAACACTACGTTCTGTATTGTATTGCAAACACAATACCTTCTAAGCTGTATAGGGGTCGACTTGAGGCTTGAGCGTGGAGCGGATATATGGTTTTTGGTAGACTTAAAACTTCGGATTTATGTTATCCGGGAGAAGGACGCTTAGAACGTCCCCTTGTGCGTGTAGTACCCGGCGCGATAGTGCGACTGATAAGGGCCGCCCGCCGGCGGGTTCGCCAGGTCCACCCGCAGTTGACGAAATTCCGAATTCGAATAGCGCTGTGACGGATAGTACGCCAGCAGATACTGCGTCCGCAGTTCGTCGCTGATCTGGCGGAAAGCGTCGTCCAGTTGCGACAGCGAAGTGGCGTAATAGTATTTTCCGCCCGTATCCGATGAGATCTGAATCAGGGCGTGCTCGCCGCCCGTGTCACGTCCCGCGTCCGCTTCAATGGGCACGATGATGATGCTGTAAATAATCGCTTCCGACTCCTGAGCCGCGCGCAACGCCTGTTTGTAGTTCATCTGGCTCATGGTGTCTCCGCCGTCGGTGATCACGACCATCACTTTTCTTCCCTGCCGCCGGCTGAGCGCCTGCGATCCCAGATAAATGGCGTCGTAAAGCGCCGTCGCCGAGCCATTGCGCACCCGATCGATGCCGGCGTCGATCTTTTTCAAGTCGGATGTGAAGGGCACCATCTGGCTCACTTCCTCGCTGAACTTGTACAGCGCCAGTCCGTCTTGAGGCCGTACAATCGCGTGCACGAACTTGCGCGCCGAGGTCAGCTCCAGCGGCAGATCTTTTCTGGTGCTCAGGCTCGTATCCACCGCCAGTACGATCGACAGCGGCAGGGCTGATTCCCGGCTGAAGATCGCGATCTTCTGCTCTTTGCCGTCTTCCTTCAGCAGAAAATTTTCTTGCTGCAAATTCGCCACTGGAGCCCCGTGCGCATCCGTCACCGTCACGAACACGTTCACCAGCCTCACGTCAGACTTAAACGTGGTTTCCGGCTCCTCCGCCATCAAACCCACGGCGGTGCAAAGGATCGAGATGAAGAATAAGACGTGTAGGATGCGCTTCGTCACAAGCTTCCAAAATTCCAATGGCTCAATAACTGAATGATTCAATGATTCAATCATTATGATGCAGACCGCTCCCCGGCTGTGCCTCCCGGCCGTCGAATTTCTTCGGGAAACGCCTCCCCGTCCGCCCATACCGCTCCATCTTCAAAGTATTCCTTCTTCCAGATCGGCACCGTCTTCTTCAGCGTGTCGATGATCCAGCGGCAGGCCTCAAACGCCGCGCCCCGGTGGGCCGCAGCCACCACGATCAGCACGCTCGTCTCCCCAACCTCGAGCCGTCCCAGGCGGTGGACAATCGACGCTCCGCGCACCCCAAAACGCGTGCGCGCCTCCACTGCCAGAGATTCCATCTGCTTCAGTGCCATTGCTTCGTAAGCTTCATAGTGCAGATAGAGCGTGCGCCGCCGGCGCGTGTTGTCGCGCACCACGCCGTCGAAAATCACCGCCGCGCCATCCGCGGGACGCTTCAACCGCGCAACCACAGCCTCCGCATCAATACGCTCGCGCACGATCCTGACTTCGTCCCGAGCCTCATCCCGAGCCTCATCCCGAGCTATGTCCTGTGGTTCATCCCGCGCTTCGCCGCCTTCCGCCGATCCTCCACTCACCGGCGGCAACAACCCGACTTCATCGCCCTCGCGCAACTCGCGTTCCGGTTCCGAGTATTCCCGATTCACCGCAATCGCCAGCGACGACGCCATCGCTTCAAACCGCGGAGCCTCGCGCGCATAGTAGGAAAGTACGTCGCGCACCCGCGCCGCATCCGGCAGATCAATCGTCTCGCCCGACCGTCCGACCACGTCCTTCAACACTCCAAAAAAAAGCACGGCGATCTTCATCAGAATAAGTTTTCCCGTGGAGATGCGGCATGTGCCACTTCTCCCGCGTAGAACACCCAAAATCCCAAAGGCCGCATGGCTGGCAATTGGATACTGGATACTGGGTACTGCACTCGCGCCCCCAGTGTAGCGCGCCCGCATCCCAAAGGACCTGCCCTTCGGTGTAGCGACCAGTGACCGCACCTATCGTTCGGTTCAATTACCTCCGTAATCGTGCATTAGGTCACTTTCCCGCTTAGTCTTATTGCCAACGCTCCATGTACTGAGAGGAGGCTGCTATCGTTAACGCCGCTCAAACCGACGCCAGCCGCAGCGCGTCCGCTCGGTCTTTTCTTCACAGCCTTAATATTTTGATCAAGTACACGCGGCTGTATGGAGTAAACCACAAGCGCACCGAGGGCCAGTTCGAGACCGCCTGGAGCGAACTCCAACAGGCGGTGCCCAAAACCGGTGACACTGGTTTTCTACTCGGGGTCTCCGACAACAAACTTCTTCTCGATGGCATCCCGCTCGAAGCAGGACAGGCGGAGCGCAGCTTCGCCCAGTTGTTGACCGCAGCCGGGCTCTCCAGCATTCTGTTCTCGAACCAGGTCACGATCGACGACTTTACGCGCCTGGTCCGCGCCTTTGCCGTGGGTGGTTCGAAAGCGCAGGACTTCGCCAAGCAGATTAAGGAAACCCTGGGCGACAACAAGGATTCCTCCATCCGCATCAATGAAGTCAAGTTTGTCGCCGCGGATCCCGCCACCGGCGAATATTCCATCGCCGCCCAACTGGCCGCCCAGGCGCTGGGCCCTGAATTCAAGCAGTGGCTCAATGACCCGCAGAAACTTCTGCAGTTGATTTTCGCTGCTCAGGGAGCGAGCGGCGGTTCGGGCGGAACCGGCGGCGCGCCCTTCGGCAGCGTCCCGAACGTCCCCATTCCTGGCGGCACGGGGTCGGGCGGACCCTCGTCCGGCGGAGCATCGTCCCCCGGAGGGTCGTCGCCCGGAGGGTCGTCCCTCGGAGCATGGACCGGAGGCGTCGTTGCCTTACAGGAAGAGGAAGTCATCCAGACCATTCGCCTGCTCACCCATTTTGGCCAGGCGATGCAGGATCCAAACGCTTCCCCGGAAAATCTCAAAGTCGAACTCGGCAAGGCGCCCGAAGGTGCCAAGGTCAATCTCGCCCAGTTGCTCGAGAGTCTGGCCAAGCAGTCTTCTGAGAACAACACCAGCGACGGTAATGACACCCCGCTGCTGATGAAGGCCGCCGAGAGCATGGCCATCAAATTCGCACTCGACCGCTATGAGCACGGCGAAGTCAAGGTCAACGCCGTCCACGAGATGATGGAGCACATGAGCCGGCAGATGGACACGCTGCGCCAGATCCTGCGGGTTCAGGAAGATAAATTATCCAAAGCCGGCGTGCTGGTTGAGTCCCATGCCGACATTCTCGACCGCATGTTCTGGGCTGAGATTCCCGAAGCCGGCAAGAAAAGCGTTCTGCTCTCCGGCGAAGCCGCCTGCGTGCCGCCCCGCAACATTCGCCAGTTCGTCGAAATTCTTTTTGAACGCGAGGACCATGAGCTCGCCGCCAGAATTCTCTCCAACTACTGCAGCGGCCTCGACGCCAAAGATGCCGACCCGCGCCGCAAGACCGCTACGGGACTGGCTCAACTCGCCGACCTCTATGCCACCGCGCCGGATGAAGTCATGCCCAATGCCCTCGCCCTGATCGGCGAGAAACTGGGGAAGGAAAGCGATACCGAGATTCAGAGCCTGCTGGCCGCCGCTTTCGCGCGCTTCGGGCAGGAGGCCTGCACCCGCAGAAAGTACAAAGCGATCGCTGAACTCTGCTGCTCGCTCGAAAGCGTAGCCCACCAACGGCCTGCCCTGGGGCAGGACCTTCGCTCCCGCGTCGGCATCGAAAATCGTATGCCGGAGATGATCGAAGAAGCCATCAACGCCGACCAGGTTCCCGAGGATCTGATCAACGTCCTGCAGCAGCTTCCCAGAACCTCGGTCGAACAGCTTGCCGAGCGTTTTTTCCGCGCCCAGAAACGCGTCGAATGCGATCGCATTGTCGAAATCGTCGGCGAACTCGGACAACCCGCCATCGACGACCTGCGCGACATGCTGCGCTCCGGCCAGCCGCGCCAGGCCGCCTCGACCGTGGGCTTGCTGAGCCGCCTCGCGGTGACTGAGATGCTGGATTTGCTGCCCTCGCGCATGGGCGAGTTCAACCGTTTCTATCAGGACGTCATCGTTCGCCAGATCGCCTACGGCGCCGCACCAGACCGCGGACGCACCCTGCTCGAACTGCTCGAACTGCTCGACTCGCTCATCCTGCCCGAGGCCATCGACGAGATCGGCATGAGCCAGGACCGCAGCGCCAGTTCCAGCCTGATAGCGCTGGCCACCGCCGGGGAAGCTCGGCACCGTCCGCCGTTCGTGCAACTGAAAGCCATCGAGTCCCTCGGCCGTTTGCGCGAGGTCGAGGCCGTCCCCGTCCTGCGCGCCATCGTCGAAGACAAGAGACTCTTCGGCTATAGCCAGCACCGCGAATTGAGAATCGCCGCCATTCAGGCGCTCTCCAAGATCGATCCCCGCTACGGCACCCAGGCTCTCGCCGACAGCGGCCTTGAGGCCGGTGAACTCGCCATCGCTCCGCTTGATTCCGGCCCCGGATGTCCCTGGGTCCGCCAGCGCCGCTATGAGCGCATCATTTTGTCGCGCACGCTTTCCGCCACGCTTTCCAGTTCCTGGGGAAAGTCGAACATCGTCATGCGCGAGATGAGTCTGGGCGGCGGCATGGGCACGCGCAACGACAATCTCCGGGTTGGCTCCGAAGCCCACGTCGAAATCTCTCTGGGCGTGAAAAAAATCCGCGGCGAGGTTCTGCTCCGCCGCGCCCGCGTCAATGAAATCGGGTTCGAGTTCGTCAGCATGGACCTCGACAGCCGCTACCGGCTCCGCCGCATTCTCGTCGAGGCCCTGCAAAAAGTCCCCGACAACCGCGCCGCCAACTGGGACGGCGAGCGAAAAACGTAGAGCAAGATCTCAGCCTTCAGCTCTCGGTTCTCAGTTCTCGGTTCTCGGTTCTCGGGAAGCGCGGGTGCGCTTGCACGATCAAGAATGCAGCCCCGTGGGGGCGAGCCAGCTTAGGCCCGCGCTTCAGCGCGGGGTAGATCCAGAAAAACCCGCAAAGTCCCGGAGGGACGGCCCGGTTTTCTCTCAATAAGCCACGCGCTTACGTCATAAAAAGAAAAAGCCCCTGCGCGCAGAGGCTTCTTCCAAACCAACGAATCACCAACCCGGTTACACCACCTTCACGAAAATAATTACCAGCGCAAACAGCACCAGCGACTCGATGAAGGCGAGGCCAAGAATCAGCGCCACCTGAATTCCCGCGCGGGCGGCCGGATTGCGTCCGAGCGCCTCGCACGCCGCCGACGCGGCACGCCCCTGGCCTTGCGCCGCCAATCCGGATGCGATGGCGATCGCGAAACCAGAAGTGATTGCCACCCAGTTGGTTGAGCCAGCCGCGCTTGCGCCGCCCTGCGCGAACGCCGGGACAGCCAGGACCGAGAACATCATCATCACGAACAACAACATCACAATTTTCCGCATTTTTGTTTCTCCTTAGTAAATTGCCCCCCAGTGGGTGGTTGACGCCGTGCCCAAGTAAGCCAGCGCCCTCACGCTGAAAAGCAGCTTTCAGTAACCAGTACCCGGTACCCAGAAAAAACCGCCTCACTGGCAACTGGGTACTGGTTACTGGGTACTGATCTTCTAGTGTTCCTGCCCGGTCGCCTCTCCCAGATAAACGCAGGAGAGCAGCACGAAAATATAAGTCTGAATCAGCGACACGAAGATGTGCAGTCCGTCGAACACGACCGGGACCACCAGCGGTATGAGTGAAAAGAAAACCAGCGTGACCATTTCGCCGGCAAACATGTTGGCAAAAAGACGGACGGTCAGCGAGAGGACGCGGGCCGCATGACTGAACAACTCAATCGGGAACAACAGGATCGGCAGCAACACCCGGGCAGCCATCGGCATGCCCTCCTGCGGCCCGATGAAGTGTTTCAAGTAGCCGACCGGCCCGTTGGTCCGCAGGCCCTGAAAGTGGTAGTAGAACCAGGTCAGCAGCGCGCATCCGAGCGGCACAACCGGCACTGCGGTCGGTGATTCCAGTCCGGGAACCAGGCCGATCAGATTGCAGCTCAGGATGAACATGCCGAGCGTGACCAGGTAGGGCACGTACTTCTTGGAATGATGCCCGATCACCTCATCGGCCATGTCGCCGATAAATCCGTGGATTACTTCCACCGAGTGTTGCAACCCACCCGGACGCTCCACCGAAAGCCGGGTGCGCACCACGATGAAAAAGATCGTCAGCAGCAGCACCACCAGAATTTCCATGGCAACCGCATTCGTGATGGGAGTCGCCGGATACTTGGGATGAATGTGCAGCTTCAGGAGCAACGCCAGCACCGGCGCGCCAAACAAACGATTCAGGAGTGCGGTAAAAACCAGTTGTTCCATTTTCAGAATTTAATGCGTACTTAGAATTTGGTCATCCCATTCTTAGGGATTGTCATCCCGAGCGAAGCGAGGGATCTGCAGTTACTTTGGTCGCCAGCGAACTACAGATCCCTCGCATCGCTCGGGATGACAAACTTTTTTACGGGGTTACAGCTCCCGCCGGAAAGCCATGTACCCTTCCCACGCCGCCTCCGCCATCAGGGCCGCCACCGGCACGCACAGGCCCCACAAAAAGCCGCGAAAAGCCCACGAAGAACTCTTGAATATAGCATAGGCAGCGGCGCCCACCAACCCGTAGCGCACCACGAAACGCAGGACGATCCAGCCGCCTTTTTCCCGGCTGCTTCGGTTGACGATGCGATCGGCAAGGCCTTCGACGCCACGCGTCAGCGAGCGGAAATTGACGTAGGAAACCGCGGCCCCAAAGGCAAACCCAATCGATCCCGCCCAACCGTAGAACCAGAACACCGGCCCGAGAAGCAGAACGCTTAGCACCAGCATGTTGCGCAGCACGCGAGGAATGATGCGCTCATAGATTGACAGTTCATCGACTGTGCGTTGATCGGGAGTCTCCGCCGGCGGTATTCCAGCGGGCCGGTCGAGATGCTCACTCTCATTCATCTTTATCTTTGGAAGCGCCCACGGCCATGCGGATCATCTGCCAAAATCCCACCACCGCGCCAAACAACAGCCCCACCAGATAGAGCCACTTAGTGTGCAGCCAGTAATCGGCCAGCTTGCCCAAAAAAAATCCCAGCAGGACCGCCGCCGGAATAATGAACCCAATCTCGGAATAGCGAGCAAGCGAAACCAGAGGATCCTTGTTCTCCGGGGGATTGGGGCGCTTAGGCATGCGAAGGGATTGTAAATCATGTGTAGGGTACGAACTGAAAGCTGAGAGCTGATAGCTGACAGCTTCCACTCACTTCAACATCGCCGCCACATGCGGAGACTGCGCAATCCCGAGCGACCAGTTCACGCCGCGAATAAAAGGCTCGGGATAAACCCCGATTACGATGGTCGCGAGCGCCGTCACGCCCACCGCGCAACGCATTCCGAGGCTGACGGGAAGTCGTGCAGTCTCCATCGGCGTACGCATCAGCATGGCATTCACAATCTTGAGATAGTAATAAAGTCCGAACAGCGAGTAGAACACGCCGAGCGAGGCGAGTCCGTAATGTCCGCTTTCGATCAGGCTCAGGAAGATATAGTACTTGCCCAGAAAGCCGGCGGCGGGCGGAATGCCGGCAAGTGAAAGCAGGAACAGGAGCATGAGCACGGCTTCGACCGGAGCGCGCTGGTAGAGCCCGGCCATATCGTCGAGCTCGTCGCCAATCACGTTGCGCTGCCGCAACGAAGTGATCACCGCGAACGCACCCAGATTCATGAACGTATAGACGAGTAAGTAGATTAGGATTCCCTTGAAGCCGTCCTGAAAGCCAGGGCTGCCGGGCTGCGAAGTTCCCATGGCCACAAACGCCAGCAGCATGTAGCCGACGTGCGCAATCGAGGAGTAAGCGAGCAGCCGTTTGGTGTTCGTCTGCGTAAGCGCGGCGAAGTTGGCGCCGGTCATCGTAGCGATGGCGACGACCACAATCACGGGCGTGTAAACCGAGCGCAGAGGAAACAACCCAAACAGGAGAATGCGCAGCAGCATGGCCCAAGCCGCCGCTTTCACCGCTACCGACATGAAGCCGGTAATGCTGGTGGGCGCGCCTTCGTAAGCGTCCGGCGCCCACTGATGAAAGGGAACGGCGGCGATCTTGAACAGCAATCCGGTCATGGTGGCCAGCAGCGCGATCACCACCACGGGATTGTGCGGGCTCTGCGCCGAGACTGCGCGGGCAATGATCGCGAGATTAGTGCTGCCGGAAATCCCGTAGAACAACGAGAGGCCGTAGGCAAAGATGCCCGACGAAAATGCGCCGAGCAGCAGATACTTCAAGGCCGCTTCGTTCGAGCGCCGGTCGCGGCGCAAGAAACCAACCAGCACGTAAGTGGAGATCGCCATCAGCTCGAGCCCGATGAAGATCAGCACGATGTCGATTCCCGCCGCCATGCACATCATGCCCACCACGGAAAGCAGCAGCAGCGCATAATACTCGCCGTGGTGTTCATCTTCTATGTCGAGATAGTGGACCGACCCCAGGATGGCGATGGCCGCTCCCGCCAGAAACAGATACCAGAAATAGATGGCGAAGCGATCGACTAACAGCGTGTTATAGAATCCGGGCGCGCCCCTCGGCAGCGTCGACTGAATTTGCCATACGCACGCAGCCGCAAACACCACGCCGGCAAAAGCGCCCACCGCGTTGATCCACTTCCATCCCCGCGGAACCATCAGGTCGATCAGCAGAATGCCGAGCGCAAAAATGGTGAGTTCCACCATCGGCAACATCAACCGGTATTCAGTTGGTGAGAGGCCTCGCACTTAGTTACTCGCTTTCGGTCCGGCGGAGGTCGTTCCGGCGGCTTTCGGCCTGACGGCTTTCGACCCGGCGACGGCGAGCGACTGCGGAGCTGGCACGGGCGTAACCTGCGCATTCACCGGGGCATTCGCATTGGACTTATCATGAATCGTCTGCACAAGCTGATTGACTGGTTGTTCAAGGATCTGGAAAAACGGCTTCGGATAAAGCCCGATCCACAGCGCCATGATGATCAGCGGCACAAACGTAAGAATTTCGCGCGGCGTAAGATCGTGCAGCTTTTCGTTCTTCGGATTCGTCACCGTTCCGAAGAAGACGCGCTGATAGAGCCAGAGTAAGTAAGCCGCGGCCAGAATTACGCCTGGCGCCGCCCACGCTGCCCACCTCCAGTTCGCGGTGAATGCTCCCTGCAGAATCGTGAACTCGCCGACAAAGCCATTCAGCAGCGGCAATCCCATCGACGAGAGGAACATGATCATGGTGATGGTCGCGTAGAGCGGCATAACGTTCGAGATGCCGCCATACTCCACGATCTCGCGCGTGTGTCGCCGCTCATACAAAATGCCGACGATCAAGAAGAGCGCGCCGGTCGAGATGCCGTGGTTGATCTGCTGCAGCACCGAGCCGGTCAGGCCCGCCGAGTTCAGCACGAAGATTCCCAGCGTGCAGAAGCCCAGGTGGCTGACGGACGAGTACGCCACCAGTTTTTTCATGTCCTTCTGCATGAGCGAAACCAGCGCGCCATAGATGATGCCAACGAGCGACAATCCGATCACCCAGTTTTGCACTCTGGGATGCGACACGACCGCGGGAAAGAAGGGCAGCGAGAAACGCACGAATCCGTACGTCCCCATTTTCAGCAAAACGCCCGCCAGAATGACGGAGCCGGCGGTGGGCGCTTCCACGTGCGCGTCCGGCAGCCAGGTGTGAAACGGAAACATCGGAACTTTGATGGCAAATCCAATAAAGAAAGCAACAAAGAGCCAGATGGCCGTGGAGAATGGAATCAGCGGAGCCGTTTGATAAAGGGCGGGAATATGGAACGTGAAAACGCCAGTAATCGTGTGGTGATGGAAGTAGAGGAACAGAATGCCCAGCAGCATCAGCACCGAGCCCAGCAGCGTATATAGAAAGAACTTGATGGCCGCATAAAGTTTGCGCGGTCCGCCCCAGATGCCGATCAGCAGATACATCGGCACCAGCATCGCTTCCCAGAAAACGAAGAAGAGGAAAAAATCGAGCGCCATGAAGACGCCAAGCATTCCCGTCTGCAACACCAGAAACCAGACGTAATATTCTTTCACCCGGATCTCGATGGCAGTCCACGAAGAAAGAATCGAGATCCATCCCAGCAGCGTGGTCAGCATGATCAGCAGAAACGAGATGCCGTCAATGCCCAGGTTGTAACCCGCGCCAATCGAGGGTATCCAGTTGTTGGCCGTGCCTTCGAGGAACTTGAACTGCTGCGTAGTATCGAAGCGCAGCGCCCAGAACATCGGCACCAGCGGCAGCGAGATCAGGAACCCGCCGAGCGCAAAGATGTTCGCAATCCAGCGGATCGCGTCTTTGTTCTCCTTGGGAACGAACAAGAGAACGAGAGCGCCCACCAGCGGCGTGAAGAGAATGATCGAAAGTATGTGACTCTGCATAAAGACAGTTCTCAGTTGCCAGGTCTTAGTTCCCAGCAGCTACGAGCTTCGAGCTACTTACCACTGACATGCGCGCTCGTTGCTCGCAGCCCGTAACTCGCGGCTTACTTCCACACGTAATACACGCCAAAGCCAAGCAAGCCCGCGACCATGACCAGCGCGTACCACTGCACCAATCCCCATTCGAACAGGCGCGTAGGATAAGAGATCATTCGCGCAAGAATGGCCGGCCCGTTGACGAGCAGGCCGTCGATGATCCACTTATCCCACCAGGTCGAAAGCGTGGCCACCGCGCGCGTAACCCAGCCAACATCGTTGACCGCTCCATCGATTACCTTGGCATCGAACCATGACGACGCTTCGCCCGCGCCCATGGCGCCCAGGCGGATGTCGCCAAGCTTGCGGCGTCCGGTGAATATGTAGTCGTAGCCCTCGTCAACAAAATACTTGTTATAAAGCACGTTATAGAGCGGCGGAGCATCGACGGCGATGGGCTCGGGGTAATCTTTGCCGGCCTTCGCGTAATAGTGATGCGCCCATCCTCCACCCACCACCGCAGCCCCGACCGAGAGCAACATCAACGTCCACTCCAAGCCGCGATGTTCTTCGCCAGCGGGCTCTTGCGGCTCAGCTGTAGCCACAGAAGCCTCGTGCGCGAATACCGGCTCCAGAAATTTTCCAAAAGCGTTGGTCCCGCCCAAACTCGCTGGCACGCCCAGCCATCCGGCGCAGACCGAGCAGATTGCCAAAACCACCAGCGGGCCGGTCATGGACTTGGGCGATTCATGAATGTGGTGCTCGACTTCATGACTCATCCGCGGCTGCCCGTAGAAAGTCAGGAAGATGAGCCGGGCCATGTAGAACGCGGTCATCAGCGCGGTGCCAAAGCCGATCAGCCAGAGATACGGAAAGCTGCCGTAGGCGGAACGGTACGCCTGCCAGAGGATTTCATCTTTTGAAAAGAAGCCTGCCAGGGGCGGGATGCCCATAATCGCCAGCGTCGCGATCAGCATCGTTTTGTAAGTGGTTGGGATGCGCCCGCGCAGGTCGCCCATGTTGCGCATGTCCTGCTCGCCGCTCATGGCGTGAATCACCGAACCCGAACCGAGGAAGAGCAGCGCCTTGAAGAACGCGTGCGTGAACACGTGGAAAACGCCCGCCGCAAACGCACCAACGCCGAGCGCGAGGAACATGTATCCCAGTTGCGAGACGGTGGAGTAAGCCAGCACGCGTTTGATGTCGTTCTGCACCAGTCCGATGGACGCGGCGAACACGGCGGTAAGCGCGCCGATGATAGCGACGGTTTTCATCGCGGTCGGCGCCAGCACGAACACGGCATTCGAGCGCGCAACCATGTACACGCCCGCGGTCACCATGGTCGCAGCATGGATCAGCGCGGAAACTGGCGTCGGACCCTCCATCGCGTCGGGGAGCCAGACATAAAGAGGAATCTGCGCCGACTTACCGCAGGCTCCGACAAAAAGCAGCAGCGCGGCGGCGGTGAGAATGGGATCGCCAATAGCGAAGTGCCCACTACGCGCCAGCACGTTGATGTCGGTGAAGCGAAACGAGCCCAGATACCAGGAGAGCGTGAGCGCGCCAAGGATGAATCCGGCATCGCCGATGCGGTTCACGATGAAGGCTTTGTTAGCTGCATCGCTGGCCGACTTACGATGAAAATAAAAACCGATCAGCAGATAGGAACATAAGCCAACGCCTTCCCATCCCACGAACAGCAGCATGTAGTTATTCGCCAGGATGAGCGTAAGCATCGAAAACATGAACAGATTCATGTATCCGAAGAAGCGGTAGTAACCGCCCTCGTGCGCCATGTAACCCACGGAGTAAATGTGGATCAGCATGCCAACGCCGGTTACAAAGAGCAGCCAAATGGAAGAGAGCGGATCGAGCAGGAACCCGGCGTCAGCATTGAATGCGGCGAGCGTGCCGTCGCGCTTAACGAAATTCAGATGGCCATCGCCGCTGCCCAGCCAGGTATAAACAATTTTCTCGAAAGGATGTCCCGTGCCATGCGCGAAGTTGGTGTACTCGACGACCGTGAAGCAGGCAAACAGGAACGCGAGGACGACCACGCCGACGCAGACCGCGTTGACCGTGGCCTTCTGCAGTCGCCGCCCGAAAAAGAACATCATCGCGGCCCCGAAGGCCGGGAAGAGCGGAATCAGGTAGATGTGGTCGAGAAAGAACATGTCGTTAGTCGTTAGTCGTTAGTCGTTCGTCGTTCGCTATTCGTCGTTCGCTGTTGGCGGTCAACTCCTAGCTCGCAGCCCGTAGCTCGAAGCTAATAGCCAATCGCCAAAAGCCAATCGCCGATTGCTACCATTTCAACAAATCAATCTCATCCACATTGACCGTCTCCTTATTGCGGAAGAAGGCGATCAGAATGCCGAGACCGGCGGCGGCTTCGGCGGCGGCGTCTACTACGATAAAGATGGCGAATATCTGCCCATGCAAGTTTCCCCACATGCGCGAGAACGCCACCAGGTTCAGGTTCACCGCATTCAGAATCAACTCGATCGACATCAGCACAATCACCACGTTGCGGCGTGTAAGCACACCGATCACACCCAGCACGAACAGTGCCGCCGCTACTACGAGATAGTGAAGCGTAGTGATGGGAACCATAAATTCAGTCGTTAGTCGTTAGTCGCTGGTCGCTAGTCGCTGGTCGTTCGCAGTTCGTCGCTCGATCCAGGAACTCCGAACGACTAACGACCAACGACTAACGACCAAACGTCTAGATCTTCTTCTTCGTCATAATCACCGCCCCGAGTATCGCCACCAGCAACAGCAGCGAGGCGATCTCGAAGGCGAACGTATATTGACCCATCCTGCCCGCTTCGCCGTAGAGCAGGGTGGCGATCTGCTGCGTATTCGATGCCTCGGGCAGCGGCATTCCGCGATCCGGAAACAGCGCCTTGCCCTTTACAAACGCCGATACGAACAACGCCATCAGCGCGCAGGCCGCTGCCAATCCTACCGGCCAGATGCGGTTGAATCGCCGTTCTTTGGACGAGCGTTCGATGTTCACCAGCATGATCACGAACAGGAACAGCACCATGATTCCGCCCGCGTAGACGATGATCTGCACGCCAGCGACGAACGGGGCATACAACATCAAGTAGAGTCCCGCCACCGAGAGCAGGGTCACGATCAGCGCCAGCGCGGCGTGCACGGCGTTCCGCCGCGTAATGACGGCCACGCCGCTGGCGACGGCCAGTCCCGCCAGCACATAAAAGAACCACGGCGTCGCAACCGGGGCCATGCCTGCGTTAAACGCCGAGTTCATTGCGGGGTTCATGAAAAAATCACCCCCACAATGGCAGTCACGATCAGCACGCCTAGCGAGATCGGCAACATCACTTTCCATCCGATCTTCATCAACTGGTCGAAGCGGTAACGCGGCCACGTCGCGCGATACCAGATAAACAGATACATAAAGACGGCGACTTTGAGCACAAACCAATATACGTAGTCGATGCCTTCGCGGAACCGGGCCGCCACGCTCGTGTCCGCGGTACGGCCTGCGACCGCAATCACGAGCAGCAGCAGCGCGATGAAGCCGAGCAGCGCCGCAAAAACGGCAAGCCCGATGCGCTGAATCTTGAAGAACGATTGCGGCGGCATCCGCGCCACACCGACAAAAGTTATCGCCGCCAGGCCAAGAAACGTCAGGCCGGGAAAGAGCGAGAAGATAAAGTCCCACGCCGGGGCGTGCAGCAGGTTCGGGAACGGACGCATCCATCCACCGAGCCAAAGCGTAACCGCGATCGAAGAGACGGCGATCATGGCCGCATACTCTGCAAGCATGAACAGCGACCAGCGCAGCCCGCTGTATTCGGTGTGATATCCGGCGGTCAGTTCGGATTCTGCTTCGGCCATATCAAAGGGCGCGCGGTTAGTCTCGGCGATCATGGCGATGGCGAAAATCACAAACGCGAGGAAGCCGAGTGGAAAGAATTTAAAGATGAACCAGACGCCCTGCTGCTGCTGTGCCTGGACGATTCCGATCATGCTCAGCGTGCCGGTGCCTTTCGCGTTCAGGCTGGTCATCAGGATCGCCGAGACCACGGCCAGCCCCATGGCGACTTCATAGGACACCATCTGCGCACTCGACCGCAGCGCGCCGATCAGCGGATAGTGCGAGTTCGAAGCCCAGCCAGAGACCACGATGCCGAGCACACCAAGCGACGAGACGCCGAGCATAAACAGGATGCCGATGTTCATGTCGCTCACCGCTTGCGAAGGGCCAAACGGAATCACGGTATACACGGTGAAGGCCGCCAGCAGTCCGATCAGGGGCGCAATCCAGAAAACGAACTGGTCGGCTTCGGCGGGGATGATGTCTTCTTTGAGCATCAGCTTGACCGCGTCGGCAATGGGCTGCAGCAATCCGTGCGGGCCCACGCGCATGGGGCCGAGGCGAATCTGGAAATGCGCCAGCGCCTTGCGCTCGATCCAGTTCATGCAAATCACGGCCACCGACACGCCCGCAAAAATAATGAGCACATAAATCAGCGCCCAGAACTGGTTCCCCGCTTCGCCGGGCGTCACCTTGCTCCCGAGATACGACATGATGAAATTCGGCATCAGCGGTCCACCTCGCCAAGCACGATGTCAATCGTGCCGATGACGGCGACCACGTCGGCGACAAGCAGGCCGCGCACCATGATGTCGAGCGCCTGCAAATTCACGAACGATGGCGGACGCACGCGCAGACGGTAGGGCTGCGTCGAGCCGTCGCTGACGATGAAGTATCCGAGCTCGCCTTTCGGCGCTTCGATGGAATGATAGATTTCGCCCACCGGCGGCTTGATCACCTTGGGCACCTTGCCCATGATCGGGCCTTCGGGAATCGCGTTGACGGCTTGTTCGACGATGCGCATCGACTGGCGCATTTCTTCCATGCGGACCAGGTACCGGTCGTAGGTGTCGCCGTTGGTGCCGACCGGAATTTGGAAATCAAATTCGGAGTAGGCCGCGTAGGGCTGGGCTTTGCGCAAATCCCACTGCACCCCGCTGGCGCGCAACACTGGCCCGGTTACGCCGAGCGCAATGGCGTCCGCGGCGGAAATCACGCCGACGTTTCTGGTGCGCTCGAGCCAGATGCGGTTGGTGGTGAGCAGCGCTTCGTATTCGTCGATCTTCGGCGCGAAGAAAGCCAGGAAGTTCTTTACGTCTTTTTCGAAGCCGGCATACGTTTCATACTGGCAGCCGCCGATGCGAAAGGCATGCGTGGTGAGGCGCGCGCCGCAGTACTTTTCGAAAATCTTCAGGATCTCTTCCCGATCGCGGAAGGTGTAGAACAGCGGCGTCATGGCTCCGATATCGAGCGCATGCGTGCCCAGCCACAGCTGGTGGCTGGCGATGCGTTGCAGTTCGGTCAGGATCACGCGAATATATTTCGCGCGCGCCGGCGCCTCCACATTGAGCAGTTTCTCGACCGCTTCGCAATAGCCCAGGCCATTCGACACGGCGGCGCAATAGTCCATCCGGTCGACGTAGGGATTGAACATCGTGTAGGTGCGGTTCTCGGCGATTTTTTCCACGCCGCGGTGCAGGTATCCGATAACGCACTCGGTGCCGAGAACCCTTTCGCCGTCGAGCTTCAGGATGACGCGCAACACTCCGTGGGTTGCCGGATGTTGCGGCCCCATGTTGATGACGAGTTCGTTCGAATCGAGATAGGTCTTGTCGGAAGTTTCGAGATCGAGATAGGACCGATCAGTACTGGAAAGCGCGCGGTTCGAGGCGTCATTCGTCTGGTCGTTCGCGCGCTCGCTCATTGTCCGCTCTCGATTCCGAGATTGATCTGTACCCATTCTTTGTCTTGCTGCAGAATGCCGTAATCTTTGCGCAACGGGTGGCCTTTCCAGCCGTCGGGCAGCAGGATGCGCTTCAGGTCGGGATGTCCGTCGAACTGGATGCCAAACATGTCGTAGACTTCGCGCTCCAGCCAGTTCGCCGTTGGCCAAATGGAGACGCTGGACGGGATCGAAGCGCCGTCGGCAATCTGCGTCTTCACGCGTACACGCTCGTTGCGCGGAAAAGAATAGAGGATCCAAACCACGTCGAATTGCTTTTCGCGCTTCGGATAATGCACCGCGGTGACATCGACGCAGTAGTCAAACTGCTGTTCGTCGCGCAGCAGGCGCAAGATGTCGGGGATCAGCGAGCGGTCAACGGCAAGGTAGTTCTGTCCAAGATAAGTCAGCGCGTCCAGGCCCGAGCCGTACTGGCTCTTGTATTTTTCGACCATCGGCGAGATCCACGGCAGCGGCACGGGACCAGCGGGTTTGGCCGGAGCAGCCGGCTTCGCGGGAGCAGCAGGCTTCGCAGGCGCGGCGGGCTTCGCAGGCTCGGCAGGTTTCGCGGGCTCGGCGGATGCCGCTGCTGCGGGTTTTTCCGCCGTCGGATTCTTCTCGTCTTCCGGCGGCGGTGGTGGAGCGGGCGTTTTGACTTCCTCGGCCATCGTAGGGTCTGTCGTTACAAAAGCCGCACAAGTATTTAGGAAACTTTCACTTCTAACATCTGGTTGCCTCACCGTCAATGACCGTCGTCACAATGACCTTGCTCACTTTGACCGGTGCGCTCTCATCTCCCGTAGAGACGCGGCTTGCACTGGCTAGTGCCGTGCCACTTGAAAGCTCTCGACCAGGTCGCGAATGCGCAACGCGTCGGCCTTGCGATGGCCGTGACTGGCGATCGGATCGGTGCCTCCGGTCGACTCAATCAGAATGTCCGACCAGAGAATTCCCGTCGAAATCTTCACCGAAGCTACCTGGGAAATCGAAATGCTCTCCTCGTTGCTGCCGAACAGACGCCTTTTGACGCGGCTCACGCGCAGCGGGTTGACCACGATGCGCGTCGGAAACCACAGGTTCCCCCTGGTCCAGCGGCTGGCGCTGAAGGTCTCATCGCAAGCAGCCGGATTGGGATTTTGAACGGATGAAGTTACACCCATTCGAGCGCGCCCTTCTTCCAGATCCACACGTAACCGACGATCAGGATGCCCAGAAAGACCAGCATCTCGACCAGCCCGAACATGCCGAGGGCCTTGAACTTCACCGCCCAGGGAAACAGGAAAATCGTTTCCACGTCGAAGATCACGAACAGGATGGCGATGATGTAAAAGCGGATGGTGTAGCGTCCGCGCGCGCTGTCGTAAGGATCGATGCCGCACTCATAGGGCATCAGCTTGACGCGGTTGGGACTTTGCGTGCGGATGATTTTGGCTATCAGCAGCGTGGCTGGAATCAGGATGCCGACGACGGCGAGGAAGAGAAAGATGGGAACGTAATTTTGCGGCATGAGCCCTCGACGAATCGAGATAAAGGCAAAATCGAATACTAACGCCGAAGTGGCCCGGCTTCAAGGCCGGATGAACATGCCGGGTGTGACGAACGAGATGTGAGGGGTCAGGTCAGGATCAAGCTCAGAGGCCGCGATCGGGGAGGACGAAGGTGTGACGGGCAAGGTCGGAGTCGAGCGTCTCTTGCCGGTAGAGGGTTCCGAGCACTCCGCCTTTCCAGATGAGCAGGTCGCGGTTGTGAGCAGCGAGTTCTTCCCATGTCTGGTCGCGGCCGGCACGGGCCATGCGCTCGCGTATCAGAAGCAGGTACGCCCAGGTGATGGTCTCGTGGTAGAGCGTCGCCTTGCCACTGGAGGCGGCAAAGCGCTTCAGGGCGGCGGGAAATTTCTCCAGCGCTTCGAGGACGGTGTAGCGACCCATGTACTCAAAGGCCAGCCGGACATGGTCGGCGTGATGGAAGGTAGCGGCAGGAGTTGCGCCGTTCTCGAATTGTTCGATCAGCTCGTAGCCGCTCATGGTCATTTTCATTGCTCCGCTGGCGTTCATTGCTCCGCTGGCGCTGACTTCACCGTTAGGATCACCAGACCCAGCGTCCAATGCAGGATGCGCAACGCCACAGGCAAACGGTCGTGGGTCATTCTTTCTGTCATTTTTTCTTCTCTGAGGTTTTCTTCTCCGCGGTTTTCTTCTGCGTGGTTTTCTTCTCCGAGGTTTTCTGCTCTGCGGCAGTCTTGTTCTCCGAGCGCCGCTTGATTTCTTTGAGCCGGTGGCTGGCGCTGGAGTCGAGATCGAGGCCGTAGAACTTTTTCAGGTCTTGAATGCGCTTGAGATTTGCCGTGCTGAAGGGAGTCTTGCCGTCGAAGGCGTGGAGCACGATGCCTTCGAGCAGGTCTCCCAGGGACAGGTCATGATATTCGGCCAGCGCCTTGAGAACTTTGAGGAGGCGTTTTTCCATGCGGACGCCGGTCTGGACGCGTTCGATGAGGAGTTGCGATTCATTGATCATGGTACCAATGTACCATGGTACATAAATCGCATCAACTGGAGAGCGGAAGAACGCCCAGGCAATGCTTGGACGGGCGCACCCTCGATGCCTCATGAGAAAATATCGAAGAGTTTGCACAGCTCATCGTCTCTCTGGGAGGTCCCGCTGCATGTGCCGGAATATCAAAGCCCTCTTCAATTTCGATCCGCCCGTCACTGACGACGAGGTTCGAGCCGCTTCGCTCCAGTTCGTCCGGAAAATCACCGGCTTTAACAAACCGTCGAAGGTCAACGAAGCCGCGTTTCTGGCGGCCATCGATGAAATCGCCGCCATCTCGGCGAGTCTTCTCCGCTCGCTCGATACCAGCGCGCCACCGAAGAATCGGGAAGAAGAGGCCGCCAAAGCGAAAGCTCGCGCCGCCGAAAGATTCGGCGCTTGAGGGTCGCGATGCCGCGCAGTTTGTGGAGACGCTCACCTGGCCGAACCGTCCACTGGCTCCTGACCGCGCGCCAACATTTTATTGTGACAACTGTTCAATATTGGCCAGACAGGTGCACCGGTTCCGTGGCATCATTTTTCCGCCATGAAGAAAGAAGTCACCCTGAAACAGGTACTCGCTATCCGTTGTCCAACTTGTGGTGCCGCTCCGGGGGAGAAGTGCGAGCTTAGTACTGGCCAACCGCGCACTGAACCGCATCGCGACCGCCGATTGATGGCAAAAGATTGAAATAAAACCCACACTGAACCCTGGCAACGCAGTGTCAGGACACTACCCTCCTCGCTACACCGGCCCCATCCTTGCGCGTCCTTTGACTTTGGTTGGCGTCACTGAAGACCAAAACCGGGACATTCGGAGAAGCGAGCATTCTTGACCAGACTGCGGCATTCGCCGTTGATAGCATGGTTGTTGTGGAAGGAATCTATGAACGAGGTTAGCGTCTACACCGTTGAACGAAATGCGTGGTCCACCGTAAGGCAATGTGATGTGCGTTTCCGCCTCACCTACGAGCGCGAGTTCCTGCCGCTTCAAAATGTCTGGCGAGATTTTCTGGTCGGTTGCGAGGAAACAGGTTCAGCTCTCGCGGCCTGAAATCCTGCTCCCTGATTCATGAGACTGGTTCTAGTGTCGGCCGAGGACGAGCTCGTGTTTCCTATTGGGGATCGGGTACCGGCACATCCGGCCTGACGTCCGTGTTGTGGAAGGTGACTATCTTCCATTCGCCTCCATCCTTCACCATGATCTGTAACAAGCGGGAGCGGAGGCGACCCTTTTCATCCATACTCATTCCGGGAGACGGCTTTTGAATCCCAATCACCGCCGTGAGCGTTTCCACGATAGCAACATCAGGCCGGACAAACTTCAGGGAAACAACGTCCTGCTTCATAGTGGTTCCGCGGTAAACTCCTTTAAAGATGAAGTCATGCTTCTCGGTGAAAGCCTCGCGCCCAGTGAAAAATTGCCCACGGATGTTAGTGAACGTGCCGTCGGCGGCAAAATGACGCGAGAAGGCAACGGCATCCCCGGAATTCCAGGCAGCGATCTCGTCGTGAATGATGCTGCGAACAGCGGTTTCGTCGGGCGAGGCTTGCGGGTAGGCGGCGACGGTCGCAACCACGACTGGGGCGAGAGCTAACAAGCAATTCATGACAGCCTCCGGATGCGGGCGGGTGGAGATGATTGTAATCCCGATTATCCCTTGGAATCGGGCAACACATGGACGCCGTGTGGCACATGTCCGGTTACCGCGGTCTGAGTCGGCAATTCGGCAATGAAGTTAGCGAAAGTCAGACCTCCCACACGCTCCTGGATCTTTAGTTATTTATAATCGCTGCTTCCAGTCTTTAACCTTTCACTGGCAAGGACACGCATTGGCACTCGACGAAAATATTTATGAAATCCGGCGCGAGAAGCTGAAGAAGATTGAGGCTCTCGGGCATCCGGCTTATCCGCGGAAGTACAACTACAGCCACACCGTGGCGCAGATTCTGGCCGAGTACAGCGGGCAGACCACGGAGGAGCTGGAATCTCCGCGGGTGACGGTGCGCGTCGCGGGACGCATCATGGCCATCCGGCTGATGGGCAAGGCCGGGTTCGCGCACTTGCAGCAGGACGGCCAGCGGCTGCAGATCTACGTCAAGAAAGACGCGGTCGGCGATGCTGGCTTTGAACTTTGGAAGCTGCTTGACCTGGGCGATCACATTGGGGTGCGCGGATATCTGTTTCGCACGCGCACGGGCGAGCTCAGCATTCATGCCGAGGAACTGACTTTTCTTTCGAAAGATCTCCTGCCTTTGCCGGAAAAGTTTCACGGGCTCACCGACGTTGAATTGCGCTATCGGCAGCGGTACCTGGATCTGGTGATGAATCCGGAAGTGCGCGAAGTGTTTTTGAAGCGCAGCAAGCTGGTGCAGTCGCTGCGGCGGTATTTCGATGGGCAGGGGTTTATGGAAGTCGAGACTCCGATGATGCAGCCGATTGCGGGCGGCGCGGTGGCGCGTCCGTTTAAGACGCATCACAACACTTTGGATATGGATCTGTTTCTGCGCATCGCTCCCGAACTTTATTTGAAGCGGCTGACGGTGGGCGGCTTCGATCGCGTGTATGAGATCAATCGTAACTTCCGCAACGAAGGCCTCGGCTGGAGATGGAATCCTGAGTTCACCATGCTCGAAGCGTATCAGGCTTACACCGATTATCTCGGCATCATGGACACTACCCAGGCCGCGATTGAGCAGGCTGTGAAAGACGTAACGGGCGGATCGAAGACGAAGTGGGGCGAGCAGGAGATCGACTGGTCACATGCGAACTGGCGGCGGATGACGATGCGGGAGGCGATTCTGCGTTTCTGGCCGGAGAAGGCTGGCGCAAAGCCCGAGCGCAGCGACTTCGGGGCGCGCGAGTCGGTCGAGGCGCTGGTCGAGCGCGTGCGCGGCGCGGGGATTAATTTGAAGTACGATGCGGCGGCGCCGGTGGGCAAGACGATCGCTGCCATCTTTGAGGCGGTGGCGGAAGAACATTTGATGCAGCCGACGATCATCTATGAATTTCCTACTGCGGTCTCTCCGCTGTCGAAGCAGAAGCCGGATGAACCGGACTGGACGGAGCGCTTCGAAATGTTTGCCGGCCTCATGGAAATCGCCAACGGCTTCAGCGAACTGAACGATCCCGAAGATCAGAGGCGGCGGTTTGAGGCGCAATTAAAAGAACGCGAACGCGGCGACGATGAAGCCCACCAGATGGATGAAAATTATATAAACGCGCTGAGTTATGGCATGCCTCCTGCGGGCGGCGTGGGACTGGGAGTGGACCGGCTGGCGATGCTCTTCACCGACTCGCATACCATTCGCGATGTGATTCTGTTTCCGCTGCTGCGGCCGGAGAAAACTGCAACCGCAGAGGACGCGCAGAGCGCCGACAAAAAATAGGGCTTGGGTTGCCGCTCGGTTCGAGTACCTAGGCGATCACTTGAAGTCCTGGCCTCGGTGACTCATCCTGAAGTCAGGTTGAGTTCGGTCACGGGCGGCGCTGCTGTAATGGCCACTTCGGGCGTTGGGTCGGCAGCGCTTTGCTCTTGTTATTCTCTACACGCGCCACACCAGTTAGTCGGCTGCGCTTGCGGGCTTCTTGGTTGCGGGCTTCTTGGTTGCGGGCTTCTTGGTTGCGGGCTTTTCTACGACGGCGGAGCGAAAAAACGCCCCGGCTGCAATCCCCCGATGGCAGCCGAGGCTCCCTTTGGCGAACAAACAGCTCGGCTACGATCTCCCATCGCAGCCGAGACTTCCAGGACGCACGGGGGGAAAATCAAGCCGTGCTTAATTATTATTATATAGATAGACATAGTATAGATCAAGGAATTTCTGAACTCGGCGCCGCAGCCCGCCTGGGCTGCCGGGCTGCACGCGTTTTTCAGCAGCCCGCGGGAAATCAAGTCCAGGAATCACGGAATTGCTTGCTGATTGACACTGGCTCGTCGGCTGCCTAGACTGCGGTCAGTTGTTCAGGCTGTGACTTGCATCACTCCCGGACGCAGGGTGAGGATGTATTCTTGTAGGGATCGATCAGGGAACGAGGCCTCATGAGCTGGCTCCAGAATAAATTCGAAAAGAATTTTATGATCTCGACGGTGGACTACGTCTTCAACTGGGCGCGCAAGTCGGCGCTCTGGCCGATGACGTTTGGGCTGGCGTGCTGCGCCATCGAGATGATCGCATCTTCAACTGCGCGGTTCGATATCGCGCGCTTTGGCTCGGAAGTATTTCGGCCCAGCCCGCGGCAATCGGACCTGATGATCGTCTCCGGCACGGTCACGCTGAAGATGGCGCCGGTGCTGAAGAGAATTTACGACCAGATGCCCGAGCCGAAGTGGGTGATTTCGATGGGCGCATGCTCGTCGGTGGGCGGGCCGTTCAATACTTATGCCGTGCTGCAGGGCGTGGACCGCATCGTGCCAGTGGATGTGTATGTCATCGGCTGCCCGCCGCGTCCGGAGAATTTGTTTTACGCGCTGCTCAAGTTGCAGGACAAGATCGACACCATGACGCTCGCCAAGCGGCCCACCGAAGTGCGGCTGGAAGAAAGCATGATGGAGAATTTCAAGCGCCAGGTGATGGTGGCGCAAACGATGCAGCCGAAATAGCTGTCAGCCGTCAGCTGTCAGCCGTCAGTTGTCAGTTCTCAGTTGTCAGTTCTCAGTTGAACCACCGCTGTATATCTTTTGTCATCCCGAACGGAGTGAGGGATCTGTAGTTCGCTTGGGACCACCGAGTGCTGAATGCCATGTTCGTCAAACTAGCGCCTCAATCTGAAATTCCCTCAATCAACGAAGCCAAAGAATTCCCCTGCGGCGACAGGACCATCTGCGTTGCTAACGTAAACGGCGAAATCAGCGCCATGGACAACATCTGCCTGCATCGTGGAGGGCCGCTCGGCCAGGGCGTGATTTCAGGAGGGAAAGTTGTTTGCCCCTGGCATGGCTGGGAGTGGGATCCTAAAACAGGCGAGGCCGGTCCGCCGGGCGCCAAGGTTGCGGTGTATGCGGTGAAGATCGAGGGCGGGGATGTGCTGATCGAGGTCTAACCCTGCCAGGCTTCGTCCGGCTCGGACGGGGCAAAGCCCCGTCACCACACGATCTACCCCAGCAGCTTCACAAACTGCGCCGCCTGCCCTTCGAATCCCGGAAACACCGTCTTCAGATCTTTGTTCCCCAGATAGCGTGACACTACTTCGCTGAGCACCAGCCTGAAGTCAGTCGTTACCGCCAAGTCGCGGCCTTCGTAGAGTTGCGATTGGTCGAGGCCGGGCCATTGGCCATAGACTTTGCCGCCTTTTACTGGGCCGCCGAGCGCAAACATCACGTTGGCGTGGCCGTGATCGGTGCCGCGGTTTCCATTTTCACGCGCTGTCCGGCCGAATTCGGACATGGTTACTACGACGGTGTCTTCTCCGAGGTCGCCGAGGTCGGTCCAGAAGGCGGCGATCGATTGCGAGAAGTCGCCGAGCACGTTGGCGATCTGTCCCTGGGTGCTGCCTTCGTTGACGTGGTGGTCCCAGCCTCCGATGTCGGCGAACGCCACTTGCACGCCGAGGTTCGCTTTGATCATTTGCGCGAGTTGCTTCAGGCTGTCGCCGAAGCGTCCCTTGGGATAGTTCGCGTTGGCGGCCGGTGTATAGTGCGCGGGATCGGCCTCCTTTAGCGTCTTGACCGCGTCGAAAGTTTCCTGGCCGGTGCCGTGCAATACGGTGTCCACGGAGTTTTCGTACATCGCCTCAAACGAGTTCGCGAGCGGCGCAGCCTTCGGATTTTTCCCGCCGACGGAAAAATCATTCAGGTTATTGACCGCAACCGCCGGCTCTTTGCCGGAGAGAATGCGCGGCAGCGACGGGCCGAGCGCAATGGCGCGGAAGGCCGACTTGTCTTTCCCAGATACGACGGGAAGCTCGTGCAGCGCGCGGTTCAGCCAGCCATCGTCGGTGACCTTTACGCCGGGCGTGCCCGATTCCATGAAGTCCTGCGCGTCGAAGTGCGAGCGCGTCGGGTCGGGAGATCCGGCGGCGTGCACGATGGCGAGATGCTTCTGCTTCCAGAGCGGCTCAAAGGATGCCATCGCCGGATGCAATCCGAAAAAGCCGTCGAGGTCGAGCACGGATTTCTTCGGGATGTTGATGGTCGGCCGCATGGCATAGTAACTGGGCTCGCCGTGGGGCACAACGATGTTGAGGCCGTCGGCCGCGCCGCGTTGGAAGATTACGACCAGGCGCCTGGTGCGAACGCCGGGGTCGGATGCGCCCAAGGCGGCGCGCGTCAGAAAGCCTGGCAGCGCGGTCGTGCCGACCACGGCCAGAGCGCCGTTGCGAAGAAAAATGCGTCGAGTGATGGACATAAGAAAACCAAGCTTTCAGCTATCAGCTCTCAGCTATCAGTCTTTTCAGCACCCTAACTGAGAGCTGATAGCTGAGAGCTGACGGCTACCTCCTCTGAAACTCTGGCGACCCCAGAATCAATCCTGTAATCGCGGCTATGTTTGGCGGACGCTTTGGATCATCCAATCTCCGCTGGCTGATCTTTGGGTCGTCGAGTTGCTTGCTGATGGTATCGTGCGTTTGCCTTGAGATGTCGCCTGACAGCAGCGAATTTTCCAAGGTCGCTAACACCTGCTGCGCGTCGGTCGTTCCTGCTACAGTCGTTCCTGCTACAGTCGTTCCTGCTACAGTCGTTCCTGCCACAGTCGTTCCTGCGGCGGTTCCGGCTGCCAGACTGGCGGAATCGATCTTGACTCCCCTTATTTTTCCTGCGGCCAGGACCAGCGCGAAATTCATGCGTCCGAGGAGCGCCGAGGAGTTCACCCACGTGTCGGCTTTCATCGAGTAGCCGGTTGGCGGCATCATGCCATAGGGCATCATGCCCATGTTGTTGAGCGTGCCGATGAGGGCGCGCGCGTCGTCAACCTCGGCGCCGCTGGCGCGCACGGCAGAAACCACGAACTCGAGCGGCGTTTTCACTTTGGCGCGGTAGGCCGCGGACGACCAGAACTCGGGCGACTTGAACATGGTGCGCAGCACTTCGCGAATGTCGCCATCTTTCTTCAAGAAGGTGCGTGCCATGCGATCAACCAGCGCGGGCGGAGGATCGTCGGAGACAAAGCGCATCGCCAGTTTTTGCGAGATGAAGTGCGCCGTCTTGGGATTGTGCGCCAGGAGGTGCAGCACTTCCAGTCCTTCCTTCTCGCCATTTTCTTTGACGCGATGTCCGAGGACGATTTTGTCTCCGGGTTCGTGCATGCGCGGCTCGAAGCGGAAGGCCCCACCTTTATTCGGCTGCTCCAGCGTCCAGCCGGTGAACACCTTGGCCACTTCGGTGACATCTTTCTGCGAGTAGCCGCCGTTTACGCTGAGGGTGTGCAACTCCATCAGCTCGCGGCCGTAGTTTTCGTTCAGACCGCTGGCCTGCCTGGCTTTTAAATTGCCCCGTGCACGATTCTGCGAACGATTACCTGGACCTGGGCCCTCCCTTCGCTGGTGCGGCGCGATGCCGAGCGCTATGTCCGAGTCCGGCCCGACGCTCAACCAGTTGTCGAGATAGAACAGCATCGCCGGGCTCTTGGCGGTCGCCACCAGCAGGTCTTCGAACTTCCCCAGCACATGCGGACGGATCGCGTCGCGCTCGTAGCTGGTCAGCAGGTAACGGTCGGCTCCCTTGTTGATGAACACGTTGAAGTGGTTGAACCAGAAGTCGGTCATTACTTCGTCGAGTTGCCGTTCGCTATAGAGGGCGCGCAGCAGCTTGGCCTGCATCAACTCATCGACCACCACCTGCTCGGGATTATTGAGCGCCATCATTGTCTCTTTTTGCCGCGGGCTCATTCCGGCCATGAGGGCACCTGCCTTGGCGCCTTTGGTTGTGGCGGCGATCGCCCGCCGATCTTCGGGCGACATTTTCAGAATTTCCTGCATGCGCTCGTCGGCAGGCAGATCGAGAAGTTCCTGCGTCTTGACACTAGCGACCCATCGTTCTTCGCGGCGGCGCGTCTCGTCGGGATCGGTGGCCTTGTCGCTAGCGCCGGAGACGGAGCAAGCCCCGTCTCTACAAGCGCCGCCATCGTCATTGCTGCGGGGTGCGCTGCTCGCGCCGGAGGTGGCGCCGCTTTTGGCGGCTTCGTCCTTGCGTTCCTGCTTGTCTTCGTAGCGCTGGAGTTGTGCTTCGTACACCGCGCGCATGGTGGGATCGCTCGGCAGCGAGGCTTTCCCGTCGGCGATCTGCTTGATCAACTGATTAGGAGGAAAATTCTCGACGATCTCTTTCGTGTCCATACGCAGCGTACGGAATGGACCCAGCCTGGCATCGAGCGCCGAGTCATCAATTCGATCGGGATGAAGTTGGAGTTCGATCCACTTGTCGACGCCCATCTGGGTGACGCGCTCCACGTCGCCGGGCCGCGGACCGAAGGTCAGCCGGTTGAGGGCGTGGATGGCGCGCTTTTGGCCGTCCATCGGCATCGCTCCGGCGGGCTTGTCTTTCTTACGGCCGAGAGCGAACTGCGTCGTAAGTCCGGCCGCGGCAAGCAACACAGCCGCCATCAGCAAACGGCGTCGGCGCAAAGGCATTTCCATCCTGATTAGCCTCATTAAGAATGAACCCGTACGGCAGGAAAAGTTGCTGGCAAAGTCAGGTTGGACGGGGAGCGGCCTAGCCCTTCAACTGCGCCACATAGGCTTTTCCGCTTTGCGACTTGCGGGTGGTGGTCTCGACGAATTTGAGAAATTCCCGCAGGTGTTCCTTTTCCGACAGTTCCGCCTCTGAGAATTTCACGCGAACGCCAAACGACGGCGCGCTGTGCGTCGCGACTCCGCTGATGATGACGCCCTTTACCCAAATCTTGCCGCTGGCTACCCACAACCCGATCTCCAGGGCCTTGCCCGCGGGCACGGCGCTGGAGGTCTCGACCAGGCAGCCTCCGCGGCCCACATTCGCCAGATTACCCCAGACCGGCTCTTCTATGCCCTCAATGTGAATTTCCACCGCCACATAGCACTTGATCCGGTGATAACGGCGGCGATCCGATGCCAGTTGCGGGGTGAACAAATCCGGTTCGAACGGAGGCGTTTTATCCACTGGTTCGGGATGGGGGAGCACGGCAGGAGCCGGCGCCGCGGCAACGGGCTGCACATTATCATGATCATGTGCTTGGCGGTCTTTGACGGCGGCGTCCTTGATCTCGCGCATGGCGTGCAGCAGGGCCGCTTCGCGTTGTTCTGGAGGCACCTCGCGGTAGGTTTGGAGCAGTTTTCCGAGGTGGCTGACCAGGTGGGGATCGGTGAGCAGGCGCGTCCAATCCGATCCTTTGGGCGATAGTTTCGTGGCTTCGCTCATACGTACGACTTCCCTCACGCAAACGTCAGCCGCGGGAAAGTGCTTGACTCGCTTCCTAGATTGAACTTTGGACGGGGGTTCGCACAAGATGACCAAGGTCACTCTCGGCAGTGCGCGTGCACCTGCAAAACGCATGGGGCGGCACTCTATCGCGAGGCGGTTCAACAATTCGCATCGCATCTCCAGCAAAAAGAGTACAAAAGACTTATGATTTCTGCTTTGGAGCCAGCCAGGGGGGAATGCCGGTCCCATGGCTTCTTCGGACCGTCCCGCCCGCCAATTGCGGCGCTTGCGTAGCTTATGCGAGTCATGGCTTGATTCGCGAGATGGGGGTCGGGTAGAATCTAACTAACTTTATCTAACTAACTGGTTAATTACAATGAAGAGATGTGCCGTTTTTCGGATGGTTTTGCCGGTCCTGTCCATCGTCATCTTCCCAGCGACGCTTTGCGCCCAAAGTTCCCCTTCGACTTACGGTTCCACCGCAGGCCCGGCGGGCGGAGCCACGCAGCTTCAAACCTCACAACTTCCAACCTCGGCACAGAACCCAGTGTTTGGCAGTGTGCCCGATGCGAAGCCCACCGCCGGAGTTCTGCAACTGACCTTCAGCGACGCGATGGAGCGGGCTTTACGTCAGAATCTGGCTGGTCTTCTGTCGGAGTACAACACCATCGCGGCCCGGGGACAGAAATGGCAGCAACTCAGCGACCTGCTTCCGCACGTGAGCGGCGATGTGCAGGAATCGGCACAGAAGCTGAGCACGGAAGCAGAAGGATTTACTGGCAAGCTGCTTCCTGGTATTCCTCCCATCATTGGACCCTTTGCCTATTTTGATGTGCGCGCCTCGGCGACGGAGCGAGTCTTCGACTGGAAGGCAATCCAGAAATACCGTTCTTCCGTGATTGGCGAAGGAGTGGCCCGGTTCAATCTGAAAGACGCGCGCGACCTGGTCGTGCTCGCGACCGGCAGCGCCTATCTGCAGGCGATTGCCGGGGCAGCCCGCGTGGAAACCGCGCAAGCGCAGGTGGAGACGGCGCGCGCGCTCTATAAGAAGGCGGTTGCGCAACAACAGGCGGGCGTCGCTCCAGCCATCGACACGCTGCGGGCGCAGGTCGAATACCAGACGCGCCAACAGCAACTGATCGCGGCTACGAACGATTTCGCCAAGCAGAAAATTTCGCTGGCGCGCGTGATCGGATTGGCGAGCGGCCAGGAATTTGAACTGGCCGACAAAGCTCCTTACGAGGCTTTTCCCATCCCCGATCTTGAAAGCAGCTTGCAGCGCGCGTATTCTCTGCGCTCCGATTACAAAGCGGCGCGGGATCGTCTGGTGGCCGCGCAACTGGAGCACAGCGCAGCCACCGCCGGGTATTTTCCCACCATCGACATGGCGGCAAATTACGGCGAGATCGGCGCGACTCCCGGCGATGTGCTGCCTACGTATACGGTCGTGGGCACGCTGAACATTCCGATCTTCCAGGGTGGAAGGGTTCATGGCGATGTTCTGAAAGCGGAAGCCAGCTTGCGCCAGGCGCAGGCGCAGATGGCGGACGTGCGTGGTCAGATCGATCAGGATATCCGCAACGCGCTGCTCGACCTCAAGTCGTCTGCCGATCAGGTAGAAGTCGCCCAGAGTTCGGTGAATCTTGCCGAAGAGGCGCTCACCCAATCGCAGGATCGTTTCTCCGCCGGGGTCACCGACAACCTCGAAGTGGTGCAGGCGCAGGAAGCGGTGGCGTCGGCTCATGAGAGTTTGATCTCGAGCCTATACCTTAACAACCTGGCGAAGGTTTCCTATGCCCGCGCCCTGGGGCACGCAGAAGAGGGTGTTCGCGAATATTTGAAAGGGAAGTAACCAAATGGAAGAACCCAGCAACGTTGTAGCCGAGCCCAAACCGCAACCGGAAACCGGCGCGCCGGAGTCTCCGTCGCCGCCGGCTCCGTCCCTGCCTGACAGCGAATCTCGATATCAGCGGCGGTCCGCGTTTTTGAGTCATCCGCGCACCAGGTTGGGACTCATTCTCGCCGGCCTGGTGATTCTGATCGCCGCTTTCTTTCTGTGGCGTTACTTCGAGAGCTATGAATCGACCGACGACGCGCAGATTGACGGGCATGTGAACTCGGTGAGCGCGCGCGTCAGCGGCCATGTGCTGAAGCTCAACGTCGAAGACAACCAGTATGTGGAAAAGGGAACGGTGCTGGTGGAAATCGACCCGGCCGACTACGAAGTTGCGGTGGCGCAGGCGCGTGCCGACTACGCCGACGCTGAGGCGCAGGCCGCAGCCGCCGGCATCAACGTTCCCATCACCAACGTGAGCACTTCGAGCCAGGTGAGCGGGGCACAGGCCGGCGTCTCCAGTGCGCAGGCTGGCATCGCGGCAGCCCGCCAGCAGTTTGAAGCGACCAAGTCGCAGATCGTGGAAGCGGAGGCCAACAACACCAAAGCGCAGAATGATCTGGTTCGCTACAAGGAACTGATCGACAAGCAGGAGATCTCGCAGCAACAGTACGATCAAGCGATCGCCAGCGCCCATGCCGCCGCCGCAACTCTGCAGATGATGCGCTCGCGCGCTGACGCTTCCGCGGCGCAGGTCGAACAGGCGCAGGACAAGCTGCGGCAGGCCAGCGCCGAGCTTCGCACCGCCGACACCGCGCCGCAGACGATGCGCGCCACGCGCGCCCGCGCTCTTTCCGCCCAAGCCAATGCCGATCGCAAAAAGGCCGCGTTGGACCAGGCGGAACTGAACCTCCAGTACACCAAAGTGATTGCGCCAGTCAGCGGAGCCGTCAGCAACCGCACCGTCGAGGTTGGTCAAAACGTGCAGCCCGGCCAGGAGATGATGAAAATCATCCCTCTCGGTGAGGCGGACCTGTGGGTCACGGCGAACTTCAAGGAGACGCAACTCAGGAACATCAAGCCGGGCCAGTCGGCGGATGTCGACGTCGATGCCACCGGCAGGACTTACAAGGGGCATGTCGACTCCATCGCCGGCGCCAGTGGAGATCGCTTCAGCCTGTTGCCGGCTGAAAACGCCACCGGCAACTACGTCAAAGTGGTGCAGCGCATACCCGTGAAAATTGTGTTCAATCCGGGCGTGATCAGGAGCCATGAACTTCGTCCGGGGATGTCGGTAGAGCCGAAGGTCTGGATTAAGTGAGGGCAAGGTTTCAAGGTTTCAAGGTTTCAAGGTTTCAGTGTTTCAAAGTTTCAGTGTTTCAAAGTTTCAAAGTCAGAGTGGGCTTCGCTGGAGTCCGCTTTGAAACCTTGAAACCTTGAAACTTTGAAACATGGGTTTCTATAACAATGGGCGCTGCTGCGATCACCATGAATGAGGCCGCCGAATGGCATTCGCCGGTCAATCCCTGGGTTATCGCTCTGGTGGTAACGCTGGCCACGTTCATGGAGGTGCTCGACACCAGCATCGCCAACGTGGCGCTGCCCCACATCGCCGGCAGTCTTTCGGCGGGTCAGGACGAGAGCACGTGGGTATTGACGTCGTATCTCGTCTCCAATGCCATCGTGCTGCCGCTGAGCGGCTGGCTGTCTTCGATCTTCGGTCGCAAGCACTTCTACATGGGCTGCGTCGTAGTCTTCACGCTCAGTTCGTTTCTGTGCGGATTGGCGCCCAATCTCGGCATGCTCATCGTCTTCCGCATTCTTCAGGGTGCGGGCGGAGGAGGACTGCAACCGAGTTCGCAGGCCATCCTCGTCGATACCTTTTCTCCCGCCAAGCGCGGCATGGCATTTGCCGTCTATGGCATCGCGGTGGTCATGGCTCCGGCCATCGGCCCCACGCTTGGAGGCTGGCTCACCGACAACTTTAGCTGGCGTTGGATTTTCTTCATCAACATTCCCGTCGGCATGCTTTCGTTTTTGCTGACCTCGCGGCTCATCCAGGATCCTCCATACATGAAGCGCCGCAAGCTGAGCGAAACCCGGATTGACTACATCGGACTGGGCCTGGTCGCGCTCGGCCTCGGAACGCTGCAGGTGGTCCTCGACAAAGGACAGCGCGAAGACTGGTTCGAATCGCACTTCATCGTAGTGCTGAGCGTGATCTCTGCCGCGGCGCTGATCTTCGTCGTCTTCTGGGAGTGGAACCACAAAGACCCCATCGTCGACCTGCACTTATTTCGCGAGCGCAGCTTCGCCGCGTCCAACTTCCTGATGTTCATGGTGGGATTTGTCCTGCTCAGCAGCACCTTGCTGTTGCCGCTGTTCATGCAGACGATGCTCGGTTACACCGCCGAACGCTCCGGGATGGCGCTCTCCCCGGGCGGTTTCGCGATCATGGTGATGATGCCGATGGTTGGATTTCTACTTTCGCGTTATAGCCCGCGCTGGGTGCTGCTCTTTGGTTTGCCGATGCTTTCGTTTTCGCTGTTCCATATGACGACGTTCGACCTGAACGTGGATTTCCACACCATGGTCATGGCGCGCGTCTACCAGGCGGCCGGATTCGCTTGCCTGTTCATGCCGATTAACATCGCCGCGTATGCGTCTCTGCCACGCGAGAAAAACAATGCGGCGTCCGGCTTGATGAACCTGGCCAGAAATATTGGAGGCAGCTTCGGGATCTCTTTTGTCACCACCGGCCTGGCTCGCCGCGCGCAGGTTCACCAGGTGCGGCTGGTGGAAAAGCTGAACGCCGCCAACCCGCAGTTTCAGTCGGCGCTGCACGGGATGACGAGAACTTTTGCGGGCGGCGGCGCCGGTCCTGGCTCGGGAGGCGATTCCGCGCAGCAGCATGCCTACGCCTTGATACAGGCGAATGTGATCCGGCAGTCGACCATGCTGGCCTACATTGATAATTTCTGGGTGCTCGGGGTGCTGGTCTTTTGTTTAATCCCGTGCGTGTTCCTGATCAAGAAGTCGAAGCCGGGAGGCGAGATCGTAGCTCATTGATCGTGGTTCACTAGTGGAGAGCCGGGTTTCCCGCAGGGCTGGACGGGCGAGACGCCCGTCGCTCCACCGTATTCCGAAGGGAGGTTCGCAATGTTTCGCATCGTTACTCTGGAACGCGAGTTTGGCAGCGGGGGCGGAGGCATTGCCGCAGAACTGGCCCGCCGATTGGGGTGGAAGCTGTGGGACCAGCAACTGACCAGCGAGATTGCGCAGCGCGCGCGGGTGACGGAATCGGCGGTGGCCTTGTGCGATGAGCGGGTCGACAGCCGTCTCTACCGTTTAGCGAAAGCCTTCTGGCGGGGCAGTTACGAACGCAGCATTCCTCTAGCCGACTCGTATGCTTTCGATACGGATCGCATGATGGTCATGGTGGGGGAGATCATGCACACGATTGCGACGGAAGGCAGTGCCGTGATTGTCGGCCGTGGCGCCCCGTTTTTCCTGCGCGAGCGCCAAGATACTTTCCGCGTCTTCACCTATGCTCCGCCCGACGAGAAGATTCGCCGTCTGGTGGCCATGGGCAAGAGCCGCGAAGAAGCAGAGGACCTGGTGGAGAACGTGGATAAGGAGCGGCGCGCCTACATCAAACACTACTTCAATGCCGAATGGCCGACGCGCGCCCTCTATCACCTGATGATCAACACGGTCGTCGGGGACGAGAACGTAATCGCCGCGATTCTGAACGGCATGAAGATGCTCGCATCTCATCCAGCCGAGACGGGCCTCCGCGGCATTCGCTGAAACGCTAATCAGGTTTCTTCTTTCTGAAAGGGCCTTCTACAGGGATTGCCTTCGCATCCGCGCGCTGACGTTAGGCCCTGACGTTATAAGATAGGCCACAAGGATGGAGTGAGTTCGGCCAGTGGCAGCTTCTGATTTGTCTCCCTCGGTGCAGCAGGAAGTGGCGCGGCTCGCCGGCTTGCCGGAAGTGCGCGCGGCATTCGCCCGTTTCCGCTCCGGGGAATCACAGTTTGCGCTGTGGCAGATGGAGGCGACGCGGCTGGCTGCGCCTCCATTCGGAGAGGCGCCGCGCGGCGCCTGGCTGGCTGAACGTTTTCGCGAGCTAGGGCTCGTCGATGTGCAGATGGATGAGGTGGGCAACGTGTTCGGCGTTCGTCCCGGCTACGGCAGCCGCTTCGTGGCGCTCAGCGCGCATATTGATACGGTGTTCCCGGCAGCGACGCCGTTGCACATCCGCCAGCAGGGCAGCCGGTTGTTCGGCCCGGGAGTCGCGGACAACGGCGCGGGCATTGCGGCGATGCTGGCCGTGGCCAGTGTGCTCGGCAGCGGACGAATTTCGCATGCGCTGCCCTTTGTGTTCATCGGCAACGTCGGGGAAGAAGGCGAAGGCGATCTGCGCGGCATGCGGCACGTTTTCGCGACGCCGCGCTGGCGGGACGCGATTGCCTACAGCGTGGTTGTCGATGGCGCGGGAGCGGACACGGTGGTGGCCGAGGCCCTGGGCAGCCGCCGCTTCGAAGTGATCATGCGCGGTCCGGGCGGACACTCGTGGAGCGACTTCGGCGCGCCCAATCCAATTATTGCGCTTTCCCGTGCGATCGAGGTCTTCAGTCAAACGCCGGTTCCGGCCTCGCCGAAAACGACATTTAATGTCGGCGTGATTCGGGGTGGGACTTCCGTGAACTCCATTCCGGAGTCCGCCAGCATGCGGGTCGATCTGCGCTCCACCTCGACGGCGGAAATTGACCGGCTGGAGCGAGCGCTGCGCGTCGCGCTGGACCAGGCGCTGGCATTGGAGAATCGGGCCGCGGCTCAGCACGGAATACGAAAGCCGCAGGTGGTGCAGAGCGAAGTGGTGGAGATCGGAAATCGTCCGGCGGGCGAACTGTCGCCGGATGCGCGGCTTCTCAAGGTGATTCGCGCCGTGGACGCTCAGTTGGGCAACACGGCGCAGGTGCAGCGGGCGTCGACCGACGCCAACATTCCGCTATCGCTCGGTCGCGAGGCCATCGCCATCGGGGCGGGCGGCTCCGGGGGCGGCGCCCACACGTTGCAAGAATGGTTCGACTGCAATGGACGAGACCTTGGACTAAAGCGCATTCTGCTTACCATGCTGACATTGTCGGGAGCCGGAGAATGATGGCGCGAATCGCTCCATTTCTGTTGTTGGCCGTGGCCTCTGGCACGTCGGCGCAAAGCGTTCAGAAGCCGAAAGCGGACCTGATCTTTACCCACGCCAACATCTACACCGGGGTGGTCGATGCGGCGTCTTCGCTCGGGGCGGGCAAGCGCGCGGAGGCCCTGGCGGTGCGCGGCGACCAGATCCTCGCCGTGGGGACGCGCGACGAGATCATGAAGTTGAAAGGGCCAGAGACGAAGATCGTGGATCTCGATGGTCGCTTCGTCATGCCCGGATTTAATGACGCTCACGTGCATCTGGCCAGCGCCGGTCTGGAAAAGTTGAACGTGAACCTGGTCGGCGTCAAGACACTCGACGAGTTCCGCGAACGCTTGCGCGCCAAGTGCGAAGCTGCCGAGCCCGGGGAATGGGTGGTGGGTGAAGGTTGGGACGAGACTCTGTGGCCCGTCCAAACCCTGCCCTCACGCTGGGATCTGGACGAAGTAAGCGGCGACCACCCGGTTTACCTCGAACGCGTGGACGGACACGTTGGCGTGGCCAGCACGCGCGCCTTGCAACTGGCCAGCATCACCGTCGCCAGCCCCGATCCCAAGGGTGGAAAGATAGACCGCGATGAAACCGGCACGCCCAACGGCATTCTGCGCGAGATGGCGCTTACGATGCAGGCAGTGATTCCCAAACCAACGCACGAGAAGCGGCGGCACGCCATCGAACTCGCGCTTGCGGATTTGGCAAGCCACGGCATCACCTCGGCGCAGGATAACTCGCAGTGGGAAGACTTTCAGATTTATGAGGAAATCGAGCGCGAGGGAAAGCTGACCGCGCGAATTTCAGAGTGGCTGACTTTCGACGACTCGCTGGAAGACCTGAACAACAAGCGCAACTCGCATCCCGCCTCCGACAACCTGCTCCGCACCGGAATGCTGAAGGCCTTCCTGGATGGTTCGCTCGGCTCGAAAACGGCCGCGTTGCTTGAGCCCTACAACGACGATCCCGCCGATCCAAAGAACGATGGTCCAAAGAACAGCGGCCTGCCGCAATACGAAGCGGCCAAGCTGAATGCGATGACCAGGGAGCGGGTGCTGGCGGGATACCAGATCGGCTTCCACGCCATCGGTGACAAAGCAGTGCAGTTGGCGCTCGATGCGTTTGCCGAGGCGGAGAAAGCGGCGAGAGAAGGCAAGGTCAAAGCGGCCGACGGTGGCAATGGCGGCGGCAATTACAACGATTACCGGGACAACGATTACCGGCTTCGCATCGAGCACGCGCAGGTCACCACGCCGCAGCAGATTTCGCGTTTCAAGGATCTGAACGTAATCGCGTCCATGCAGCCGAGCCACCTGCTCACGGATATGAACTGGGCCGAGTCGCGTCTGGGAGCGAAGCGCGCGGAGCATTCCTATGCCTGGGCTGAGTTCCTTCGCCGCGGTGTGGTGCTGGCCTTTGGCACGGATTATCCGCACGAACCGGTTACGCCGTTTCGCGGACTCTATGCGGCGGTTACCCGCATGAGCGAAGACGGAAAGAGAAGTTACTATCCCGCACAGAAGCTGAACATCGAGCAGGCGATCGCGGCCTACACGACGGGTGCGGCCTTTGCCGAGTTCGCTGAAAAGCAAAAAGGCAAGCTGGAGCCGGGCATGCTCGCCGACTTTGTCGTTCTCGACCAGGACATTACCGCCGTCTTGCCCCCGAAAATTCTGGAGACGAAAGTTCTGCGCACGGTGGTCGGCGGCAAGACCGTGTACAGCATTGAATCATTGAATCATTAAGGCATTGAGACATTGGGTGACCCTTTGCTGATCCGATGACTCAATGATTCAATGCCTTAATGATTCAATGACTAAATGGTTCAATGACTCAATATAAAGAGCGCGAACGTGCGTTCCTGATCGGCGCCCCCTTGGCCATTGTCCCGGCTTTGGCTTTTCTTCCTGCCGTGATGTTCCTGATCGTATTCCCCCAGGTGGCGCACGGGCGGACAATTGGACTGTTGGTGTTGCCGGCCTGCGCGCTGGCGGGGAGTTTCGGACTGTGGAAGCTGGCGCTGGGCGCGGTCGAGAAGCCGTGGGGAATATTCAACGTCCTGAGTTTTGGAGCCCTGTTAGTGCTGCTGGTCATCGCCGGCTACACCGGTTTGTTCCTGGCGCTGATGACGCTGAAGTTGTAGAGACGGGGCTTGCCCCGTCTCCGCGACGGGCAAAGACGCGGCAAGCCGCGTCTCTACAGGAAATCACGTCCAACGCGGATGGCGGTTTCTGCGTCTAAATGATTTGGCGCCCTTCGAACCGATCCCTGCCTGGGGCGAAGGTATAATGAAAAATCAGGCAGTTTCAGGAGGTAGGAAATGGATTCGCGCGAAGGCGCCTTTTGGGTGCGCCTCAAAGCCAACCGTTGGGCGTACACTTTTACGATTTTGGCGACACTGGCGGTTGGAATTCTGATTGGCACGGTTGTCTCCTATGGAGTGAAAGGCAAGGAGGGGCAGAAGTCCTCGGATGCGACGCCGCTGACCATCCCCGCTCCGCAACAGCTTTCGACCGCCTTCTCCCAGATTTCCAAGCAACTGGAGCCGAGCGTGGTGAACATCAACACCGAGTCGACCATCAAGAACCCTCATCACCGGCGCTCCGTGCATCCCGATCCGGACCAGGATCAAGGCGGCGATGAGGACTCCCCGTTCCAGGATTTCTTTGACAAGTTCTTCGGCGGCCAGGGCGGTCAGGGCGGAGAAGCGGGCACCATCCGCCAACGCTCGCTCGGCTCCGGCGTGATCGTGGATTCGAAGGGCTACATCGTCACCAACCGGCACGTGGTCGAGAAGGCCGATCGCATTCGGGTGAAGCTGCAGGATGAAAACCCGGCTTCTCCGGGCCATGATGCCCGGTTGATCGGAATGGATCAGGAGACCGACCTGGCGGTGATCAAGATTGATGTCGATCATCCGTTGCCAGCCGCAAAACTGGGCAACTCCGACGGCATGGAAGTGGGCGACTGGGTGCTGGCCATCGGCAGTCCCTTTGGGCTGCAGGAAACTGTGACCGCCGGCATCGTGTCGGCCAAGGGGCGCAACATCGTTCCTAACCGCCAGTTCCAGTCTTTTATTCAAACCGACGCCGCCATTAACCCCGGCAATTCCGGTGGGCCACTGGTGAATATGGCGGGTGAAGTTATCGGCATCAATACTGCCATCCTTACAGAGACAAGTTCGTACGCGGGCGTGGGATTTGCCATGCCTTCGAACACGGTGACGCAGGTCTACAACCAGTTGATCGGGCCGGAACACCGGGTTTCGCGCGGGTCCATCGGCATTGAGTTTTCAGGGCAGCCGAACCCGGCTATCGCGCGTATTTACGGATCGGGTGTGACGGTGTCGAACGTGGTCTCCGGCAGCCCGGCCGAAGAGGCGGGCCTGAAGATCGGCGACACCATCACCTCCGTGGATGGCAAGGACGTGAAGAGCGGCGACGATCTGGTGGCGGACATCGCTTCCCGCAAGCCGGGCTCGAAGGCCAAGCTCACCTTTGTGCGCAACGGCAAGAAGGCAGACACGACGGTGACCATCGCCGATCGCTCGAAACTGTTTGCTTCCCGTCTGGGCGAAGAAGACGAAAGCCAGAGCGAGGAGGCGCCCAAGGCCAGCAAGTTCGGGATTACGGTGCGCAGCATCACTCCCGATCTGGCCGACCGCCTGGGCATTGCCTCTGGCAAGGGCGTAGTGGTGCAGGACGTGAAGCAAGGATCGTTCGCCGAGGATCTCGGTATGAATCGCGGCGACGTGATCCTGGAAGTGAACAAGCAGCCGGTGAACAATGCGGACGACTTTTCGAAGATCGAGTCGTCGCTGAAGAGCGGGCAGGATGTCGTGTTCCTGGTGCGTCCGCGAGGCGCAAGAGCGCAGGATGGAACGATTTTCCTGGCAGGTACACTTCCGTAACCTATAAGAACTCCGGCGAGACTGGCACTCCGTCCCCGTTTCGGGGAACATTAGGGTGGGCCGGTCTCGCCGGTTTTTTGTTGGAGCAGTCGTTAGTCGTTGGTCATTAGTCGTTCGCAGGCTTCAAATGGACGACGCGTCCCGAACGACTAATGACCAACGACTGACGACCAATTTTGATGGTCAAGCCGCGAATGGTCGAAGCCTTTAGACATGCTACGGTCTGATCAACTTCCGCGTTGGCGACGGATCGGCCTTTGCGCCCTGCTCAGCCTGGCCGTGCATGGGTTCGCCGTCGCGCAAACAGAGACGACGACTCCGCCAAAGAAGCCGGCGCACGCGGCCCCGGCGCCAACCAAGAAATCAGCGCATAACACCACCACCCATGCGACGCCCGCGCATGCCACCTCCGCTCACACCTCGACTCACAAGCATAGCGCAGCGCAGAAGAGCAAAACCTCCCACGGCAAGAAGGGTTCCAAGCTGGTTGCGAAGAAGCACGGCCAGCAGGCGATTGACTCGGCTCGTGCCCGGGAAATTCAGGAAGCGCTCATCCGCCAGCACTACATGCAGGGCGAGCCCTCGGGCGACTGGGACAGCGCCACGCAGGCCGCGATGCAGCGCTATCAGGCAGACCAGGGATGGCAGTCGAAGACGACTCCCGATTCGCGAGCGCTGATTAAACTCGGATTAGGTCCCAGCCATGATCACCTGCTCAATCCGGAGAGCGCAATGACGACGTCGACGCCGACGCCCGTCGCGCCCGATCCAGGGGCCGCGCCAAAACCAACGCCCGCGGATAACAACCTTCCCCAGCGGTAGCCGCTGGCAATCCCTCTTTGAAGCGTCGCGCGTCTGACCATGATACCTTTCCCGCATGACCGTTATTCGCCAATGCACCAGTGCGGATTTTGAACAGATTCTTGTGTTGCTGGAGCACCTTTGGCCAGACAAAGCGCTGGATCCAGATGCTCTGCGCCCCGTTTATAGTCGAGGGCTCGCGTCCGATCTGCAGCACTATCTCTGCGCCGTGGAGAATGAGAAGGTGGTCGGGTTCTGTTCGCTCACCATCAAGAGCAATCTATGGCAGGCAGGGTATCTGGCACATATCGACGAACTCGTCGTCAGCAAACAGAAACGTGGACTTGGCATCGGCAGTGCACTGCTGGCGGCCATCATCGGGGTCGCAAAAGAGGCTGGATGTTCCCGGGTCGAGCTCGACTCCGCGTTTCACCGCGTACAGGCGCACGCCTTCTACCAGCGGCAAGGATTTGAAAACAGGGCATACCTGTTTTCAAAGTCCTTGCAGTAGAATCCCTAACAGGCTGCGGAAAAACTCTGATTCACGCAGGTTGTTGGGAAGGGCACGACTTCAGAGGCTGCGGAAAAAGTCCGGTTTCGTATCAGGGCATCGCTTTAGCGATACCGTAAGTCATTCAAAATCAAACGCCCCTTTAGGGGCTGAGGCAACGAAGTCCACTTTTTCCGCAGCCTGCTAATCCAGCACCGGCCGCGGGCAATAAGGGATGGGTCGTCCGTTGACGATTGCGCCCGGGTTGCCCTCGACCAGCGCTTGGGCACAGTCGGCTCCCACAATTTTTTCCGCCATCGCGCGACCCGCGGAAAGATTCGGGATACGGCGCTTGGTGTCGTGAGCGTCGGACGCAAGTACGTGGACGGCCGAGCGATCAAGCAGCCAGCGGGCGACGATTTCCGGCCGCTCGCCCCAGAACCCCGTGAGCGCCGAGGCCGTGACCTGAATCAGACAGCCCTGCTCCGCCCACTCCAGGATGCGCTGCGGCGTTTGCTGCAGAATCGGGTTCCGTTCGGGATGAGTCAGGATCGGCGTCAGCCCGCGATCTCCCAGGCGAGTGAAACACTCGGAGAGATGGGTCGGTACGCTGTAGTTACTGAGTTCAATCAGCAGATAGTTGGTTTCGCCAATGGTGAAGGTGTGCGGCTGCTCGAGGACGCGTTCCAGATTCTCGAAGGAAAGATGAAAATCACAGCCTAGACTTAATTGCAATGGCAGCGCGGGATCGATCTTTTCCTGGAGTTGGCGGAGAAGCCCGGAGAGGTAAGCGCGATCGTAGGCGTAACGATCGTTGGCGTGCGGGGTGGCGACAGCATGAGTAATGCCGTCGGCTGCTGCCATGCGGCACATTTCGACGGCTACATCCCAGGATTTGGGGCCGTCGTCGACCTCGGGCAGAAGGTGGCAGTGGATGTCGATCACGACGTAGTCTTTATTTGGAACAGACTGATTTACAACTCGATTAGAACACATCCCGTTTGAATTGATCGGGTCATCCGGGGATCGGGTGATCGGGTGATCGGGTCATCGAGGTTCAAGGGCTTTTGACTTTAGATGACCCGATGGTCAGATGACCCGATCACCCGATGCAGTTGCGTTGTTCCCGCCTTCTCGTGCACGATAGTGAACACGACCTTTTCATTTCATCTTGGATATTGAGGAGCAGGTTCGCAAATGAGCTTTCAAAGGGCGGCGCGTGCCGCACTGGCAAGTCAAAGTTGGCTTCCCCGGATTCTGGCCGTTGCTGTTATCGTCATTGTGGCTGGATTTTCTCTTTCCTGCGGCAGCAGCGGCAAACTGGGCACGGTGCCTGGCCATAATGCCTATGTAACCCTGCCAGCGACGGGCCAGGTGCTCCTGCTGCACATCAACGGCGCGACCGGTGCCATCACCTTGGGACCAAAAACGACGCAGGTGCAGAACATTTCGCCCACCGGCCTGGCGTTGAGCCCGTCTGGGAAGTTTCTGTACGTGGCCAACTCCCGCGGCGACACGATCTCGATTTTCAACGTCGCCCTGGACGGCACTTTGACGCTCAGTGGCGCTCCGACCGCGGCTGGTTCCGGTCCCTGGGCGGCGGTCATCGACCCTTCCGGCCAGTACCTGCTGGTGACCAATAACTATTTTTCCAACAACGTTTCCGTTTTCTCCATCGATTCCAACAGCGGCGCTTTGACCGAGGTCGCAGGATCGCCCTTCTTCGCGAACGCGAATCCGACCGAGATTCTGATCACGCCTTCCGGCAAGTTCGTTTACGTGACTAATCCGAGCATCGGCATGGTTACCGCATTTTCTTTCTCGAACGGCGTGCTTACTCCGGTGCCGGGGTCGCCGTTCATTTCCGGATTGGGAGCCTTCGGTATGGCAGTGGATGCGACTGGACGATTCCTCTACGTTGCCAATCCTGGGGCAATTAATCCTCCCCCGTATCAGGCTACCACCGGCAACATTTCCGGGTTCGACATCGACTCCGTCAGTGGCGCACTGAGCCCGATGCTGGGCTCGCCGTTTGCCTCCGTGGCTGGCGCCGGCCCCACAACGCTCACCATCGATCCCAACAGCACGTTTCTTTATGCTCTAACCTCGGGATCGAGCGACTCCATCTGGTGTTTCACGATCACTTCCACGAACGGACAACTGGTGGAAGTAGCGAAGTCGCCCTTCAGCTTAGCCGCAGGCTCGCTGTTCGCCCTCATTGATCCCCTCGGCAACTTTTTCTATATCGGAAGTTCCACTGGCATTGCGGGCTACACCTACAATTCATCGACCGGCGCTCCCACGGCTATCGCGAACTCGCCTTTCTCCACTGGATCACCGCCGGGAAAGATGGTGGTTTCAGAGTAGAGGCGGGCCTTCGATTTTGGATTCAGGCTGAAGGAATGTGCCCTTCAAAGGGTGGCACTTTAGTGGAACAAGCTTGGCACCCGCGTGCCATTTTCAGATTCGCCGCTTAGTCTTACATTCCTGATTGAGCAGTTCTGGGGGAGGGCTGCCCGGGCGTCCTGGATTCGAAAGAATTCGGACGCCCGTTTAATTTTATTGAGTCATTGAATCATTGAGTGATTGGATCATTGGGAACCCAAACGAGAGGCTCTTGATCTTCAAATGTCTCAATCACTCAATGATTCAATTGCTTCAATTTGTGGAAATGGTGAAGTTCACCGTGATGCGCGCCTGAGTTTCCACCGGCTGCCCATTTTGGAGGTAGGGCTTGAAGTGCCACTGCTTCACCGCCTCGCGCGCGGCAGTTGCCAGAATGCTCGGACCGCTGAGAATCTGCAACTCCTGGATAGTACCTTCTCGCGAGATGAGCGCCTGCAAACTGACCGCGCCCTGCACCTTCATCTGCCGCGCCAGCAAGGGGTAATCCGGCGCCACCGAAACGCTTACACTCTGCGTTGTTTGCGGCGAGAGCTGCACGCGATCGCCGGCATTGGTCGTCCTGGCATCGATCGTTCTGGCATCGGCCGGCCCATTCGGCGCCGATGCGGCAGCGCCGGATGCGGAAGACGTCGCGCCCGAGTTCACATCCAGATGGATGGCATTGCTTTTCGCGGGCACGTTGATGTGGCGGTTTCCGGCCACAACTTCCACTTGCAGAGGAGGTAGCGCGGCGCGCTCAGTAGTTGCCGAAAAGGGGACTTCGGCGGCAGCGGGTGGCGGGGACTTGGCGGGCTTGCGTTCGCGCGCGGGCGCCGCCGGCGTGTTCGGAGTTGCCGCGGGCACACTCTTACTCTTGCTTCGCACCCTGGCTTCCTGGACTTCAGCGCTCGGCGGAAACCAGAAATCCCAGTCTTTCAGAACCACCGCCAACAGCGCCAGCAGCAGTATCCCCAGCGCGACCAGCATCCGCTTCCGCTGCACTTCCACATCCGGCAAAGCCGGGGGCAAAGGGTGCGGCGTCGACCGCTCCAGATGGTTCTCGGACTGGCTTTCGTTTTGAAACATAGGCGCCGGAGCGTCCCCGAAATCGTAATCGGTCTGCGGGAGTGCCGATCTACTGCTGAGCTGGTGCTGAGCTGGTGCTGAGCTAGTGCTGAGTAAGTATGCCCCCAAACCCGCGCCCATGCCAAGCAAATCCCGGTCTGCTCGGAGCTTTTGCCGCGGCTGGGTTGTAACTTCTTCCCCTGTAGAGACGGGGCTTGCCCCGTCTCCCGCTGCGCGGCGCTGCTGAGACGCGGCAAGCCGCGTCTCTACAGGAAATCCCGTTTACAACAGGAAATCCCGTTTACAGCTCAGGAAACTTTCGAAACCTTATAGTCGAGCTTGTCCAGAATGCCAATCGCGGCGTCAAGAATTTCCCTATCCACCTTGCGGTTCGAAGCGATGGCTTCCGCCAGCGGGATGGAAATAATCTTGTTTCCCCGCAACGCCGCCATTTGCCCGAATTCGCCGCGGTGCACCATGTCGATCGCGCCCAGTCCGTAGCGCGTAGCCAGCACGCGGTCGTAAGCGCTGGGCGATCCGCCCCGCTGAATGTGGCCAAGTACCACCGACCGCGACTCGAAGCCAGTCCGCTTTTCGATCTCGCTCGCCACCGTCGAACCGATTCCGCCCAACCGAAGATGCCCGAAGTCATCGCGCCCCGCTTGCTGGGACCCGCCACAGTGTTGCTCGTTGCCATCGGCAAACTTCGCGCCTTCGGCTGCCACCACGATGCTGAAATATCTTCCGCGGGAGTGGCGCTGCCGAATCAACTCGGCCACCTGGTCAATATCGAACGGAACTTCGGGGACCAGTATGACGTCGGCGCCGCCGGCGATGCCGCTATAGGTTGCGATCCAGCCGGAATCGCGGCCCATCACTTCCACCACGATCACGCGATTGTGCGCCTCGGCCGTCGTATGTACGCGGTCGATGGCCTCGGTGGCTATATTCACGGCCGTGTCGAAGCCGAAGGTGAAGTCGGTGCCCGCCAGATCGTTGTCGATGGTTTTCGGAACGCCAACCACTTTTACGTCGTTGGCGAAAAGTTTCTGCGCCACCGAGAGCGTGTCATCGCCGCCAATGGCGATCAACGCGTCACAACCATGTTTCTTGAGGTTGTCGGCGATGCGCTGCAGGCCGTTCGCATATTTGCCCGGATTGGTGCGCGAAGTGCGCAGGATGGTGCCGCCACGCGGCAGGATGCCACCCACCGCCGAGAGACCAAGATCCATCGTCTTGTCTTCCAACAGTCCGCGCCAGCCCTCCACGAATCCCAAGAACTCGTCTTCATAGTGAAAGGTGCCCTTACGCACAATGGCTCGAATAACTGCATTCAGTCCGGGACAGTCGCCCCCGCCCGTCAGCACTCCAATTTTCATCGCCTGCTCCTAATATGATTTTTTAGTACGAGTATGAATCCGCTCCTGAGCGGATGGAATCCGCCCACACCGCATGTTTTAGTGGCCGGAAAGTATTAGGTTATCACGCTGCTTTGGCGAGCGCGCTTAGGACATCCGGCCTGCTTCGACTGAAAAACTGAAAGCTGACAGCTGAGAGCTGAAAGCGCTCCTGCTACACTTCCCCCATGCGCGTCCTCGGCATCGACTGTGGCACGGAATACACCGGATACGGCGTCGTCGAACTGCTCGCCGATGAACGCAACAATGGCCGCAACAACGATCGCCTGGTGTGCATCGTCTGCGGCGCCATCAAAGTTTCCCCGCGCGACCCCATGCCCACGCGCCTGTCGCGCATCTCCATCGGTCTGCAGGAACTGATCTCGCAGCACCGGCCCGACCGGGTCGCCATCGAAGACGTTTTTTACGCCGCCAACGTGAAGTCTGCCTTGAAGCTCGGACAGGTGCGCGGTGTCGCCATGCTGGCCGCCGCTTCTGCCGGACTCGAAGTCGCCGAATATTCGCCACTCTCCATCAAGTCCGCCGTAGTCGGATACGGCCGCGCCGAAAAACATCAGGTCCAGCAAATGGTGATGCGCCTTCTGAATCTCGATCAGATTCCCGAGCCCGCCGACGCCGCCGACGCGCTCGCCATCGCCATCTGCCATCTCCACACCGCCGCCACCCAGGAACGCCAGAGCCTTCGCCTGTAGAGACGGGGCTTGCCCCGTCTCCCGTGGAAAGCCAGAGAACTGTAAGCGCAAGCGGAGACGCGGCAAGCCGCGTCTCTACAGAAAATCACACTTGCCCTTGACACCCCTCGCCGCCATCCCCAATCATTACAGCGGCCCATGCCACGCCCATTTCAGATTGTCCGCCTGCTCATCTTTTCCTCGGTCCTCTTTTCTCCGATCCTCGCCTGTTCACAAACCGAAGCTCAAGCCCTGGCCGTTCTCACCTTCACCGTCGATTTCCCCGCCTCCCAGCCGGAGCATTACTCGATTCGCATGCCATCCGATGGCGCGGCCCGCTATCACTCCGTCGGCCGCCTGTCGCCCGATTCCGACGACGCCGACAGCTTCGATCTTGACTTCACCCTGGCTCCAGAAACGCGCCAGAAGATTTTCGAACTGGCGGCGAAGGCCGGCTATTTTCAGAAGGACGTCGACTCCCATCACAAGCACATCGCCTTTACCGGTAAGAAGACGCTCGGCTACAAAGACGCGCAGCGCAGCGGTGAGTCTACCTATAACTACTCTCCCGTCCCCGCCGTGCAGGAACTGACCAGCCTGATGCAAGGCCTCTCGGTTACGCTCGAATTCGGACATCGACTGCAGTACGATCACCATTATCAGAAGCTCGCACTCGACGAAGAACTCAAGCGCATGGAGGAACAGGCCCGCGCCAATCAACTGGCCGACATCGCGGCTATTCAGCCGATCCTCGATCAGATCATCGCCGATCCCACCGTGATCAACGTAACCCGCGCCCGCGCCCAAAAATTACTGGAGCGGGCCGACGCCCACTGATCTGACGCCAACTGATCTGACGCCAACTGATCCGGGACCCAAGGGAACAAACTGTCGAAATCCCACTTGACTTAAGCGCCTCAGGGTCACAAACTCAGGGAACAAAGTCGTTCAGGGGGCAGTCCCGGGAGAAGCATATGTCAATCACAAGACTCGGAAAGATGCTGGCAATATTGGCCGTGCTCGCGGCGGCGTTTCTGGTGGTCTCGGCGTCGGCCGAGTCCAAGGCGCGCATCGTCCGCTTGAGCGATGTGCAGGGTACGGTGCAGATCGACCGCGCCGCCGGCGACGGTTTTGATAAAGCGTTTCTCAACCTGCCTGTGATCGAGGCCGCACGCGTGAAGACGGGCAAAGATGGCCGCGCGGAAGTGGAATTCGAAGACGGCAGCGCGCTACGTCTGGCGCCCGACAGCGAGGTGGACTTCATTCGTCTGGCGCTCGGCGAAGACGGCCAGAAGCTGAGCACCGTGCAACTTGTCTCCGGCACCGTCTACGCCAGTCTTCATCCGAAGAACGCACGCGAGAAAAGCGACCAGTTCCTGCTGAATTTTGGTCGCGAATCCGTCACTGTGTCCGAGGCCGCGCATTTTCGCGTGGAACTCGCCGACGCGACCGCGACCCTGGCCGTGTTCAAAGGCAAGTTGAGCGCGACCACGCCGTCCGGACAATTTGAGGTTGCCGAGAAGCACAGCGCGACTATCGATCTGGGGAATAACGAACTTACGAAAGACGATCCCGCCAGGAAAGACACTTTCGTGATCGCGAAAAATTACGCAGCGGAACCCTCCGACGATTGGGATCGCCAGCAGACCGACTATCACGACCGCTACGCGCCCGCCAGCGGCTCCAGCATTTCGTCGCCCTATGGTTACGGCATGAGCGACCTGAATTATTACGGCAACTTCATGACCGTCCCCGGCTACGGCAACGTCTGGCAGCCCTACTTCAGCGGCGCCAACTGGAGCCCGTTCCAGGATGGCGCCTGGGCTTTCTATCCCGGCGCCGGCTACATGTTTGTATCAGGGTACCCGTGGGGCTGGATGCCCTACAACTACGGTAACTGGGCCTTCGCTCCCGGCTTCGGATATGTCTGGCAGCCGGGCAATTGGAATTCGTGGAATGCGCTTCCGGTGGTGGTGAATGCGCCGGTCACAATGAAAGTGCCGGCGCCGCCCGTGAGTGGTCGCCAGACGGTGATGGTGGGACGAGGCCTCGCGGCAAATCCGGCCATGGGAGGGACGCATCGCCTGACCATCAATCCCGGCTCCGCCAGTTTCGGAGTGCCCCGTGGATCGGTCAACCACCTCGATCGCCTCTCGAAAACAATGGAGCGGACCGCACGTCCCGTCGTAGTTGCGACGTTTCCGCCCGCACCGGCAACCAGCTTCGGCGCGAGTCCGACGACTTCAACGGGGCTTACGGCAGCGCCACACCGATCATCAGCCTCGGCGCCAACGCGTCCTCGCTGAGGCGACACACCGTAACCGAGGCGCACACTGTCATCCTGAGCCAAGCGAAGAACCTATGGAATGGGACGGATTCAAATTCATAAGTCCTTCGCTGCGCTCAGGATGACAATCCAAAGTTGTGTTCACGATAATTCCTCAGTTCACAATAATCCCCGCGTAGCCCACCACCGACTCGTAATCGCCGGAGACATCGCCTGAAGTTGCGTACTTGACCAGCGTGGCCGAAGTCGCTCCCAGAAGCTTTGCCGCTGTGAGCATGACAATCGTCGGCCCGAACCCGCACATGGTGATGTCTTCATTCATCACCACCTCCCAGAGCCCGCGCGCATCCATGGCCAGCACGCGTTCGATCGCCTTCTGGTCCTTGACGCGAGTGATCGCATCGGACTCATAGTGGTTCATGTCGCTGGAGGCGACGATCAGGACTTTCTCTTCGTGATCTTCTTCGTGAGCTTCTTCTTGAGCTTCTTCCTGATCTTCTTCCTGATGATCGGCAATCACATCCGCGAGCGCTTCGCCCAATCCGCGGAGCACCTCAAAGTTGCTGGTGCCGATGACGATCGGAACGATACTCAATTCCGGCTGTTGCGCCTGCAGGAAAGGAAGCTGAACTTCGATGGCGTGTTCGCCGCGGTGCGCAGCGCTGTCCTCTTCGAGCGCAGGGCAGCGGTACAGCAACCGAGCGCCCATTTCCGCGTCCGCCGCGACCTCACCCAGCGGAGTCTGCCAGGTTGTGTTGGCCATGACCGCCAGCGGACGTCCCTTGCCGGTGTGGTTAGGGCAGAGAATTACGCAGCGCTTGGGGATTTCCACGCGCGAGTACACTGCGCCCGCAACCCCGCCGGAGTAGATATATCCCGCATGGGGAGCAACGCATCCGATGGCGGCGATGCGGCCGGTCGCAGTCTCAGCAGAAGAAGAGTATTGCCGAATTTCGCGCAGTAATTCGTCAGCGCGGCCCGGATAAAACCTGCCGGCAACGGCGGGAGTTCGTACAGCGGAAGTCGAAGTCATCGGTGGCCTCCTAGCGGAGACGTGTGGCGCGGGCGCCCTCGCCCGCGAAAAGTCAGCGTGCAAAACCCTTGCCCGCAGGAATTATGAAACGCCGTCGCCGAGTGCGCGGAACAAAGCGGCGGTTCGTTCGAGCGGCAGCGCTTCGGCCCGGATTGTAGGTTTCACGCCGCTTTTCGTCAAAGCGGCACGCAGCACGTCTTCATCGTACCGCGTCTTCAGATTATTCCAGAGAGTTTTTCGTTTCTGCCCAAAGCAAAGCTTCAGAAACGCGATGAACTCGGCCTCGGGAACCCGAAGCGATTCCAGCCGAGGCTTGATCGTAATGCGAACCACGCTGGAATGCACCTTGGGCGGTGGAGAAAACGCTCCCGGCGGGAGGGTGAAGAGTTGCTCGATCCGGCCGTAGAGTTGCGCCGTCGCCGAAAGCAAGCCATAGTCGCGGCTTCCCGCCGAGGCCGCCAGGCGGTCGGCAACTTCTTTCTGCACCATGATGACAATGGTCGAAAAGTAGCGGTGATATTCCAGCAGCCGCAGCAGAATGTCGGAGGTAATGTAATAGGGCAGGTTGCCGATGACGCGGGCCGGTTCGGGCGCGAAGTTCAGCCCGGTACGCAGGCTGCCCGGCTTCGCACCGAAGACAGTGTCCAGTTCGATGGTCAGGATATCGCCTTCGATGATTTCGACATTGGGTTGCATGGAGAATTTCATCCGCAGCTGGGCCGAAAGGACACGGTCCAATTCCACCGCGATCAGCCGCCGCGCCTTCCGTGCCAGCAAATCGGTGATGGCGCCGCGGCCCGGGCCGATCTCCAGCACCGTGGCCTCGGAAACGTCGCCCAGGGCTTCTACAATGCGCAGAGCCGCCGGTTCGCTCGTCAGGAAATGCTGCCCCAGTTTGGGCTTGCGTGAACTCGTTTGTACGCTAGCGCCCTTCGTCACGTTGACCCTCTTTCTTTCCGGCTTTAGACTGAAGTGAATATGTAATTGGCGATTTTGTAATTTGCAATTGAAAGAACCAATTCGACGATTTTCAATTACAAATTAAAATTCGCAAATTACAAATGGCCATCCGCGTCTCTAGGGTAATAATCATAACTTGAGCAGGCCATATCGAGAGTTCTGGCTCAGGAGGCATGTTCGCAATGCATATCGCTTTCGCAGCATCCGAATGCGTTCCCTTTTCAAAAACTGGCGGACTGGCCGACGTGGTCGGCGCTTTGCCACGCGCACTGGCTGCTCTGGGACATCAGGTGAGCGTGTATGTTCCGCGCTATCGGCAAAGCAAACTGGACGATCCGCAAACCGTGGTGCGCAGCATCACCATCCCTTTCGACGATAAGTACCGCTTCTGCTCGGTGGTGACGGCGGGGTCAAGCGCCGGGGTTAAGTTTTATTTTGTGGATTATCCGCCCTACTTCGACCGCGACGCGCTCTATGGCACCCCGGCTGGCGACTATCCGGACAACGCCGAGCGCTTTGCTCTGTTTTCGCGGGCGGTGCTCGAAGCCTCTAAGATTCTGGGCGTGCCGCAAGTGTTCCACTGCCACGACTGGCAGTCCGCGCTCGTGCCGGTGATGCTGCGCACGCTCTACGCTGAGGATCCCGCGTTTCGCGAAGTCGCCACCGTTTTCACCATCCACAACATGGGATACCAGGGTTTGTTCCCGCCCGAAACCTTGCCGCTGCTGACGCTGCCGTGGGATCTGCTCACCATCTCGAAGATGGAATTTTTCGGGCAGGTGAATTTTCTGAAGGGCGCGCTCGTGTTCTCTGACTTCGTCACCACGGTCAGCAAGAAATACAGTCAGGAGATCCAAACCACCGAATATGGATTTGGCCTGGAAGGCGTGCTGCGTGACCGCTCGGCGACCGTGACCGGCATTCTGAATGGCGTGGACTACGACGAATGGAGCCCGCAGACCGACAAATTCACCGTCGCGAAGTATTCGCCGCAGGATCTGAGCGGCAAGCAGAAATGCAAACACGACTTGCTGCACGCCTTCGGAGTCACGAACGCCGATTCCAGAGTGCCGGTGATCGGCATCGTTTCGCGGTTCGCCGCGCAGAAGGGTTTCGACCTCATCGCCCAGATCATGGACCGCCTGGCGCTCGAACAGATGATCGTGGTCGCCCTCGGAGCGGGCGACAAGCCGTACGAAGAAATGTTCCTGCGGCTCAACAAGCGTTTCCCCAACAAGATTGCGGTCAAGGTCGCCTACGACAACGCCTTTGCGCATAAAATTGAAGCGGGCGCGGATATGTTCCTCATACCTTCCCGGTACGAGCCCTGCGGGTTGAACCAGATTTACAGCCTGAAGTACGGAACCGTTCCCATCGTGCGGGCGACCGGCGGATTGGATGACACCATCGAACCCTGGGACGCGCGCACAGGCAAAGGCACGGGCTTCAAGTTCACCGACTACACCGGCGAGGCGCTGCTCGCGACCATCAAACAAGCCTTGCTTGCCTACCGCGATCCTTCGTCCTGGCAGACGCTGATGCGCAACGGCATGAGCCGCGATTTTTCCTGGGGCGCGTCAGCGCGCGAGTACGGCAAAGTCTACGAACGCGCGCGACAGGTGCGAGCCACCGCGGACGCCACCCCGGTAATCGCGGATTTGAAAAAAGAGCCAGTGCTGGGCTAGCGAACCCGTGGTGCGACTGGCGTGCGACTAATGTTCGTATCAGGGTGTCGCTTTAGCGATACCGAAATCTTTTCGAAATCAGACGCCCCTTTAGGGTCCCTCAGCGGCTAAAGCCGGATTCAATTTCGGCGACTGGCGGTATGCCTGAAGGCATACCCTGAGTACGAGTCGCGCTTACCTCGCGGTACACTTCTGCAAGGCACTCCGATCACCCGATGACCCGATCACCCGATGGCCCGATTTCCCGCACCATCTTTCACGTCGATATGGACGCCTTCTTCGTCTCCGTCGAGGAATTGTTTGACCCATCGCTGAAAGGCAAGCCGGTGGTGGTGGGTGGGCAGCGGGACGAACGGGGCGTGGTCTCGGCCGCATCGTATGCGGCGCGGAAGTTTGGCGTGCACTCGGCCATGCCTCTGCGGACGGCCGCGAAGCTTTGTCCGCAGGCGATTTTTGTGAATGGGCACCCGGAGCGCTATCGCGAATATTCCACGAAGGTGCACGAAGTGCTCGGCCATTTTTCTCCGCTGGTTGAGATGGCTTCGGTGGACGAAGCTTATCTCGACATGACCGGCACCGAACGTCTGCACGGCCGTCCGTTGCGTTCAGCTCATCAGCTCCACGCGGCGATGAAGTCGGCGACCGAATTGAACTGCTCGATCGGGATCGGCACATCGCGGCTGATCGCGAAGGTTTCCTCCGCTAAAGCCAAGCCCAACGGAGTGCTCTGGGTGCTGCCCGGCGAGGAAGCGAAGTTCCTGGCGCCGCTCGCGGTCGGCGACATCCCCGGCGTGGGCAAGGTGATGGAGCAGAAGCTGCATGCGATGGGCATTCAGAAGGTCGGCGACCTCGCGCATCTGGAGGACCGCGATCTGGAACACCGCTTCGGAAAATGGGGACTGGCGCTGGCCGGGAAGTCGCGGGGCGAGGATGCGGGTGGATGGTTCGACAACGAAGTGGGCGAACATGTCGATCCGAAATCGATCAGCCATGAGCACACCTTCGACGAGGACACGGGCGACGCCGAGCGCTTGCTGTCCACACTGATGCGGCTCAGCGAGATGGTGGGACGGCGACTGCGCGAGGGCGGATACTTTGCGCGCACGCTGCAGTTGAAATTGCGCTACAAAGATTTCTCGACCATCACGCGCGCGCATTCGCTGGAGCAGGCGACGCAGATGGATAACCAGATCTTTGAGCAGGCGCGGCGTCTGTTTTTCGACAACTGGAAGCCGGGCGCTCCGGTGCGATTGCTGGGAGTGCAAGCGTCGAACTTCGAATCGGGGCCAACCCAGCTTGATCTGCTGGAGCCTGCGCGGGCCGAGCGTTGGCAGAAGGCGCTGGCGGCCGCGGACCATCTGCGCGACAAGTTTGGGGAATCGACGATCGGCCTCGCCAGAGGAATGAAAGGCGGATTCCGCGAGCGCACGCACGAAAATCCGGTAGGGCTGCCGGGCAAGGACGCGAAGAAAAAGCCCGAAATTTGACGGGCGCGCTGGGATTGCAAAGGTCAGAGGTCAGATTGCAGAAGTAAGACAACCTCTGCAATCTGACCTCTGACCTCAACCATCCGCCCTATGAAATATATTCGCGAATATAGTCGTCGCGCGAAGCGGCCAACTGCTGCGCGTCGCCATCGAAGATGACCTTGCCGTCGCGCAGAATCAGAAAGCTCATGGGCACATCGCAACGCTGGCCTTTGGGTAGAACGACCATCTGGTTGGTGGCCTTGTCGAACTGGTGAGTCGCCATGGTGAAGGCATCCTGCAGGCGGTGGGTCACCATGAGGGCGCTGGTTTTGTACACGTCACGCTGTTTAATGATGAGCTCGATGATGGTGTTCGAGGTCACTGGATCGAGCCCGCCGGTAGGCGAGTCGTAGAGCAGCACCTCGGGCTCGGTGATGATGGCGCGAGCGATGGCCACGCGCCGCCGCATGCCGCCCGAAAGTTCGGATGGAAACATGTCATAGGTTCGCTCCAATTCCACGAAGCGCAGCACCTCGCGAACCCGCCGCTCAATTTCCGGCGGGGAGACATGCTCTTCCGTCAGGCGGAAGCCGACGTTTTCGTATACTTTGAGCGAGTCGAAAAGCGCGCTTTCCTGGAACACGATGCCCACGCGCCGGCGCAACTGGAACAGTTCCTGTTCCGACATCTGCGTAACTTCCTCTCCCAGCACAAAGATGCGGCCGCTATCGGGCCGCAGCAGCCCGATGGCAAGCTTGAGCAGTGTGCTCTTGCCCGACCCCGCGACGCCGAACAGAGCTTTGGTTTCGCCGTGCGGCAACTGGAACGATATGCCGTTGAGCACAACGTTTTCATCGAACGCGATGGAAACGTTGTCGAACTCGATGGCGTAGCCGGAGGGAGTTACCGCTGCGGCAGCCGGGTTTTCGCTGGGCAGAGTGGGAGCCGGCATGCCTTACCTGTAACCAAAAATTGCGAAGATCAACTTGGTAACGAAGAAATCCACCACCAGAATCAACACGGAAGCAGCGACCACGGCCTGGGTGGTCGACCGGCCCACCCCCTGTGTGCCGCCGCGCGTCGATATGCCGTAGTAGCAGCCTATGGTGGCGATGATGAACCCAAACAGCACGGGCTTGATGAGGCCCGTGAAGACGTCGCGGAAGACAAGGATCTGCCACACCGAGGTCCAATACTGTTCGGAGTTGAGTCCGAATATCAGATGCGCGACTGCGTAGCCACCGATCAGACCCAGCAGATCGGCGATGATGGTCAGGAAAAACAGCATGAAAACGGTGGCCCCAACTCGTGGCGTAATCAGCTTCTTGGTGGGATCGGTGCCCAGGGCACGCATGGCATCAATCTGTTCGGTGACGATCATCGAGCCAAGTTCGCTGGCCATCCCGGAGGAGTTACGCCCGGCGACCATCAGCCCGGTGATGAGCGGGCCCAGTTCGGTGACCATGCCGACCGACACCAACTGGCCGATGAGCGTAATCCCGCCGAATCGTTGCAAGGTACTGGCCGCGTTCAGCGCCAGCAGCGCGCCGACGGAGAGACCCGTGAGAATTACGATGGGTAGGGAGCCGACGCCGATCAGGTCCGCCTGCTGCAGCATGTCGCCCATGTACAGGGGACGGCGGAAGAAGTTCGCCAGGCATTGCGCCGACAGCAGGGTGTATTCCTGAACCGCCAGCGCAAAATCTTTGGCGACGTCAATGGGCGAAGTCAGTTCGAGTTCGAACGCCATGTGCTCAAGGGAATTCCGCTCAAGGAACTATAGCAGAGGGGAAGTCTACGTAGGGACAGCCTCCCCCGGCTGTCCGGCGGGTCGAAGCCCGATCGCTCTTGAGTTCAAGGATGGATGATCGAAACCCAGCGAGCTGCGCTCGCGGGACAGCCGAGGGCGGCTGTCCCTACGTGGATTGCTCCCGGTTCTTTTTCTTGATCTCGATGGCCAGCCGTTTGATTTTCTGATTCAGCGTAGAGAGCGGGACGTGGAAGCGTTCCGCCGCTTCGGTCTGATTCCAGCCGCATTTCTCCAGCATATCGATGATGATCCGCCGTTCGCAGTCTTCCATGATGCCGAACAGCGTGGCCCCGGCATTCGCATCCATCGCCGGAACCGAGTTGCCGCGCCCCACAACGTGGTCGGGCAGTAGATCGATCCCAATGTCGGTGTCGGAAGATAGCACCACGGCGCGTTCGATAGTGTTCTCAAGTTCGCGGACGTTGCCGGGCCAGGAGTAGCTCACGAGCGGGCGCAACGCCTCGGTGGTGATGCGGCGCGGCGGCCGCTCATTTTCTTCGGAATACTTCTGCAGGAAGTGCTGCACCAGCAGGGGAATATCTTCGCGGCGCTGCCGCAGCGGCGGCAGATCAAGGCTGATTACGTTGAGACGGTAGAACAAGTCTTCGCGGAAACGGCCTTCGCGCACCATCTGGCGCAGATCCACATTGGTGGCGGCGATGATGCGCACGTCCACTTGAATTTCCTGAACGCCGCCCAGATGCATGAACTTGCGGTCCTGCAGCACGCGCAGAATCTTGCTCTGCGTGTCCATGCTCATGGTCCCGATCTCGTCGAGGAAGAGCGTGCCCCGGTCGGCAACTTCGAAGAGTCCTTTCTTCGACGTAACCGCGCTGGTGAAGGCGCCTTTAACGTGCCCGAAGAGCGTGGATTCGAGCAGATCGGGCGGCGTGGACCCAGAGTTGACGGGCACGAACGGCTTGTCGCGCCGCGTGGAATTCAAATGAATCGCCTTGGCGATCAGTTCCTTGCCCGTCCCGCTTTCGCCCTGCAGCAGCACGGTCGAGCGGCTGGGCGCAACCTGCGCAACCAGATCGAAAATCTTCAGCATGGGCTCGCTCTTGCCCACGATGTGCTCGAAGTTGTAGCGCTGCTTGAGGGCGCGCTTCAGTTGAATATTTTCTTCTTCCGCCTTCTGGCGGGCGACGGCGGCGCGCACGTCGGCCAGCAACTTCTCGTTGTCCCACGGTTTCTGGATGAAGTTGGTGGCGCCGGACTGCATGGCGCGGACCGCGTTCTCCACCGTTCCATAGGCGGTGATCATGATGACTGCCTGCTGTGCGCGCAGCAGGCGAATCTCAGAGAGCACATCCATCCCGTTCCGGTCAGGCAGCGCCAGGTCGAGCAAAACCACGTCAAAAGCGCGCTCTCCAACCTGCGCCAGACCTTCCCGTCCGTTTTCCGCCACCGCGACGGTGTATCCCTCGAGCTGAAGCAGAGTCTCCAGCGACTCCCGGATTTCCGCTTCATCGTCAATGATGAGAATTCTACCCGCGCTTTGCGGCGTGCTTTCCGGGGTGCTCCGGCGCGAGATGGCCGCTACTTCAGACATCGCCACTTCAGACATGGATGGCCTTCCTGCTCGCTAGCAATGGAAAATCCAGGGTAAAGGTGGTGCCTTCGCCCGGGCGGCTCTCCACGCGGATATTGCCCGCGTGTTCCTGGATGATGCCGTAGGTAACAGAAAGCCCAAGACCGGTACCGCGATTCTGGCCCTCCACGGGCGACGTCTTGGTGGTGAAAAACGGATCGTAGATGCGCTGGATGTTTTCCTGCGCAATGCCCGTGCCGGTGTCGGAGACACGCACACTGACAAATTCGCCGTTCAGCGTTGCCACCTTCAGCACTCCGCCCCCGGCCATTGCGTCCTTGGCATTCAAAAACAAATTCAAGAACACCTGCTGCAGTCGTCCGGCGTTACCCTGAATTAAAGGAAGATTTTCGTGGAGCTCGGGCTGCACCTGAATGTGCGCCACCTTGAACTGGTGATCGAGCAACGCCAGCGTATCCGCGATCACCTTGTTGAGACTGACTTCCGTCAATTCCGTGCCCGTGGTGCGAGAGAAGTTCAGCAGGTTATTGACGATCTCCGAGGCGCGGAACGTTTGCTTGGTGATTTTCTCGAGCAGTCCCGCTTTCTGTGGATCCGATTGCAACTGCTTCGCCAGCATCTGCGTGTAGGAGGAGATCACCGCCAGCGGCGTATTCACTTCGTGCGCAACCCCAGCGGCCAGCAGTCCGATCGATGAAAGTTTGTCGGCCTGGGTGAGCTGGACTTCAAGTTCGATCCGCTCCGTGATGTCGTCCATGATCACCAGCCGCCCCACCACGTTGAACTTGCGGGTTACCAGCGGCGCCATCGCTACATTCACAATGCGCGATTCGCCGGTCGGAGTTACCAGCCGGAATTTATAAAGATTGTGGATGCCCGGATTCTGCCGCACGCGGTAAAACTCCTCGGCGAAGGCGGCCGGAAAAACTTCGCTCAACGAGCGCCCCACCACCTGCCAGCGCGGCTGGGCATACATGACTTCCATCTGCGAGTTCCAGGACTCGATGCGATCTTGCAGGTCCACGGCCATCACGCCGACGTTGATGGATTCCACAATGTTCTCGTTGAAATCCTTGAGCCGCTCGTACTCGGTCACCTTCTGTTCAAGTGACGCGTACAGCCGCCCGTTTTGGATCGCGATGCCAATGTATCCCGCCAGCGCTTGCAGCAGCTCCACATCTTCGCTGGAGAGGAAATCGCCTTGCATAGTCTTGCCCAGTCCGAGGAAGGCGATGGTCTTTTGCCGCGCGTGGCAGGGAATGTAGTAGTTCAAGTCCAGGCGTCCAATGGCTTCTTGCGCGGAGGCATTTTCACGCGGCAACTGGTGCGTGTTTTCGAAGAAGATATGTCCGACCGCATCCTCGATTCGCGGCTTCGCAAGGAACGCCAGATCAAGACCGGTGACGTGCGCGATGCCGAACGATTTCGACAGTTCAAAGCGCGAAGAGTCGCTGTTCCCGAGGAAGATCGCGATGCGATCCACCAGCAGGGTGCGTGCCAGCCGATCCACCAGCGAGGAAAGCATTTTGTCGAGATCGGTCTCCGAACTCAACTCGCGTCCGAACTCGATCAGCGTGCGCCGATAGTCGTAGCCTGTCCGGAAGAAGTATTGATCAAGTTTTTCCTGAATAAATTTCCGCACCGGATCGAACAGCAGCGCGGTGACCACGACTGCGATCATCAGCCCATACGGTCCGGAACTGGGCACGCGCGTGTGCACCAGCTCCGCAATGGCGGCCACGCCGGCGAAGTACATGGCCACGATGGCCGCCGCCGCCAGCGTATACGCCATGCCCCGCTTGAAGATCAGATCCACGTCCATCAAGCGATAGCGGAAAATGGCGTATCCAAAAGTCAGCGGCAGCAGTCCCAGCGAGAGCACCGACACCTTCATGGTGGGCGAAGGCATCACTCCAAACAGATACGGCAGTACATAGCAAAGCGTGAACGGGGTGATGGCGAGGATGGTGCCGCGCGTAATCCACTTGAGTTGCTGCCGCAGAATCGGAGTCGTGGCCCGTTGGTAGTTGTGCCACAGAACCGCCGCCGCCGAGACGAAGAAGACCGTCAGATAAGCCCAGTGCACCCGGTTCAGATTAAAGAGCAGCGCAGCGCTGGCTTTTGAGAACTCCAGCGCCAGCACCTGTATTCCGAGCAGTACCAGTCCGGGCAGGTAGAGCAGCGGAATCGACCAGCGATGCTTGCCGACGAACTCCCGCCGTTCCGGGAAAGTCAATGCGAAGTGCAGAAACAGCGCCGGCTGCAGCAGCCATGCGACTTCATTGGCCCACAGCACGGTCCAGTCAAAAGCGTTGAACTTGCCGGTGTAGTGCAGCGAGTAGAAAACGAACGACACCAGGCAAAAAATATAAAAATGGGTGGAACCTACGGCCGTCCAGCGCCGCAGCAGTACATAAAGCCCAATGCCGAGGTAAATGAGCGCGATCAGCCGCAGCCAATCGTTCATGGAGCGCTCGGCCGGGACCAGCACCACTTCCACATCCAGCGGAACCGAACCGCGGACCAGCGAATAGGTTGCCTTCGACCAGACGCCGGAATAGTAGAGTTGCCGCGTCACCGAAGCCGAAGTGTCTACCGCGCGGGCGTTGATGCTGACTACCTCGTCCCCACGGCGGATTCCGGCTCGCTCTGCCGGACCATTCGGCTCCAATCGATCCGCCACCAGGTGGCCGTTCCGCTCCATCCACCATGCGCCGTCGTCGGGAACCGCAGACTGGTGCTCGATTTTGTAGTTGAAGCCGGCGAACAGTACCGCAGCTACTGTGAGCAGAGTCAGTAGGATGGCGGTAAATCGGGCCTCAAATTCGCGGTTCATATTTCGCGACTCAGTTCGCGACTCATGGACAGGGGCGGTCGCAGCGGCGGCGCGGCCAGAGACTCGCTGCCGTTGAGGCATAAGCAACTTCACTGCCACCCTCCAATTTTCCCCGGTGCTGCTAAGTCACGTGCGTAGAGCGAGTTCCACAATTATAGAGAGGATTTGGAATAGCGGCTATGAATTATGGGAGGTAGTTTCTGCTTTTTGGGATGCAACAGCCTTAGATAGTGCAGGTATGGTTTGTATCAGGGCATGCCTTTTAGGCATGCCGTAAGTGCTGCGTTATGAAAGTGCCTTCAGGCGCTGAGGCCGGAGATTGGAGTTTGGAGATTGGAGTTTCGCAACGGGCTCATTTGCTAATGGGAAGAGGGTCTGGGTGCTGGGTAAGCTTGAGGGAGCGAGCGGATTTTGTGGTTGGCCTGTTTCTGCAGTGCAGTGAGGTGACGTGCCCAAACCCTTCTTTGGTGTTTGAGGGGTTCGAGAACCTTCCCCGTTTCCCGAACCCCCCACTTACTGGGCCCACCTGACTCGCTTAGCTTCGACTTGCTTAGGAGCGGTGAGCAAATCCCGCAAGTGAGTGTGATCATGCGCCTGATTCCTCGGAACGTCCATGGAGCCAGTCTGAAGCCGTCTGAATTGATCTGAAGAAATTCACAAAGGCGCGCTTGACACGGCCGTTCCAACAGAACAGAATTCCTGAAAGTCCACGAGAGCTAATCATCCGACAGACGCGGCTTGCCGCGGCTAGCGGCAAAGAAGAAGAATAAGTCGCGCAGGAGTTGTTCATTGCCGGAGAAGAAGGTTCGTTTCGACGATTTCGAGCTCGACTATGGCCGTTTTCAGCTCTGCCGCCGTGGCAGCCCGGTTCGGCTCGAGGGCCTGCCGCTGCAGTTGCTCATGTTCCTGGTCGAAAAGCGGGGACAACTGGTCACGCGCGAGCAGATCTCCAGCGAGTTGTGGAGCAAGGATGTGTTCGTCGATGTCGAGCAGGGAATCAATACCGCCATCCGCAAAATCCGCCGCGCTATGGCGGACGATGCCGATGAGCCGAAGTACCTGCAGACCGTAGTCGGAAGGGGCTATCGCTTCGTCGCGCCCACCGCCGCGGAGGAGGCCAGTGGCCAGGCGCCGGCTGAAGGATTTGTCGTTTCTCCCGAAGAACTAGGACGCGCCATTATGACCGCAGCCGGCTTGGATCCAGAAAATCCCCGAGGCACTCCGAAGGCCCCCGCCGAAGACTGAAGGTACACAGCGGGTGCCCCACTCATTCGCGTTCTTTGTGAACGAGTGGGTGCTACGCGGCCCGTCCACCCTTGTTCGTTCTACAATTAAACCCATGACTCGCCTCGATCAGATCGTCGATCTTGAAAAGCGCTTTCTTCTCCCCACCTACAACCGCTATCCCGTGGGCTTTGAGCGCGGCAAAGGAGTTTTCCTCTACGACTTCGAAGGCAAGAAGTACCTTGACTTCGTGGCCGGGTTAGGCGTGAACGCGCTCGGGCATGCTCATCCGCGCATCGTGAAGGCCATCCGTGAGCAGGCGGCCCGCGTCATTCACCTTTCGAATCTCTATTACAACGAATACCAGGGACAACTGGCCGAGCGCCTTTGCCAGCTTTCAGGTTTCGATCGCGCCTTTTTCTCGAACAGCGGCGCCGAGGCCATGGAAGGCGCCATCAAGCTGGCGCGTCTCGCCGGACACAAGGCGGGCGGCGAGGCCAAGTCGCAACTGGTGGCGCTGCAGGGTTCCTTTCACGGCCGAACGTTTGGCGCCATGTCCCTGACCGGCCAGGACAGGTACCGCAAAGGTTTTGAGCCGCTGCTCGGAGACGTGACCTTTGTTGAGCAGAACAACGTCGACGCGCTGCGCGCCGCCGTCAATGTCAACACTTGCGCCATCGCGCTGGAGCCGATCTTTGGCGAAGGCGGAATTCTCGAGTGTTCCGAAGACTTCCTGCGCGCCTGCCGGGCGCTTGCCGATCAGCATCAAGCCGCGCTTATCTTCGATGAGATTCAGTGCGGCCTCGGCCGCACCGGCAAGATCTTCGCCTTCCAGAGCTTTGGCATATCTCCCGGCATAGTCCCCGACATCGTCACCATCGCCAAGCCCATCGCCGCGGGATTGCCGCTCGGCGCGTTCCTGTCGAACCAACACTTCGCCTCCGCAATTTCGCCCGGACAACACGGCACTACTTTCGGCGGCGGTCCGCTGGCGTGCCGCGTCGCGCTCGAGTATCTTGCGATCATTGAAGAAGAGCACCTGCTCGAAAACGTCGTGAAGGTTGGCGGATACCTGCATCAACAACTCCAGGAACTGGTCGGCAAGTACGCCGCGACCCGCGAAGCGCGCGGCCGCGGATTGATTCAAGGCCTCGTGCTCGAGATTCCCGCGCGTCCATTGGTGGAGCAGGGTCTGGCGGAGGGCGTGCTCTTCAACGCGACCCAGGACACGGTCCTGCGCTTCCTGCCGCCCTTCCTGCTGGAAGAAAAGCACGTAGATAAAGGCATCCGAGTGCTGAAGAAACTGCTGGGCAAGAAGCGGAAGAAAGCGCAGAGCGCGGCTTCAGAGGTTGCTGCACCGCTCTAAGCGCGCGGATCCTCCACCTGTAGAGACGGGGCTTGCCCCGTCTCCGGCAGCGCAGCAAGGGCGAGACGCGGCAAGCCGCATCTCTACAGGAAAGGAAGAGCGTCGATTCACAGCAAAAAAGGGGAGCCAGACTTCAGCTCCCCGCAAAGCGTTAGAGGCGATATCACTTAGTAAGACTCTCTCTGCGAGGATTTCGTTGCCTATCGAAACGCAACATCCCGAAGAAAAATTCATCCCGGCCGGCGAGCGCAATATAAGCGCGGGCCCTGCGGTAAATGAAACTGCAATTGAAGAGCACTGGCTCGAACTCCCCGACGGACGCATGCGCTATCTCAAGGCCGGATCAGGCCCGGCGCTCATCCTGATTCATGGGCTGATGGGATATTCCTTTTCCTGGAGATTTACCATCCCCGCGCTCGCGCCTTATGCAACCGTTTATGCCATCGATAATTTGGGCGCTGGGTTGTCGCCTGCTAATGAGGGCATGGACTGCACCGTCCGCGCCACCGCCGAGCGCGTCCTGCAGTTCGTGGATGCGCTCGGCATTACGGATTTCGATTTGCTGGGTACTTCCCACGGCGGAGGCGTCGCCATCATGGTGGCAGCGGTTCTTGCGGAAGGACGCGCGGAGCGAAGCGATTCGCGCTTGCACCGGCTGATCCTCGTGGCGCCCGTCAATCCATGGTCGCCGCATGGCAAGCGGCTCGCGCCCTTTTTGGGCAGCGCTTTCGGTTCCATGCTCTTCCGCAACACGATCGAGCGCTGGCGTTCGCTCGACCACCTGTGGCTGCGACGCCTGTTCGGCGACGGAGCAAAAATTCCTTCCGATTCGCTCGACGGCTACCGCATACCCGTACTCAAGAATCACGCCTTCCGTCATGCTGCGCGCATCGTAAGCAATTGGACAACAGATCTCGCGGAACTGGAAAGAGCGCTCCCCAAGATTCGCGATTACCCCACCCTCCTCATCTGGGGAACGAAAGACCGCGCCGTTCATTTTCAGTCGGCCGAGCCGCTGCGGCAGAATTTTCGCGATGCCCGCCTGGTGGCGTTTCAGGGAGTCGGACACATGCCCTACGAGGAAGCGCCCGAGGACTTCAACCGCACGCTCGTCGAATTCCTCACTGGAAACAGTACCCAGTATCCAGTACCCAGTACCCAGTTGTCAGAAGAGCGGGGTTGACTGGGTACTGGGTACTGGGTACTGATTCATACTGATCTTGAATTCATGCACCCCGCAACGTTTCACTGGCTGCGCGCATTTGTCGCCGACTACGGCTACTGGGCCGTGGCTCTGGCATTGCTGTCGGAGAGCGCCGGCATTCCCGTTCCTGGCGAGATCACGCTCTTGCTGGCTAGTTTTCTGGCCTATTCCGAACACCAGCTCCATCTCGGGTGGATCATCGTGGTTGCCACCTGTGCCGCCACGCTCGGCGGCAACCTGGGCTATGCCTTGGGCCAATATGGCGGGCGTCCCCTGCTCGATCGCTATCAAAGCTTTTTGCGGATTCCGCCAGCCGCGCTGAAACGCGGCGAGAATATGTTTGCCCGCTACGGCGCCCCCGCCATTTTCTTTGCCCGCTTCGTCTTCGGCATGCGCGTTTTTGCCGGACCGCTGGCCGGTGCGCTGCGCATGCGCTGGCGTGCTTTTACTCTCTTCAACTTCCTGGGTGCAACCGTCTGGGTCACCTGCATCGCCAGCGCTGGATATCTCTTCGGCCAAAATTGGCGCAGCCTGCTGCGAACCATCCATCGCTTCAATATCGCCGTTTTGATTGTTGCCGCAGCCCTGATCCTGTTTCTATGGTGGAGATATCGCGGGCACCCGTCGTCGGAAAATGATTGAACCCTGTCTTCGGTCGAATTTCCGGTCAAGTATTTTCCGCTCAAATATTTCCGCTCAAAAGTATCTTCCGTCACTTCCACTTGCCCCGCCGCCGTCATATGCTGACAGAAGCATCGCCCGGTACGGAGAGCCCGTGATTCTCGAACGCACGCAAACGAACCCGCAACCCGCAACTGCTCCCCGCTTTCCGCGGCTGGGACTTTCGCAGGTCTGGGTGCGATTCCTGCTGGCCATCGTGGGCCTGATGCTGGCTTTCGCGGCGGCGCTGTTTTCCACGGTAGCGCGCGAGGCGGGCAACATCTGGGGAACCATCATTCTGGCGTCGGCGGCATTGCTGCTCGCCACCTTTGTCGGCCTGACCACTGTGCCCTACCTGGCGCGGCGGGTCGTCGCATCGCGTGTCCGCGAAGCCATGGACTACGACGTCACGCGCGCTGGCCTGATCTACATCCTGATCAGCGTTGTGATCGGAATCGCCGCCATCAACACTGGGAACAATCTGCTTTACGTTGTCGTCGCCGCGCTGCTCTCTGCCATTCTGGTTTCCGGCATCGCCTCGGCACTGGTCCTCCGCAGCCTCACGCTCGATGTCCACTTGCCCGAGCACGTTTTTGCCGCGCGTCCCATGGTGGCGCGCCTGCTCTTGCGCAACGCCAGTTCGTGGCTGCCCTCCTTTTCCGTGCGCGTGGTTCCCGCCAAGCGTAAAGCCAAATCCAACACTCACTGGCGATGGGAAGCCTCGACCTTCGGCTGGCCCCGCAACCGCGCACCCCAAAACCAGTGGTTCCATCTGCCCGACCGCAGCCTGCGCCGCGTGCGCGAGGAAGCAGCAAAGCCGATCCTCGAAGAATCCGTTTATTTTCCTTTTCTCGCTCCCGGACAGGAGCTCCGCGCCGACCTGGAGATCAGCTTCCCAGCCCGCGGCCGTTACTCCGAAAAAAACTTCGGCTTGGCCACGCGCTTTCCTTTCGCCTTCCTCATGAAAACCCGGCGCATTAACCTGGCCCGCGAAGTCATCGTTTATCCCGTTGTCGAGCCCACCGAACAGTTCCGCGAAGTTCTTCCCATGGTCACCGGCGAGTTCGAAACTTTTGTGCGCGGCCGCGGCTACGATCTTTACCTCATCCGCGAGTACATGCCCGACGACTCCGCCCGCCACGTGGACTGGAAAGCCACGGCCCGCACCGGCGCGCTCAAAGTGCGCGAGTTCAGCCGCGAAGATGAACGCAAGCTCCGCATCGTGTTTGACAACCCCGCTCCCGGCGTCCTGCCCCCCGTGGTGTATGAGCGAGCGGTGCGCCTGGCGGCTTCTCTGGGATGGCACTTTCACCACGAAGATGTCGAAGTCTCCTTCGTCGCGCCGGGGTTGGAGCCCACCGAAGACGTCTTCACCTTCCTGCGATACCTGGCGCTAGTCGAGCCGCAGGAGGCGACCCCGGTGTTCAGCCGTCTTCGCGCCAGTGAAGATTACAACCTGATCGTTACCGCCCGCGACGCCGCCGAATTGCCCGCTGGTTTGGCCGCCAGATCCTACGTCATATCGTTGGACGCGGGCCGCAGCGCGTAACGGGTGTAGGGACGCCACACATACTTCATTTTTTTCTTCCTCCCCGCCGATTTTCGACATATACTCCGCCGAGGTCCAGACGTAAGACTTTTTTGCTTCCTTCGTTCAAGACGAGCCTGACGGGGTCGCCGGGCACGTCGTTTTCGGGCATAAGTCCACAGGAGGTACAAATGTTGATCTGTGATCTGCTCAGGAATCAAGTCACCATAACCGCCGAGGCCCACCAGACCGTGCTCGAGGTCGCCAGCATGATGGTGGAGCACAACATCGGCGCCGTACCGGTTCTGCAAGATGGCCAACTGACCGGCATTTTCTCCGAGCGCGACCTGATGAGCCGCGTGGTGGTCGGCGGCAAGGATCCCGCCCGCATCACCGTCGGCGAGGTCATGACCGAAGATCCTCTGACCGTCGCGGCTAACGATCAGCTCGAGACCTGCATGACCCTGATGAAACGGCATGGTTTCCGGCATTTGCTGGTTTGCGCAGGACGTGAACTGAAAGGCGTCGTTTCCTTACGCGACGTCCTGCTGCACGACCTCGACGAAAAAGACGATGAAGTGCGCATGATGCGCGCTTACCTCCATTCCACGCCCGACGCCGGATAGGGCTGGCCCGCCCTTACCCCTGGTTGGCTGAACCGAATGCGGAAAAACTCTGGTTTCGTATCAGGGCATCGCTTCAGCCACGGGACTGGATGCCGAATATCGCCGTTTCCGCAGGCTGTGAAGACTCTCTGGCCAGAGGGTAATGGTTACTAAGGTTACCTAAGTGGGTTGACCCCGAAGGGCTGCCTGCCTGAGGATGTAGAGCAGGGCCGAAGCGAGGCCGTTACGGTTGGGTCGCGCTTTCCCCCCAAATGCCCCATGACCTGGCACAGTCATACCGTCGTCCTTTATTTGTGGTGCGCGCAACCGATCCTGCAATCGGTGGTCGCGGTGATCCTGTGGCGTCGGAAGTTGCACAAGCAGTTTCCCGTGTTTTTCTCGTTCCTTCTGGTGCAGGTTGCGATTTTTGTTGTTATCTTTCCGCTTTGGTTCACCGGCAATCACAACCTGTATTTCGGGCTTTTCTGGCTGGGCGAGGCGATCAACGCGGTTCTCGGTTTCAAGGTTATCCATGAGATTTTTCTCGACGTGTTCCGCCCCTATCACACTCTGAAAGACCTGGGCACACTGCTGTTCAAGTGGGCGGGGGTGGTGATGCTGCTGGTTTCGGTGGTCGTCGCCTTTGCGAATTCTTTCGACCGGAATCTGCTGTGGCACGTCCTGACCGCCCTGCAGCGCTCGGTCCGCATCGTGCAACTGGGCCTCATTCTTTTCCTGCTCTTGTTTTCGCGCTTTCTGGGAGTGTCTCGAAAGCAGATCAGTTTTGGGATCTCTCTCGGTTTTGGGCTCTTCGCCGGTGTGGAATTGATGCTGTATGCGTTGCACTCGGGCGGATTTGTCACGCTCGGGAATCTCAACCTGATCAACATGGCAACTTACAACTTAGCCATTTTTGTTTGGATCGGCTATTCGCTCTCGCGCATGGCCGTACGGGAGGCCGCCGTCAACCATTTGCAGACCCAGCGGTGGGAACAGGGCTTGGCGGATATTCAACACCCCATGCCTTCCGATTCGCTGATCCCGATGTTCGAAGGCATGGTGGAGCGCGCATTTTCGCGAAACTCGAATCTGGAGGCTGCGGAAGTTCATATCCCGCTCAACCGCCCCGGGAATCCGCCCCGAGCCAACTCCGCGGCGGCTGGTTCCAAGAACCAACCATAGCCTCGCTATCGCCAAAAAACAGCCCTGTGCAAAAACCTTGTCAAGAGGATTTTTGGGCGTCCCGCAATCCCGCTCTCAAAGCCTGAACCTAAGCCATTCTATTCAAACCATTACCTTAGGAAACTAGCGTAAACACCGTTCCTGATGCCTGCTGGACGGCCTCGTCAATTTTCGGCGCGCCGGTCAACTTCTGGCCTCGTCTGGCGCCTTGAATTAACCTCCTATTAATCAGAAAGTTGCAGGGGTGTGTATAATTTGCGACGCCGGAAGCTTACAGTTTTAAGCCGAGCTTTCGGCGGACCCTAAGGAGAAGTCAATTATGAAACGTTCACTCAGGGCTTTACTGCTGTTGGTAGGTTTGCTAGGCACGTTTGCATATGCTGCGGTCCCGAGAGTTACCCCTCACGATGGACCGATACCGTGCAACAGAGCAAGTTGCGACGAGTAGTTGCAACGATCGACAAGACCACGTAGGCAAGATGCTTTGACTATTTGGATCAGGAAAAAAAGCAATTTTCCGGCTGGCCTTTCTGGCCAGCCTCTTTTTTTTACTTCCCGTCTTTTTTGCCCGTGGTTTCAGATTCTGCCATCGCGCCCGCTGCTGACGGTTTTCCGTCTCCCGATTCTTTCGCACCTTCCACGGGAGTTTCCGCTTCGTCGGGGGTGCTATTGATGTATTGCACGATGATTGAAATGCGCCGATTCGCCGGATCCAGCGGATCCTTTACGTCGCGCAGACGCTGGTCCGCAAAGCCCCGCACCTGCGTGACCTGATCGGGGCGCAGTCCCCCTGGCTGTTGCATCAGTCGCCGCGCCGCATTCGCCCGGTCGGCCGAGAGTTCCCAGTTGCTGTAGCTGCTCTTGCCAGTATAAGGTTTGGCGTCGGTGTGTCCCTCGATCGAAACATGGTTGGGAACTTTTTCCAGTTCCGCTGCCAGCAGCGTCAGCAGTTCCTGACCACTCTGGTTGAGCTTGGCACTTCCGCTGTCGAAGAACGTTCCTTTCTCCGATTCCAGCAGCTCGATGCGCAGGCCTTCCGCAGTCACTGTCATCTCGATATTTTTTTTCAGCTTATCGAGGTCGTTGATGTTCTGGATGGTTTTTTGCAATTTCTCTTTGAGCTGCGCCATGTTCTGTTTGGTCAGTTGAAAGTTCTCGCCCGTTCCGGCCAGCGTGGTTCCGAGCTTGTTCGCGGTTCCGCTGGGATCTTTGAAGTAACCGGCAATCGCCGCCTTGGTTTCCTTGGTGCTGCTGCTCATCAACCACAACACGATGAACAGTGCCATCATGGCCGTGACGAAGTCCGCATAGGCGACCTTCCAGGCGCCGCCGTGATGACCGCCATGGCTGACTTTTTTCTTGATGATGATGGGTGGTGTCGGCATGACGCTGTTTATCCCGCGGGGGCAGCCGCAGCGCCAGCATCGGCACCAGCACCGGCATCCCCTCCGGCCGCTGCCGCCGCCGCTTCGGCTTTCGCGCCCCGGCAAGCCTCTTCCACCGCTTGAAACGAAGGACGCACATGCCCGGGCACCGTTCGCCGACCAATTTCAACCGCCATGATCGGGGCAACACCTTTCAGAAAAGCAATCATAGTCACACGCAATACCATCAGGAACGCGTGCTCCTCGTCCACCGTTTTGCTCATGCGCGCCGACAGCGGTCCTACCAGCCCGTAGCACAGCAGAATGCCCAGAAAGGTCCCCACCAACGCCGCTGCTACTTTTTTCCCGATTTCTTCCGGAGGTCCGCCCAGCGCGCCCATGGTGACCACTACCCCCAGCACACACGCCACAATGCCCAGCCCGGGCAGCGAGTCCGCCATCGTCGCCAACGCCGTCACCGGCTCACTGGCCCCGTGATGATGGACTTCCATGTCCGCCTCCAGCATCTGATCCAGATCGAATACTTCCACCCCGCCGCTCACTGCCATTCGCATCGTGTCGCAGACAAAAGCCACGGCATGATGGTTCTTCACGAAATCTGCGTACTTGGTAAACAGCGGACTCTTGTCCGGTTCCTCGATGTCCGTTTCCAGCGCTACCAGGCCTTCCTTGCGCGCCTTTTGCAGCAGTTCATACATCATCTTCAAAGAATCGGTGTAGCGCTGAGTGGTGTACTTCGATGACCCAAATGCTCCCAGCAGCCCGCCCATCATCTGTTTCAGAACGTAGACCGGATTTGCCACCAGCACTGTGCCCACCGCCGCCCCGCCGATGATGAGCAGCTCCGCCGGCTGCATCAGCACCAGCAGCTTGCCATGCTCCATCAGGTAGGCCGCCACGATGCAGCCGAAAACCACCACGATCCCAATGATCGCAAACATTGAGCATCATCCTCGCAAGCGTCCAGAAACGTTGGCCACACCCACCGCTACCGCCTTCGCTGCACCCTTCGAGCGCGCAGGCTTCATTTCTCGCAAAAGCGAATCCAGGTCGCTGCCCGCGGTGGCCACCGTGTAGGTCACCTCTGCCTCAACCAGGAAGCGGTCGCCCCACCACGAAACCTCCGAATGGCTCAGCAGGTTCAATAAGATTTCAGCCGTCATGGCCACCATCATCGGACTCGCCGAGGGCAGCACCACCAGAAACTCGTGTTCTCCCCAGCATCCCAGAAAGTTTTCCGCATCCAGGCTGTTGCGCAACGTCTGCGCCGTGGTGTGCAGAAATGGCACAATCGACTGCGGACCATGTTTAGAGCGAAACTCCTCCAGCCCCAGCACCCGTATCCGCAGCAACCCGAATCCGATATGCGATTCCTCCATACCCGCCATGCATTCATTCAGCACGGCTCGCGTGAGACGGCGCGAAGGCACTCCTGTAGTCGCGTCCAGACATCCATACATTGGCGGCCCCGACAATTCCTCCCGATACACAAATGCTTCCTCGAAGAGAACGCTCGCGCCCCCTATCGCATCGCCGTATTCCAGAATCGGCCGCGTGCGGATCCTCACCGATGTGCGGTGCCCATTCTTGTGCAGGTAGAAAGCCGTGCAGCGCTGCGGCTGCCGCTGGCTGAGGGTCATGGTCACCGGGCAGCGCTCGCCGCTCAAGCTGTTGCCCCGCCGGTCGCAGGCTCTCACCACATCTTCGAAGACATGTCCCACCACTTCGTGCGACAGATGTCCGGTCAGCTGTTCCGCGCCATGGTTCCAAAATCGGATCCGCCCGTCCCGGTCCACGATGTAAATCCCCACCGGCAGTTCTTCCACCAAATGCCGGAACAGCTTCGGGTTATCGAGGAAGTCAGAAGGCATGACCAGACACTCCGCCTTCTAGTTTCATCGGCAGTCAAGGCAGGTAACTTCAGGAACCAGAAGGGCAGCACGGCACCGCACTGCACAAGGTGTGTGTTGCGCAATGTGTGCCGCGCAATGTCTGTCGCGCAATGTCTGTCGCGTGCCCGCAATTCTATTAGGGATATCGGCGCGGTTGGAGCCGCACTTCAGGTCGTAGCCGCGGTCCCAGTTGAAGACTGGGTTCGGCCATAGGTACTAACTTTAAGACTGAATTCCTTCCGGGTAGCCCGTAATCCCCGCAGGAGTCTTGCGGTCCGGTCAAACTCAACGCGGCAATCCGCTCCGACAGTAGAAGGCAAGCACGTCTCGGCAGTATGATGTTTTCGGCTTCCGATGCGCCCCACGCCGATCATCGCCGGGCTCCTGTTGGCGGCTGTCGCCGTTGTCTTTCTCGGGTTAGTGCTATGGCTGTCGGGCGATTGGCGCTGGGTGGAGGGCTGGATCTTCGTTGTCTGGTGGGTATCCTTCTTTGCCTTCAACCTCTTGTGGCTTCGCTCCAGGGACCCTGCGCTGTTAGCCGAGCGCATGCGCATGCCCGGCAGCGGCGGCGAGTCGCGCTCCGATTTGGCTATCCTCATCGGGATAAAAGTGTGTGGCCTGGCTTGGATCGTTGTGCCGGCGCTGGATGTGCGCTTCGGTTGGACACCCCGCCTGCCGCTGTGGTGCGAAATATGCGGAGGCATCCTGCTCCTCGGGGGTAGTTTTCCCTTCTTCCGCGCGTTCACCGATAACACCTTTGCGTCGCAGCTGGTGCGTATTCAGACCGAGCGCGGCCAGCATGTCATTGACACGGGCGTCTACGGCTTTGTTCGCCACCCCATGTATCTTGGGGCAAGTCTAGTGTTCTTTGGTGGCGCGTTGCTCCGGGGCTCCATTTCCGGCCTTCTCTTGGGCCTCGCCATGCTCGGGCTGCTCGTGGTGCGCATCTTTGGCGAGGAGAAGCTGTTGGCACGCAATCTGGAAGGCTACAAGGAATATCTCCAGAGGGTGCGTTACCGGTTGGTACCACACGTCTGGTGATAACCCCGTCAGCGGATTTCCGCTCTCGATCAGGCAGGTGTTGTCGGTATCCGACTCACCGCGTAGATAGTCGGCAACCGGAACGCTACTGCGACGCCAACGTCCGCGCCAGTTCCTCTGCACCGAAAATCGGCGGCTGGCATGCGAACCCTGAGCACACCACCGCAAATGATCGTCCGTCCAACGATCGTCCATTCAACGATCGTCCATTTACTGCCCGTCCATTCAACGCCCGTCCCCCGCCGAACTGGGGAAGATTCGGAATCGTCTCCGCCAAAGCCGGAGGCAGGTTCTGCGCAACCGCCTTATCCGCATCCAATCGCAGAACCGCCGTGCTCAAGCCCAGCGGCCGCACGGCAGCCCGATACAGTTCCACGGCCGCGTCATCTTTCCCAATCACCACCACTTGCGTGTGCGGCTGGATGAAGTGGACCACCGCCAGCCCGTACGTCGCAGCAAAAATGCCGTGTTGTCCCGCGACCCCGGCGTAGACTTCCAGCGTCTGCTCGGCCTTCTCGCGATACGACGCGCCGTTATCCGATGCATCGTTCGCGTAACCATGCAGACGCAGCAGCGCGATCGCCGCCGCCGAATTTCCCGCCGGAGTCGGCGAATCCTGAAACGGCTTCCGCCGTGTCCCCAGAATGCCGAGCGGCGCTTCTTCACTCGCCCCAACGCGCGTATCAAAAAATCCCCCCGCTACGGGATCGAAGAACCCCGCCACCATCGCATCCCCGATCGACCGCGCAAATCGGAAGTAGCTCAGGTCTGCCGTCGCCTCGTAAGCGTCAAGACAAGCAATCACCGCGAAAGCATAGTCATCGAGCCCGCCAGGAACCACGCCATGACCAATGCCAGGACCAACACCATGACCAACGCCGGCGACTTCGCGCCGCTCCGCCCGAGCATCCGAGAAGGCCTCCGAGTAAGCAATCACATGCTTCATCCCGTGCTCCGCATTCCATCCCTCGGAGAGCAGCCGATCGAGCGACCGCAAAGCAAAGTGGCGCGCTTCCCCGAGGTCGAGCACCTTGGCCGCTTCCAGATAAGCCGAAACGCACATCGCGTTCCAGCCCGCGTAAACCGTCTTGTCCACATACGGCGTTGGACGCAGCAAACGCGCCGCATACATCTTCTTCTTAGCCGCGGCCAGCAGCGTGCGCGCCCGCTCTTCCGGAATGTTCAACCGCCGCGCAATTTCCTCCACCGAACTCCGAATGTAAAGCACATTCTTCGCCGGATTGTGATGCATGTCCCCGGCTTCCTGAATGTCGTAGTAGAGCGCCGCCACCGCAGCTTCATCCTCCGTCAGCGCCGCTTTCGTTTCCCCGAGCGTCCAGGTGAAATAATCGCCGTCATCGTCCATCGAATAATCGGCGTCCTGCGAAGCGTAGAAGCCGCCATGCGCGCGGTCGCTGAGCCATTCGTCCATCCAGCGAATAATGTCGCGCGCCACCCCCGCGAAGAACTCATCCCCCGTCGCCTGATAAGCGTGCACGTAGTTCTTCAGCAGCTCCGAGTTGTCGTAGCACATCTTCTCGAAGTGCGGCACGATCCAGCGCTCGTCGACCGAGTAGCGATGGAAGCCGCCCGCCAACTGGTCATAGACGCCGCCGCGCGCCATTTTCTCCAGCGTGTGGACGAAAATCGTGTGCAGTTCTTCATCTTTCGTTCGGACGTACTGATCCATCACCAGATCGAGCGCCGCCGGATGCGGAAACTTGGGCGCAGCACCAAATCCGCCGTTGACCTCGTCAAACATCTTCCGCGCCGATTCCGCAATCGCGTCAATCACCGTCGCGGATACCTTCCCGCCGCCCGCCGAAAAAGATTCCGTCCGCGAGATCGCGCTCTCGACCATCTGCGCCTGCTCCAGCACCTCGCCATGCTTGTCGCGATATGCCTGAGCAATCGAGAGCAGCACGCGCTTGAAACTGGGCCGCCCATAACCGTCTGCCGGAGGGAAATACGTCCCTCCATAAAACGGTTTGCCGTCGGGAGTAAGAAACGCCGTAAGCGGCCACCCGCCCTGCCCAGTGAGCGCACTCACCGCCACCTGGTACCGGCTGTCAATGTCCGGACGCTCGTCCCGATCCACCTTCACCGCGATGTAATGCTCGTTAACAATCGCCGCCACCTCGGCATCGTCATAAGACTCGCGATCCATCACATGACACCAGTGACACCAGACCGCCCCAATATCCAAAAGCACAGGCTTGTTGGCCGCGCGGGCCGCCGCAAAAGCCTCCTCCCCAAACTCATGCCACTGAATAGGCTGATGCATAGCCGAGCGCAAATACGAAGAAGACGCGCGAGCGAGGGAATTACGCGAGCCGGTGTCCATCAGGAGAGTCTATCGCGAGCGGGCAAGAATGGGATCTCTGCGATGTAAACCAAGCCAAAAGCCGAGAGCTAATGGCCAATAGCTAAGAACTGAGTTTCTTCGCCATCGAACAATAAATCTCCACCGCTTCCCGCAGCTGCGCTTTCTCTACAAACTCGCCCTCGGTGTGCGCCACGTGAATCGAGCCCGGTCCCAGCAGCAGCGGCTCGCCCCAGTTCGTAAGCGATGGGACATCGGTTGTGAAAGCCGCGACCATAGTCGGCAGACCCTCCAGCGTGCGCAGCCGCAGGAACGGAGTCTCGCGGGTGAAGCGAACCTCGGCGAGTTCGCCGACCGCCTCCGTAATCTCGCGGCGCAATGCGTTCGTCGGACCCACCAGTCGATAGAAAAGATCAGCCCTGGCAAAATCGGAAATCACATTTGGCGCGCGTCCACCCTGAATCGATCCGACGTTCTTCGTGCAAGGGCCCACCTCGGCATCTTCCGGAAGCTTCATGGCGTGCAACCGGTGCAGTGCTTCCACCAGCTTGTCGATCGCCGACTCGCCCAGTTCCGGATACGCCGAGTGCGCCATCTTTCCGCGCGCCACCAGTTCCACGTGCAGCGCTCCCTTGCTCGCCAGCGCCAGCTTATTCTCCGTCGGTTCGCCGTTAATCATGAAGCGCGCTCCGATCGGCTGCTGGTTCGCCACTTTCGCGCCAATCGAGTCCCGCTCCTCACCCACCAGAAACAGCAGCCCGACGAAAACGCCCGCCCCGCGCAGCTTCTCCGCCGCCAGAATCTCGGCCGCAATAATTCCCTTCGCGTCGCACGAGCCGCGCCCGTAAATGCACCCGGCATCTTCGGACGACGCAATGAACGGCGGCACCGTATCCATGTGGGTGGAGAAAACAATCTCCGGCTGAGCATGCCCCGGCCAGGTAGCCACCACGTTCGCGCGCGCACCTTCGACCGGCATTTTCCGAGCGTCCAACCCGCGCCGCCGCAGTTCGTCGCAAAGAAAATCTCCCACCGCACTTTCATTCGGAGTGATGGATTCAATATCGACAAGCCGGCGGGTGAGGGCAAACAGGTCCATGCAGCAAAAGCGTAACAGTGGATGGTGATTGCTGGATAGTGATTAATGTAGAGACGGGGCTTGCCCCGTCTCACTCCGCGGCAGGAGACGCGGCAAGCCGCGTCTCTACAGGAGATCTTAGGGCTGAGTCGCTAACAACTGTTGTACTCTGATTCCGTGCTCCTGGAGAACTCCAGTATCCGCTCGCTCTTCCTCGCCGGCCCCGCCGGACGCCTCGAAGCTCTCCTCAACGCCGGATCGCCCAACGCGACGCATGCCGCCGTCGTCTGCCATCCGCATCCGCTCTACGGTGGAACGTTGCACAACAAAGTCGTCTTCCACACCATGAAAGCGCTCAACAGCTTCGGATTTCCCGTGCTCCGCTTTAACTTCCGCGGCACTGGCCTGAGCGAAGGCGAGCACGCCGGCGGCATCGGCGAGGTCGAAGACGTGCGCGCCGCGCTCGATTGGCTCGAACGCGAATTCACGCTCCCCATAATTTTCGCCGGCTTTTCTTTCGGAGCCGTTGTTGGATTGCGCGCCGCCTATGATGACGACCGAGTTCATACGCTCATCGCCCTCGGCCTGCCCGCTGTCCGGTTCGCAGATCGTATGGACGACCGCGTCTACGATTTCGAATTCCTGCGCGAGTCCACGAAGCCCAAACTTTTCGTCAGCGGGTCGCGCGATCAGTTCGCTCCCGCCGGCAAACTCGAAGCCCTCGTCAACACCTTCGCCGACCCCAAGAAACTGGTTCGCATCGAAGCCGGAGATCATTTTTTTGAAGGCCGCCTGCGCGAAATGCGGGAAGCGATTGAAACTTGGGTGAAAGAGACTACAAATTTGTAATTGGCAATTTGTAATTTGTAATTTTGAAGCTCACGATTGTGAAATTACAAATCACAAATTACGAATTCTTCTTCTTGCCCCACAGCGCTTGGCCATCCTCCCGGCTCAGGTCGCGCTCCCCGAGTTCCGCGAACCGCTGGAAGCTCGCTTTCACGATTCCTCCCAGTTCCTCGAACAGCGCTTCCTCGGCCTTTTTGAAATTCCAGCACGTCTTGCCCTGCATGCGCTTTTTCAGTTCCGGAGAAATTCCTTTCAGCAAATCCGGAAACATGTACACCGGAAAGAGATGAAACGCCACGTAGCTTTTGCTCGTGATAGATGCGAACATCACCGGTTTCCCCTGATAACGAATCGACTTCGATTCGCTCATGTAACCGCCCGGCCCGTCTTTGACCACTCGCAGCTTCGCTTCGTAGGGCTTCAGAATCTTCCGCAGACCCTGAAAGGCAAGCTCAAACTCCCGCTTCTTGTCGGCGACTTTAGTTTTCGCTGGCATGGCGCACGATTATATTGCTGTTCTCTATAATCGTTCAACATGGAGGAGATCGCTCCAGAACGCTCGCAGCAGTTTGCGCGCATGCGCGAAACGGCGCGCGAAATTTTCGCCGCCGCGCTCAAGAACGCCTCCATCGAAAGCGCTTTCGCCCGCAACGTGCACTGCGAGCGCCGCGTCCTGCGCATCGGCGAAGACCTCCACGATCTCGATGCTTACCATCGCGTCTTCGTCGTCTCCATCGGCAAGGCCGCGCACACCATGGCCGCCGCCCTCGAAGCCCAACTCGGCAGCAGCAGTTTCGGAGCAGGCATCGTCGCATCGTCGGTCGAGCCCGCCAGCCAGGTGCACGGCTTCCGCTATTTTCGCGGCGGACATCCCACCCCCACCGCCGAATCCATCCGCGCCGCCAACGCCATCCTCAACTCGCTGAGCGCTCTCGACTCCACTGCGCTCGTCATCTTCATGATCTCCGGCGGTGGCTCCTCCATCGTTGAAAAAACCGTCTCCACTTCGGAAAACGACGAAATTTCTCTGCCCGATCTCATCTCCACCTACCGCGCGCTTGTGAATTCGGGCGCGCCCATCGCCGAGATCAACGCCATCCGCAAGCATCTCTCCGCTGTCAAGGGCGGACGCCTCGCTCAGGCCGCTTATCCCGCCCAGCAGGTCTCGATTCTTGTCTCCGACGTGCCCGACGAAACGCCCGACGCGCTCGCCTCCGGCCCCACCATGCCCGATTCCACTTCCATCCACGACTGCGAGCGCATCGCCGCCCAATACAACCTCGTCGATCAATTCCCTGCCCCCGTTGCCAATCTCTTCCAACAGCACGCTCTCGACGAGACGCCCAAATCCGACGACCCCGCGTTCGTCCGCGCGCGCTGGTGGACCGTGCTCTCAAACAAAGTGGCCATCGATGAAGCCGCCATAGCCGCCACCCGCGCCGGTTTCGCCGTCGAAGTCGATAACTCCTGCGACGACTGGCCCTATGACAAAGCCGCGACCTACTTGCTCAACCGACTGCACGAACTGCGCCGCACCGTATCGCGCGTCTGTTTGATCTCCGGCGGCGAGGTGACCGTGACCGTCCGCAACGGCGGCATCGGCGGACGCAACCAGCAGTTCGCCCTCGCCTGCGCCGAACCAATATCGGGACACGACATCACCGTGCTGAGCGCCGGCACCGACGGCATCGACGGCAACAGTCCGGCCGCCGGCGCCGTAGTCGATGGCAGCACCCTCAATCGAGTAAAAGATCGAATAAAAGATCGAGTAAAAACCCGCGCTGGTGGCGCCGAAGCCGTACAGCACGCGCTCTCCGGCTTCAACGCCTATCCTCTTTTCGACGCGCTAGGCGACGCCATCATCACCGGACCCACCGGAAATAATCTTCGCGACCTGCGCATCCTGCTGGCTTACTGATCCGCCCGCAAGCTCTCGGCTAAGTCAAGAACATTCGCCCAACATTCGCCCCTATATGCAGGCACGCATTTTCGTGAATCAAACCAGCGTTCCGATAATACCCGTCAGTCCATGGTCTTCCGGCCGCCGTAAATTCTTGTAAATCTCCCTTCCACCCGGCAGCGTCGCACCTCCAGCCTGCATCTAAGTCTTCAAACTAACTATTTCATTGGAGGTTTCGATTGAAACAGACACTACGTGTTGCCGTTCTCATGACGTTTGCCTGCGCTGCCCTGGCGGCGTTCTCGAATTTCGCGCAAGCTCAGAAAGTCGACTTGGCTTTCGGCGTCAGCACGCTGACCGCGCCCTCGGCCAACTTGACGGGCCCGTCGCTCACCGGCGGCGCCTATCCCGGTTTTAGCGGCGACGTGATCTTCTGGCACCATCTTGGTATCGGGACCGAAGTCTACTGGAGAGCATCCCAAGCCGATAATTACCTCGGCTCCGGTTTCAATTTTCGTCCCCTTCTTTATAACTTCAATGCCGTCTACTCGCCCAAACTCGCAAGCCACACCTATCTGGAACTTGTCGGCGGCATCGGCGCGCTGAGCACCCGCTTCTATACGGGAACCACCTGCGGCCCCTATAGTTGCTCTAATTACCAGTCCAGTAACCACTTCGACGGGGACTTCGGCGCCGGCATCAAGTTTTATCCCAAGGGCGGCTTCTTCATCCGCCCCGAGGCACGCATTTACCTGGTCAACAACAACACGGACTACAGTTCCTGGTACGTCACCCGCTTCGGCGGCTCCATCGGCTACACCTTCGGAGGACGATAGCCACCTAGTTGGATTTGTCATCCTGAGCGAAGCGAAGGACCTGCTGTTTCCCAGCCTCGGCGAAAAAGCAAGTCCTTCGCAGGCCTCGTCGGCGTGGAGTCCCAACTGCGCGAGTTTCCCGTTTCCCACGTCCCGCATTATGATAGGGCTATGAATTTCGGCTTCTCTGGCGAGATGATCTTCCTGTTTCTTCTGGTGCTGATCCTTTTCGGCCCCAAGAAAATGCCGGAGATTGGCCGCCAGGTCGCGCGCTTCCTCAACGAGTTCCGGCGTGCTTCCAATGAATTCCGCTCGCAGATCGAGTCTGAAATCAACTCGCTGGATCCGAGCGGCAACGCCAGCAGTGGCCGCCCACGGCAGCAGATCCTGCCGCCACTCCAGGCCCCCCTCGGATCGCTAGCCAACCGCATTTTCAATCCCCCACCCGCCGAAAAGCTCCAAGTTGCCGAGGCCGCTGCTGAAAATGCCACCGTAGAGACGGGGCTTGCCCCGTCTCCCGAGCCCGCTTCCGCTCCCAGGGTTGAAGCTCCGACGATCGAAGCTCCGAAGGTTGCGCCCGATGCCTGAGCTGTCCGCCTCCTCACCCATCAACGAATCCGCCAAGGATAACGATAAGGATAAGGAGCAAATGCCCACCATGGGCTTCCTCGATCATCTCGAGGAACTCCGCAAGCGGCTCGTCTATTCCATCATCGCCATCGTCGTCGGCTTCTTCGCCTGTTGGGGATATGCCGGGAATATCTACGCCATCATGCAGCGTCCGATCATGGAGGCGCTCCAGCGCAATGGCCTCTCGGCCAAGCTCGTTTACGTCAATCCCATCGAGCCTTTCAACCTGTATCTGAAAGTCGGGATGATGGCCGGCTTGTTCGTCGCCTCGCCCTTCGTGCTCTACCAGATCTGGTGCTTCATTTCGCCCGGCCTTTACCGCAACGAAAAGCGCTACGTCATGCCGTTCATGGCATCGACCATAGCTCTATTCCTTTCCGGTGGCTACTTCGGCTACAAAGTCGTTCTTCCGCAGGCGCTCGTGTTCCTGATCGGCTACGGCAAAGACTTTCAGCCGATGATCACGCTCAGCGAGTACAGCTCTCTATTCCTGACCATCATCGTCGGCCTGGGCGTGATTTTCGAAATGCCGATCCTGGTCTTTTTCCTGGCGCTCATGGGCATCGTCAGTGCCGGCTGGATGTGGCGCAATATCCGCTACTCCATCCTGGGCATCTTTGTTGTCGCCGCCATCATCACGCCCACTCCCGACATCCTGAACATGTGCATCTTCGCCGCGCCCATGGTCGCCTTGTACATCCTGAGCACCGGCATCGCCTGGCTGGTCCATCCCAACCAGCGCAAAAAACGCGCGGAGAAGAAAAAGTCCTGATCACAGAGGGCACAGCGAAACCAATGAACGAACGCGCAACTAGAATCGGACTTAGCCAGGCCATCCCCTGTGTTTTCCTGTGCCCCCTGTGGTTAAAGATTTGTTTGGCGTTGACACTGGCCATCGCCCTGGCGAGCACCCTAGCCTGCACCAAAGGAACCTCCGCCGGCGCCACCGCCGGCGCAACTGAAAAGTCCGCATCAGCCGCGCCGACGCCAGTTCCGCCCGAAGCCGCGCCAGCCGACAACGCCCCACTCCCGCACATCGATTCCAAGCGCGCCTTCCAGTACACCCGCGAAGTTACCGCCTTTGGCCCGCGCTACATGGGCAGCGAGAATCACAAGAAACTAGAGCGCTACATCCTGGATCACCTGAAAGACGACCATCTCCAAGGCGACCAGGTCGAAGACGACGCCTTTACCGCCGACGCCGTGGAAGGGAAATTCCCAGTTCGCAACATCATCGCGAAATTTCCCGGCACAAAAGACGGCATCATCGTCATTCTCGGCCACTACGACACCGTCTATCCACTGCGCAACTCCGGGTTCGTCGGCGCCAACGACGGCGGATCTTCCACCGCCATCCTGCTCGAATTCGCCAACCAGTTGCGCGGCGGGGGATCGGGAAAAAGACGCGATGGCTACAGCGTCTGGCTCGTCTGGACCGACGGCGAAGAAGCCGTTAAGACCTGGTCCGACACCGACAGTCTTTACGGCACCCGCCATCTCGCCGAAAAATGGGAGAAAGACGGCACGCTCAAGAAGATTAAAGCGCTAATGGTAATGGACATGATCGGGGATGCCGATCTCAACATCGACCGCGACACCTACTCCACTCCCTGGTTGCTCGATCTCATCTATAGCGCCGCCGAGCGCGGAGGCTACCAGTCCCACTTCTACGCCCGCGAGACCGCCATCGAAGACGACCACCTTCCCTTCGTAAAACGCGGCGTTCCCAGTGCCGACGTCATCGACTTGGATTACGGCTACAACAACGTCTTCCATCACACCCCGCAAGACACCATGGACAAGCTAAGCCCCAAGAGCCTGGAAATCGTGGGAAATACCATCCTCGAAACCATCCACCTGCTCGACCAACGCTAGAAGTTCAGTAAATCGTGTACCCCGGCGCCGGATTCCGCACATCGGGCTTTGACGCCATCAGCAGCAGCGCGCCGACGCGCTTGAAGGCGCGCATATCGTCCAGGGTATGGAACGAAGTCGTCTGATAGTTTTCGGGCGTGGGCGTGTCGTCGGGAATCTGCGCGTACTCCACGTTTTCGAATGCGTGCTTCTTCAACAGTTCGACGTACTCCGCCGCCGAACGAACATGCACCGGCACTTTCAGCTTCGGCACCCATTGCAATGAATATGGATTGTCTTTATAGAGATTAATGAGAATGAACAGCCGCGCATGCGGCGCCATGACGCGAAAAAGTTCGGCCAGCGCGCGTTCCTGATCCGGGTAGTAATAAAACGACTCGACTGAAAGCACCTTGTCAAAAAAGTTTTCTTCCCACGGAATCTGCGCCGCCGATCCGACAACGAACATCACGTTGTCGAATTCCTTCGAAGCAGCCCGCGCCTGCCGCACCATCTCGTCGGAAATGTCGACCCCGACCACCTGCCCAAAGCCCTGCGGCCCTTCGCCGACCATGCGCGCCAGTAAACGCGTCGCCCAGCCCGATCCGCAGCCGAGGTCGAGAACGCGTTCACCGGAACGCAAATCCATGCGGCGCATCGTTTTCTCGGTAATGTCGAGATGATGGCGCTCCATCTTCGCGCCCTCGCCGTCGTCGGCCCAGCGGTTGAATTCATGCTGCAGGCGCTCGTCGGGAGATTGCGGTTTGTCATTCAACACTGTTTTTCCTCCAATAAGGTCGTTAGTCGTTGGCAAGCATCGCTAACGACCAACGACTATCGACCAATGACTGTTTCCAAGTTCACGAACCATTCCAGGGGTCAACGACATCAAGACCACAGTCCTCGAAGTCTTCAACATTGCGCGTCGCGAGCTTGGCCCGTCGCACTTGGGCAATGGCCGCGATCTGCGCATCCGCGTGGCTAATCGGTCTGCCGAGGGCACGCCGGTCAGCGGCAATCTTGGAAAAAACTCGCGCTGCGTCGCTTTCGAACCCGAAAACGCGGCCCGCCAGATCCTCGGCAAACATAGCTTCCGCCGCCGCCAGCAGCCCCTCGCGGCGCTTGCCCTTGGTGAGCAGCTCAATTCCATAAAAGATTTCTGCCTCGGTGATTGACGTCGTAAATAGTTCTGCTGCCGGTTGTTTCGCAACCCACGCCACCACCCGAGGGGAGGGTTTGGGCCTCATAAGCTCAGAGAGAACATTGGTGTCGAGGATGATCATTCGCCAAATCGATTATTCGTAAAATCGGGGGCCCGCCGCATAGCATCGCGTCGCGGCAACTCAAAGTCGAACCCGCCGAACGCTGCGAATCGCCGCTGGATGGCCTCCGCCAGGTTCCCCTTTGCCGGTGACGAAGCAGTCAGAGCGGAGCGCAAAATCTCCCTGGCCTCTTCCTCCATCGAACGTCCGTGATGGGCGGCACGGACCCTCAACCGTGTCTTGGTCTTCTCGTCGAGTTGTCGAATCGTGATTGTCGCCATGCTGTCAATGCTATCACTGCTAGCGAAGATTGCAAGCCACAGTTTCCCTGGCACACACGTTAACGACCAACGACCAATGACCACCGACTATCGGCCAGCAACGGTTTCCAATTCCTCGAAGAATGTCGGATACGACACTCCCGCCGCATCCGCGCCCTGGATCGTCGTGTCGCCTTCCGCGCGCAACGCGGCCACGGCGAACGCCATGGCAATGCGGTGATCGCCGAACGAATCGAGCTCCGCGCCATGCAGACGCTGCCCGCCCGGAATCCGCATGCCATCGGGACGCTCTTCGACCTCCGCGCCCATCTTTCGCAGGTTGCTTGCGACGGACGCAATGCGATCCGACTCTTTCACGCGCAACTCCTTAGCATCGCGCACTTCGAGGCCGCCCTCGGAGTAAGGCGCAACCGCTGCCAGCACCGGAATCTCGTCAATCAGCGCGGCCGTATCGGCGCCGGCGATCACGGCTCCCTTCCACGCCGCTCCACGCGCCTCAATCGTGCCGACCAGTTCCCCCTGGTGTTCTTCCAGATGCGCGATCGAAATCTTCAACCCCATCTGCACCAGGATATCGAGCAGCCGCGCCCGCGTCGGATTCAGCAGAATTCCGGGCAAGGTGATCTGCGATCCGGGAAACAGCGCCGCCGCACAAAGAAAGAACGCAGCGCTCGAAAGATCGCCGGGCACATGCGCCTCAATCGCGCGCAGCCGCTGTCCGCCAGCAATCCGCGCTGCATTGCCCGTCCGCTCGACTTCCGCTCCAAAAGCCCGGAGCGCAATTTCGCCATGATCGCGCGTGCGGATCGGCTCCTCGACCACCGTCTCGCCTTCGGCAAACAGCCCCGCAAACAGCACGCACGATTTCACCTGTGCACTGGCCACTTCCGGCCGGTAGTGAATTGCCTTCAGCGGACCACCGTGAATTCGTAGTGGAGGTCGCCCGCCATCGCTCGACGAAATCTTCGCGCCCATCTCCGAAAGCGGCGCCATAATGCGCGCCATCGGCCGTCGCGAGAGCGATTCATCCCCGCACAACTCGCTGGTAAATGGCTGGCCGGCAAGAATTCCGCTCAGCATACGCATGGTCGAACCGGAGTTTCCGCAATCGAGCACCTCGGCCGGAGCGCTCAGCCGCGGTCCCACTCCGCGCACTTCGATCGCAGCGTCATCGTCTTTGTCTTTGTCTCCCAGGCGCTTCCACTCGCAGCCGAGCTTGGCCACGCACTCGAGCGTGCTCGCGCAATCGCGCGCCGCTGAAAAATTATGGAACCTGCTCGTGCCCTCCGCAATCGCCGAGAGCATGGCGTAACGGTGCGAGATGGACTTGTCGCCAGGGATGCGGACGACCCCGCGCACCCCGCGCGCAGGACGGACGACAACATTCGACCCCTCAGGCTTCAGACCATCAGGCATGAAATTAATATAGCGGAGATTTTGTGGGAGGTCAGAGGTGAGAGGTCAGATTGCAGAGGTAAAAAATCGGCGGTGTTACCTCTGCAATCTGACCTCTCACCTCTGAAATTTCTACGACGTGCGCACCCGCCCGGCGGCTTCCGCGAGGATCTCCTGCGGAACTTCCCGCAACGTGACGTGGAATTCGAACATGGGCGTTTCCGTCCCGCGCCCCCACCGGCCCACTTCCCAATGCGCGCGGACAAACTTGATCTCTGGCCGCGCCGCCAGATTGAGCAGCAGCGGAATTTCTTCGCGATAAAACTTCTGCGGAAAAGCCGCGACCGGCTTCGGATCCCACGCGGCGCCATCCGCTGATCCAAAGATGCTGACCTCGAGCGATTCCTGCTCGATGATGTTGGTGATGGCGAGCGTCAGCAGAAAAATCCGGCCTTCCGCCCCACTCACATCGAGCGCCGGCCCGTCTCCTTTGGCGTTGACCACGGTTTTTTCAGGAACAAGAAAGGCTTCCATCATGACGCGGAGATTCTAGCAGAGTGACCATGCCGCAGGCTGTGACGCGTACCTCACCCCGCACGGTCAGCAGGATAAACAGGATAACAAAGAGAAAACTTCCGGCCAGCGGATGCGCAGCCGCATCACCTGCAGCACTTCGCATATCATCAGAAGGTTAGAGGTGGGGTTCCAGTTTCTCTTGGAAAAACTCGACAAGGCGACCGTCGCAACCATGCTGGCCGGCATGTGTACGTTTCTCAACGTTTACAGCACCCAGCCCTTGCTGCCGCTCTTGCGAGAAACTTTTCATGCCTCCGAACTCGCGGTCAGTCTCACCGTGAGCGCGACGATTTTTGCCACCGCCCTCACCGCCCCTTTCATCGGCATGATTGCCGAGCGCCGCGGGCGCAAAAAAGTCATCGTACCCTCGCTCTTCCTGCTCACTATTCCTACCGCCCTGGCCGCGACTTCCACCAGCCTCGGCGCGCTCATCTTCTGGCGTTTTGCCCAGGGCCTTTTCGTGCCCGGCGTCATCGCCGTCATGCTCGCCTACGTCAATGAGGAATGGGCCGGACGCGGCGTGGGCCGCGCCATGTCTTCGTATGTAACGGGAACCGTGATTGGCGGATTTCTCGGGCGCTTCCTCTCCGGCCTCATCGCCACGCACTGGCATTGGCGCGCCACCTTCCTGGTGCTCGCCGCCCTCAACTTGATCGGAGCGGTTCTGGTCCGTGCCTGGCTTCCTCTGGCGAAAAACTTTGTGCGCGCCGAACACCTGCGGCAGGTTCTCGACCACGCCCAACAACATCTGCGCAATCCGCGCCTCTTGGCTAACTTTGGCATGGGCGCAACCGCGCTCTTCGCGCTGGTGGGCTGCTTTACGTACGCGAACTTCTACCTCGCCGCCGCGCCTTTCCATCTGAACTCGGCACAACTGGGCAGCATCTTCCTGGTCTATTTGCTCGGAGTCGTCATCACTCCCCAGTCCGGCCGGTTCCTCGATCGCTTCGGCTTTCGCCACACCACCATTCTTTATTGCGCCATGATGATCGCCGGGTTGCTCCTCACCCTGGTCAAATCGCTGCCCGTCGTCATCGCCGGCCTCGCCATTTTTTCTTCGGGCGTTTTCATAGCGCAGGCCGCCGCCACGGTGCAGACGGGAGCCATCGCCGGCCGCGCCCGCTCCTCTGCCGCCGGACTCTACGTGGCGTTCTATTATCTGGGAGGAAGCGTGGGCGCGACCCTGACCGACGTGTTCTGGCGTTGGAAAGGATGGCCCGGCTGCGTCGCCATGTTGGGAGGAGTTTCGCTCGTGAGTTTGTGGCTTGCCCGAATCAGCAGCCGCCCCCTCGACCAACTCGACCCTGCGGAAATCGAACTAGTCGGCGATTGAAACCCCGTTGTTCTAGTGGAGAGCCGGGCGTCCCCGCCCGGCCACTGGACTGCCGGACGGGCGAGACGCCCGTCCCTCCACTGTCACGGCACTAAGCCAACGCAACGTCATCCAGAAACTGCCGCAGCACTTTGCCGACCGCTTCCGGCTGCTCCCACGGCGAATAATGTCCCGCCTTCGGGATCACTTTCAACTGGCTGCCGGCGATGTTCTGCCGCATCAGTTCGCCGTCGGCGACGGTCGAGAGCACATCTTCTTCTCCAATCGCAATCAGCGTGGGCACGTCGATGGTTTTCAAATCCGCGACCGAGTCGGGACGCTCCGCCATGCCTTGCAGCACCTGGCTGATGTCCTCGGCGGACATTTTGCGCATCATGGCGCGCGCTCCATCGACCACATCCGGACGCGTGGTCACCGTCGTCGCTCCCATCAGCCTCGGGATCATGCTCTCGATGAACGGTTCAGTTCCCTGCTCGAGGACCGTAGCCGCGGTTTTCAACCGATTTGCGCGCGCCTCAGCGGTATCAGGCTGAGGCCGCGTGTCGCAGAGCGCGAGCGAGGTCACCCGCGCGCGAAAGCGGCGCCAGAATTCAAACAGGATGTATCCGCCGATTGAACACCCAACAAACGCAGCCTGGCCAACGCTAGCCGCATCGAGCACGCGGGCAAGGTCGCTGGCGTGCTTCTTCATGAGCGCAGGCCCTTCGCCAATTTCCGAATCGCCGTGCCCGCGCAGATCGGGAAGAATCAGCCGGTAGCGCGAATCGAGCGCCGCCGCCATCGGATGCCAGAATTCGTGGTTGCTGGGAAAAGGATGAAGAAGAACGACCGGCGGCCCGTTCCCGCGAATTTCAAAGAAGAGCTCGGCGTCGTCGCTGCGCAAGCGTTCCATGGGAGGAGATTACAACAGAATGACGAATTCCTGTAGAGACGCGACTTGTCGCGTCTCCGCTCGCACCGCCAGTTCTCTCGCTGGCTGCAAGAGACGGGGCAAGCCCCGTCTCTACAGCTAGCTCGTCACCGGCTGTTGCGACGCTGCCACTGGCAATAGCAACGGCTCCTCCGGAATGATGATCCACGCGAGCACGTATGCCACGATGCCCGGAAAAATTCCACACGCCAGCGTGATGAAGAACCAGAGGATGCGCACCAGCGATATATCAAGATCGAGATACCGAGCCAGCCCGGCACAAACGCCCCCGATTTTTCGGTCGGCGCGTGAGCGCATCAGTTTCTTCGGCGTGGGCGGAATCCCCACCACGTTACCGCAGTGGGAGCAAAAGCGCCCGTCCTCAGCGATCACCTTGCCGCAAGCGTTGCAGTACATATTGTGTCTCCCTGTTTGATAATACGGCGATAGCGGGGAAAATGTTCCAACCAGTCGTTGGTCGTTGGTCGCTAGTCGTTGGCCTTTTGCAATTAAGCTGCGCAAGCGCCCATTCGATTTTCGCTAACGACTAGCGACCATTGACCAGCGACCGTTTTGCCCCTATTCCCGGTACGCGTCTTTCATTCTCCTACGAGCCTTGTCCGCTTCGGCATTGCCTGAATTTAGGGCCACCACCGCCTCGTATTTCTTTACCGCCAAGTCCCGCTTTTGGAGCTGGTCATACATCTCGCCGGCCCCCAGATTCGCTTTCTGCAGCAATTCCGGATCGGCGCCCGCCACCTCGCTCACCAGCTCATAAGCCGCGGCTGCAGCCTGATATTTTTTCTCGCTGCGCAGCAGGTCGCCCAGTCCGATGGCCGCGATTTCGTAATGCAGGCTGCCGTACTTCCCCTCGCGCCCGTTCTGCCACACCCGGCGATACTCTTCCTCGGCCTCGCCACTCTTGCCGGACGCGCGCAGCAGGTTCGCATCTTCCAGCGGCAGCAGATAGTTGCGCGGAAACCGCGGACCGAGCGTACCGGTGATCTGCAAAGCCTCGGCGTAGCGGTGTTCGCGGCGCAGGAACACCATGAGAACAATGCCCGCGTCCACGCTGGTTTCGCCATTGCCGCGGTAAGCATCGTTCAAATACCGAAGTCCCTTGTCTTTGTCTCCACTCAATCCAACGAGCGCGACGGCGATCTTTACCGTCAGCGGCAGGTTTCCCATGACGTAGTTATGCGCCCCCACCACCAGCTTGGCGTCGGTATAGTGCGGATCGAGCTCGAGAACCCGCTCATGATCGTGGCGCGCTCCCACCGCATTGCGCAGAGCGGAAAACCAGGCGCGCTCGATCAGCGCGGTATAAAGCGCAAACTGTCCGCGCGTAACCCCGCGCGCGTAGAGCATATCCACGTTGTTCGGATCGCGCGCCAGTTCGGCGTTTTCCAGTTTTTCTGCCTGCTGCACCAGTTGTTTGATGCGTTCTTTCTGCGCCGGATCGGCGGGACGGTGCGCTTGTCCAATGAAATTGTCGTTCGAGTAATCCCCAGTATTCATCGCGCCCATGCGATACAACTCCCGCACCAGAATCGCCGAGAGCAGGTGATTCAAGGCAAACGGATCGTTCGGATGACGCGCCAGTATCTTCTCGAAATCCTGAACCGCCGCGTCGTGGTCGAGGTTATAGTAGTGCTCGAAAGCGGCCGGGTTCAACGGATCGGGAGGACGGAGAGGAGTTGACACCGCCGGGTCCGCTGCCAGACAAAAGTTGGCCAGAAACACCGGGGCAAGAACCAGCAGCATGATGGCTGTCAAAGCGGGGCGATGCCGGAAGAGGAAGAAGACCACGCTCATTGAGTTTAACTGATTCGAGCTTTTCGCGAGGATCCGTTTGGGCACATCCGAAAGTAGCTCTCAGCCGTCAGCTCTCAGCTATCAGTAGGCCAGAACGCCCATGGGTTTACTGAAAGCTGACAGCTGAGAGCTGACAGCTGACCGCCGCCGGGAACCAAACCAGGTACGTCCGCAGGTCCGGCCGGGTAGTGCAAAATGGGAAATTCAGGGCTGGATAGCGTAATTCTTGCCCTCCGAAGCGGCCGCCCTCCCCCTTGGCCAGCTCGTAACTGTTCGTCTTTGCAATAACTTGCTTTGGTGATTCGCTTGCGATCCGGAAAGGGTCGGAAGAAGAGCTCCTTATGGCAGAAGCAGCCGATCAGACTCGGCAAGAATTTTGGCGTCCGCCCATGTCGGCGTCCGCGGCTGTCGCCAGCCGGGGAAGAGGCTGCGGGGGAAGAGACGACGAGCGAAGCGCAACCTGCAGTTGCGGAACTGAGTTCATCGTCAGTTCCCTCTATTGTCATGCTTGCGGCGCCAGCCGTCCCGATCTGGGCGCTGGTGTGCGCACGCTGGAAATCCCTGGCCTGGCTGAGTTCGCCTCGCTCGGGGAGCGGCTCGGGCTCACGACGCCTGCCCTCATCGCTTTTCTCGTTGGCGTGCTCTGCGTGGTGGGAGCGCTGGCGGTCAGCGTGTTCTTTAGCGCTCGCACCGTACTCGACTGGCAGGCCATCCAACTGTGGCGGATCGAGTGGCTGCTCGCAGCGGTCGCAGCCTTTGTCGCCGGGTGCCTGCTGAAGAGGTAGTTCTCAGCTTTCTGGCCCTTGGCCTCGGCCTTTGGCTTCCCGTCACCACCCCAAGACTAACAAGACCACTACTCACAGCCCACCGTGGAACCGTCCGAACGCGCGGGCCAGCATTAGCGACATGACCAGGATGCCAGCCCCGAGGACAAGGACGTGCCGGGTTTTGCCCAAGTCGAAGTTCCCGACCCGGCACACCAGCACATAGCCGACCGCAAGGTTGAAGAACCCCCACAGGACGTTGACCGTCGAGGACGACAACCCTACTCCGGGCGGGGTCGCGAAGGGACTCTGGAAGGCATGCCCCGAGATCCCATTGCCGAGATGGGGCAGCGCGTTCGCCAGGAAGGCGCCCCCAAAGAAGTACGCCAGGTAGTGGTACCAGCGCATGACTGTCTCCACTTTGCAGTTCTATTCTCCCGCATCTCCACCGGAAGATTCCACTCAGTTTCGCGAATTCGCGCGCTCTCCCTCAGAGATGACGGCGCTCGGCCGCCGTTGCTGCCCCATGCGGTAGAGGTGATGCAACGGCCCCACTCCCTTGCCCAGCGGATGGGCATTCGCAATCGCGGCTGAAACATACACTTTGGAGAGAAGAACTGCCTCGGGTAGTCCGCGCCCCTGCGCCAGGTGGCAGGCCAGCGCAGTGGCAAACGCACACCCAGTGCCGTGGGTGGAATTCGAGCGCTGACGGTCCGCCTTGAAAATCTCCTGCTCGGTGCCGCGAGCGGTCTTAAAGCTGAGAAGGTCGATCGCCTTCTCCAGATGGCCTCCGGTGACCACCACATTCGCCGCTCCCAGAGAGTGCAGACGAGCGGCCGCCTCGTGCATCTGGTCGAGATTCGTCACCGCCATCCCAGTCAAAACTCCAGCTTCGTCAAGGTTCGGCGTGATTACCTCCGCCAGCGGAAGCAATCTCTCGCGCAATAACTTCGTCCCCGCAGCATCCAATAAATCCGCTCCGGAACTAGACTTCAGAATTGGATCCAGCACCACGTGAGGCAGCCGAGCATACTCCGGAAAGGCGCCTGCAAAATCGCCCAGAAAATCCGCGACCGCCGCAACCACCTGCTCATTGCCCAGCATGCCAATGTGGATGGCTTCGACCGCCAGGTCTGAAACCAGCTCCTGCAAGGTCTCAGCAATGATGTTGGGATCAACGCCCTCGACCCGCCGCACTCCCCGCGTCGACTGCACCGTTAAAGCGGTGATGCAGGAAACGCCGTAGCACCCATGGGCCGCGATCGTTTTGATATCGGCGGTAATTCCAGCGCCCGAGGAGGGGTCGAATCCGGCAATCGTCAGCACCACAGGTGGGGTCACATCCATGTCGTCACTCTAAACCGAAAGTTCAAACAGGGGAACAGCACTTCCGGTTTTCTCGGTCGGACGTGGCGCGAGCCGTGATGATTCTTCCAAAGCAAAGAATTCTGGCGTTTTGTGGTTACTAGTCAGTAATAGATAGTCGCGCTAACACTATGATTATAAATAGTTTAGCAACACTTTAATGTAAGTGTAACATTCGATAACCAGTTGCAAGAATTCTGCGGAGCCCGGAATTCTCATAGTAACTAATAAGTATATAGTTCCTCCTGACTGCTTTCAATGACATACGAGTGCAAACCCATACTGTTCATAGGGCTAAGTCATTGATTAATTACCATTTAGTTAATAAAGCCGCGAGCCTTTTTCATTGACAGGCACCCGCTGCCCCGGTAGCATCTTGGGATCGTCTGACTAAAGGAGCATGCGACCAAAGATTTCGACTTTCACGATGAGAGGTAACTGAATGCGACGACGTTTAGCCGAAGGTCTGGCGGTGCTTTTATCAGTCGCCAGTCTGGGGGCCGGAGCCGCATCCGGGCCAAGCAGCCTGGAAGCCGCCAAGGTCACAACGCCAACGGTCATTGAGACCGGCAGGCATAAAACACGCAAGACCAACAACTCGAAGTCCAAAGGCTATCAAACAGGAACCGCCTCCTGGTACGGAGAGCTGTTCCAGGGCAAACCGACAGCCAGCGGAGAACCCTTCGACATGTGCGCTTTCACCGCCGCTCACCCCAAGCTTCCGCTGGGCACGTTGGTCAAGGTCACCAACCTGAAGAACGGCAAGGTCGTGGTGGTTCGTATCAATGACCGGGGTCCCGTTGTGGACGGCCGGATCATCGACGTTTCCTCCAGCGCCGCGCACGCACTGGGTTTCAAAGAGCGAGGAGTACAAACGGTCCGCCTGGATCTCTACCAACCCACGGACGAGGCGCTGCTGCAATCCCCCGTAGCCAACCTCAACTAAACCCGATAAACTCGACAACGAGAGTTCGAAACCGGGAGTTTCGAAACGAGAGTTCGAAACGAAGTTTCGAAACGAAGGTTCGAAGCATGGACCCGCGCCAGCGTCTCATCGTTGCCTTGGATGTATCGACGGCCGCGGCCGCCCGGAAGATCGTGGTGGCCGTCGGCGACTCTGCCCTCGCGTATAAGGTCGGCATGCAGCTCTATACTGCCGAAGGTCCTTCCATTGTCTGCGAACTGGTGGGTTCGGGCCGCCGCGTCTTTCTCGACCTCAAGTATCACGACATCCCAAACACGGTAGGAGCAGCTGTCCGCGAGGCCGCTCAGCTGGGCGTGAGTATGCTGACCGTGCACGCCTCGGGAGGCGGCAAAATGTTGCGTGCTGCCGTCGAAGCCGCGCAAGCCGCCAGGCCCGACGTGCTCGTCCTCGCGGTCACCGTGCTCACCAGCCTCGATGACGTCGAAATGGGCAAGGTTGGCCTGCGCGGAGCAGTGGTCGATCAAGTCCTCAGGCTGACCGCCCTGGCGCTTTCGAATGGATGCAAGGGCGTGGTCGCATCGGCGCTCGAAGCTGCCCCTCTGCGCAAGGAATTTGGCCGCGACTTCGCCATTGTGACCCCCGGAGTGCGCCTTGCGGGCAGCGGACCGAACGACCAGGCGCGCGTCGTCACTCCAGCCGAAGCCATTGCCGCCGGAGCCTCGCACATCGTAGTAGGGCGCCCAATCACCGAAGCCGCGGACCCGGCGGCCGAAGCGCGCGCGATTCTAGGACAGATGGGGTAGAGCGAATCAGTACCCAGTACCCAGTACCCAGTAGCCAGTATCCAGTACCCAGAAAAAAGCAAAAGGCGCGACCACTAGCCGCGCCTCTTCCGCTGTTGTGTGCTTAGGTTTTTTGCTGGTTACTGGGTACTGGCAACCGGGTACTGCTCTCACAGCTTTTCAAAAAACTCGCAGCCCGAGCACGAAATGTAGATTCCGCCGGGCACGCCGCGCTCGCGATCTTTCATGCGCTTGACGATCCGGGTTTCCTTGCCGCACTTCGGACATGCGGTCGATTTCGTGGTATCCATGACCTTCTTCCGGTCGGCTGTCTTTGCAATTTTCGCCATTCAGTCTCTCCTGACAGGAATGTGCCGCCAGCCCCAAGGCCGCGGTTCTACCTGGTAATTGGGGAGTATGCAGAAGCCCAGTATCGACGAACGCCGCGCCAGCTCGAATCAGCCCGGCAGGATCAACACCCGCAGAAGCGGTGCACTGTACTCGCCTAAAGAATCTTACACGAAGTTAGCTCTCAGGTCTCAGCTCTCAGCTGTCAATCAGTTCTAAGAAAAGCAAAAGACACGGCGGCTAGGACGGATTCACAATAGCTATATCCTGCCCGCGTAGGACAGCCGCCTTCGGCTGTCCAGAGCGAGCGCAGCTCGCCTCGCGTTCTTTTGTCCCATCTGTAGAGACGGGGCTTGCCCCGTCTCAGACGCGGCAAAGCCGCGTCTCTACAAATGGCTGCTGGCGTTCCATTTTTTTCCAGTAGAGTAAGTAGTTACAAACTTCATCACCGGCAAAGAGCGAGGAACAGCCTTAGCGTGAAGATCCGGATAGCAGCATGTCTTTTTCTTCTGACGATCTCTCAGACGACCCCAGTCTGGGCGCGATCGCAAGGCCATCATGCCCAACCAGCAGCTCCCTCAGATCCCGGCTACGTGTTTGCCCTGGCCGCCGCCAACCATTTCCTGCAAGCGTGGCAAACGGGAGACGTCGAAAACGGCATGGTCCTGCTCGGCGATAACATCCGCCGCTCGCAGAACGCCGACAAACTGGAACAGTTTTTTTCGAACGCGACCAACCGCGCCTTCGAGATCACGCGCGGCCACGGACATCCCGGCCGCTACAGTTTCCCGGTCGTGCTGGTCACGCCGAGAGGATCGTCCCACGTCACGCGCAGATTTTCCGAAATAATCCTGGTCGAGACTGGAAAGAACGACTGGGTGGTAGATAAACTCCCCTAGGAGCGGTCGTTGGTCGTCAATATTGGTCGTCAGTATTGGTCGTCGGTAGTCGATTCAAACCGGGCAAACCCACCCGAGCCGCATTTCGAGGCGAAGCTGTAGCAACTTGCGGTTGAGGCAGACGGGGCGTAATCTGCGGAGTTCCACCACATTGGGGCTCGATTAAAAGGAGAGCGAACGAGCTCGTTCTCCTGGGCCAGTCGAGCCTTTGCAACGTTGAGTCGTGTTCGTTATTAGAGGAGTTCGCCTTTATGAAACGTATCCACAAAGTTGCTATCCTCGGCGCGGGCACAATGGGCGCCCGTATCGCGGCACATTTCGCCAACGCGGGAGTGCCTTCGTTGCTGCTCGATATAGTGCCTTCAGACGCGCCCCCAGACGCCGCCGGGCCCGCGCGCAACAAAATCGCGGCCGCCGGACTCGACGGAGCCAGAAAGTCAAAACCCGCCGCGTTTTTCGAAGCCTCGCTTTCGCGGCTCGTCACCGTGGGAAATTTCGACGACGACCTGAAACGTCTGGCCGACGTGGATTGGATTATCGAGGCCATCGTCGAGAACCTCGAAATCAAGCGCTCGCTGCTGAAGAAGGTGGAAGCGATCCGCAAGCCGGGCACCATCGTCACCACCAACACCAGCGGCCTGCCGGTGGCAAAGATCGCCGAGGGGTTTTCCAAGGACTTCCGGCACTCGTGGTTCGGCACGCACTTTTTCAATCCGCCGCGCTATATGCGGCTGCTGGAGCTGATCCCCACCCCGGAAGCGGACCCCGCGCTGATCGAGGCCGTTACCCACTTCTGCGACGCGCAACTGGGCAAGGGCGTCGTGCTCGCGAAAGATACTCCCAACTTCATCGCCAATCGCATCGGCACATTTTCCGTGCTCAACGTGATGCGGCTCATGCAGGAAATGGACCTGACCGTCGAAGAGATCGACGCGCTCACCGGCCAAGCCGTGGGCTGGCCGCGCTCGGCCACCTTCCGGACGATCGACATGGTGGGCCTCGACGTCCTCGGGCACGTGGTCTCGAACATGACCCAGAACGTGCGCGACGAGCGCAGCGAATTGCAGATTCCCGCTTTCTTTCGCCAGATGCTCGAACGCAAGTGGCTAGGCGACAAAACCCACGGCGGATTCTACAAGAAGCACAAAAGCGAGCACGGAAAACATGGCGATGGCAAGCACAAAGAGGACGAGCGCCTCGCGCTCGACTGGAAAACGCTGGAATATCATCCGCGGCATAAGCCGAAATTCGCGGCGCTCGAGATGGCGAAAAACGTCGAAGAGACGGGAGCGCGACTACGCATGTTGCTCGGCATAGGCGCCGAGGGTGGCGGCGCGCCGCATAAGGCCGATAAGGCAGGCGCTTTCCTCTGGGCCGCGCTCTCCGACCTGTGGACCTATTCCGCCAATCGCATCCCCGAAATTTCAGATTCAGTTGTGGAGATTGATCGCGCCATGCACCTCGGCTTCAACTGGGAACTCGGCCCCTTCCAACTCTGGGACGCGGCCGGCGTCGAAGCGACTGTCGCTCGCATGAAAAAAGAAGGGCATCCGGTCGCGGCCAATGCGGAGAAGCTGCTCGCCTCCGGAAAGAAGTCCTGGTATGAGGATGATCCAAAGACGCCATCGGGCCGCAAATATTGGGATCTGCCAACCGGCAACTGGCAACCGGTGGCTGTTCCCGAGGGAGTCTGGTCCGTCGAAGTCGCCAAAAAGTCCAACGGCGTGGTCAAGAAAAATTCCGGCGCCTCGCTGGTCGACCTGGGCGACGGCGTCGGCTGCATCGAGTTCCACTCCAAAATGAACGCCCTCGGCGCCGACCTTATTTCGCTGATCCTCCAGACGCTGAAGCCGGGCGGACCGGGCGATGCCTTCGACGCCTTCGTCATCACCAACGACGCGCACAATTTCTCCGTCGGCGCGAACCTCATGCTGCTGCTTATGTCCGTCCAGGAGGAAGAGTGGGACGACGTTGACCTCGCCATCCGTCAGTTTCAGGGCATGACGCAGGCCATCAAGTTTTCACCCAAGCCGGTGGTAATCGCGCCCTTCGGACTCGCGCTCGGCGGCGGTTGCGAAATCTCGCTGCATGCGGCCGCTCGCCAACCCCACGCCGAGCTCTACATGGGGCTGGTCGAAGTCGGAGTCGGTCTGCTTCCCGGAGGCGGTGGCTGTAAGGAAATGCTGCTGCGCGCGGTGGACAGCGCAGCGTCCATTCGCCCCGACGGCCGAGGCGAATCGGTCGAGCTAATGGAGGCGATGAAGAAAATTTTCGAAACCATCGCTACCGCAAAGGTCGCCACCTCGGCGGATGAAGCTCGCGGACTAGGGTTCCTGTCGAGTTCCGATCGCATCACCATGAATCGCGAGCGCGTCCTCTCCGACGCCAAAACGCGCGCGCTGGAACTGCTACGCGCCGGTTATGAGCCTCCGGTGATGCGGACGCACATTCCCGCTCCCGGCGAGAACATCCTCGCCGCTCTAAAAATGGGCGCCTACATGTTGCGGCAGGGTGACTTCATCAGCGATCACGAGCAGAAGTTAGCCACGAAAATCGCCGAAGTAATCTGCGGCGGAAATGTCACGCCCGGCACGCCAGTCACCGAACAGTACCTGCTCGATCTGGAGCGCGAGGCCTTCAAGTCCCTGTGCGGCGAAAAGAAAACGCAGGAAAGAATTCAGTTCACCCTGAAGACAGGTAAAACGCTGAGGAATTAGGACCTTAATCCATAGTTTACACACGGCGACAATACGCATTGACATTACGTAACATCACCACATAAGATGTCTGTAGTGAGGTCACGTATATGGCGTATGTGGAGCCTGCTACAGTTTGGGCTCCGAAAGCGTCGATCCGCTCGGTCGAGATCCTCTACAACTCAGGACCAGGAGGCTGGTCCGTTGCGAGCATCGACTGGGAGGGCTCGGAGGCGATCGGAATCCGGTGGAACGGCAATGAAGGATCGGGTATTGGAAATCCGCAGTCGCGCGGGAACCCAACTTGGTTCATCCTTCCCGACGAATTAAAAGAGATCATCCTGAGCAGGATTGACGATCTCGCGATGAATGGCCCCGGTGGATTGATCGAAGGATACACTGCGATGGCCAAGGATGCGGCCCGCGAGCACGAAGCGGAAGAGTGGTCGGAGGGACTGATCGGCGATGCATCCGCGGAGGGGTGAGGTGTGGTGGGTGTCCTTTGATTCCTCAGTGGGAGGAGAAATTCAAAAGACCCGCCCCGCTCTCATTCTCAGCAACAACGGCGCGAATGCCGCTCTGAACCGCGTGATTGTCGTCCCGCTCACCAGTCAAACGGAAAAGCTTTATCCCGGTGAAGCGATGGTCACGCTCAACGGCCAGCAGAGTAAAGCTAAGGCCGACCAGATCGCGACCGCTTCCAAAGCTAGGCTTCGCAATAAGGTCGGAAGCATCTCGTTCGCCGATATGGCAGCCGTAGAGAAAGCCGTGCTTCTTCAGTTAGGCATTCGCCGTTGAGCAGTATGCAACTCACTTCGAAAGCGCCCGGTCCAGCGAGAACGCGCCGGCCCCGCGCAGCAACAGCGCCGCGGCCATGGCCAGCACCAGCAGATGATATTCAATTCCCTCGCCTTTCTGCATGCCCATCCAGTTCATGAAAAAGCCGTTCGGCAGGTGAACCATAAAGATCGCCCCGATCATTTCCCCGCCAATTCCAAGGGCAGCGATGCGAGTGAGCAATCCGACAATCAGTCCCAGGCCGCCAAAGAACTCGGTGCAGATGACCAGAAATGCGACCGGAGCAGGCATTCCCATGTGAGCAAACGATCCCATGGTGCCGTGAAACCCAAAGCCTCCAAACCAGCCCAGCATTTTTTGCGCCCCGTGGGCGAAGAACACCACTCCCAGAACCAATCGCAGCATCGTCAAGCTCACGTCGTTACTCGTGCCCATCAGCCGTTTCATCATTCTCTCCTCCTGCGGGATCTGTCTTTATTAAGACGGGTCCCCACAATTGTCGTTATAACGATATTCTACTTCGATTCCCTCCCCTCGCCCCAGGATACATTTCTTCCGGTGCCGCAACTCTCCAGCCCGACTTCCCGGGAAATAATCCGCATCCCGGAAGCAAGGTATAATTTCAAAGTTAGCAGCCGTGGCGGAAGTGGGATTCCTGTCAGGGCATCGCTTTAGCGATGCCGGAGCTTCTTCGAAATCAGACGCCCCTTTTAGGGGCTCGGCACAGGCTGCCAGACTTCGCGAAGGATGGTACAACGAAAATGTCCGCAGACAATGGTACAAACGGCGCTAATGGCAATAATTTAGATGCGGTCCTGAAACCGCGCGCAGAGTGGCTGGCCAAGCGCAAGGCCGAAAACGCCCGGAATAAAGACGGCAACTTCTCGCAGATGCATTACGCGCGCCGCGGCGTGATCACCGACGAGATGCAATACATCGCTCACCGCGAGAAGATCACGCCCGAATTAGTGCGCGATGAAGTCGCTCGCGGCCGCATGATCATCCCCGCGAACATCAACCATCCCGAATTGGAGCCGATGGCCATCGGCGTGGCCTCGCTCTGCAAGATCAACGCCAACATCGGCAACTCGGCCGTCACTTCAAACGTGGAAGAAGAGCTCAAGAAGCTGCACACCGCCGTCCACTACGGCGCCGATACCGTGATGGACCTCTCGACCGGCGGCGACATTCATACCATTCGCGAAGCCATCATACGGCATTCGCCCGTCCCCATCGGCACGGTTCCGATTTATGAGGCGATCTCGCGCGTCCGGCGCGTCGAAGATCTCACCGCCAGCGTGATGCTCGAGGTAATCGAAGAGCAGGCGCAGCAGGGCGTGGATTACATGACCATTCACGCGGGCGTCCTCATTCAATATGTGCCCATGGTTTCGAAGCGCATCACCGGTATCGTCAGCCGCGGCGGCGCGATTCTAGCGCAGTGGATGACTCACCACCACAAGCAGAATTTTCTTTACGATTGCTTCGAAGACATCTGCAAGATTTTCGCGAAGTACGACGTAAGCTTCTCGCTAGGCGACGGTCTGCGCCCCGGCTGCCTCGCCGACGCCAGCGACGAAGCCCAGTTCGCTGAACTAAAAACCCTGGGCGAACTAACTCGCATAGCCTGGAAGCACGACGTGCAGGTAATGATCGAAGGCCCCGGCCACATTCCGATTAACAAGATCAAAGAGCAGGTGGACAAAGAAAACGAGTGGTGCGACGAGGCGCCGTTCTACACGCTCGGCCCTCTGGTCACCGACATCGCTCCCGGCTACGACCACATCACCTCCGCCATTGGAGCGGCCATGATTGGATGGTACGGCGCGTCGATGCTTTGTTACGTAACGCCGAAAGAGCATCTCGGCCTGCCCAATGAAAAAGATGTGAAAGACGGAATCATAGCCTACAAGATCGCCGCCCACGCCGCCGACATAGCCCGCGAGCGTCCCGGAGTCCGCGACCGCGACGACGCCCTGAGTTATGCCCGCTATAAGTTCGATTGGGAAAAGCAGTTCGAACTTTCATTAGATCCCGAGACCGCCCGCTCCATGCACGATGAAACTCTGCCGCAGGAGCAATATAAGTCAGCCGCCTTCTGCTCCATGTGCGGCCCGAAATTCTGCTCGATGAATTACTCCAGCAAAGTGGACGAATATAACAAGCAGGTTCACGGGCTGGAAAAGAAAGACTACTCGGGGTTAGTCGAGAAGCTGGTCACGATTAAGTAGGTAACTATAGAGGGTGCACGGTGCCCCAGGTTCGCGCCCGTGTTTTGGGCGCTAACCTGGGTTCACCCCGGGAGCTGACGGTTTCATCGCAATCGACTCGCGCCGGGTGTCCGCACCATCCAATGAAAAACCGGATTTGTAACACACGATAATACATGCTATTATTCCCCCGTCATGAGTTCTTCCGAGAAAACCATCAGCTTCCGCGCTGACGCCGAAAAGATTGAAACGCTTGATTCGCTGGCCGCCGCGCAGGACCGTCCGCGCAGCTATCTCATCAACGAGGCGATCTCCAACTATATCGAGCTGCACGCCTACCAGGACGCGCTGGTTCGCAAGGGGCTGGAAGAGATGCGGAAAGGCCGCGTCGTTAGCCACGAGGAAGTCGTAAATCGACTCAAGAAGACGGGCCGCGCCAGTCGATCATCAAGCAGATCGTCAAGCCGATGACCCGGCCGACGATCGAATGGACTCAGGAAGCGACACGCCAACTCGATCAGGCCCATGATTACATTGCTCTCTCGAACAGCGAAGAGGTTGCTGAGCGGATCACGACGCGGATCGTCTCCACCATTCAACAACTCGCCGCCTTCCCCATGTCGGGCAGATCAGGCCGGGTTCCGGGCACTCGTGAGCTGGTCATTTCGAATACCCCCTTCATCGCAGCCTACGCCGTCGATCATGACCGTATCGTGATCCTCGCCATCTACCATGGTGCACAACGATGGCCGGAGCCTCTCTAAGCACGGTGCCCCAGACTCGCGCCCGTGTTTTGGGCGCTAACCTGGGTTCACTCCGGGAGCTGACGGTTTCATCACAATCGACTCGCGCCGGGCGCGCTACTACCAGATAGTCTGCACGACCTTAGCCCCGCGAATGCGCTCATCCGCCGTGACCAGTGGCGCGCCTTCCACCATGGCCGTAGCTGCAATCAGCCGGTCGGCCGGGTCTTTCGGAAAGCCCGCCGGTAATTGCACAGCCAAAGCCGCAATCTCCGCAGTGATGGGCTCAACCATGACCCGCGAAGCGGTTTCACGAACGAACGACTCCACGCTGCCCGCCACCTGAATGCGGCCATTCTCCGCCAGCCAAGCTAACTCCCAGAGGGTGATTGCGGCGATGGCCACACCTGTTTTCTCGCGCGCTTCCCGTATGGCCTCACGCGCCTTCTTCGACAGCCGCTTCGGGTCGCTCGCCATCCAGATCAGGACATGCGTGTCGAGAAAGATCACTTGCACTCCCAATCTTTTGGCGGAGTAACTGGCCCCACGATATCGCCCACGATCTTAACCTTGCCCGCCATGTAGCCAAAAATCTCATCGGCCGGTTGCTCCGCCGGAACCAGTTTGGCCACCGGCTTACCGCGTTTCGTGATCAACACCGGCTCCCCGCTTTCGAGAACCTGGTCCATAATCGCCAGGCATTGCGCCTTGAATACGCCCGCCGCCATTTCTTTCACAGCACTGCCTCCGAATCCTAAGATATAGTCATATTAGCATGACCATGTTCAAAAACAACGAACCCCAGTCCTGCGTCTTCTCGTCGCAGACAGGCTGTGCTCGAAATAAATTGACTTAAGACCCATCGCACGAGACAATAGAACCTGATTGGGGCAGTTTCGAGGTGCGTCGGAGAATCAAGACGACCCTCGAAGCTGCCCCAAAACCATTTTCAGCGCTCTTTGGGCAGTTAAGTCCTTATTTCGGAATACTTTGATTTAAGTCCTTTTAAATCAAAGACCGAACCGGATTTTTCCCTCTAACTCTATGATTCCAATAGCGAGGGGGGGAGGGGGGTACCGGTACTAAACAGTAACGAGCCGCGAAATGAGCATAGAATGGCGGGTTGTCTCTAAAGCCAAAAAGGAGATTCCGGGTCCGATGTCACGGTACGAAGAACTGCTGAAAGAATTTGAGGCATACGGCCACTCCGCCGATGGGGCGAAATCTGTCACTCTTATGCAGCACATCTCCCAGCGTCTCCATGAAGAGATGGCACGCTACAACTGGGTTGGTTTTTATTGGATGGAAGTCTCCCCTGACGAAGCTCTGGTGCTGGGACCTTACGTCGGCAGCTTCATGCCCACGCTGCGTATCCCGCTCGACAAAGGATTGTGCGGAGCTGCAGCCACTTCCGGGGAAACCGTAGTGGTCAACAATGTTGGGGCCGATCCTCGCTACCTGGGATCGGATCTGGTGAAATCCAATATCATAGTGCCGATGTTCGTGAAGAACCGCGTGGTGGCAGAACTGTGTATCGAGAGCTACTTTGCGGACACCTTCACTGCACTGGAGCAGAACTTCATCGAGTCCTGCGCCGCCCTGGTCAGCCGGCATATGGAAAAGGTGGCGCCGACCTTGGAGTGAGTCCTCTTTGGTTAGAACCTCGCTACTTTCTTCCATCGTCATGCGCCATGTGCGCGTTCATCGTAGCGAAAATCGAGTATACCAATCAAGGCAGGCCGCTCGTCTCCTCCGGAGCACGAACACCCACCTTGGGAATTGCTAATTCAAGTTCGAGGGTTGCTTGGCGCCGGAGTCCTGCTTTGCGCCTTTCGGGGCTGGACGCTTGTTGAGATAGGTAACGGTATTCGCTGCGACCACACCATGCTTGTGCGAACTCGGATGCCGACCGGCAAATTGATTCGCCGGTTTGGCTTTCGGCGCCGGCTTGTAGCGCTCGTCCAAATAGATGACGGTATCGCGCGCGATCAAGTCGTCAGCGTGCCTGCGTGAGATCCTGGCCCCAGTGCGGGCGGCCGAAGTTCGCGTGACGGCAGCGTCGGCCTTCGCAACTGGCAATGCCTTCGGCGCGTGGTCGGAATTCCCTTCCGACTTTATGGCAGGCGGCGACACGGCCAAGGCCGCGACTTGGCCCTGATTTCTGCCCGAATTTTTTCCGGGATCAGGGATGCTGAACAAGTCCACATCGGTCGATGCTGCCGACGCTGCAGCAGAACTCGGCGCGGAAGCTTTACCGGTCCGGTGCAGGCCGAACCCGAGGACCAGGGCCAGTAGCAACATGCTGGCAAAAGCTAGAGCCGCGCGCCAGCGCCATCCCGCGGAGCGTTCGCGCCCTTGCGGATTTTTCGCTGGATCGACAATTGCTGGCGAAGCAATCGTCGTGGCCTCTGTCGCAAAAGGGCTCGGTGGTTCCAGCGGTAGCAATGGCAACGGATCCACTGGCGAGACCAGATCCGCACCGTCTTCGGGGTCGAATCCGGAATCGATTTCAAGATCAAGCAGAATTTCGGCTGGCGGGGAAACGGCTTTGGGCGGCAGTTGCGGGGCGTTCACAGGCAACTCCACATCTTCGATGCCCGGTTGGGCGTTGAAACGGACAGGCTCTTCAGGAACGTGCCCCGCTTCACCCGGCTCCGGAGGCCTGCGAATGAAGTTCACCATCGGCGCTTTCAAATGATGCACGAATTCAAGCGAAGCGGAATGCTCGCCGTCGCGTGCTTCCACGCTCGCAATCAACTGATCCCCGGGACCGGTATCGACCCGCAATTCGAGATCGGCAATGTTGTCGGGGATCGAGTCGGGAGAAACAATTTCGACGGCGTAGCCGCGGGCAAGCAGATCCAGCGCCAGCTCTCGCGAGCACGGATGAGAGCGCGTAATGATTCTTGCCAGTGCCATAACTCGTGTCGCCTCGGCGTTTCCCTCGCCGCACGGTTGAGGCGTAGCCCTTGAGCCGCGGTTAGCGGTATTGCTCCAGAACCAGGACGGCTCGGTCCAAAGCAGCCGCCAGCGCAGCGATTTGTTGCTCGGTCCGGCGAAGATCACCGCGATCGATCGCCTCGTTCACCCCAGGAATAACAACTGCTGCATATCCCGTGTACTGTCCCGGAGCGTAAATAGCATGGTGAAACCAGGGACGGTTGGGCAGCCCTTCTGGAATCAACAGCGCCCGCTCTGCTTCCCGTAGTTTAGCATTCATGCGATCCGGCGATGCAGGCGTTTTCCGCTGCTTTTGCAACATTTTCGCACCCGCCTCCTGCAGGTGACGCGCGGCTGCGAGCGCTGGCGAGAAGTCGGGCGACTTATCTCCGAAGCGGTCTTTACTTTTACTTTTGTTCTGGGCAGCGTCGAGATAGACCAGAATTTCTTTCCCGTAATTCTCGTAATCGTAAGGAAGCACGTCGGCGTTCGACATTCGCAGCACTTCCAAACCGTAGATGCGGGCCATCTGCTGCTCGTAGCGGAAGTCGGGATCGCCGAATTTCTTGAACCAGGCGAAGTTATCGAACACCGAGTGATACACGCCATAATCGCCGCTCGAACTGATATCGGTGGAAGGCACGCCCAGATGCTGCAGGAACACCGTGTAGTCGGAACCGCTGCCAAGATCGCCTACCGGCACATCGTTCTGCATGGCCACCGGCGGCGGGCGGAAGGTGCTGGTTTCCAGCGGACGGTTGTTCTCCGCAGCCGGTTCGCTGGCTTTTTTCCACGCGTCGTACACAGTTCCGCCTTGCGGAGAAGGCACCGCCTTTGCGATCTCGCGGATGAACGCTTTCAAAGTGGGCGAGCCTGAAGCTCCGAACTTCTTGCCTGATACGGCCACGTCCATGTTGAAATAGGCAGCCGCGTTCCCGAGTTCCCGCGCATGATCTTCGCCCCACTCGGTGGAACCGATCAGTCCTTCTTCTTCCGCGTCCCAACTTCCAATCACAATCGTGCGCTTGGGTTTCCAGCCCGATTTCAGAAGCTCACCCAACCCGTGCACCGCCTCCAGCATGGCCGCCGTGCCGCTGTTCGGATCGACCGCTCCGTACACCCAGGCATCGCGATGATTGCCCGCGACCACCCACTCGTCGGGCGAAGAGGTGCCGCGAACTTTGCCAATGACATCCCAAATGGTGCGAAACTGATAGTCCTGCTTGAGGTGCATCTTCACTTTCGCGGGACCCGGACCAACGTGGTAAGTAAACGGCAGCGCTCCCTGCCATTCGCGCGGCGATAGCGGGCCTCCGAGGTGCTCAAGAATCGGTGAGGCATCGGCATACGAAAGCGGAGTCACGGGAATCTTCGGCAACTGCTCGGAGTCGGCGGGAGACACGCGCTTCGAATCGGGCAGCGCAGGAGTGGACGCCACGCCCGGTGTGGTCGGGTCTCCGGCAAACTGGAACATGAATCCGACGGATCCGCGCTGCACCCCGCTCGCCGGGCGCCACGGCCCTTTCGGGTAAGCGTCGCCGCGATAGTAGCCATCGTCTTTCGGATCGGAATAAATGATGACTCCGGCCGCGCCGCGTTCCTGCGCCACGAACGCTTTCACGCCGCGGAAATTCTCGCCGTAACGGACGATGACGATCTTGCCGCGCACATCGATGTTCATCTGCTTCAGCTTGTCAAAGTCCGCCGGCGAGCCGTAGTTCGCATAGATAACTTCCGCCTCGGCATCGCCCGAGGGCGACATGCCGTTGAAGGGGGTCACGACGCGTGGGTCGTCCTGATATGGATCGCCATCGACGTGCTCGCGCCGCGGCCCCTGCATCTCCACTCCGGCCGGCGCGGTCATGTCTACCCGGATCTCCGCCGGATAGTTCAGCCACACTTTGTATTCGACGATCTCGGTGTCCAGTCCAGCCTCGCGAAATTTCTTCGCCACATACTCGGCGGTCGCTTTGTCCTCGGGAGATCCGGCGATATGCGGCGCCTGCGTCAGAATGCGCAGATGCTCTTCCGCTCGCTTGGGGTCGGGCACGGCCATGAACTTCTCTTCGATTTCCCGCTCGCCGGCCGCGTCGCGGAAACCACTGATGGACCAGTTGTCCGGCTGCTCTTTGCCTTTGTCTTTCTCTCTGCCAGCATGATCAAACGCTTGCAGGGTCGAACCAATCAGCACGAAGAACAGAACAGCACCCGAGAGAAATCTCACGAAGCTCCTTGTAGGAATTACTGCATTCAGCCGCCATAAACCCCGGGGCAAGCCCCAAGCGCAAGACCCGCCACAAAATGAAGATTGTACCGTGCGCAGGGAGTCGCCCGCTGATCGCGTTACACTAAAGAGCAATGACCAAGTCGCCAACGGCTCGTTTTTCCGATCGGGTGGAGAACTACGTCCGCTATCGTCCGGGATATCCACCTGAAGTTCTGGAACTTCTCCGCGCCGAATGCGGACTGCAGCCGGGTCACGTCGTCGCCGACATCGCTTCCGGCACCGGCGTGTTTACTCGCCTTCTTTTGGAAAACGGGAATTCCGTCTTTGCCGTCGAACCCAACCTGGAGATGCGCGAGATGGGCATCCATCAACTCGAAGCCTATTACCGGCTCGTGTCCGTTGCCGGGACGGCGGAGGAGACAACGCTGCGCTCCGCATCCGTCGACTTCGTCACCGCCGCCCAGGCTGCGCACTGGTTCGACCTGCCTCGCGCCCGCGCCGAATTCGCCCGCATTCTGCGGCCGGAGGGATGGTGCGTGTTGATATGGAATGAGCGCCGCACCGCAACCACAACTTTCCTGCGCGAGTACGAGCAACTCCTGCTGACCTACGGCACCGACTATAAGGAAGTGCGCCACGAACGCACGACCGCCTTGATCCACGAATTTTTTGCGCCCGCGCGGTGCGAGGAGCGCGTCTTCAGCCTGCGTCAGCAGTTTGACTACGAAGGTACTGCCGGACGACTGTTATCTTCTTCGTATGCGCCGCTCGAGGGCCATCTCAACCACGCGCCGATGATGCAGGAACTGCGGCGAATTTTTCGCGCCTACGCCAGAGATAACGAAGTCGAATTCGAATACAACACGCGGGTGTATTACGGACATTTGTAAAATTTGTAATTGGTAATTTGTAATTTGTAATTTAAGGGCGTTGGGTTTCAAATTACAAATTACAAGTCGCCAATTACAAATTGCTGGTCCCAATGTCTGAATCCAAATCTTTTCACATGTCTCCCGAGGAGTTTCGCCGCCAGGGCCACGCGGTCGTGGACTGGATCGCCGACTACCATTCCCACATCGAAAGTTTCCCGGTTCTGTCGCGCGTGCAGCCGGGAGAAATTCGTTCTAAGCTGCCACCTAGCGCGCCCGAGCACGGCGAAGCCTTCGACCAGATTCTCGGCGACATCGAGCGCATCATTCTTCCGGGCATCACGCACTGGCAGTCGCCTAACTTCTACGCCTACTTTCCGGCGAACGCATCCGGTCCCGCCATTCTCGGCGATCTCGTTTCCTCCGGATTGGGCGTGCAAGGCATGCTCTGGTCCACCAGTCCGGCGTGCACCGAGCTTGAAACGCACGTGCTCGATTGGCTGGTGCCCATGCTCGGCCTGCCGGAAAAATTTCTTTCCACCAGCAGTGGGGGCGGCGTGATTCAGGACACCGCGTCCAGCGCCTCGCTCTCCGCGCTGCTGGCCGCGCGCGAACGCACGACGCAGTTCGCCAGCAATCGCAAAGGCTGCGATGGACGCCTGACGGCCTATTGCTCCACGCAAACGCATTCTTCTGTCGAAAAAGCAATAAAGATAGCAGGCATGGGTTCGGACAACCTGCGCCACATCGAAGTGGACAAGAACTTCGCCATGCTCCCCGAAGCACTGGCACGCCAGGTCGAGCGAGACATTAAGGCCGGCCTGATTCCCTGCTTCGTCTGCGCGACCGTCGGCACGACGTCTTCGAACGCGATCGACCCCGTGCGCGAAATTGCTAGCATCTGCCGCGAGCACAATCTCTGGCTGCACGTCGATTCCGCCATGAGCGGCACGGCGGCGCTCTGCCCGGAGTTTCGCTTTATTAACGATGGCGTGGAATTCGCCGACAGCTACTGCTTCAACCCGCACAAATGGATGTTCACCAACTTCGATTGCAACTGCTTCTACGTCGCCGACCGCAAACAGCTGATCCAAACGCTGTCGATTCTGCCGGAGTACCTGCGCAATCAGGCAACGGAATCGGGCGCGGTGATTGATTATCGCGACTGGCACATCCAGCTTGGGCGGCGTTTTCGCTCGCTCAAGCTTTGGTTTGTGATCCGGCATTACGGCATCGAAGGCCTGCAGCACCACGTGCGCGAGCACGTGCGCCTGGCGCAGCAATTCGTCGCCTGGGTGCGCGGCGATTCGCGCTTCGAACTCGCCGCGCCCGCCCAGCTCAACCTCGTCTGCTTTCGGCTGCGCGCGGGAGATCATACTAATCAAGATCAGGCTAATCAAGATCAAGCCAATCAAGATCGGGCCAATCAAGATCAGGCCAATCAACTCCTGATGGACCGGCTGAATGGCAGCGGGGATCTCTTCCTCACGCATACCAAGCTCGATGGCAAGCTCACGCTTCGACTCTGCGTCGGCCAAACCAATACTCAGGCCCGCCATGTGGAGCGCGCCTGGCAGCGAATCCAGGAAGAGACTGCAAAGCTCGGGAATTCCTGATACCGTGTCGGCTAAGGTGAGCGTCATGGCCCGGGAAATTTCAGCAGGCGGCGTCGTGCTGCGGCAGATTTCTGGAGTCTGGCAAGTCGCGCTGATTGAGCCGCAGAAGGAATGTTCCAACCCTGTTCTCAAGTCAGCGAAGACGCCGCGCAAGCGCAGCCGTGCCGTGTTAGCGCTTCCCAAGGGCCTGGTGGATCGGGGCGAAAAACCGCAGGCGGCAGCCGTCCGCGAAGTGCGCGAAGAGACCGGCATTGTGGCCGAGGCGGTCAGCAAACTCTCGGATAACAACTATGTCTACGTGCGTACTTGGGGAGATGGCAAACGGGTTTTCAAGATCGTGAGTTTCTACCTGATGCGCTATGTGTCTGGAGAAATCGACAACCTCGCCTCCGACATGCGGATCGAAGTCAAGCAAGCTCTCTGGGTGCCCCTCGCCGACGCAGCCCGCCAGCTTGCCTACAGCAACGAGCGCAAGGTGCTTCGGCAGGCGCAGGAATACGTTGAAACCGAGGGTCTCTCTTAGGCCCGCAGCGCCCGATCGATAGCCTTCTTTTCCGCGCCTTCTTTTCCGCTGGCGTCATCCGACGCGCCGCGCCCTTCTTCAGATCGCCCAACTCGAGCGGCCCGATCGACACGCGCACCAGACGCAAGACTCGAACCTTCAGCGCTTCGAGCAGACGCCGAATTTGCCGGTTCTTGCCTTCGTCGAGAGTAATCTCCAGCCAGCTATTCTTATCGCCGTGCCGCAACAGGCGCGCTCCCTTGGCGCGCAAATGTTCGCCGGGGCTGCGCTCAAAAGAGCTGGCCTCAACCGCGCACCCTCTTGTAATTCTCGCGAGCAGATCGGCGTCTGCAACGCAGTCCACTTGCACGTGATATTTTTTGTCCAAATGACTGGCGGGCTCGGTGATCTTCGCCGCCCACTCCGAATCATTGGTCAACAGCAGCAGCCCTTCGCTCGCCTTATCCAACCGTCCCACGGGACCAACCCACGGCAAACCGGGCTGCAGCAGATCGTAAACTGTCGCGCGCCCTTTCTCATCGGAAGCGGTCGTCACCACGCCGCGCGGTTTATTCATGATGAGGTAGATGGCCGGCGCTTGGTCGAGCGGTGAACCGTCGACCTCGATCCGGTCGTCGATACGGTCATCGATACGATGATCGGACATTCGCACCGGGCTCTCCGGGTCGCGTGCGACCCGCCCGTTCCGAGTGACACGTCCGGCGCGAATCAAAGCCACCGCCTGGGATCGCGAGCAATAGCCCATTTTGGAAAGCGCTCGCGCCAGGCCAATTTGTTTCTGTGTCCTCACATCCTTAGGCCGGCAAAGCTACGCCTTGGCGTAGCGCTCGCTGTTGGGTTTCGATCCGCTCACTGCGAAGAACAAAATGTAGAGATAGCAAATCGTGGCCGCGATAAGCGCGTAGTGAATGCCTGGGCCCCAACTGGTCTCGCCTTGCACCATGGCCGGATAGTAAGCACGATTGATGAGGTCGGCGATTTTGCCGACCAGCCATGGAATGATAGCGCCGCCCACGATCGCCATGTTCATGATGCCAGAGCCGTCTCCAGTGAGCGGCCCGAGTTCCGCGATCCCCATGGTGAAAATGCAAGGGAACATCACTGAGTTGAACAAGCCCACCGCCAGAATGGACCACATGGCCACATGCCCACTGGTCAGAACGGAAACGGTAACCAGCAGGGCGGCCATCACTGCGCACAGCGCCAGCAGTTTGCCTGCCTTGACCTTCTGGAGGATTGCCGACCCGACAAACCTCCCAATCATGGCGCCGAGCCAATACAGCGATATGTACCTGGCCGCCTCGGCCAATGCGGCGTGATAGCGGAGCGCTGGGTCGGCGATGCTCGACGCGAACCCACCAATGCCGGGCAGGGCCAGGTAGTTGGAGATGGAGCTCCCAATCGCGACTTCGCCGCCGACGTACACGAAGATCCCGATCGCCCCGAAGACGAGATTCGGATGTTTCCAGAGAGAGTCGTTCACCTTTTCGCCGATGCGGTGTTCGGCGGACTCGATCTTGGGGAGTTTCGACATGCCAATGCCGATCGCCAGAATGCATAACGCCACCGCGAAGAAGTACACGTACAACCTGACGATGGCGGTCGCTTCCTCCGAAGTACTCTGGGCAAGCGCAGCGGACGTGGTGCCAAGAATGACGCGCGCCCCAACCCAGGGGAACACCGCCGTGCCCAGCGAATTGAAGGCCTGCGTAAGATTCAGGCGACTGGAGGCGGTTTGCGGATTTCCCAATACGGCCACGTAGGGATTCGCCGCCACTTGAAGAATCGTGATTCCAGTCGCCAGCACGATGAGAGCCGCCAGGAAGAACGGAAACGAGGGGATTTTTGCTGCCGGATAAAATCCAAGACAGGCCACGACCATCGTCAACAATCCCACGACGATTGCCCTCTTGTACCCGAGCCAGTCGATGATTTTGGCCGATGGAATCGAAAAGACAAAGTAGGCTGAGAAAAAGGCGGTCTGAATCAGCATGCTCGCGGCAAGCCTGAGATTGAAGACATGTTGAGCGTATGGGATCAGGACGTCGTTCAGCGAGGTGAGCGAACCCCACATGAAGAACAGCGTGGTTACAATGGCGAGCGGTCCTCGATAAGCTGTGGGTGTCGCCTTCGTCAATGCTTCCGGTTGAGTTCCCGTATTCAGGGCTGGCGCCATTGGCTTCGGTTCTTCTTTGCTCCGCCTTTGCTCCGCGGTGACGGCGTTGCCCGGCAGGAGCGTCGTTGGACAAGCACCATACCATCGCAAACCCTCAAAATAACACAACCTGTGGTAACAGTAATCGATTGCTTTCATAGGAAAATCGTTACTGTGTTTGGTTGGCAATCCGGGAACATCTTCCGAAGACTGGCCCCGATTTCCTTCTGAACGCTTTTTTTTTGCATGTTCGCTTAGCGCTTACTATCGGTCAGGCGCGGTCCCTGTTTGGAATTGGGATTTGTTAATTTCAAGGTGTGTTGTTGCCTGCGCGCGGGGCCTGATACGCTGGGATGTGATCAGCAGCGGATGCATGACGGACGATCACAAACCCGCAGGGTCCGCACCGAGAGAAGAGGAACCATGTTTTCAAGCAAGGCCAACCGCTGGTTTGCAATTTTCGCGGCGCTGATTATGCTCACAGCAACCATGCCGGCGAAAACTCGTGTTACCAAGCAAGTGTTTGGGCATACATCCGACGGAACCCCCGTCGATCTCTATTCCTTGGCGGATGGCAAGGTCGAAGCGCGCATTATGACCTACGGAGGGATCCTCGTTTCGCTGCGCACGCCGGATCGAAACGGAAAGCTCGACGACGTGGTGCTGGGTTGCGATTCGGTCGAGAAGTACGTGGCGCAGACGGCACATTTCGGAGGTATCATCGGCCGCTACGCCAACCGCATCGCGCATGGCAGCTTCCAGCTCGACGGTCACACGTATTCCATCCCAAAGAATGACGGCGACAACTCTCTTCACGGGGGAATCCGCGGATTTGACGAGGTAGTCTGGGAGGCCAAAGAGATTGCGGATGGAGTTGAGCTCACCTATGTGAGTAAGGATGGGGATCAAGGTTTTCCCGGCACGCTGACCACGACCGTGCGCTACACCTTGAGCGGGAGCACTTTGCGAATCGAGTATTCGGCGACCACGGATAAGGATACCGTCCTCAACCTGACTAACCACTCCTATTTCAATCTTGCGGGCCAGGGGAAGGGCGACATTCTGGGGCATGTGCTGAAGATCGATGCGTCCCGCATGACTCCGGTCGATGCGAATCTTATTCCTACGGGAGAACTAAAGGCAGTGGAGGGAACGCCGTTCGACTTTCGAACGCCGCATACGATTGGCGAGCGGATAAATGCGGACGATGTGCAGTTGCGCTTGGCCAAGGGATACGACCACAACTTCGCGCTGGATCATCCGCAGGGCCAGTTGGCGGAGGCAGCTGAAGTGTATGAGCCGACCACTGGCCGGATTCTGCGGGTGCTCACGACCGAACCTGGACTGCAGTTCTACACAGGCAACTTCCTCGACGGATCGATCACCGGAAAAGAAGGGCGCGTCTACAACCGGCGGTTTGCATTTTGCCTGGAAACGCAGCATTTTCCCGACTCTCCCAACCACGCCGGCTTTCCCTCGACGGAGTTGAAACCGGGGCAAACGTTTCACAGCGTGACGGTATTCCAGTTCAGCGCCGGCACGCGCTGATGCCTGAGGCCTGCCGTGTCATGGCAAAAGCAGTACGGCAGGTAGTAGCGTTCGAGCGGTGAACCGCCGTCCACAGCCGATCCTATTCGCAATCGCGGCCGGATTGCGGGGTTTCACTACCTTAATACAGCTACTTCCATCCAACTCAATAGGTGTAGACTGAGGTCGACCGGTCGACTGGAACCGCAACTGCTGTGGCCATCGGCTACCTGGTTCTTTTCGCGATGACGTCGCGCGTTATGGGGAGCATCGCAAGTCGGGCGCGCTCTATTAACTGCAGGGTCGAATGGAGTTCACCAATGAGGAAACAAAAAGGGTTCTCACTGATTGAGTTGCTGATCGTGGTGGCGATCATCCTAATCATCGCTTCGATGGCGATCCCGAACCTGCTGCGCGCCCGCATGTCGGCCAATGAAGCATCTGCGGTCGGGGCGGTACGAACGCTGAACACAGCTCAGATTTCCTATAACTCTGCGTATCCGACAGTGGGCTATGCCTCCACGCTTGGCGCCTTAAGCGGGACGGCGTGTGCTCCTCCGAACTCGGCCGGCGCTTGCTTGATTGACACCCAGCTCGCTTCAGGCACGAAGAACGGCTACACCTTCACGCTATCAGACGTGACCGGCACTCCGGCTGCGACCTACACGGCTATTGCCTCGCCCTCAGTCCCCAATCAAACCGGGGTTCGCTATTTCTGTTCTTTTGCCGACGCTGTGGTGCGAGGCGCGGTATCCGCCATAGCCACCTGCGATACGAGCATCACGCCGCTTCAGTGATGGCGCTAGTCAACGCCGCTGGTGAGGACGCAATGGCATCAACGGCGATCCGTCGCTAGGGCGGGCTGGTGCGTTCCCCTTCCAAACACCTCGACGCGGAACTAGAATGCTTTAGGTGAAACAAAGGAGCGCCTTGTGCGTTCGGGGGCTCACTATATTTCGCGCAAATATTTCAAATGAAGACCTTTAAATGAACAATCAAGGTGAAAGCCGAACCGAGGCTGCTTTGTAAGCATGTGAAGACGTCTCGGTCGGCCTGTTCTGAGTAGGGGCTGGTGGATCTTTACAGCGCAGTTCAATACGTGTTGTTTGTGGCCATTGTCACCATCCTGGTGAAGCCCTTGGGCGGGTACATGGAACGGGTCTTTTCCAGGAAGCGGACTGTACTTGATCATTTATGTCTTCCGATTGAGCGGCTTATCTATCGCATCACTGCGGTTAATCCCGATGTGGAGATGACCGGCAAGGAATATGCGACGTGTTTCGTGCTCTTTGGGTTTGCCGGCACGCTCCTGTTGTATGCCATTCTCAGAATGCAGCAGTTTCTTCCCTGGTTCTTCCCTCAGTATCAGACGACGCCGTTATCCCCTGACCTGGCTCTGAATACGGCGATCAGTTTCTCCACGACCACGACCTGGCAGGCCTACGCTGGCGAGAACACGATGAGCTATTTCAGCCAGATGGTGGGACTCTGCGCGCAGAACTTCCTGGCCGGAGCCGCCGGGTTGGCGGTGGGTGTTGCCTTCATCCGCGGTCTTGCCCGGCAACTCTCCGACTCGCTGGGCAACTTTTGGGTTGATCTGACCCGCTCCCTGCTCTGGATCCTATTGCCGGGAGCCTTGCTCGGCGCCATGCTGCTCGTCTGGCAGGGCGTTCCGATGAACGTCCGCCCCTATACCGTCGCCACGACCGTCGAGGGTGCCAAGCAGGTCATAGCGCAAGGTCCGGTGGCTGCATTGGAGATCATCAAGAATCTCGGCACGAATGGCGGCGGATTTTTTAACGCGAATGGGGCTCATCCCTACGCGAACCCCACGCCGCTAACGAACTTTCTAGAAATGCTGGCGATCGTGCTCCTGCCTGCAGCTTTGACGAACACTTTCGGGAGGATGGTTGGCCAACCTCGACAAGGGTGGCTTTTCTACTACGTGATGGTGCTTCTCCTCGGATGCGGACTGGCCTTCGTGCATCACTTTGAACAAGCAGGGGACCGCAGTCTGAAGAATGTGGAGTTCCGAAATAGTCGTGTCCAGTCCGGTGGAAACATGGAAGGGAAAGAGGTACGCTTCGGCATCGGCGGTTCCACCCTCACGGCTGTAGTTACATCCAACACAGCCACTGGATCCACTAACTCCATGCCCGACAGTTACACCTCGCTCGGTGGCATGGTCTTGCTGGTAAACATGCTGCTGGGAGAACTCGTATTCGGAGGCCTGGGAACTGGTCTTTACAGCATGGTTATGGCCGCTGCGATCGCCGTGTTTCTAGCGGGACTGATGGTTGGGCGAACGCCCGAATACCTGGGAAAGAAGATAGGGCCCGCGGAGAACAAAATGATCATGCTGTATGCTTTGGCCGCGCCGCTCGTCGTGCTCCCACTCACCGCGATTGCCGTGAGCACCAGGGTGGGACTGTCCGGGCTGACGGTTAACGGCGGTCCGCATGGTTTCACGGGCATCATATTTGCTTATACTTCCTGCTTCGCCAACAACGGCCAAAGCTTTGCCAGTCTGAATGCGAACATTCCGTTTTACAACCTCACCACAGCATTGGCGATGCTGGTGGGCAGGTTCGGCTTGGCGATTCCTGCCTTGGCGTTGGCAGACCTATTTGGTCGTCAGAGAATTACGCCTTCTTCGTCGGGAACTCTTCCGACCCATTCCCTTTCGTTCGGGGTCCTGCTTACCACCTGTTTGATAACGATGGTGGCGCTGAGCTATCTTCCTGCCTTGGCGCTTGGTCCCGTCCTGGAACGATTGCTCTTCGGAAGATAAAGCGTGCATACCAATCACAGATCGCGTATGCAAGACTGGTTTCGTTCGGATTGCGGAAAGGACAGGAGTGATCCATGAAACCAGCTAACCCACGCATTCCGACGCGTATTCTAACGCGCATTCTGACGATCAATGGCGGCTCGTCGAGTATCAAGTTCGCGCTGTTTGAGGCTGGTGACTCGTTGCGACGGATTCTGGAGGGCGGAATTGAGCGGATTGGACTGCCGGAGGCCACCTTCCGGGTGAAAGGCTCGGATCAGGCGGACAACTTTTCGCGGCCAGTGTCGGCGCCGGATCACACCGCGGCGGTCGGCGCTCTGATGGATTGGATCGAGGAACGCAGCGGGCGTGATGCATTGACCGCGGTTGGACATCGCGTGGTGGACGGCGGGCCGAAGTTTAGTAAGCCCGAGCGAATCACGGCGAAAATGGTTGAAGATCTGCGCCGCCTGAGTCCGTTCGATCCTGACCATCTGCCGGAGGAGATTCTGTTGACCGAGGCGTTCCATCGCCGGTTTCCTGATCTGCCCCAAGTGGCGTGTTTCGACACGGCTTTTCACCATGACCTGCCGCGCGTGGCGCAGTTGCTGCCGATTCCGCGCCGCTACGAGGCACAAGGGGTGCGGCGGTACGGGTTTCACGGGTTGTCATATGCGTTTCTAATGGAAGAACTCGCCCGCGTGGCAGGAGCGGAAGCGGCACAAGGCCGGGTCATCCTGGCGCACCTCGGCAATGGCGCGAGTCTGGCGGCGGTGCGTTATGGCAAGTCCGTCGACACAAGCATGAGTTTCACGCCGACCGCCGGGGTACCGATGAGCACCCGCTCCGGGGATCTCGATCCTGGGCTGGTTTGGTATCTGGCGCAGACTGAAAAAATGAGCGCGAAGCAATTCAACGAGATGGTCAATCTTCAGTCCGGGCTGCTCGGCGTGTCGGAGACGAGTTCTGACATGCGGGACTTGCTGAAACGCGAGGCGCAGGACGTGCGGGCGGCTGAAGCGGTCGCGCTGTTCTGCTACCAGGTCAAGAAATGGATCGGCGCATTCGCGGCGGCGTTGGGCGGGCTGGAAACGCTGGTGTTCGCTGGCGGCATCGGAGAGAACGCGCCCGCGGTCCGCGCCCGGATTTGCGATGGGCTGGGATTTCTTGGAATCGAACTCGAAGCAAAGCGCAACGCGGCGAATGAGGGCGTGATTTCGGCGGCGGGCAGCCGGGTTGCGGTCCGCGTCATTCGCACGGATGAAGAACTCATGATCGCCAAGACAGTTTGCAGGGTTCTCGGCCTTGACGGAAAAAAGGAAAATTGAACCATGACGACAAAAACTCTTTCGCCGGAACTCCTCCACAAAATGGATGCCTACTGGCGCGCCGCCAACTATCTGGCGGTGGGCCAGATTTATCTCTACGACAATCCGCTGCTGAAGCGGCCGCTGACGCTCGCGGACGTGAAGCACATGCTGCTGGGGCACTGGGGCACGACCCCTGGGCAGAACTTCATTTACGTGCACTTGAACCGGGTCATTAAGAAATACAACCTCGATATGATTTACGTCTCCGGCCCCGGGCACGGCGGCCCGGCCGTCGTGGGCAACACTTATCTCGAGGGCACTTACAGCGAGATCTATCCCAACATCAGCCAGGATGAGGCAGGGCTGCGGAAGCTTTTTGTCCAGTTTTCGTTTCCCGGAGGAATTCCCAGCCACGCATCGCCGGAGTGTCCGGGATCGATCCACGAAGGCGGCGAGCTGGGCTATTCGCTCAGCCATTCTTTCGGGGCGGTGTTCGACAATCCCGATCTCGTCGTGGCCTGTGTGGTCGGCGATGGCGAGGCGGAAACCGGACCGCTGGCCACGGCGTGGCATTCCAACAAATTTCTCGATCCGGCCACAGACGGAGCGGTGCTGCCGATCCTGCATCTCAACGGCTACAAGATTTCAAACCCGACCATCCTCGCCCGCATCACCCGCGAGGAATTGGAACAGTTGCTGCGAGGCTATGGGTGGACGCCTTACTTCGTCGAAGGTCACGAGCCCGAACTGATGCATGAGGCCATGGCCGCGGCGCTCGACACGGCGGTAGAGCAGATCAAGAAAATCCAGCAGGACGCCCGCGTCCACGGCAACCTGGCGCGTCCGCGCTGGCCGATGATCGTCCTCAATTCGCCCAAAGGCTGGACGGGGCCGAAGATGGTCGATGGCCTGCAGGTTGAAGGCACGTTCCGTTCGCACCAGGTGCCGATCTCCGACCCGGCCACCCATCCCGAACACCTCAAGTTGCTGGAAGATTGGCTAAAGAGCTATCGGCCGGAGGAACTCTTCGATGAACAGGGGCGGCTGAAACCGGAACTGGCCGAACTTGCACCCAAGGGCGAACGACGCATGGGCGCGAATCCCCACGCCAACGGCGGCATTCTGCTCCGTGACCTGCGCATGCCGGATTTCCGCGACTACGCCGCCGCCGTGCCGTCGCCAGGGGCGCCCGGCATTGGCGACACGCATGTGCTCGGGCCTTTTCTGCGCGATGTGGTGAAGCTAAACTGTGAGCAGCGGAATTTCCGGGTCTTTGGCCCTGACGAGACAATCTCCAACGGCCTGGAGGCTATTTTCGAAGTAACCAAACGCCAATGGGACGCCGCGACTGTGCCGAACGACGAATTTCTCGCGCCCGCCGGGCGGGTGATGGAGATGCTCAGCGAGCACCAATGCGAGGGCTGGCTCGAGGGCTACCTGCTCACCGGACGGCATGGACTCTTCAACTGCTACGAGGCGTTTATTCACATAGTCGATTCGATGTTCAACCAGCATGCCAAGTGGTTGAAGGTCACGTCGCACCTGCCTTGGCGGCGGAAGATCTCCTCGTTGAACTACCTGCTGGCCTCGCATGTCTGGCGCCAGGACCACAACGGCTTCACCCATCAGGATCCCGGCTTCGTCGACCACGTCGTGAACAAGAAGGCCGAGGTGGTGCGCGTTTATCTTCCGCCGGATGCAAACTGCCTGCTGTCGGTGATGGATCACTGCCTGCGCAGCCGCCATTACGTCAACCTGGTGATCGCGGGCAAACACCCGGCGCCGCAGTGGCTGAACATGGACGCCGCCGTCAAGCACTGCACCGAAGGCATCGGCATCTGGCAGTGGGCCAGCAACGATCAGGGGGTTGCGCCCGACGTGGTCATGGCCTGCTGCGGCGACGTGCCCACGCTGGAGACGCTCGCCGCCGTCTCCATCATGCGCGAGCGTCTTCCCGACCTGAAAATCCGGGTGGTCAACGTGGTTGATCTGATGAAGCTGCAGCCGCAAACCGAACACCCGCACGGATTGAGCGACATGGACTTCGATGATCTCTTCACCAAAAACAAGCCGGTCATCTTCGCCTTCCATGCCTACCCGTGGTTGATCCACCGGCTGACCTACCGCCGCACCAACCACGACAACATTCACGTTCGCGGCTACAAGGAAGAGGGCACGATCACGACGCCCTTCGACATGACGGTGCTGAACGATCTCGACCGCTTCCACCTGGTGATGGACGTCATCGACCGCGTGCCGCGGACCGGCGAGAAGGGCATCTACCTGAAACAGCAGCTCAAAGACAAGCTGGTCGACCACAAGCAATACATCGACAAACACGGCCAGGACATGCCGGAAATCCGGAACTGGAAATGGAGCAACGGCAATCCTTGAGGTGAAGGTCTTACGGGGAAAGGCTCTCTCGCAAAGAACAGGAACTATTCGTAAAAAGAAAAGCTCCTCTCGCGAGTTCGCGAGAGGAGCCAGGGAAGAAGTCAGCAGCAGCTAGAAGATGATCTTTGCTGCAATCTGCATGTTGAAGGGTTCGCCCGGACCAAGCCCGGGTGCTCCGTTGAAGTCGCCGATGGTGTCACGCACGGTGCCATCCGAGCCCACAGACCCGGCGCCCGACGCCAGGTTTATGCGGTTGAACAGGTTGAACATTTCCGCGCGGAGTTGCAGCTTCATGCGTTCCGTCAGCGGAATGTTCTTGATCACCGACAGGTCGAAGTCGGCGAAGCCCGGGCCGCTGAAGGCATTTCGGCCAAGGTCGCCGTTCGGGTTGGCAGGGCCCGCGCAACCTATAGCCCCCGGAACACAGAACATCTCCGGGTTCACCCATTGCTCGCCGGGTACTCCGCCCAGATTCTTGGAGAACGAGTGCGAGACGCCAGCAAAGGGGTCGCCAATCAGGTTCAGGCCCGGGCGCTGCGTTCCCGACGCATTGGTGCCGGGGAAGTTGAATGGCTGCCCGCTATGGAACGACATCAGGCTGTTGATCTGCCAATCGTGGGTTAGCATCTTGGGACCATGCGAGGACCCCGGTATGTCGTAAGTGAAGAACGCGGTGAAGTTGTTCCGGGTGTCGAAGTCGCCGCTGCCGTAATCCAGCTTCGGATTGGTGTAGTCGGTCTGAATTTGCCCGCGATATTCGGTCATGGCATCCAGTTCGTGGGACCAGGTGTACACGAACTGCGATGACAGCCCGTGCCAGGACCGTATCTTGAAGGTCGATTGCAGAGAGTTGTAGTTTGAATTACCGACGGCGTTGAGCTGTATCACGGTACCGATGTTCGGGTACTGTGCAGTAAGTTGGCTGCTCGAGATATTATCCATCACAAGTAACCTATGCCCGACACTGCCCACGTAACCCAGTTGCAGCATGGCAGCACCGTTGCCGAAGCTCCTCTCGAGCTGCAGATTGTAGTTGTAGAAGTAGGGTGTGTGGAAATTCTGACCGACGGAGTAGACGTTGTAGTACAAGGGCTGGCTCGGATTGTCAGGGTTTACGCAACCGCTGAGGGTGGGACAGGTGGTGAGCCCGGGGAAGATTGAATTCCCGCCTGCCTGGATGGCATCCCAGTTATACGAAGTTTGACCGAGGCGATCGGTTCCGTAGTTGGCGACCGCGTGTGGTCCGATCGGGTTGTCCGCCAAACCATCCGCTGCGCTAATTGGCGGGCGGAAGTCAAGGAACGGGTTCATATTGACCTGGTCGAAGAACACGCCGACGCCGCCGCGCACCACGAGGTTCTCGCTAGCCCCAGGCTGGTAAGCAAAGCCGAAGCGCGGTGCGAAGTTGTGTTTATTGGGCGGGAAAATAGAGTCGATGCCGTTGCCCTGAATCTTCAATCCCTGATCCGGGATGAAAACCGCGAGATCCTTGCTCCCATTGTGCAAGGGTCCGATGTATTCATAGCGCAGCCCAAGATTTAGATTCAGTTTGCGCGTCACTTGCCAGGCATCCTGTCCGAAGAAATCGAGGCCGTTCACGACTACGTTTCTTGGTGCATCTCCGACGGCAATGGAGGAGGTGGACACGTCGCCGGCGAGGAAGTCGGCGAGAGCAATCGTGTCCGAGCACACCGTGTTGTTGTTGGGAGGAGCACAGTTCCCAGACCACGGCCCTTGCGTCCCATCGAACCCGAAAACTCCCGTCGAACGGCGGTAGTAGGACTCATCCACGTGGCCCTGCCGGAATTCACCGCCAAAGCGGAGTTGGTGTTTGCCCACGACGTAGGATAGAACATCGCCCACGTGGCCGGTGAGGCTATCCCGGCCTTCCGGAGGCGTGATGCCTATCTGATCGAACCCGGAGATTTGAATATTCGGAGCGCCTAGAATCGTCTGGCCGTTTCCCAGTACTGCGTCGGGACTGGTGTACAGGCCGAGCGACTTCAGGTTAAACGTGTTGTTGGCGTCATGGTAGATCTGGTGGAAGTAACCGAGGCCGAACAACACCTGGTTGGAAAGCCTGGGGCTGATAACCATGTTCCAAACCGCGGAATAGTTCTGCGCAATCGTAGGAGCAACCTGGAAGTAATACCCGAGGTTGGAGCTGGCCGTAGCCAGCGCCAAACTGGCTCCCAGCGGCTGCGTCTGAGTGCCTATCCCGTAAAAACCATGGATCGAAAGATGGTTATTGTCGTTGAAGTTGTAGTCCAGCTTTGCGAGTCCGTTATAGCTGTAACCCGAGCCCGGTACCGTGGCGAAGTAGTTCGAAGGTGTCGCTCCCAGGTTCCGGATCGAACTCGGCCAGAGCGCCGCCAACAACGACTCGGAGACCGGGCTTGCGGGTACGCCGTTCGCAGTGAGCAAAGCCTGTGCATTTGTCACCCAGGCGTTAGAAGGCTCGGTGGACAAGCCGGTCAACCCAAAGATGTAGTTCTGATACTCAAAGCCGAGGAAGAAGAAGGCTTTGTCTTTCTTAATCGGTCCGCCAACGGTAGCGCCGATGTTTTCATCTCGTAGCTCCGGAGCCTTCGGAAAGTCAGCGCTCGCAACAAAGAACGGCGAGGATGCGGCATAGAACTCATTGCGGTTGTAATAGTAGGCGGTGCCGTGCAAGTCGTTGGTGCCGCTCTTGATGGTGAGATTGTTCGTTCCACCCGCACTGCGTCCCGTCTCCGCATTCGATTGGCTCTGAGAGGAGAAATTGTCAATCGCGTCGATCGGCATTACCGTGCCCGCGATTCCGGCAACGCCGCTCTCGTTGATGGCTGGAATGTTGTGCCAGAAGTCGTTGTTATCGGTACCGTCAAGTTGCCAGTTCATCTGGTTGGCACGGGTCCCGTTAAGCGAGCCGAAACCGCCCACGGAGTAGCCTGCGTAACCGGGCGAAATGGCGATTAGCTGAGAAAAATCGCGGCCGTTTAGGGGCATTGCCTGCACCGCGACGTCCGTGATGGTGTCACTCTGCGTTGCCGTGGTGGTATCGATGGTCAAGGCGGCCGCCAAGACATCCACGGCAGTTGTGCCGGCCGAGCCCACAGTGAGCTTGATCGGAAGGGTGTAGATATTTCCGGCTGTGACCTTTACGTTTTCGATCGTCTCCGACTTAAAACCAGCAGCAATCACCGAAATCTTGTAGGTTCCCAATGGCAAATCCTGGAAAGCAAACGCTCCTTCTCCGGTGGTAACCGTGCTCAGGGCCACGTCGGTGGCAACGTTGGTGGCTTTCACGCTGGCGCTCGCCACAACTGCTCCCGACTGGTCCATCACAGTCCCGTTGATCGCACCGCGGAAGGTCTGGCTAAAACCTACAACCGCAAACAGCAAGATCACAAGAACGACAGTCCCTATTCGTCGCATTTAGGCCTCCAGAGAAATTCTGAATGAAAACGCTCCCGCAATAAGCAGGAGTCGACTTCTCATTGGGCCGGGGGGCACGCTTTCAGCCAAAGAGTCCATCTCTTACTTGCTAATTGTTTTCAATAACCTAGACTAGCTCCGGCGAGAAAAAATGCGACGAATCTATTACTTCTCATAGACATCCACGGAAACTGAGAGCGTCGGCGCTAGGTCATTACGCCGAGTTAGCGGGGTGATGCGGCGGGGTACTGACAACATAGTTGTGGTCGCCGAGTTGCTCCTCGAGTGCCCGCCGCCCCTTGCCCTGCGATTCGGAAGTAACTTACAAACGAAGCTATCTAACTACCGCTTCAGTCAACGCCAATGGGTCCTCCGCAATTGGCATTTCTGGGACATCGTCCGGGACGATGAGAGAAGCACCCGTCGCTGCGATAACCTGCTCCTTCGTCACATGGGGCGCCAACTCCCGCAGCACCAACCCCTGCTCGGTTGGTTCGATGACTGCCATCTCGGTCACAATGAGATTCACGCGGCGGATGGAGGTTAACGGCAGGGTGCACTTCCTGATGATCTTTGGCTTTCCCTTGGCGGTGTGCGTCATGGCAACGATCACGCGCTTGGCACCCGTCACCAGATCCATCGCTCCGCCCATGCCGGGCACCATCTTGCCCGGAACCATCCAATTCGCCAGATGACCTTCTTCATCAACCTCCAAGCCGCCCAGAACGGTCACATCCAGATGCCCGCCGCGGATGAGGCCGAACGACAGACAACTGTCGATAATCGCCGCGCCTGGAATGGCGCCCACGTAGCCTCCACCCGCATCGGTAAGCGAAGGGTCTTCCATCCCCTGCCCAGGCACGGGCGCCATGCCGACGATTCCGTTCTCCGACTGGAAGTAGACCTCGGCGTCCTGGGGTAAATGGTTCTGGACCATGGTTGGCAGCCCAATGCCAAGATTCACCAGGTCATTGTTCTTGAGTTCGAGCGCAACGCGCTTTGCGATGATCACTTTATCGTCCATAGCTGCCATCTCTTTCCACAATGTAGTCCACGCAAACAAACGGAGTGGCGACCATATCGGGAGGAATGGCACCTACCGGAACGATGTGCTCGGGTTCGACGATGACTTTGTCCGCCGCAGTGGCCATGACCATGTTGAAGTTGCGTGCCGTGAGCGAATACTCGAGATTGCCGCTGTAGTCCGAACGATGGGCGGCTATCAGCGCGAAGTCCGCGCGCAGCGGCGTCTCCAGAAGAAACTCTTTTCCCTCCACTTCAATGGTCCGCTTTTTCTCGGCGACGATCGTCCCGATGCCGGTCGGCGTAAGCACGCCGCCCAGCCCAAAACCACCCGCGCGAATACGCTCTGCCAGCGTCCCTTGCGGACAGAGTTCCACCTCGAGCTCTCCGGCAATCATTTGCCTCTGCGCCACGGGATTGAGGCCAATGTGGCTCGCAATCAATTTCTTGATAAGCTTGGCTTCGATAAGCTTGCCGGTGGCAAAGCCCGGCCGAGCCGAGTCGTTGGAAATTACTGTCAGGTTCTTACGTCCCTGCCGTACCAGTTCATCAATGATGCGGTGCGGGGCTCCGATTCCGATGAAGCCGCCAATCATCAGCACAGCGCCGTCGGGAATAAGCTCTACTGCATGGATGCAACTGGTGCCTTTCTTCATGCCATTTTCCTTCCATCAGCGTCTGAACGGACCCGGAATCCAGACTGCGCCACAGGCTGCCAAACGCTGCAGCGGGTCTTGCCCGGCTTGCGTGATCCAGTAACCATCCCATTTCCAAGCACACCAGCTTAGGATCGGTTCGCGACATCAAGATGTCGAAGCAGGTATCTGACCCAGTGAAAAGCCGGGCCGTCAGTGCCTGTGACCAGCCGTTCGGAGACGATGCTCTAGAAATCGCCCCTCATCCGCCGGTGCCGACCGCGGTCAAACGCGAAAATTTATGCGCCAGCGGAATTGTGGGTGGCAATTGAAAGGTTTGAAAATAGGTTGCAGGAATTCCAGATGGTCTTCGCCGACTGGGGGCGCCGGTCTCTTCAAGCCGGAAACCCAGGTGTCGAGCGGTATCGCGGATGACCACCCACGCGATGTCGGCCAGCAAATCCAGCCAGTCCTGCATCTCCGCTTCGTAACATCCCGTCCACTCATTCCGGTCTTTCGTCGTGTCGACCAACCTTGCAGTAATCCTGACCTTCTCTCCCGAATGCAGGACGGCGCCTTCCAAAATTCGGTCGGCGCGGAGTTCCCGTCCGATTCTTAGTAGCGATTTGGCAGAGTCTTTATACCTCATGGATGAAGTCCGGGAGACAACCCGCACCGAACTGCTGGTTGAAAGATAGGTGATCAGCAGCTCGGTAATTCCATCGCCGAGCGAACTCGCGTGCGCCGAGCAGCTCAGCTCGCGGAAGGGTAACACCGCCACACTAATAATTGGCCGGGAGTGAGCCTTCCCCAAACTGCCGTCGGGAGTGCCTTTAGCGGCCATTTGAGTCACACAGTTTTCAGAGTTGTCGGCTCGGTTGACCGCAGCCAGAAACCGATAACCCCGGCGCGACAGGGTTTCGATGTAGCGCGGGAGTCTGGCATCCTCGCCCAGCGCCTTGCGGATCTGCCGGATGCAGAAGTTGAGACCGCTGTCGAAATCAACGAAGGTCTGGCTGCCCCACAATTGCAGGCGGATTTCCTCGCGCGTCAGGGTTTGGCCGGAATGGCTAGCGAGCAGAGCCAGAACCTTGAAAGGCTGGGGCTGAAGCGAAACCAGCGTCCCAGCCGTTCGCAACTCACGGTTCGACATGTCCAATTCGAAATCGTCGAAACGAAGGAACCCAACACCTGCGCAATTGGTCATTAGGTGCTCTCCTGGGAGTTTGATTTGTCATTCGACCTACGGCTAAGTCCGCCAAACTCGATTGAGTTTAAGGAGACCACGGACAACAGCAAGGATCGACGAGGTGGGGGCAGCATTCTCCAGAGGTCGGAGTTTGGCAGTGACGCATGCGGAACCGGTTCAGCCACATGCCAGGAACCGGGACGTGCTGGAATCCGGCCCTGCCCGTACCCAGGCAAGCAGCCTTTCGGCCGGTCCGAAGCTCCGTTTTCACGGCGATTTCGCTGTTCCCTTCCGAGATCCAAGCGCAGGCTCCTCTGAACGGATACACATCATACCATCAGATGACCGATGAAGCAAGTGATAGTAAATAAATGGTTGACTTCTACACATATGAAGCGTAAATTGCAAATTGGTCCGACCATTGGCTGCCTGAGCACCGCGATTGAGCGGGCGGCAGGGTTCGTTATCCCGTGGTCAAGCGAAGAAGTTTGCCAGTAGGTGTCAGATCAAATTATGGCCGATCAATTTCTCACTCCGGTTGCCAGAACGACCCGCACGGGCGACATCTGCCGCAAGATGGTCACGCACCTGATTCGAGGCGACTGGGGACCCGGAGAACAGATTCCGCCTGAACGTGAGCTGTGCTTGCGGCTCGGGGTGGGACGCGCGTCCCTTCGGGAGGCGCTCAAGGCTCTCGAGATTATGGGGATGATCGAAACACGGCTGGGCGACGGTACCTATGTATGCGAGAGATCCGAATTTCTATCGCGGCCGCTTCTGTGGGCAATCGCCAGCAGTTCCGAAGCGGAGTCTCAAGAATTGGTGGAAGCTCGCACGCTCATCGAGATTGAACTTGCGGGGCTGGCTGCACAACGGGCAACGACAGCTGATCTGGAGGAAATTGGGGTTCATTTGGATGAGATGGACGAAGCCAACGCTGACTTAGAGAAACTGCGGCGGGCTGATATCGCTTTTCATGTGGCGATCGCACGCGCCTCACATAACAGCATTCTGATGAACGCCTTACTGCTTATCCGAAATCTGCTCCAGATTTGGATCGGCAGCGCCTTGCAAATTGAAGGGGTGGCTGCCAAGGCGCGTAAACAACATCAGGAGATCTTTGTTGCCATCGCCAAGAAGAATCACCCGGCGGCTCGCTCTGCAATGCAGTACCACCTGCGAGACATGGCGGGTTTTCTGTTGAAGGCCTCGGAAGCGCGGGCTGCTAGCGTCGCGATTGTCGAGACTCAGGACGAGCCTGCGCCGAGTCAATAGACGCCTTTGTCATGCTACTAAGATGTCGTCGTCGTCCGCAGAATTCAGCAATTGTGTAGTCTTGGTTCCGAATTCAATTCAAGGAGGGAATCTTTCATGGCCGACAAAGTCATCATTACGTGCGCAATTACCGGGTCGATTCACACTCCAACCATGTCTCCGTATCTACCCTGGACCCCGGATGAGATCGCACGACATGCCATTGAAGCAGCGGAGGCGGGCGCCGCGATCCTTCACTTCCACGCGCGTGTGCCCGAGACCGGTTTTCCTACCGGCGATCCAGATATGTACATGCGATACCTTCCCCAAGTGAAAGCGGCAACGAACGCGGTCATCAACCTTACTACCGGCGGCAGTGTGTTCATGAGCCTCGAGGACCGGTTAGCGGGAGCAAAACGGGTCAAGCCTGAAATGGCTTCGTTCAACATGGGCTCCATCAATTTTTCCATACATAGGCTGGCGCGCCGTTACAAGGAATGGAAATTTGCTTGGGAGCCGGAATACCTGGCCCGAACAGAGGGCAACATCTTCAGAAATACTTTCGTCGACATGAAGTATATTATTAAGGAATTAGCCGTCGATTGCGGCACCAGGTTTGAATTCGAATGTTACGACATTGGTCATCTTTATAACCTGGCATACCTGCTCGACGAGAAACTCGTGGAACCGCCGCTATTTATCCAAACCATCTTTGGAATTCTTGGCGGTCTGGGAACCGACGTTGAATTGCTTAGCTACGTTCGCGCTACGGCGGACCGTTTGTTCGGCAGGCAGAATTATCAGTGGTCGATTCTCGGCGCTGGCCGCCACCAAATGCGACTGATCACCCTCGGAGCCATCCTGGGGAGCAACGTGCGCGTTGGTCTCGAAGACAGCCTATACATTGCCAAGGGCGAACTCGCGAAGTCCAGTGCCGACCAGGTGAAGAAGATTCGCCGCATTCTTTCCGAACTTTCGCTGGAGACGGCAACCCCTGATGAAGCGCGCAAAATGCTCGCATTGAAGGGCGCCGATAAGGTCGCCCTTTAAGGTGAATGCTCCGGCGAACGCGCCCGGGAACGATGCCAATAGAGGTAAGCCGGTATTCCTGGGAGCGCGAGCAGCAGGCCGGCCAATGACTCCAGTGGACGCTGCCGCAACGTGTTTGCCACAAAGACGCTACCTATGATTATGTAAAGGGCCGGCAACCAGGGATAACCGGCGCACAGGTACGGTCGCGGCGCATCGGGTTTGGTGCGACGCAGTATGAACACCGCGGCAACCGTCAGCACGTAGGTAAGCGTCATCATGAAGGTGAAACACGTATAGAGCGCTTCGTACCCGCCACTCGCCGTCAGCACGCACACCCAGATGCACTGCACCGCCAGGCTCACGACCGGGGTCTTCCAGCGCGGATGAAGTCGCTGCATCGGCGGAAAAAACACACCGTCCTTGGCCATCGCGTAATAGACCCTCGCGCCGCCGAGGATCACCACCGACATCGACCCGAAGCAAGCGACCGCGATCACCAGGGACACAAATCTGCCCGCAGCGGGAGAGAACATGAGCGACACGGCAGCTTCGGCAAGCGTGCTTTGTTTCGCGATTTCCGCCATCGGCAGCGCGTAGAGGTAAACGACATTGGCGGAGACATAAGTCAGGATGACGAGCAGTATGCCCCAGATCATGGCTCGAGGCAGGTTGCGCCGCGCATCTTTGATTTCGCCGGCTGCCCACGAAATGATGTTCCAACCATCGTAGGTCCAGAACAATACAACAAACGCGATGCCGATGGCAGAGATTGGAGGCCAGAAGGCTGAGTGGCTGGATGGAGTAAAGTGCGACCAGGAACCGCGGCCGAATGCGAGGCCGAGTGCAACCATGAGCCCAATCGCGGCCAGCGTCAGAAATCCGGTGAAGTTCTGCAGCATGGCTGCGACCTTAACTCCACGTATGTTAACAAGTGTCAGTATGATGATGAAGATAATCGCGACAACGGATCCGCGGGTTAAGTGCCAGGTAATGCCGTGCGGAAAAATGTGAGAATAAAGGATAGTCTCGGCTGAAAAAGCGGGAATAAGTCTGCCGATGAAGAGCGCAAATCCGATGGCTACCGCTGCCAAACCGCTGCTATTCCCCGCAGTGAATAAGATCCACCCATATAGGAAGGCTGCAAAGGAACCGTACGCTTCTCGGATATAGATGTATTGCCCGCCGGCCTCGGGAAACATCGCGCCCAATTCAGCGAAGGCGAAGCCGGCAAGGAGCGCAACCAAGCCAGCGACGACCCACAGAAGCAGAGCCACGATCGGATTTGAAATCTGCCGTGCGACGTCGGCCGGCGTTATAAAAATCGCCGAGCCAATGACCCCGCCCACTACAATCAATACGGCATCGAGCACAGATAGGCGGCGGGCAAGACCCGTCGATGCCTTCTCCTGGCCGAGACTGTGAGAACTGACGTCTGCCTCGGAGGAGATTCTCATGCGGGATTACGGTTCCGCTCCATCGCTGCTTGAACCGGCAATGAATGGGAACCAGTCCTTGTCAGAATGCAATGATGTTCTGTGTTCGTGGCTCAGGCGATTATTAGCCAAAGCAGGTTCACTTCCGGGTAGCGTATTCTGGCCGCCATCCACCGATACCTAGTACACCGGGAACTTGGCATGGGCAGGAAGGCAGCTTCCGGTGAAGGTATAGGATACACACGGCCGAGGCTTCGACTTGTGAGTTTTCGGTGAGTTGGACCTGAGTTATACCGCAAGCCTAAGCGTGGGCGGGA
>JBEKIB010000003.1:0-123119 GCA_050011975.1 Terriglobales bacterium | reverse complement strand
CTGGATTATGACGTCAACGAAAACATGAAGTGGTTCGTGCGCTACAGCTACGACAACGCAAACGAGATCGGGCCGTCTGACAGCCAGTCGAATTTTCGCAATCAGCTCAATGTTCCGGCTGCAGTTTTCGGACTGGATTGGAACCGGCGACGGTTTGTGAATAGCGCGCGCTTCGGCTATCAGAAGATGGTGAATGCGATCAATCCGGCCCTGGCCGATTCGGCGCCGGCGCCTTTCCACATGCAGATTGGATCGTATGCCCTGGGGCCAAGCGTGGCCGGTCCGCGGCAGACGATTCAGCGCGATCTTTTCGCGCGCTACGACGGCAGCACGCATTACAAGATGAACCACACGATTCGCTTCGGGGGAGCGATTCATCGCATCGCGCAGGGAGATTTCTACGCGCCCGGAAATTATGGGCCGTCGGTGACCAGTTCGAATGGACTGGATGTGATCACTGCCATCAATAGCGATCCGAACCTGTTGCCGCTTTACGCAAACGATCCGCACGGAGCGGCGGACAATCCGCTGAACTATCCAGTAGGCACGGTCACGATTTTCAATGGCCTCGGAAATTTCAGCGAGCACTCGGCATTCAACCGGTCGAGCGGCGGACACTTCGACACCCGCCTCGAAGGGTACGTGGGCGACACGTTCAGCCTGTTTCCGAGCGTCAATATTAGCGTTGGCGTCAATTATGTCCGCGACAGCGGACGCACCGACAGCGACCTCGGGCCGCTGCCATGTTCCGCGATCAATCTGACGATCGTGAAGACTCCACCGTGCACCAGCGGTTTGATTCTTGATCAATTTGGTCTGATTACAAACAATGCCACGGGTGGGCACCAGTTCCTCGGCCAGAGCGTGAACCAGCCGAACTGGAATTTTGCTCCGCAAGCCGGTGTGGCGTGGGATCCGGGACACAATGGGCGGACGGTGGTGCGGGCGAGCGGCGGAATGTTCTATGACAATTTTCTGCTGCAGAATGCCTATCAGGATCGCATCAACCGCTTGTCGAACGGGCAGTACAACCGCAGTCTGACGCTTTGTCCGACGGGGGCGGTGCTGTTTCCGGATGGATCGCTGAGGAGTTCGGTGGATTCGCTGGATATCGCCACGCAGATTTGCGGCCAGCCGATCGGCGCGGTGGCAACGGCGATTCAGGACTTGCAGTCAAAGTTCATGGCCGCGCAGTCGGCGGTGACCGGCGGCCCGAACATGTATTCGCTCACCAACAGCCTGGCAAATTTTGGGGGCCTGCTGGCGCCCGGTTTCAAGACGCCCCGGGTAGTTCACATGAGCGCTGGAATTCAGCATCAGATGGGGGAGCACGGCACGTTCTCCATCGACTATGTGCGCGAGATCGGCACCCAGTTTCCGCTGGGCATTGACACCAATCACGTGGGCGACGTGAACTACATGAACGACGGCGACAATTCAAACCCCTTACTCAATAACTATGCGGCGGAGTTGTCGGCGATCAATGCCACCGTGACCAAGGCGGGATGTGCGCCGGCGACATTCGCGGGCAGCAGCTCGCAGGCTGCCGTGACCTGCTATCTCAACGCTGTGCCGGGAGCGAGCATCACCGATTTCGCGCGTAATGGGCTGGACTCTTCCAATGCGTTCTGCGGACCGTTCCCGTGCTCGGTCCTGGGCAAGCAGCAGGCGGCGTTCGCCGGCGTCAATCCGGCGGTGGGATCGAACATCATGTACTTTCCGGGCGGACGGTCGCTATACAAAGGTGTGCACGTGGCGTACCACGGCGCCAGCGGAGACAACCCGACGCGGCACGTGCGGCGCCTGGAGATGGACATTTCATATACCCTCTCCAAGTATAAAAGCAACATCGCCGAGCCCAACGGCAGCGGTGGAGATTATTCGTTGATGAACGTGGCGGAAGATTACAACCGGCCCCACCTGGGACATTGGGGGGCCGCGGGACTGGACCGGACGAACCAGTTCACGTTCGTTCCCACGGCGGATTTAGAGGGAGGGCTGCGGTTTTCGTTGATCGCGCATGTGGCGTCGCCGCTTCCGCTGAGCGTTAATGTCCCGCAGCAGTACGGGGGCGGAGTGGCGGGGGAAATTTTCCGCAGCGACCTCACCGGCGACGGCACGGTGGGCGATCTTTTGCCGCAAACGTTTATCGGGAGCACGGGAAAATATTCGACCGGCGAGTTGGCCGGGGTAATCCAGCATTACGACAACACGTATGCCGGCCACTTGACCCCGGCGGGCGGCGAGCTGGTGTCTAGCGGATTGTTCAGCCAGAGTCAGCTGCTGGCGCTCGGTGCTTATGCGCCTACGATTCAAGGCGGGCAGGGGCTGCCGAACCATTTTGCGTCAGCGACCTGGCTGAAGACGATGGATCTGCGCTTCACTCGGCCGTTCCAGGTGGGCGAGCGGGTTAAGCTGGTGCCGAGCGTTTCCCTGTTTAACATTTTCAACTGGGCCAACTTCGGAGGCCCGGGGAACCAGTTAAGCGGTGTGCTCAACGCAGCGCCGGGCAGTTCGCTGAATAACGCGAGTTCGGCGGGATACTGCGGCAACTCAACCACCTATTGCACTTCGCGGTTGGACCGGGTTCTGGCCGGTTCGGGCACCTACGCGAACGGAGCTCCGCGGCAAATCGAGTTTGGCTTGCGCCTCACCTTCTAGTGTTGTGTCTCGTAAGTTCGTAGCATAACTCTGTCATCCTGAGCGAAGCGAAGGACCTATGTATTTTGTTTGCACCGCGTAAATCGTCGCCCCGGCTCGAAAACGACGCCCGATTTTATTCTCGTATTTCCGGGACACCATGCCCGTCCCTGAAAGCTGCGTCTGACCTCCCGTGAAAACGCAGCTAGCGGCGTCTCCGGAAACTACCGGCGCAAGCGATGGTCAGCGCAAAGCCCCAGTGTTTCCGCAGCCTGCCGGGGATCAGGCGAAAATCTCTTCACTTCGATACCGATGTTTTGCGTCAATAGCGCAAAGTTTTTATCTTTCAGGATCGTTTTCTGGAAGTTCCGATTATTCACTTGACATGGTTAGGGAATGTGCTAGAGTTCGCGCGTGGTGCGAGGTCTCCGCTCTTCCCCAGTAGAGTGTCGCACCGAGTTCGCGTAGTCTAACCTTCACATTCTCACTTCCAGGAGGAAAAAGTATGAAGCTAAAAGGTCTCGTGATTATCACAGCCTTACTGTGCTGCTTTGCTGTGTTCGCCACGGCTCAGAATCAACTAAGTAAGCTCCCCGCTCGCGTGCCCCACGTGTCGGCGGCTAACGCATCGGCGACAACCCCGCAAAAAGGCACCAGCGCCCGGTCCGAGGCAGACACTTGCGCGTACACTTTCACCGTTGCCGGTGCCAACAACGACTACATGGAGTTTTGTGTAAGCGTGAATGGCAACGTCATCTCGTTTCAAAGCCCGGACGGCATAGAGTATCTTGACTTGGGCACTCTCGCCGAGGGCTACGGTATCTGTGACTTTACCAGCGGCAACTCGTATTACGACTATTCCGACTGGGGCATCAGCTCGAACTGGAACGCGCCGGTAACGGTTTCGAGCTCCGCGACTTCGGTCAAGATCGAGCGAACCACCAGCGATGGCATCTACACTCTGACCATGACCTTCGCCAGGGAAACCGGGACGACGCCATATGCCAAGATCACGATGGTGCTCAAGAACAATACCGCCGTGGCCAGGGACGTCTACTTGATTCGCTGGGCCGACATTGATCCCTACGACGCCAATTCCTCCGGTAGTTTCCTAGAGAGTTTCGACTCAACCATCAATGCTGCCTGGGGGTACGAACCGCTTAACTACTCGGGCGGCAATTATGCCGGCTATGGTTTGAAGCTTGAGAACCTTGGGGTACCGAACGTCCCGTACGGGTTTGCTGGGTATGACTTGGACACCTCGTTACCCCCAACTGATGTCTGCGATCCAGCGGCGAATTATGCTGGATACCAAGCCAGCGTCGACGGCTCCGTTGAGATGCTTTACTTCCTCGAGTTAGGCGCAAAGAAGAGCGCCACCGTCAACAGCAGGTACTTGGCGTTCTAACTCGTAACTAGCGTAGTAACCGTCCCGTAGCGGGCACAGTATTCTGTGCCCGCTCCGGGTCTTTCATCTGCAGCGAAACGAAGTACCGTATCTGCGCTCGTAGTTTCCTTCCCGTGCCGCAGTCTGCCGAGGCTCTGCGAAAACGTCTTCAGTTCGATGTCGGAATGTTTGCGTTAAGAGCGCAACAGTTTTGCCTTCCAAGGATTTTCTTGCCTATGTATCAGATTATTTACTTGACACGGCGTCGGAATGCGCTAAGCTGCCCCAGTCAGTGCAGTCGCTACGCTTCCCCCTGTAGCCCGCAGCACTGAGATAGGGTCGTGCAACCTTCACAATTACTGAACAAAACTTCCAGGAGGATTCCTGCGCACTCTGTGGTGCAGAGTACCGTGGGTGGCCAAAGCTCGTAATGGTGATCTCTTCCTGGCCTTACAATATTCCCTCTCAGGGAACGGAGAAGAAAAACTCATGCAAAACCAGAATTGGCGATTCTTGAGCAAAGCGATAGCTGTAGCGACATTGACAGTATTGGTCGTGAGCCTCTCAACCTTCGCGGCGGCGCAGAGCGATGCCGCGCGTGCCATTTATGACCAGTCCGCCTCCATCAAAACCAACATCGAGGGGATTCGTACTTTCCCCGAGCCTGCTGCTGGTTTCAACCCGATAAAGGCCTCCGACGAGGAACTGGCCGCCTACGGCATCCCGCCCCGTCCAAGCCAGGCCTCAGATCCGGCCGCATACGCCAAGTGGGCTAGAGTCATGACCGCCGGTGCCAAGCGCTGGCACGGAGAACTCAAAACAGGTTGGTTCCACGGTACGCCCATGAAGTCGGCCCCGGCGCCGCACAATGTCTCGATTTCGAACACTGCTACTTCTGCTGGATCCTACAATTGGAGTGGCGTGGTCAACACCAACACTCTCACCAAGTACAACGCCAAGTCGTCGTACTACTACATCTTCTCGGAGTTCAATGTCCCCACGGCGCAGCAGGCTTTTGCCAGCAGCGGTGGTGATGGCTTGGGCACCGGGGGCAACATCTGCGACGGCGGATGGGACGTAGTCTCGCAGTGGAACGGCATCGACGGCTTTAAAGCCGATGACACCGCCCTATTGCAAGGCGGTACCGCTAGCGCATTCTACTGTTCCACCTCCGGCACCGCGACGGAATACTGGGCCTGGATCGAATGGTACCCCAACGCCTCCGTCTTCGAGTACGACGTTAATCCCGGGGATGACATGTATGTGGAGACTTGGAACACCAGTTCCACTCAAGGCTATGTGGCGCTCTATGACCTGACCCTGGGGATCTACTCGAGTTACGGCCTCACAGCCCCGTCCGGATCTGCGCTTATCGGCAACAGCGCTGAGTTCATAACCGAGCGGCCCTGCTGCCGAGGCGACTACCTGTACCCCCTGGCCAACTACGTCGCCGACTTCTGGGATTACAGCGGCGACTATACCTTCAATGGCCACTTCAACGATCCCGGCGCGACCACATCCTCGACCTATCAGGTCTTTATGGTTGATGACGCTGACGATCAGGTCATTTCGGTGCCCGACGAAGTCGTCAACCATGGCATCAATCAGTCGCTCTCCAATTCTGGGCTGTATGGTAAATACAGCATCTTCTTCCAGGACGAAAACTGCTCCTATGTAGGCGGCTGCGCATTCTAAATGGCGCAACTGCTCTACGACTCTAGTTTGCGTTTGAACTCTAGGCCCACCCGAAAGGGTGGGCTTTTTGTCGCAGACTTTTTGTTCGCAATTGAACGTACGAAACCCAGGTTTTCCGCAGCCTGCCGAGGCTCTGCGAAAACGCCTTCAGTTCGATATCCGAAATGTTTGCGTCAAGGTTAAGAGCGAAGGTTAAGAGCGAAGGCTAAGAGCGAAGGCTAAGAGCGAAGGTTAAGAGCGAAGGTTAAGAGCGAAGGCTAAGAGCACAATAGCCTTGCCTTCCGAGGATTCCCTTGTGTTTGTATCAGATTATTTACTTGACATGGCTTAGGAATGCGCTAAGCTGCGACAGTCAAGTGCAGGCGCTACTCTTCCCCTGTAGCCCGCGCTGAGCTCGGGGTTGTGGGACCTTTCACAATTTGTTGAACGAAACTCCAGGAGGGATTCCTGCGGTCTCTGTCGTGCAGAAGACCGTGGGTGGCCCAGGTTCGTAAGGGTGATCTCCTCTTGGCCTTACAGCATTCCCTCAGGGGACGGAGAAAAAACTCATGCAAAACCAGAATTGGCGATTCTTGAGCAAAGCAATCGCTGTAGCGACATTGACAGTATTGGTAGTGAGCCTCTCAACCTTCGTGGCGGCGGAGAACGATGCCGCACGCGCCATTTATGACCAGTCCGCAACCGTCAAAACCAACATTGACGGCATTCGCGCCTTCCCTGCGCCTCCGGCTGGTTTCAATGCGATTAGCGCTTCCGACGAGGCGCTGGCCGGTTACGGCTTCCCGCCACGGCCCGACAAGCAGACCGATGCCGCAGGTTACGCGAAGTGGGCAAAGGCCATGACTGCTTCCAAGACCCGCTGGAACGGAGAACTCAAGCACTCTGGTTTCTATAGCCAGCCTGCTCGCAAAGCCGCGGCGCCGGCGTCTGCCATATCGGGAGCACCCTCGACCGGGTACTACTACAACTGGAGCGGCTACATCAACACCAACACGCTCACGAAGTACAACACGAAAACCTCGTTCTACGTCATCTGGTCCGAATTCAATGTGCCGGTCGTGAATCAGTCCCCCGACACCTGCGACGGCGGATGGGATCTTCAGGTGAGCTGGAACGGTATCGACGGCAACCAAGATGGAAATGCCTTGCTGCAGGGCGGTAGCTTGTCAGGGGCGTACTGCAGTGACGAAGGCTCCAGCACCTCATACTACGCCTGGGTCGAATGGTTTCCGGCCTACGATATCATTTTCGAGTTCTACGTGAACCCTGGAGATGATATGTATGTTGAGACTTGGGACACGAGTGCTACTCAAGGCTACGTGTATCTGGTCGATGAGACCCTGGGCATCGCCGGCGTCTTCGGCCTTACCCCCAACGGCGGTCCCGGTCTGATCGGGAATAGCGCCGAGTACATCGTCGAGCGTCCCTGCTGCCGTGCGGGCCACGATTATCCGCTGGCGGACTACGTTTGGGACTTCTGGGCGGGCAGCTACGCTTACAACTTCGTCGACTACGACGAGGACAAGAAAACTTCGTACTACCCTGGATCGCAGTCGAGCTCCAACATCCGAGCCTTCATGGTCAATGACCAGGACTCTGAAACTATCTCCTCGCCGACGTATCAGGGGGATTACGGTATTTTCTTCGAGGCTGAGAACTGCACCGTTGCCTCCGGTGGTTGCACGCCGTAGTCGCGCCACCGCTGTTTAACTCTTGTACTTCAAGGCCTGCCACGTTGGCAGGCCTTTTTTTTGCGCTCACACACTCAGGGCGCCGGAATTGTAGGCTGCGATGGCCGTTTGGGACTGCTGGCTGGGCTTGGCAAAGGAGCTCTCAAGAGTGGCAAAGGCCGACTGCGCTCCCGCCAGGCTACCCGATTCGAGCGCTTGACCGATGGCCTGGAAATCCTGGTTGCGATCGGTGTTCCCGAATGTCTGCCCATTTTTATTGGGGCCGGTCTGGCCGAGGGCGGTCAGGGTGGCGAAGTCCTGCTGGGCGGCGCTCAGGTTCCCCGCTTTCAGGTCTTGTCCGAGTTGCTTGAGATCGGCCGCCCGTTGCTTCCCGTAGGCTTGCAGTTGCTCGTAGATCGAAGCCGCAGAGCCGCTCGTGGCGGTGGTTGCGGTGCTGAGGCTGGACTGCGTGGTGCTGAGGTTTACGACTGCGGCCGGACTCGCCTGCGCTGCATCTGACGCATTTTTTTGCTCGCCGGCGAGCGCAGCAAAGGCGGTCTGTGCTCCGGCCAAATCGCCGGATTGCAAGGCTTTGCCCACGGCCTCGAATTCCTCGGCGCGACTCGACTTGCCAAAGGGATCGGAATTGGCGTATGGCCCGCTTTGTCCGAGCGCAGCCAGGTTGGTGTAGGCCTGCTGCGCGCTCGTCAAATTCCCACTTTGAAGAGCGCTGCCGAGCTGCTGAAGATCGGTCTGACGGGACTGGTAAAAGCTCTGGAGTTCCTGAAAAATCGATAAGCTGGAAACTGCTGCGGTTGACATAATTCTCTCCCGATGGCGCGTTGCCGTTAACTCTTGCCCCGGCCTTATAGCCACCTCACAATCTCCATCGGTTGAAACGGGAAATTACTTTAGAGGAAACACAGAGTTACCAGAGTTCAATAGCGACGCACCCGTGGTCGTGCGAAAGACAGGAATACGGAGAGCGTCTGCGGTGTAGCAGGCCTCGCGCCGGACTGTCCGTTCGAGCCCAGTTTTGAGCCCAGAGGCGCGTCCCGGAGCGCAGGCTTCGCGCTCCGGGCAGCAAGCCACTACTCCTGCAGAGTTCCGCTGACGATGGTGTTCGCGTCGGTTTCGATAAACATGAGCTCTTTGCCCCCGTTTACGATTACGACACTGATGTTTATTGCCGACTGCCCTTCCGGCGTAAAGGTTGCCGTGCCGGTGCAGTTGGAGTTGATCTGATAAGTTCCGGTGACCGGAAGGGAGGATATCGCCCCGTTCACGCTGGAGGTTAAGGTGCCGGTGAGCGATCCTTCTCCGTTCAGCACTAACTGACCCGAAGCCGCCATCTGACCGGCTGAGAGGAAAATGCCCGTCGCCTCGAGGGAGTAGGTGTGCTTGACGCCGAGGTTTGTGCAAGTCGCCGTTCCCTGCGCAAACGCAACACTGGATACGACGTGATTGGCGTCGGTTTGAATCATGAAGGCTCCCTTGTTGCCGTTGTTCAGAAAGATATTGCTGTGCTCATACTCATCGTCCTGATTGGTGAGGGTGCCGTTGCCGGTACAGTTTTTCTCGATTTCGTACGTGCCCGTGGTCGTAAAGGTCACGATTGTCCCATCGATGCTTTTCGTGGAAGATCCTGTCAGGTTCCCATTGCCATCGGCTGTGATCTGAGTCAGGTTGGCAGCTGGCTCTCCCGAGCCGTTGAGACCTGAGCCCAGGATGCCATACACGCCCTTGACCGTGGCGTTGCTGCAGGTCGCTGCAAACGAACTGGCTGCGATTAGGGTGACAAACAACAAGACTGCAATTGAGATCTTAGTGGAATTCACGGGTCCTCCGCCCATTTGGTTGTTGGTGCGTTTAGGGTCTGGCGCATAGCCGTGGCGCTTGCGCGGACACGACTCGCACATTTCTTCCGCTTGCTGGTCTTGGGGGAACACGGGACAACACAGCAGCCGAGGGTGTGTATTTTGCCCCAAGGCGGGATGGGCGGTCAAGAGAAAACGGTTTGCCGAAACAATTCGCAACTGCGGAGCTTGAGGGCCGGGGCAGATGGTCGCTCCGGCCCGAGTTTCTGGATGGTCTCTGCGCTCAGGCGCTCATGCTTTAGGCGCTCATGCTCAGGCGATCATGTTTAAGCGATCATGTTTAAGCGATCAGGGTCTTTTCGAAGTGCGTGCAGAGCGTGGTCTCCAGCATGTAAAGCTTACGTACCGGGGGATTGCTCAGATAGGGTTTGAGGATCTGCTCCACCCTGGGGGACCACTCCTGCTCATTGCGCTCGAGGTCCTTCTTGTCGGTCCAGAGAGTAACCGCCAGCACTTTTTCGGTCCTGATCTCGGGCACAAGGGGAAGGATTTCGAGGAAGCCATCCTGTTTCTTCAGAATGGGAAGGACCTCTTTTTTTACGACACGAATGAATTCGTCTTTCTTCTCCATTAGCGGAACGAACTCAAGGATGCGTGCGTACATGGGAAAGTCTCCTTTCGTTCTTGGAATTGTGAAATCAGTTCCGCGAGACCTCTGTCTGGTCCTGTCTGCGGGATTGAACGGCAGCGTACAACGGAGCCGGAAGGTTTGCAGTGATAGACGGGCAGCCCAAGTGTGACGATTTTCAGTGAAACTGTTTCAAAATGGGAAGCTGACGCGACCCGCGCTTCCTCCCATTTTCCTTTTTTCCACGCCGCAATTATAATCAGCAATCACCGTAATCCCATGCAAGTGTTGACGTAAAACAAGCCCCGACCAGGAGGCTACATCGTTCCTGGCGAGGCTGGGCCCGGTCAGACGCTAGTGGCCAGTTCCATGCTGTGTTCAGTCAGTTGTGCCATTTTTTTTGCATTCCCTGGAGGCGCAATAAGAAACATGAAGAAACTTGTCCACTTCGCTCTGGCAGCTCTCTTTCTTCTCGGCATTGCTTCCGCTCAGAACATTCCCGCAATCGATATTTTCGGGGGCTACTCCTACCTCAACTTTCGTCTGCCCACCAGTTCCAACACGTCCTCTCAGCGGCTGGCGTTTAACGGCTGGGAATTTACCGCGTCGGTCAACCTGATTCATCACCTTGGCGTTGAGGCCGAGATCAGCGGCCACACCCTCAGCGATTGCGGCGGTACTCAGGGTTTGAACTGCAGCAATTTCTCCTACTTGTTTGGACCGCGCTACTCACTGGGGAATCGCTCCCGCCGCCTCACCGGCTTTGTGCACGGCCTGGTTGGTCGAGACAATGCCACTCTTCCGTACTTCGGTGGCTCCAATTCAGATACGTCTGTGGCCGTAGCTGCGGGCGGGGGCATTGACTATTGGGCTTGGCGTCACATCGGATTTCAGGTGGGGCCGGTAGATTACTTTTACACCCGTCACTTGAACGACTTCGGTGTTCCCAGCCAAAGCAGCTTCATCGCCGCTGGCGGAATCGCTTTTCGATTTGGCGGCCCATCGCCTTCGAATGCGCCCAAGCCAGCCAAGCAGGCTAAGGCTGACACGGGGCATCGTTCTGTGCTTCGGCCCTGGCATAAATCTCCTCCTTCTCCGAGTCACCCTTCTACCAGTCAACCTTCGACGGTGGCCGCCAATCGGACGGCTCCGGCAGCGGTGAATCTGCCCGGCCGCGGGATGCAGATCACCTCCTTCGGCGTCGTGGTCGGTCCCCAGGAATTCGACGGCGCGAAAATTCTCGAGATCGTGCCCGGAGGCGTCGCCGAGATGGCATCCTTGAAGGTAGGCGATCTGATCAAGTCCGTGGACGGCACGCCAGTAAAGACGCCGATGGAGCTGGCCGCTGAGCTGTCGGACAAATCCGGAAAAGTTCGCATCGGCATTCAGCGCGGCGATTTTGCCACCGAGACGTTGATCCTGCTAGGTCGCTGATCAACTGCCGGTAACGCATGACTGGTGGAGAGCCGGGCGAGGTTCGTATCAGGGCATCGCTTTAGCGATGCCAAAAGTCCTTCAAAATCAAATGCCCCTTTAGGGGCTGGGCCAGACCGCCAAAAGAAAATAAAGCGTCGGTGTAAAACGGGAAACTGGCGCGCCCGGAGAGATTCGAACTCCCGACCTACAGCTCCGGAGGCTGCCGCTCTATCCAGCTGAGCTACGGGCGCGCAGTGGTACGTTGAGTTTACAACCTTCGCGCATCGCCTTCAAATGGATCGGGTCCATTGGGCGATCGGCCCATCTGAACTACAAATTGCTCTGCCTTTGTATTTCGATCACCCGATGCTCTAGCATCCGCCCACTTTCCAGAAGCGTTCATCCTGGTAGTCGAGCGTCACCAGACGATTGCGCGGGTCGTGACGCTTGCCGCAGTTGGGGCAGGGAATGAAGCTGCGGATGTGCATTCCTCGCCGGTCGTAATCCTCGGAAACCGCAAAGCTGGCGCCGCAACTGCACGGGATGAGGAACATGCGAAACTTTTTCTTGCCTTCCGCCTCGTGCTCGGGCGCGCTTCGCTTCATCGGCTCTCAGTTCTCAGCCTTCTACCGCCGCCATCGAACCTTTCTTGCGCTTGTTCGACTGCAGAATTTTCTTGCGCAGCCGCAGCGATTTCGGCGTGACCTCGACGAACTCATCATCGGCGATAAATTCAATCGCCTGTTCGAGATTCAGATTGCGATACGGGACCAGGCGAATCGCCTCATCCGAAGTCGAAGCCCGCATGTTGGTCAGCTTCTTCTCGCGCACAATGTTGACGTCGAGATCCGTATCTTTCGCGTTTTCGCCGATGATCATGCCTTCGTAAACGTCCACGCCAGGGCCGGCGAAAAGTACGCCGCGCTCCTGCAGATTGTAGAGCGCGTAGGAGGTCGTAAGCCCGGGACGGTCGGCAATCAGCGCGCCCGTCGGGCGATGCGGGATTTCTCCCTGCCACTCGATGTACCCGGCAAAAAGCGCGTTCATAACGATGGTGCCGCGCGTGTCGGTCAGGAGCGTGCTCCGCAGTCCGATCAGTCCGCGGCTGGGCACGCGGAATTCAACGCGCACGCGCCCATAGCCGTGATTGTGCATGTTGGCGACTTCGCCTTTGCGCGATCCAACATGTTCCATGACCACGCCCACAAATTCTTCGGGGATATCAACGGTGAGGTGTTCGACCGGCTCCATCAGTTTGCCGTCGATGTGCTTGGTGACGATCTCCGGCTTGCCGACCATCAGCTCATAACCTTCGCGGCGCATCATCTCGATCAGAATGGAAAGCTGCAGCTCGCCGCGCCCCAGAACCTTGAATGAGTCAGTGCTGCCCGTCTCTTCCATGCGCAACGAGACGTTGGTGAGCAGCTCTTTTTCCAGGCGCTCTCGCAGGTTGCGCGAAGTAACGTAATTGCCTTCGCGTCCGCAAAACGGAGACGTGTTGATGGTGAACAGCATCGCAATCGTAGGCTCGTCGATGATGATGGGCGGCAGCGGCGCAGGATTCTCCGCGCTGGTAATCGTTTCGCCAATCGTGATGCCTTCAACGCCAGCCACGGCAATAATGTCGCCCAACGAAGTTTCCGTAATATCGGTGCGCTTAAGGCCGGAAAAACTGAAGAGCTTTGTAATTTTCGTCTTATGAAACGACCCGTCGCGCTTGGCGATAGCAACGTCTTCGCCAGTCTTCATGGTTCCAGAAAAGACGCGCGCAATGGCAAGGCGTCCAAGGTAATCGCTGTAGTCGAGATTAGCGACCAGAATTTGCAGCGGCCCGTTAGCGTCTCCCTGCGGCGCGGGAATGGTGTCGATGATCGACTCAAACAGAAGACGCAGATCCTCGCCCGCCGCTCCCTGATGCACAGCGGCTGTGCCTGCCTTGGCGTTTGTATAAAGAACAGGAAAGTCGAGTTGCTCTTCCTTGGCGTCGAGATCAATGAAGAGGTCGTAAACCTCGTTGAGAACTTCCTGCGGACGCGCGTCCGGCCGGTCGATCTTGTTGATGACCAGAATCGGCTGCAGGTTAGCCTCCAGCGCCTTGCTCAGCACGTAGCGAGTCTGTGGCAGCGGCCCTTCGCTCGCGTCGACCAGCAGCATGACGCCGTCAACCATCTTGAGCGCCCGCTCCACTTCGCCGCCAAAATCGGAGTGGCCCGGCGTGTCCACGATATTAATTTTCACCCCCGCATAAAACACAGCCGTATTCTTGGCAAGAATAGTGATGCCGCGCTCGCGTTCCAGATCGTTCGAGTCCATGACGCGCTCGGCCACGGTCTCGTTATCGCGGAAGGTGCCGCTCTGCCGGAGCATGGCGTCAACCAGCGTGGTCTTGCCGTGATCCACGTGGGCAATAATGGCGATGTTGCGAATGCTTGGGTTCAGATTGAAAACTCCTCATTGGTTGCCGTTTGGGGCTTACTACTACTTTACTATGGCCGGTGCCTGACGGGCTGCTTGAGACGTTTGTTAAATGCCCGTCCCGCCAGAATCCGTAGCAAACTGAGGCTGACAAGAATTTTGCGAATGGAGTTTGCGAGACGGCGCATTTCATGGCATACTGTTTGCCGTCCGATCGCTGGACCCACCCGTACTTCCCCGCGGCAAATCTTTGGCACAAGGAGATAGCTATGAAACGTGGAAAAGTGTACCCCGTCAAATTCGTGTCCGCGGTGGTCATACTGGCGGGCCTGATGCTAACGACACTGGCGACGGCAGCCAGCAAAGAGAACGTGATTTACTCCTTCCGAGGCGGTGCGGCTGGAAGCAACCCGACTCCGAACCTGCTGATTGATTCCGCCGGCAATTTGTATGGCACCACAGTAGATGGCGGCGATCAACTGATGGGAACCGTTTTTGAGCTGTCCCCGAAAGCCGGTGGCGGCTGGAAGAAACAGATCCTCTATAGCTTTCAAGGCGGCACCGATGGCTCCACGCCGAGTTCGGGTCTCATTGCCGACGCAGCCGGCAATTTGTATGGCGAGACAACCGGGGGCGGCGCCCAGTCTCTGGGAACGGTTTATGAACTGTCCCCCGCGGCCAGCGGATGGACGGAAACCGTAATCTACAGTTTCGTCGACGCGAACACGGGCATTTTTCCCGGCGGAGGACTGGTATTCGACGCCAACAGCAACCTCTACGGCACAACGCCACAAGGTGGTGTTCCCTTGGGACTAGGTACAGTTTTCGAGTTGACCCCCGACGGAAGCGGGAATTGGACCGAGCAGGTGATTCTCGGTTTTGGCCGCAACCGCGACGGCGGTCTTCCTTTCGCCGGGCTGATTCTTGATTCCGAAGGAAATATGTTTGGCACAACCCTGGCGGGCTACGGAGAAGGCACAGTGTACGAACTGACTCCGCTGGCAAAGGGCAAGTGGACGACGAAGGTGCTGCATCGGTTCACCGGCGGCAAGGATGGGGGAAATCCATCAGGAAACTTGATTCTGGATGCCGCTGGCAATCTTTATGGGACGGCAGAATCGGGTGGTGCCGGTTGCGATTTTGGCTGCGGTACAGCTTTCAAGTTGACGCGGCTTGCAAAGGGATGGAAGTTCTCCGTGCTTTACACTTTCGCCGGCAGTGAGGATGGACAACAACCGGACGGGACCTTAGCCTTCGACGATTCCGGCAACCTCTATGGCACAACTTCGGAGGGGGGCGGCAACGGATGTAGTTTCAATTTCGGGTGCGGCACCGTGTTCGAACTGTCGCCCACCGCAAAAGGGCCCTGGACTGAGACCGTGCTCCATCGCTTTGTTGCCCAGCCAGACGGACTATCCCCAATGGGGGGTTTGCTGCCCGATACGAAGGGGAATTGGTACGGCACCACGGGGTCTGGCGGGGCGGATGGGGATGGAACAGTTTTCAAACTCACTCCGTAAGGTTCGGTCCCGCTTTTAGCCGCTCCTGGGGAGCAAGCTTCGATTAGGGCGTATTCGGGAAGGGCACGACTCCAGTCGTGCCCTGCATCCGTGCTTTTTTTTCATCACCAATTTTATGTACGCCCATCACTGACACCCCTCCGCAAGTCTGCAATCATCCACCGAGAGTGCATCATCCAGAACTCTGCCCGTCCCCAGAGACGGTTCCGTAAACTGCCGCAAAATCATTTTTCGGCAATCTTTTTTCGGCACTCTTTGACAACCTGAGTCGTCAACGGGCGTGAGCGCGCGGACCACCCGAAAAAGTGCAGCAATCCGTCAATTTTTGCACCTAAGTCCCACCCTTTGAATTCTTTACCTATAAGTGCTTTATCCCGAATACTTTACAGACTGTCCCCGCCAACCGAAAGATTCTAATAGGCTTAGAAGGGGGGTGGGGGGGTAGGGGGTACCCCCTGCCAACTGAGAGCTGATACCTGATTCTAGGAGCCATCATAATGTCATCATCTTCCGATAGATATTCCGACGAAGCCTGCCAACAAATAAAACTCGACGGGGAGCCCTGCCGGGCCGCTGCCCTTCGCGGTAAGAAGTTCTGCTACTACCACCTGCACAGCGGCCCACCGCCGAAGGATGTCAGCAACCCCGGAGTCATCCCTCAGGTTCAGTTCCACCTGCCCCTCCTGGATGACGCCACCTCGATCCAGGCGACCATCTCCCTGGTCTGCGAACATCTGCTGCACCGCCGCCTCGAGCCGAAAAAAGCCGGAATTCTGCTCTACGCCATGCAGGTCGCGTCCTCCAATCTGAGTCACATGAATAACAATAACGAAGATAGAAGGCAGAAGAAAAATGGAGAAAGTAATTCGGCAAATACTCTACCGCCGGCCTCTCCCGACTCAGCATCATCAGAGACTCTTGCAAATGACCAGGACGATTCCGCCGCCACGCCCTCAGATGACCCTGATCGCCTGCCGCCCGGAACCATCCAAGCCAGCCAGCAGCGAAAGCGATCTGTGGTCTAAGCTGCTGCGCTCAGGACGACAACTTAGATTTGAGTTACGGGGTTTTGACTAACTCCGCGCCGATTTCCGGAGTTACTTCTGCACGCGTTCGCAGGCGATACCAGAACACGATTGCTATCAGCGAGAACAGAAAGATGATGGTTGAGATGGCGTTGATTTCCGGAGTAATGCCGCGACGGAGGCGTCCCCAGATTTCCAGCGGGAGGGTGTTGTCGCGGCCGATCAGGAAGAAGCTCACGGCGATTTCGTCCATGGAAAGGGTGAAGATCAGGAGCGCCGCTCCGATGATGGAGAGCTTTAGATTGGGAACGGTGATGCGCCAGAAGGTCTGCCAATAGTTGGCGCCGAGATCGAGCGAGGCCTCTTCCTGCGCGCGGTTGAGCTTCTGCAATCCGGCGAAGACTTCGGTGGTGGCTACGGAGATTAGCGCGGTGCCGTGACCGAGGACTATGGTGACCAGGCTTAATTTTACTTCGGCTACTCGGAACAGCATCAAGAGCGAAAGGCCGGTGATGATGCCGGGCAGAATCAGTGGCAAAAGAACCAGACGGCGGAACAGCGCTTTGCCGGGGAACTGGGCGCGATCGAGCGCCAGCGCGGCGGGGATTCCGAAGACCAGAGCGATCAGCATGGCCGCCAGGGCTACCAGCAAGCTGTTTAGGACCGAATCCCAGATCGGGCCGTCGTTGAACAGAATGCGATACCAGTTGAGGGTGAGGTCGCGCGGCGGGAAGCCTCCTACGCCCTGTCCGTTGAAGGAATAGAGGATGAGGATCGCAATGGGCAGATAGAGAAAGGCGAAGACGGCCAGGGCGTGAGCGGTGAGCCAGCGCGGGCCTTTTATCTGCGAGTCTCCGGTTGAAGTCGCGCTCATGAGAAACTCCACTTCTTCTCCAGCCGCTCAGAGAAGAAGAGCAGCGCGAGCACGAGCGCCAACATGCAAAGCGAGATGGCGGCGCCTAGGGGCCAGTTGTAGGCGGCTCCGAAGAGGCTGACTACGATGTTTGAGATCATGATGCCGCTGGGGCCGCCTAGCAGGAGCGGCGCCAGGAAGTCTCCCAGGCTTAGGACGAAAGCGAAGGTCGCTCCGGCTAGCACTCCGGGAATGGAGAGCGGAAGGATCACGCGCCAGAAAGTTTGCGCGGGCGTGGCTCCGAGATCGTGGGAGGCTTCGACCAGGTTGCGCGGAATGTGCTCTAGCGAGGCGTAGATCGGCAGGAAGGTGAAGGGAGTATAGATGTGCGTCAATGTAAGCACGACCGCGAACGGGCTGTAGAGCAGGAAATCGAGCGGGTGACGGGTGAGGTGCACATATTGCAGCAGCGTGTTCATGACGCCGTCGGTGCCTAGAATCGTCTTCCAGGCGTAGGCGCGAACCAGATAACTTACCCACAGCGGAATGATGACTAGCTGATAGTAGAGATCTTTTCTGCCTCCGGCGTGGAACGAGAGGAAATAGGCTAGCGGGTAGCCGAGCAGCATGGAGAAGAACATTACGCGGGCGGCAATCCACATGGAGCGCAGCAGCGTCTGCCAGTAAACGGGTTTGGTGAGGAGTTCGTGGTAGTTGTCGAGGTTCCAGGAATGGACGATGGCTTGCGATTCGGAAACCGACCAGAAGCTGTAGCAAAACATCAGCAGATAGGGCACGAGCAGAAACACGGCGACCCACGCCAGCGGCGGGACGGTGACGGCGGTGCGGTAGGCGCGGGAGAACATCAGGCGCGCTCCTCATTATTATTGCCGGAGTTGGAGGCGAGACTGGTCGCGCGGACGGGGATGGCATCGGCGGCGGTGAATTCGAATTCGAGCGGATCGTCGATCGGGGTTTGGGAATTGGGCAGATCGCGGCTGGCGGTGCGGATGGTCAGGATCAGTCCGTCATGGGATTCGACGCGCAGAAGGTCGGTGGCTCCGTGGAAAGCCTGGTCGCGAAGCTTGGCGGAGAATCGAACCGCTGCGTTATTGGATGGCGTAGCACTCGCCGGGCGAATGGACTCTGGACGCAGCGAAAACAGGGCCTTGCCGTCGGGCAGGGAAGTGGGCCACTGCAGCGCGCCGCAGGTGGCCGTGCCCCGGCGAACTTCGGCGTGCAATAAATTTGTGTGTCCGATGAACTGCGCGGTGTAGGAAGTCGCGGGCCGATTGTAAATCTCGCGCGGGCTGGCGACCTGCTCGAGTTCTCCGGAGCGCAACAGCGCGATGCGGTCGGACATCACCATCGCTTCTTCCTGATCGTGGGTAACAAAAATAAAAGTGATGCCCACCTCGCGCTGCAGCGCTTTGAGTTCGACTTGCATCTGGCGGCGCAGGTTGGCGTCGAGGGCGGAGAGCGGTTCATCGAGGAGCAGAAGGCGCGGGCGATTCACCAGCGCGCGGGCGAGCGCGATGCGTTGCTGCTGTCCTCCGCTGATCTTCGAGGGCTTCGATTTGGCGTATGCGGACATCTTGACTTTGGCCAGCGCTTCGCTAACGCGCGACTCAATTTCAGCGGCCGGACGTTTGGCGATGTGCAATCCATAGCCGACGTTTTGTTCGACGGTCATGTGCGGGAAGAGCGCGTAACTCTGGAACACTGTATTTACGCGGCGGCGATAAGGAGGCTCGGTGTCCAGGCGTTCGCCCGACATCCAGACTTCTCCGGAGGTGGATTGCTCGAAGCCGGCGAGAATTCGCAGCAGCGTGGTTTTTCCCGAGCCGCTCTCGCCGAGGATAGTCAGGAATTCGCCTTCGGCGATTTCGAGCGAGACGTCGCGCAGCACGATGTTTTTGCCGAAGTGCTTGGCGACGGAGCGGATGGAAAGGAGCGAGGCGCGGGATTGATTGCTGCTCGTGATTACGGGTTCCGTCGTTGTCGCCATGGCTGTCGTTTTCGCGCTGCTTACATTTCGCGGACAGGAGTGTCCGCGCCACACGGGCTATTGCGTTGCTTTCACTTCGTTCCAGATCTCGTTGTACTTGGCGCGGCGCGGAACATTCTGCCAGAAATAAAGCCGCTTCTGGTAATTGTCCACGTCGTCGAGGTGCAGGTTCTTCACTTCCTCCGGCGTCATGAACTGCGCGGCCCGCGGATTGGCTGGCGTGTAGCCGGTCACGTCGGTGACTTTTTTCTGCGTCTGCGACTGGATCATGAACTCGAGGAACTTATACGCGAGATCTTTGTTTTCGCTGCCGGCGGTGATCATGAGGTGATCGATCCAGCCGGTGGTATTTTCTTTGGGAATGGTCTCACCCACCGGGAAATTGCTTTTGCGCAACTGGTTGGTCATCAGCGGCCAGCCCATGGCGATTACAACTTCGTGGTTCTGAAAGAGGTTGGTGAGTTCGCCGCCGGTGGACCACATCTTGCGAATGTTTGGTTTCAACTCCACCAGCTTTTTCTTGACGGCGTCGAGTTCCTGGTCGCTCAAGTTGTAGAGATGAGCGGGATCGGGCTTGTCGTAGCCGAGCACCTGCGCCGCCATGTAGACGGTGGAGAGATCGTCCCACACGGAAACCTTCCCTTTCAGCTTCGGGTCCCACATGACGTTCCAGCTTTCGGGAGGCTGAGGGAAAGCGGTGGTGTCGTAAATCATGGGGTCAGGCCCCCACATGAAGGGCACGCCATAGACATCGCCCTTCACGCGGACCAGCGACAACGAGGTGAGTTGCGGCGAAAGCTGGTTGTAACTGGGCAGTTTGCCCAGATCAAGCGGAGCCGCGAGACCGGAGGTCGCAATCATGGTGGCCACATCGCTCGAGGGAGAGATCACATCATAGTTGCCAGCGCTGCCACCGCGCAGTTTGGCGACGAGTTCGTCGCTCGATCCCATGTAGGAAGCAGACACTTTGCAGTGGTTCTCGTCTTCGAAAGCCTTGAGGTATGAGGGATCGGCGTAGCCTTCCCACACCAGCAGGTTGAGGGTGGGAGTTTTCCGGGCGCAGGATGCGGTGAAGGCGACGAGTAGGACGGCGAACGGGGCGAATATTGATTTACGGAACATTAGTTACTCTCCCTCATGATCGAAAACGGAGATGCCACGGAGGTTCGTCCCTCTTCAACATCCCGCGATTAACCCCCTATGTGAGAACTCGGTCGTCCCTCCGGGACTTAGCTCATATCACCTACTTCCCAGCGCTGAAGCGCTGGGCTAAGTTGGGTCGCCCCTCCGGGGCTTCAGAATGTCGGCGGCGTATTGACCCACAACAGCCAGGTCTCGCTGCGGCCGGGATTCTTCCAGTGATGCGGCGTGGCGCTCTCAAAATAAAAGCTGTCGCCGCGCTTCAGATGGTACTCCTCGCTGGCCAGAGCGATCTTCAACTCTCCGCGCAGCACGAACAGGAACTCCTCGCCTTCATGGGCGTACGACTCGCCGCTGCCCGCCTGGGGCGCGATGCGGAACAGATGCGGCTCCATCACTTTGTTGCCCCAGGCGAGCAACTCCATGCGCACGCCGGGACCGGCTTCGAGCACCTTGCGCTTGGGCGGGGGCACCAATCGGGTATTCAATTCCGTCGCATCGAAAAAATCAAGAATGTTGGTGCGGTAGTAGCGTGCTAACCTGCGCAGTGTGCCGACGGAGGCGCTCATCTGCGAGCGTTCGAGGGCGCTGAGGAAGCCAATCGAAATTCCGGCCGCCGTGGCGACTTCGGCGAGACCGAGGCCGCGCTGGGTGCGCAAGCGGCGCAGCCGAGGGCCGATTGCAGGCGCGCCGCTCGCGGCCGCAGGTTGGATGGCGCCTTCGCGCTGCAGCGTCTGCACGATGGCGGTAGCGTTCAAACCGCGGACCTGGCGCAGATAGCGCGCTTTTTTCAGCAGGCGCACGTCGTCGTTGGTGTAAAGACGATAATGGCTCTGGCTGCGGCGGGGGCGGGTCAGCCCCACGGTTTCCCAGGCTCGGATCGCCGATGGAGAAATCCCCACCAGGCGCGCTACGTCGCCGATTTTGAGATAAACTTTGGCCTCGCTCGACATGAGTTCCGAATGTGCCCGCTGGTCGCGCCGTGGGGATGCACTTTTCCGCTTGACAGAAAGCTGCGGAATCTCTAACCTTGCGCGATTATAGCAAGGTTTGCCTTGCGCGCAAGCCCGTAATCGACCTGACAAAATTGGCCCCGAGATTTGGAGGATCTGTTCCATGCTGACGTCAAGACCGTCCCGGTTTTCCTGCCGGCTCATCTACTTGAGTTCAGTGCTGAGCCTGTGCCTGATCTGCGCCACGCTCCTGTCTGCCCAGAGCACGGGCGGCCGCATCCTCGGCCGCGTCACCGATGCCAGCGGCGCCGTGCTGGCTGGTGTGAAGGTCACCGCCACCAACGAAGCGACCGGCGCCACTCGGAGTGTATTGACCTCCGCCAGCGGCGATTTTGTCCTGGTCGAAGTTTCGCCCGGCACGTACAGCATTCAGTATGAATTGACTGGCTTCAAGAAGAACGAGGAGAAGGGAATCATCGTCGATGTGAACCAGGTGGTGAGCCTCAATTCGACGCTCCAGATCGGTGGCGCCCAAGAAGTGGTGGAGGTGAGTTCGGAGATTTCCCAGGTCGACACTACCAGTACGCAACTGGGTGCAGTGATTAACGAGCGCTCGGTGAACGAACTGCCGCTGAACACCCGCGATACCTACCAGTTCCTGCAATTGCAGCCTGGCGTGCAAGCGCAGTTGGGAAGCAGCGGAAGCCTGTTTTTTGGATCGGACGATGCCGGCTCGGTTTCCGTGAATGGCGGACGCACCCGCTCCAACAACTTCAGCGTCAACGGCGGCGACGCGAACGACATATTCGTGAATTTACCGACAATTCAGCCGACTCCCGATAGCATTGCCGAGTTCCGCGTGATCACCAACACCTTCGATGCGGAGTACGGACGGAACTCGGGTTCTGTCGTCAACGTGATCACCAAGACGGGCACCAATAAGCTTCATGGAAACATTTACGAGTACTTCCGCAACACTATCCTGGACGCGAAGGGTTTTCTCAATACGACTCGTCCGCAGCTGAACCAGAACCAGTTTGGGGGAACGCTCGGTGGAGCGATACGGAAGGACCGCACATTCTTCTTCCTTTCCTACGAAGGCCGGCGCATCCGCCGAGGGCAGGAGGGGCAGTTAGTGAATGTTCCTACTAGCGGCCAGCGCAATGGCGACTTCTCTCAGATATTTGATCCGACCGGCACAACCAACGCGTTTACCGGTACCATCAACGACCAGTTTGTGGCGGACGTTTTGAACGGCCGCCCCGGTTGCACAAGTGCGATACAGTCGGCTCCTATCAACGGCCAAGCGCCCGCGGCTGGATTGTCGTGGAGTCAGGTTTTTCCCACGAGCGTCATCCCAAGTGCCTGCCAGGACCCGGTTGCTGTCAACCTGCAGCAGTTTATGCCCGCGGCCAACTTGCCGAACAGCCAATTCCAATCTGTTCCGGTCGGCACGGATAACGCGGACCAATTTACTTTCCGTTTTGATCACAGGATCAATGAACGGCAGAACTTTAGCGCCTACTATTACTACAATGACGCAACGGTGCTGACTCCTTTCAACACTTTCGAGGACGCGGGAGCGTACCTCCCCGGTTTTGGCAACTACAGTAACAGCCGTGATCAGCAATATAACTTGACTCATACCTGGACGATAAGCAATGCGGTCGTCAACGAGGCGCGCTTCGTTTACATGCGCGAGGGGCAACTAGGATTTCTGAAAAATGTCGCTACCGGGGCAGTAACGTCGTCGTGCACAGGGCCGATGGACCCGACGGCCTCCAAGTATTGTTTTACCGGAATGTCCGATTCGTCGGCCATCACTGGCAATTTCGGGACAAGCCCGAGCCTTGGAATTACACCTGGCCTGGCACCTGAATATACCGGCGTTCCGTTCGTGAGCATATCTGGCTTCGGTTCTTTCGGTAACAACTGGGAAGGCCAGTTGCCCCAGGTCGGAAACAGCTTCCAGTGGAGCGACGGCCTGACTTGGGTTAAGGGGAATCACACCATGAAGTTCGGGGTGGATGTCCGCCGTGGCCGGTTCGACCAGTTTTACTACTACAACGTTAATGGAAACTATAACTTCTACGGAACCGGCAACGATGTGATTGGTGGCGCCGATAGCGATTACTACCCACAATACTTACTTGGGCTCGCCGACAACTATTCTCAGGGGTCGGGCCAGAGCGAAGCCATACGCACGTTTTCGATTTACCCGTTTGTGCAAGACAGTTGGAAGATTCGCCCGAATGTCACCCTCAACTACGGCTTACGCTGGGAGTTCAATACGCCTCCCACGGATGTCTCCGGACACGTGGAAACCTTCCGTCCAGGACAGAACTCAACTGTCTATCCCTGCCAGTTGAGCCCGGCCAGCGTCACCTACTTTTCGAGCTATGTATCAGACCCGACTTGCGCCAACACGGGCACGACTCCCACCGGACTGGTGGTTCCCGGCGACAAGGGTGTGCCCCCGGGCATGACCTCGAATTACTACCATGCCTTCGCTCCTCGAATCGGATTGTCCTACAGTCCGAACGCAAAGAGCGGGCTACTCGGAGCATTGTTTGGAGACAACGGCAAGACCAGCATCCGCACCGGTTGGGGGATGTTCTACAATCCGATCGAACAATTGGTGCTGGCCCAGTTTGGTGCGGAGCCGCCGTTCGGTGGAAGCTCCTATCTCAACAACGTTTTCTTCAATACTCCGTTCGTCTATCAAGATGGAAGTGGCGTAGCGCCCAACCCGTACAATGGCGTTCTTACTCCGAAGCCGGGCCAGCCGGTTGACCTGTCTGTGTTTCGCCCCATGCTTTTCTACGGCGAGTTCCAGCCGCATCTCAAGGCGCAATACACGATACAGTACAACTTTACCGTGCAGCGGCAGCTTGCCAACAGTCTCATGTTGCAGGTGGGTTACGTAGGATCCGAGGGTCATCACCTGCTGGTCGGGCGCGACATCAATCCTTCCAATCCGCAGACCTGCCTGGATATGTACAACATATCTCAGTACTACTCGCCGACCGGACCGAGCCCGAATCCAGCCCTCTTTACGGCCTATGGCTGCGGCCCGACCCTTGAGGACAGCCAGTGGATTCTGCCGGCGAATAGCGTACCGGCCGGGTACACCGTGCATTTACCGTACGGTCCCACCGCGCAGATCGGGCCGGGAAACCCGCAGGTCACTCTCGTGGGACTGCGTCCGTATTCCTCGCCTAACTGTAATCCCATGACCGCTGTTGGCTGCCCGGTGGACGGCGTGCCCGTGTTCACGAGCATCTTCGCGGAAGATACCGTCGCTAATTCCGCCTACAACGCCTTCGAAGCCATGCTGGAAAAGCGTTTTTCGCACGGCTTGCAGTTTCAAGCTTCGTATACCTGGAGCAAATCCCTGGACGAAGCCTCCACGTTTGAAGAAACTCTGAACCCTTTCAACCCCAGGACGAGCCGCGCCCTATCCCTGTTCAATTCGGCGCAGCGCTTCGTGATTAGCTACGACTGGGAGTTACCGTTGGGCAAACGTCAGGGTTTTGCGGGAATGGTCCTGAACGACTGGGCGCTCTCGGGGATCACCTCGTTCCAGTCTGGTTTCCCGATTCGCCTGGATACCGAGGACGACTACGAACTCATCAACAGTTTGTTCTTCCTGGGAACGGAAGCCCCGAGCATGACCGGGAAATTGCAGAAGTTAGATCCGAAGCTACCCGGCCAACTGTACCTGAACTACAGCCAGTTTTCCGATCCGCCACTGGGTAGTTTCAACAATGGCACCCCGCGCAGCGTGTGCTGCGGCCCGGGGCTTGTCGACTGGGATATCTCGGTCCAGAAGAAAATCGCTCTTTCGGAATCGAAGTATTTCCAGTTTCGCGGAGAGATTTTCAATCTGTTCAATCGCTCGGATTTCGCCAATCCGGATGGTCATTACCAGGACGGTCAGCTACTGTTTGGTAAGATCACCCAGTCTTCGGGCGACCCGCGTGAAGTACAATTTGCTTTGAAGTTTTTCTTCTAGTCCGATCCCCGGGCGGTTCGGCCGCCCGGGTCTAATCTAATGGCCGATCCGGCCTGAGTCTTAATGGAGAACACGATGTACCCCGCACTGCAAAAAGAGCTCGACACGTTCGAGCGCCGCACTCCGAAGTCCGCCGAAGCGCATAAGAAGAACCTGAAGCGCCTGCCCCTGGGCGTGGCCAGCAATTATCGCGCTTACGATCCTTATCCGATTTTTGTGTCAGAAGCGTCAGGCAGCAAGTTCCGCGATCTCGACGGCAACGAATACATCGACCACAATCTATGTTTCGGCACGGTCATGGCAGGCCACTCGCATCCGGCGGTAATCAAGGCGGTGGAAGCGCGCCTGCACAAGGGCACCGCTTACGGTATGCCGCACAACATGGAGTGGGAACTGGCGGAAGAAATCTGCACGCGTTTTCCGGTGGAGATGTGCCGCTTCGGCAATAGTGGCACGGAAGCCACCATGCATACGATTCGCCTTGCCCGCGCCGCTACTGGGCGCGACAAGATCATCAAGTTTGAAGGTGGTTACCACGGCCTGCACGATGCGGCGCTGGTCAGCGTGAAGCCGCACCCGCCCAACGACGATTTCGGCGATATCAAGAATCCGAAACCTGTGTCCGGTGGGGCAGGCGTGCCGAAGGCGAGCATCGCGAACGTGCTGGTTGCGACGTTCAATGACCTGGAAACGGTGGAGCGCCGGTTCAAAGAGAATCCAAATGAGGTCGCGGCGGTGATTCTCGAGCCGATCATGATGAACGTTGGCCTCTGCATGCCGCAGAAGGGATTTCTGGAAGGCCTGCGGGCGCTCTGCGATAAGTACGGCGCGCTGTTGATCTTCGACGAAGTCAAGACGGGCGCAAAGCTTTGCTGGGGCGGCGCTTCGGAATACTTCGGCGTGATGCCCGACATGATTTGCCTGGCGAAGTCGATTGGCGGCGGATTCCCGCTGGCGGCTTTCGGTGCTCACAAACGGGTTATGAGTTTGATCGCGGACCACAAAGTTTTCCACGGCGGCACTTACAACACGAATCCGATTTCGATGGCTGCTGGTATTGCAACGTTCCGCGAGGTGCTTACTCGGGATAACTACACACTGATCGGGAAGCTCAGCAAGAAGCTGGTCGAAGGATACGAGAAAACCGTCGCCAAGGTGGGATTGCAGGGCTACATCGCGAGCGCTGGCGCGAACGGCGCGCTGATGTTGTATCCGGAAGAGATCCGTAACTACCGCGACTGGCTGCCGATTGACGTGGACCTGTGGCGGCACTACTGGTTCGGCATGGTGAATCGCGGCGTCATGGCTCAGCCTTATTGGTGGGACGAGCAGTGGACGATTTCCGTGCAGCACACCGAAGCGGACATCGACAAGCACCTGGCGGCATTTGCCGACATCGCCGAGTCACTGGCCGCGGCGCAGCATGAGCGATTAGGAGCGGTTGCAACGCACTAAGTCAGATCGGGTCATCTCACCATCGGGTCATCGGACTATCTGCAACCGATAACCCGATGGCCTGATAACTCGATCACCCGATTTCTGTAAATGTCGAATGCCGACTCCAACCAGCCGCACTTAAAGCGCGTTCTTGGACGCTTTGACTTGGTGTTGCTGTTTGTTGTCGCGGTATTCAATCTCAATGTCGTCCCGAGCATCGCGGCCAACGGGGGCGTGACCGTCTGGCTCTGGATGATCTCATTGCTTCTGTTTTTCTGGCCGCAGGGGATCGCGGTAATCGAACTCGCGCGTCGCTATCCCGGCGAAGGCGGCGTGTACTTGTGGGCCAAGGAAGTGTTCGGCGACTTCCACGGCTTTCTATCCGGCTGGTGTTACTGGACGAATAACATGCTGTATGTGCCGACGGTCATGCTGTATTTTGTGGGCGTATCGGTGTTTGCGATGGGCCCGGGCCACGCGGCGCTCGCCGACAACAAGAATTTCGCCATGGCGGCTTCACTGGCGCTGCTCGCGCTGCTGACGGTCTTGAACATCGTTGGACTGGGAGTCGGAAAGTGGCTTAACAATCTGGGCGCCATCGGAACGTTTATAGCGGCGGCGGTTCTGATCGGCTTGGGATTTACAGTCTGGTCGCGGTTTGGCACGACTGTAACGGCCGCCGATTTTCGGATTCCGCCAGATCCCAGGTTTGTTCTGAATTCGTTCGGCGTGATTTGCTTTGGCTTGGTCGGGCTTGAACTTGCTTCGGTGATGGGCGACGAGATCCGGGATCCGCAAAAAACCTTGCCGGGTGCGGTGGCGTGGGGCGGCATGATCTCCGGGTTGCTCTATATCGGAGCGACCCTGACGCTGCTGGTTGCGGTCGGCAAGAATGACATCAGCGTGCTGCAGGGCATTGTGCAGGCGGTTAGTCATATGGCCGGCAAAGTTGGCGTAGCATGGATTATCACGCCCTTTGCGTTGATGCTGAGTCTTTCGATCGCGGGGATCGGCTCGGCGTGGATGGGCGGTTCGGCGAGAATTCCTTTTGTCGCCGGACTTGATTCCTACATGCCCGCATGGCTCGGCAAAGTTCACCCCAAATATCGGACACCCTATGCAGCGCTGATTGTGCAGGCGGTCGTTTCGCTTGTATTGATCGTCATCAATTTCTACGCTTCGGGCGGCGTGCAGGAGGCTTTCCAGACCATGCTTTCGCTGGCGGTCGTTCTGCAACTGGTGCCGTTTCTGTATGTGTTTGCCGCGCTGCTGAAGTTTGCTTTCGGCGGCGACCTGTCCGGCGGGCGCTACGGTCGTGGCACGCTGATCGTTTCCGGATTTTGCGGCTTCGTGACCACGGCGCTGGGAATCGCATTGGCGTTCTTCCCGGCCAAGCAGATTACCTCGGTCTGGAGGTATGAAGCGAAGATGTTCGGCTTCACGTTGTTTTTTCTGGTGTTAGCCGCGTTTTTCTTTTTTGTGTACGGGCGGCTGAAAGAGCCGCAAGCCGCGGTGGTTAAATAAAAGTGGTTCGTGGAGGACTTATGCCTGGTGGAGTTACGACCGATGTCAAAACTTATTCGATGCTGATTAATGGCGAGTGGGTCGCAAGTAAGTCGGCCAAGACCTTTCCCGTATATGATCCGTCAACTGAAGAGGTGATCGCACAGGTTCCCGACGCGAACGCGGACGATGTGAACCGCGCAGTTGCGGCTGCCAAGGCCGCGTTTGAAGATGGCCCGTGGGCGACCACAACGGCGCAGGAGCGTGGACGCGTTCTTTTCCGCCTAGCCGAGAAGGTGCGCCAGAATCTTCCCATGCTCGCCGAACTTGAATGCCGTAACTCGGGCAAGCCTATCGTTGAGGCCGAGTTTGATGTCACCGACGTGGCCACGTGCTTCGAATACTATGGCGGGCTGGCCACGAAGGTCGTCGGCTATGTGAATCCCGTTCCTGACAACGCGATGAGCCTTTCGCTGAAAGAACCGATGGGCGTCGCCGGGCAGATCATTCCCTGGAATTATCCACTGATGATGGCGGCGTGGAAACTGGCTCCGGCACTGGCTGCGGGTTGCACCTGTGTGCTTAAGCCCGCCGAGCAGACGCCGCTCACCGCACTTGAACTCGCGAAGTGGTTCGACGAAGTTGGCTTGCCGAAGGGCGTGGTGAACGTGATCACCGGCTTCGGGGAAAGCTGCGGCTCGCCCCTGGTCAAGCATCCGGACGTGAACAAAATTGCTTTCACCGGTTCGGCTGCGGTCGGCAAGATCATCGTTAGAGAAGCCGCCGATACCGTGAAGCGTGTGACGCTCGAACTGGGTGGTAAGTCGCCTAACATCTTTTTCGCCGATGCCGACTTCGAAGCCGCCATCGATGGAGCGCTGTTTGGCGTCTTCATCAACCAAGGAGAAGTTTGCTCGGCCGGCAGCCGCATCCTGGTGCAGAAATCGATTTACAACAAGTTTGTGGAAGCCATGGCCGAGAAGGCGAAGAAGATCAAGATCGGTCCGCCGCTCGAGCGCGAAACCAAGATGGGGTCGCTGGTCTCGAAGGAGCAATACGACCGCGTCTGCTCGTATCTCGAGATCGGCAAGAAAGAAGCCGAGGTAGCCGCTGGCGGAGGGCGCGCCGACAAGTTTGCGAAGGGTTACTATGTGCAGCCTACTATCTTTTATAACGTGGATAACAACGCCCGCATCGCGCGCGAGGAAATCTTTGGCCCGGTCGCGGCGGTGATTCCGTTCGACGATGAAAGAGACGCGCTGAAGATCGCGAACGACACGCCCTACGGACTGGCCGCTGCCGTCTGGACACGCGATATTTTCAAAGCCATGCGTGCGGTGAAGGCGCTGCGCGCGGGCATTGTGTGGGTGAACCACATGCAGCCAACTTATGTGGAAGCGCCGTGGGGCGGCTACAAACAATCGGGCTTTGGCCGTGAACTCGGGCCGTGGGGTATCGAAGAGTATCTTGAAACCAAGCAGGTATACATCAACCTGAACGAAGCTCCGATCGGCTGGTACTGACATCTTGTCGGGCCGCCGACTTTTGGCATTACTGCTGACGGAGACGCGGCAAGCTGCGTCTCTACAATACCGAGCACTAACTGAGAACTGACTTATGTCGACCATTCAACTGCGCACACCCATTCCGGGACCCCGCTCGCAAGCCCTGATGAAGCGGCGCAACGCTGCCGTTGTGCAGGCGGCTTATCACGCCACTCCGGTCTTCGTGGCCAAGGCTGAAGGCGCCGTCGTCGAAGATGTTGACGGCAACCGCCTGATTGATTTTGCCGGTGGCATCGGCTGCCTTAATACCGGACATCGCGCGTCGGCCGTGGTTGACGCCGTGCGCCGCCAACTCGATCGCTTTCTGCACACCAGCTTTAACGTGCTGCCATATGAGAGTTACATTGCTGTCTGCGAAAAGCTGAACGAGTTAGTGCCGGGCAAGGGGCCAAAGAAAACTATCCTCGTGAACACGGGTGCGGAAGCCGTCGAAAATGCAATCAAGATCGCGCGCTGTTACACGAAGCGGCAGGCGATCGTTTGCTTCGAAGACGCGTTCCATGGCCGGACTTATATGGCGATGGCTGCGACCAGTAAGACGCATCCTTACAAGGCGGGATTCGAGCCGTTTCCGAGCGATGTGTACCGCATTCCGTATGCGTATTGCTTCCGCTGCTCGTATTCGATGAGGTATCCGTCGTGCGACGTGCACTGTGCGCGGCATATCGAAGACACATTCAAGCGGGTAGTGGCGGCCGAATCGGTAGCGGCAGTGATCGTCGAGCCGATTCTGGGTGAAGGCGGATTCGTCACGCCGCCGGCGGAGTTCTATCCAACGCTGGGCGCGATTTGTCGCAAACACGGCATTCTGCTGATTGCCGACGAAGTGCAGACGGGATTCGCACGCACCGGCGCGATGTTTGCCTGCGAGCGCCTGGGACTAGAACCCGATCTGGTCACAATGGCCAAGTCACTGACCGGCGGTTTGCCCATGGGCGCGGTTACTGGGCGCGCGGAAATCATGGACGCGCCCGGCGCCGGCCAGCTTGGCGGTACGTTCGCGGGCAATCCTGTGGCCTGCGAAGCGGCTTTGGCCGTGCTCGACATCATCGAAAAAGAAAACCTCTGCGCGCGCGCTAACGTGCTGGGCGAGCGTTTCCGCAAGCGCGCGGCGAAGTGGCAGGCGCAGTGGGAACTGGTGGGCGATGTGCGCGGACTGGGCGCCATGCAGGCGCTCGAACTGGTGCGCTCCAAGACGACCCGCGAGCCCGCTGACGCGGAGACCACGCAAGTGTCACAATACTGCTACGAGCATGGCTTGGTGACGATCACCGCCGGATCGTACAGCAACGTGATTCGCCTGCTCATGCCGTTGGTTATCACCGACGCGCAGATGGACGAAGCCGTGGACGTGCTCGAAGCTGCGCTGGCTCACGTTGCGGAAAAGACAGGCGAGTTCACGGCGCAGCTCACTTAGGGGCAGCCGGCTTTGGCTGTCGAGCGCAACTCGGTAGGCCCTACGTATTTCTAGTAAGTTCTGAATAAGTCTGGACAATCTTATGACTACAGCAACTACGGTTCCTGCCATGACCGGCCAAGAGATGGTCGATCTTGCTAAGAAACACACACTGTATGAGTGGTCGGCGCAATCCAAGGTCGATCCCATTCCGGTGGCGCGGGCTAAGGGTATTTATTTCTGGACGCCGGAAGGGAAGCGCTTCATCGACTTCAACAGCCAGTTGATGTCGGTGAACATTGGACACGGCGATGAGCGCGTCATTCGGGCCATTGCCGAGCAGGCATCGGCGCTGGCTTATGCCAATCCGTTCATGGCGACGGAAGCGCGGGCGCGGCTGGGGGCAAAGCTGGCAGAGATCGCTCCGGGCGATATTGACACGTTCTTTTTTACTAACGGCGGCGCGGAAGCCAACGAGAACGCCATCAAGATCGCGCGCTTTTTCACCGGACGACACAAAATCATCGCGCGTTATCGCTCGTACCACGGCGCGACGGCGGGCGCGATCAGTCTTACCGGTGATCCTCGGCGATGGGCGGTTGAGCCTGGACTTCCGGGCGTGGTGCGGGTGCTCGATCCTTATCATGGCATCGAACGTGGATGGGAGTCGGCTGGAACTTCGCTGGCCATGATCGACGAAATCATCCAACTGGAAGGCCCGCACACGATTGCCGCGTTCGTTCTGGAGCCGGTTACCGGGACGAACGGCATTCTTGTGCCGCCGGATGGATATCTTGAAGGGGTGCGGAAACTGTGCGACAAGTATGGGATTCTGATGATTGCCGACGAAGTTATGTCGGGCTTTGGCCGCACGGGTGAATGGTTTGCCGTCAATCACTGGAAGGTTGTTCCTGACCTGCTGTGCATGGCTAAGGGACTTACTTCGAGTTATATTCCGCTGGGCGCTGTTGGCATGAGACGGCATATTGCGAAGCACTTCGACGACAAAGTGTTTTACGGTGGACTTACTTACAACAGTCATCCGATGGGATGCGCGACGGCGCTGGCGACGATCCGCGTTTACGAGGAGGACAATTTAATCGAGAATTCCCAGAAGATGGGCGCGATCATGAAGACGCTGGGCGCGGAGTTACAGGCGAAACACCGGTCGGTGGGCGCGGTACGTTCGATTGGACTGTTCGGTATTGTTGAGCTCATCCGGGACTGCAAGACGCGGCAGCCTATGGCTCCGTTTAACGGCACCTCGGAGGAAATGGTCGCGCTTGGGAAATTCTTCCGGGAGAACGGGCTCTACACCCTGGTTCGCTGGAATACCTTGTTCACTAATCCTCCGCTGTGCATCAACGAGCAGCAATTACGGGAGGCGTTTGCGATCATTGACAAGGGGCTTGAGATTACGGATCGGGCGGTGAAGGAGTAACAAGGATATAAGCTGCGTTTCTGAGCGAGAGCCATGCCCTCAGCGGCTAAAGCCGTATTCAAAACAACTACCGCAGCGGTAAACCGCTGCGTCACCCAAAATCAAAGGCAACGTCGAGTTTCTTCGCAAGTTGTGAAGTCGTGTCTTTCTCAAAAGCATGTGCGCATCAGAGTTCTTCAGCAGGCTGCTGCTTTTCCCGCTGACTCCAAAGACTAGCGCCAGGTGCGCTGCTGACTGTCGGAGGGGGAAACTATCATGGGGGTGTGGTGGGCTTGGGTGGCGTGAGCATTGATTACGGTTGCGGCTTGAGTGCGGAGGTTGCCGGCTTTCGCGTCGAAATCGACTGTGCTGACGCTGTGTTCACACTGCGTGCAGGTGAACTTCATGCCGCCCTTGATGCGCTGGATTTTGTAGGCTTTCACTAGCTGAATTGTAGTCCTCGGCAAGCGGGAGCGGGAAAGCGTTGGGTGAGCAGCGAAAGTAACGCAATGGCGAATCCAGATTTGCCGAGAGCACAGACTGTTGCCGAGCGGCGCTCGGCCTGGACGGGCGAGGACGCCCGTCTCTCCACTTGCCTATTTTGCCAGGCGGTTGTATTTCTTCAGGACCTCTTGCAGACGGTCGTGCGGGAGGGCGATTACGGTGTGGCCGTCGATGCCGGTCATAGTTTCGGCGGCTACCATGGCGTTGACTACGGCTTCTTCGGTGGCCTGGACAGTGGCCAGGAAGAGGGGATCGAGGCTGTCGTTGGGCAACATTTTCAAGTCGTGGACTCCCTTGGGAGACGCAGCTCCGGGATTCGCGGTGGAGAAGGCTACGAAGATGTCGCCGGAACCGTCACCGGAGTAACTGCCGTCGCGGCCGAGACCGAGAGACGCTCGGCGCGCGATTCGCTTCAGTTGGGTTGGAATCAGCGGTGCGTTGGTCGCGACTACGATGATGATTGAGCCGACGTCTTCGCCGTAGGCGGGGTGTTCGGGAATCTCCTTGCCGACGGGGACTCCGGCGATGCGCAGTTCTGGGCGACGACCGTAGTTGCACTGTACGAGCACGCCGATGGTATATCCGCCGACTTTTGGGTCGAGCACACGTGAGGCGGTTCCGATTCCTCCTTTGAATTCGTTGCAGATCATGCCGGTGCCGCCGCCTACGTTGCCTTCTTCTACTGGGCCGCCGTGAGCGGACTCCAGCGCCTGGAAGACGTGTTCGGGCTTCACATGGAATCCGTTGATGTCGTTGAGATAGCCGTCCCAGGTTTCGGCCACCACGGGCAAAGACCACCAATAGCCTTCCATGTCGGGATTGCCGCGCTTTACTTTCCAGGCGATGACGGCGTCGCGCACCACGCCTACGCTGTGCGTGTTGGTGATCATGATGGGGCCATCGAGGAAGCCGGAGTCTTCGAGCCAGGTGGTGCCGGTCATCTCGCCGTTGCCGTTGAGCGTGAACCAGGCGCCGAAGACGTCGTCGTTGTCGTTGCGGCCGCGCGGGAGAACAGCGGTAACGCCGGTGCGGACGGGACCTTCTCCTACTTTGAGCTTGCCGCTGCCGGAGATGAGTGTGGCGTGTCCTACTTCTACGCCTTTAACGTCGGTGATGGCGTTGTTCGCGCCGGGTGTACCGTCGAAGGGAACGCCGAGATCGCGGGCTCGGGGCTTGGTTTGGGCGACGGCGAGAGTGCCGGCACAGAGAAGAGCGCAGAGAAGTACACGAGATGGGATCATAAGTGTTGTTCGATCGAGCACCGCCGGAAGTATAAAGCATGGAGGGGTTGGTTTAGAATTCTGCTAACAGGCTGCGGGGAAATTAGTTCCCGCGCAGAAAGCGCGGCCTCAGCGGCTAAGGCTGCATTCAAGACAATGCGGTTACCGCGGCGCTGAAGCGCTCCACCCCATCACGCCAAAACCGGGCGTGCTGGGGCCCGGCGCTGCGCCACGCAAAATCAGGCGCGAGGTCGAGTTTTTCCGCAGCCTGCCAGGAAAAATAGTCTGGGTCAGGAGATGACATGGAGAACTGGAAGCGGGCGGTGATTGCGGGATCGGTGGGAGTGGCGACCATGTTGCTGCTGAAGGGGAAGCGTCCGGCAGCGGTGCTGGTGGGAGGGGTGGGATTGGCGGTGCTGGCGTCGGAGTATCCGAATCAGTTCGAAAAGATTCGCGAAGAGCTGCCTTCCTATGTGCGGCAGGGAACGAAGTTTCTGGATCTGGCGATGAAGATCGGGAGCAGAATTGAGGAACTGGCGGAACAGCGCGCGGCGCGGGCGTTTGAGGAGTTGGGGGAGTACTGAGCGGCTCGCGATGGAGACGCGGCGAGCCGCGTCTCTACAGACGGCTTCACAAGCTAGTCGATTCCGAGTTGCTTGCGGGCTTCGGGGCTTAGGCGTTCGGGAGTCCACGCCGGTTCCCAAACCACGTTGACGTTGGCGTTGCGGACGCCGGGAAGTTGCTCGACACGAGCCTTGACTTGGGAGCTGATGTTGACGTGCTCGGGGCAGCCTTGGGCGGTGAGGGTCATATCGACAGTGACGTCCTGCCTGCCTTCGGGCAGGTCTTCGAAGCGGATGTCATAGATCAGGCCGAGATCGACAATGTTGACGGGGATTTCGGGATCGTAGCACTGTTTGAGCGCGTTCAGAACGTCGTCTTGGGCGATGGGCATGAAAAATCCTTTGGGGCTTGAATACTTGGAACGCTTACTCATAGTTTAACAGCCCCGTGGCGGAGCTTGGATTCCGAGATCCAGCGCCTGAAGGCGGATTTATTAGTGAAGTGTTTTCGGCACGCCTGAAGGCGTGCCCTGATACGAATCGTCCTTGCACCGCGGCTGCTGATTACGAGGGCAAATTAAGAGGCACGGTTCTTAGATCATGGCCATCGACCGGGGGTTTCGGAAAAAGGTGCAGATCTTTCTGGTGGCCGCCATTGTGCTTGCGGGCGGGCGCGCAGCGTACATCGTGTACTCGCGGCATGAGGCGATGAAGGAAGACGCGAAGCCCAAGCCGGAAACGGCGCTGAAGGCGGACTACTACGTTACACCGAAGAAGTTGCACGCTTATGATCTGAAGTCGGCGCGCCAGTTAAACGAGCAACCAGTGTGGGTGAAGGTCGGTTATCAACTCACGTACTATCCATACGATCGGCAGCGGCACAAGACGGATTTCGGGCATGAGGTGGGAACGCTGCTGCCTTTGCAGAAGCTCGCGATTCAGGACGTGGTGACGGATGTTTCTCCGCTGGCTCCGGAGACGAGGCAGGTGCTGGCGGTCTTTTCGCTCGACGACAAGGCTTACGCGGCTCCGATTGGAGCGGAAAAGGGCGGCGACTTCAAGATTTACTCTGACGACATTTTTTTCATTGAAGACCCGCGCGAGCTCTATAAACATTGGGGCGCGGATGTCTGGAAGACGATTGACGCCCACGAAGTGCAAGCGGGAATGAGCGAGTTACAGGCGAGCTTCGCGATTGGACTGGGTGTGCCGGAGGGTTCGGGCGATTACGGTTGGAGAACTCTGCGTTACGCGAATGGCGGAAAGCCGCTGGTAATCACTTATCAAAACGACGAGGCGGTTCGGATCAAGCCGGGCACGTAGGCGTACAATTCCGGGCATGAAACGAACGCTTGGCGCGGTTGTTGCCTCTCTCTTACTCTGCATCTTAAGTGTTGCCGCACCGCGCACCCTGCGCGTGGATTATTACCACACCGGGAACTCACATGAGGAATGGTTCAGCCTGGATCGAGTGGTGCTGGAGCCGCTGGAGTGGCCGGGGAATCTGAACAAGTCCATCGACGCAAGTCGGTTGGGAAACTACCTGTTTGAAGTGCGCGAGCGCGGCAGCGGGAAGCTTTTGTACTCCCGCGGGTTCGATTCCGTGTTTGGAGAGTGGAAGACGACGGAGGAGGCTCTGCATGGGAACCGGACGTTTTCCGAGTCGCTGCGCTTTCCGGCGCCCGATGCGCCGGTGGAAGTGTCGCTGAAAGAGCGCGCTGGGAGCGGCTTTCATGAGATTTGGAAGACGGTGGTGGATCCGAAAGATAAGTTCATTGACCGGTCGCGTCCACCTTCGCCGGGGGCGTTGCTGGAATTGCAGAAGATGGGCGATCCGGCGAGCAAAGTGGACTTGCTGGTGTTGGGCGATGGTTACACGGCGGCGGAGCGCGGGAAATTTGAGCAAGACGCGCGGCGCTTCATGGAGGCGCTGTTTTCGACCTCGCCGTTCCGCGAGCACCGGACGGATTTCAACGTGTGGGGGCTGTGTCCGGCGGCGGAGGAGTCGGGCGTGTCGCGGCCTTCGAGCGGAATTTACCGGCGGTCGCCGGTAGGCGCTTCGTATGACACGTTCGGCACCGAGCGCTACGTGCTGACTACGGAGAACCGGGCGTTGCGGGATGTGGCGTCGTTCGCGCCGTATGAGTTCATCGAGATTCTGGTGAACGGACAGACTTACGGAGGCGGCGGGATTTTCAATCAGTTCGCGACGGTGGCGATCGATAATCTGTGGGCGGGATATGTGGGCGTGCACGAGTTTGGACATCAGTTCGCCGGGCTGGCGGATGAATATTACACGTCGGATGTGGCGTATCTGCCGCAGGAGAAGAAGACAGAACCGTGGGAGCCGAATGTGACCGCGTTGCTCGATCCGGCAAATTTGAAGTGGAAGGATCTGGTCGCGGCGGGTACACCGGTGCCGACGCCCTGGGATAAAGAGGAGTTTGATCGCTTCGAGCGGGACATTCAGCGCCAGCGGAAAGAGCTGCGAGCGGCGGGGAAACCGGAGGCGGAGATCGACGAACTTTTTCGCAAAGAGCGCGAGAAGGAGGATGCGATGCTCGATTCGCAGAAGTTTGCAGGGAAGGTGGGAGCGTTCGAGGGCGCGAACTACGAGGCCAACGGGTATTACCGTTCGGAGGTGGACTGCATCATGTTCACGCGGCATAACAAGTTTTGCGCGGTGTGCCGGCGCGCCGTTGAGCGGGTGATTGGGATGTATGCGAACTGAGATTTGGAACCGCAGAGAACGCTGAGAGCGCGGAGAAATGCTTCAGGGAGTGCTTGGTGCCGTGTCCCGTAACGTCGCGGCTCGCCTTTGTGTTGTCATCCTTCTATGAAAACAGGCGTACCTGTCCACAGGTATTTTCTTGCGGCGCTGCGGACAGGCTCCTATTCGTTCCCGAGGCACATAAGGTATGTCCGGACTCCGCCGCTCCATCTGGGCGTCGCTCTCGAAACCGTTGCCCCGACTCGAAAACGACGGCCGATTTTATTCGCGTGTTTCCGGGACACCACACTAGATAGCAGAAGCGGCAGAAATTATTTCGTCGCGAGTTCGTCGCGCAGCGCCTGCCCCAGCGCCGACTGCCGATCCGCGCTCAACTTGGCCCCGCCTGAGGTCAGATACAGGACATCAATCGCCATCTGCCCTTCGGTCTCGATCAGCGCAATTTCGATGTTGCACTCGTGCTTCGAGACCAGCGAACACATCCGGTAAAGCAGCCCCGGACGATCCTGGGTCAGAATCTGCACCATCGTGCTGTGTGCCGAGCAGCCATCGTCGAATTCAATCTGCGTCGCAATCTTGACCTTCGTGCCGTTCACCTTCTCCGATTTCAAGCGGTCGCGCAGCATGCGTTCCACATCGGCTTCTCCTTTGACCACGGCCGCGATACTTTTTTTCAGACGCTCCCATTCCTGCAGATTCATCTCCAGGGTTCGAAAGCGGTCGGTGAAATAGAAAGTGTCCACTACCATGCCCGCGGCATTCGAGAACGCGTTCGCTTTCACGATGTTCATTCCCCACGCGGCCAGCGCTCCGGAAACCGAAGCGAACAGGAAAGGCCGGTCGGTGGTAATCAGCGTCAGCTCATACCAGTGACGAACTTGCTTCAAATTTAATTGGACGCCGTCCTGCCCCAGCCGGGCGGCCATCTCGGCGTGCGCGAGAACATCGCTCGCGCCGTGGATCCGCAAATACCGTTGCGGTAATCCTTCGAGAAAAATATTGATCTTCTTTCCCGCCACTGGCGCCAGCGACCGCAGATGGGCGAGGCTGGAAGCATCATCACCGGTGTGCACGCGTTCATCGGCACTCCGGCTCAAATAATTCGCGCACGCAATATACAGCTGCCATAAGTTATCCGCTTTCCACGGCGTCATGGCCTCCGGGTTCACGGCTTTGATGTCGGCATACGTCATCAGGCACTGCATCTTCAGCCGCTCGGGCACCCCCACTTTTTCCGCGAACGACTTCACATTTTCTGGATCGAAAACGTCGCGCCGCATCGCCGCCGACATTTCCAGATGGCTCGCCACCAGATATCGCACCGTCTCGCGATCCAGCGGATCAAGATCGAGCCGCTCCGCGCAGCTGTCGGTGAATTGCACGCTGACCTCAACGTGATTCTCGCCCGGCATAGCTTTACCAGAATCATGCAGCAGCAACGCCAGGTAAAGCAGTTCCGGTTGTTCGAGTTCACTCTGCAACCCGGCAAAGCGCTGGTCCCATTCCGATTTCGATTCTTTCAAACGATGCAGATGTTCGATCGCCAGAAACGAGTGCTCGTCGACCGTGTAGCGATGATAAAAATCCCGCACCACCAGCGCCTCAATCCCCTTCAGTTCCGGCAGCAGAAGCGCCAGGAGGCGAAGCGCGTTCATGGCGCGCAGCGCGTCGGCCGCATGGGGCTGCAGCAGCGTTTCCTGCAGGTAAAGCCACAACTCGGCGCCCCGCGGAGGGGTCGCCGCCAGCGCCGGCAGCGCCTGCTCGACTTTATATTCGGTGGTCGTGCTCAGCTTCAGGCCCTGTTCCGCCATGAAATGAAAAAGCCGTAACAGCATTTCCGGATCGCGCAGCCCGGCCGGTTGCTGGAGAAAGATCAGTCCATCCACCACCGAGAAGTCCGCGCTTGCGACCTTCGACCGCCAGCCCTGGAATTGCCGGTACAGCGACGACCAGGCTGCGGGAATTTCCTCCAGCAATTGATTGCAGACGCGATGTACGCTGCGCACATGGCCAAAGTAAACACGCATCCAGTCCGCTGCGCTTGTGATTTCCGCGTCGTTCACTCCAATGCTGGCGCCGATCTTTCTCGCCGCCGCTTCGTCCTGCGCCTCCCAGGTGAGCGTGTTGTCGTGACGCCCGTGCCGGTAGTGCAGAAAGCAACGCACCGACATTTGGAAATCCAGCGCCGCGTCGAACGCCCTCCGCGAAGAAACCGGCAGCAGCGTTTGCGCGTCCGGCCACACCTTCAACTTCTCCATGGCGGAAATCAGCGCCAGCCAGTTCGCCACGTTGTAGTCGCGCAACCCGCCGGGCCCGTCCTTCACGTTTGGTTCCAGATGAAATACGGTGTTGGCAAACTTGTGATGACGCGCGCGCGTAATCTCGCCCAGATTCTGGATCAGGCTCTGGCACTCCCTCCCCACCAGACGAGGAACAACTTTTTCGTGCAGCCGTGAAAACAGTTCGCGATGGCCCGCCAGGTACCGGCAGTCGAGCAGCGAGATGGCAAACTCAATATTGTTCGGGTCCAACTTTTCGCATTCCGCCAAATTTCGCGTGGCGGGACTGAGCTTCAGCCGGAGGTCCCACAACTCCTGCGAAAAACGGCGGATGGGATCTTTGAATTCACTCTCGGAGCTAGCGCCGGCGTGCAGAAACAGCAGATCAATGTCGGAGTGGGGAAAAAGCCAGCCGCGCCCGAATCCACCGGTTGCCACCAGCGCGAAATTTTTCGGGCTGTCGGGATCGGCAGGGCTGGAACCAGGTTGGGAACTAACGATGATTTCGTTCCAGAGCCGCTGAACAATGGTATCGACCAGCGCCGTGCGCCTGGCGAGCGCCGTCCGCCCCTCACCGGTGACGGAGAACTCCTGCTCGATGGCCGCGGATTCCCGTACGTACAGGTCCCGCAACTCACTACGGACGGTGGCCACGGTGGTCATTTCGATGACAAACTCCCCGAACTGTTAAGCCCTGCTCCAGACTTCATTCCGCTCTGCTCAGAAAGCAGCAGACAAGGGGGATGTCGATCTTTTGGTGTCGATCTTTGGCCGTCGGTCTCTTGCTGTCGATCTGCCGTCGATCTTTTACCGTCGATCTTTGGCTGTCGATCCGCCGTTTTGAAATTCGTGCGCTTAGAGCACGCTATCGCCACGTTCGTCGTTGCGAATCCGAATCGCTTCGTCAATGCGCGAAAGAAAAATCTTTCCGTCGCCGATCTTGCCGGTGCGGGCCGCGGTAGTGATCGCCTGCACTACTTTTTCGACCATTTCATCGGCCAGCACGATTTCGAGTTTCACTTTGGGGATCAAGTCCACGGTGTACTCGCGCCCTCGATAAAACTCGGTGTGTCCTTTTTGGCGGCCGTGTCCTCTGGCTTCAAAAACGGTCATGCCTTCGACGCCGACTTCGTGCAATGCGTCTTTCACGGCTTCGAGCTTGGAAACTTGAATAATCGCTTCGACCTTTGTCATGGTTCTCCGTCCCATTGATTCCAGTGCACAGTTTTTGGTTTCTCGTTACGCAGAAGACTCCCAATAATATCCCTCTTCACCGTGCTGCGAGAGATCTAGACCCTGCATCTCGTGGTCCTCTGAAACGCGCAGGCCGATGGTCATATCCACCAGTTTCAGCAGGACCACGGTACCCACGATCGCCAGCCCCCAGGCAATCGCTACTCCGACCAACTGATTGAATAGCTGGTGGGTATTGCCCTCGAACAGGCCCGATGCGAGTGCGCTTCCCTGAGCGTTCTTGAAGATGGGATTCACGGCGCTCGAAGCGAAGACGCCCGTCAGCAGAGCTCCCAGAGTTCCGCCCGCGCCGTGAACGCCGAAGGCATCGAGCGAGTCGTCGTAGCGGAACATGGACTTGACCTTGGTCACCATGAAGAAACAGAAAATACCCGCGGCCAATCCGATGGCGATGGCCGACATGGGGGAGACAAAGCCAGCCGCTGGGGTAATCGCGACCAGCCCGGCCACGGCTCCCGAGATCGCGCCCAGTGCGCTGGGCTTCCCCCGCTTCCACCACTCCGCGGCGCTCCAGCCGAGGGTTGCCGCGGCGGCGCCAAAGTGCGTGGCGACGAATGCACTCGTAGCCAGAGCTCCCGCCGACAGCGCACTGCCCGCATTGAATCCAAACCATCCAACCCAGAGCAAGCAGGCCCCAACGAAACTCAAAACCACGCTATGAGGCGGCATGGACTGCTTGGGATAGCCGATGCGAGGTCCCAGATACAACGCACACACCAACGCCGATACGCCCGACGTAACGTGCACCACTGTGCCGCCGGCAAAATCCAGACAGGGGAACCGTCCGCCGAGAGAGGCATTTAGCAGGCCGCCCTTTCCCCAGACCATGTGCGCCATGGGCGCGTACACCACGAGCGACCACAGCACCATGAAGGCTGTCATCGCGCTGAATTTCATGCGCTCCGCGAACGCGCCCGTAATGAGCGCCGGGGTGATGATGGCGAACATCAACTGAAACACCATGAATGTCTGGAGTGGAATGGTCGGGGAGTAATCGGGGTCAGGTTGCGCTCCCACGCCGCGGAGAAAGACGCTTTGCAAGCCGCCGATGAAGCTGTTGCCCGGAGCAAATGCCAGACTATAGGAGACCAGGGCCCACAACAGAGTGACGATAGCCATCAGCGCGAAGCTTTGCATCATCGTCGAGAGGACGTTTTTCTTCCGCACCAGGCCGCCGTAAAACAATGTAAGGCCGGGTCCGGTCATCATCAGTACCAAGGCAGAACTCGTCAGCATCCAGGCGTTGTCGCCGGAGGACTTTGCGTCGGCCACTGCCTGTTCCAATTTTGCGATGCGCGCCGATTGCGCCTCAGTCGCAGCGCCATCGCCGCCCGAAGTCTGCGCCAGCGCGCCAATCGCAAATAGACACACCATCACCACCGTAAGACAAACCGTGGCGGATTGTTTCATTGATCTCTTCCGACTCCTCGCCTTAGACCCGCAGCAACATAACAATAGCCGCTGAGCCGGCCTTTGCGGAAATCGAAACTATTTATGTTGGTGATTGGATTTCCTTATGTGCGCGTTTAGCGCCGTGACCGCCCGCTACGGTGGGGAAACGGGCGCCTCGCCCATCCGGCCGTGCGGGGATGCCCCGCAGTCCATCGGGGGAAGCCGCCGTCCAATTGACGCCGGAGGGCTTTCTGCGATTGGATGGTAGCTGCGTGGCACCTTTGCCTCCCATTTTCGATCCCGAGTCCCGGCGGCTTAGCCGTCTCGACGCTGCCTGGCTCACGATCTGGCTCCTCTTCCTTGTAATACTGGCCGTGCTCCCTCCACTGCTCGAATGGCACAAGCAGGTAATTCTCCTCGCCATCGGAATTGTGCAACTGCTGGAAACAAAGTTGATCTCCCACTTCCCGAAACGGGGAGTCTTCTACGTCATCCTGCTCAAGATTTTGCTGGCCACTCTGCTCATTGATCACACTGGCGAAATCGGAATCAACAGCAGTTACTATCCTATTTACTATCTTCCGGTAGTGACCGCGGCGCTCTACTGCGGCCCGTGGCTGACGCTCGTCTGGACCCTGGTTGCGTCCGCTGCCTACTGCTCGTATCTGTATCCCGCGATGCAGGAATACGAATTGACGCCTGAGGCTTTCGGCTACCTGGCGCTGCGTATCATGTTTTTCTTTCTTGCCGCCATGGTCGTCAACCGCTTTTCGCAGCAGAGCCAGCATCAAACCCAGTTGTACCGTGAACTCGCCGAACGCCTTGCCGAAACCAATCGGCGGCTTGAGCACGCTCAGGCCGAAGCGCGGCGCTCGGAACGGCTGGCCGCTCTGGGCCAGCTATCCGCTGGATTAGCGCATGAAATTCGCAACCCACTCGGAGTCATCAAGGGCTCGGCCGAAATGTTGACCCAGAGGCTGCAGGCCTCCGATGAACTTGCGCGCGAGTTGGCCGGGTATATTTCGACCGAGGTCAACCGGCTCAGCGCTCTGGTCACTGAGTTTCTCGACTTCGCTCGTCCTCTTCATGCCGAGCCGCATCCCGCCGACCTGACCGCGCTTCTCGATCGCGTGCTGCAGATTGTGGCCGACCGCTTTGCGGGCAAAACAGCTACGGGTAAACCCGTGCGCGTCGAGCGCCACTACGCGAGCGGACTGCCGCTGGTTCCACTCGACGAAAGCCTGTGCGAACAGGCCTTCCTCAACCTCGTGCAGAACGCTTACGAAGCCATGCAGGCTGAAGACCACGGCGGCACGTTGCGGGTTGAGGTCCAACACATTACACAGAATGGTCGTGAAGGAGTGGAACTCCGCTTGGCCGACACCGGCCCCGGGGTTCCCGAAGAACTGCGCGAAGAAATTTTCAACCCGTTTGTCACCACCAAGAAAACCGGTGTGGGCCTGGGCCTCTCCATCGTTTCGAAGATCGTGGACGGGCATCATGGGTCGATCCATGTCGAGAACGCCCCAGGGGGCGGCGCCGTGTTTGCAGTTTTCTTTCCTCTCGAAGAGCGTGTTGAACTGCAGGCAGCTGCCGAGCTGCGCTCGGCTTGGACGGGCGAGGGCGCCCATCCCCACACTAGCCACACGAGCTAACCAGATGCCAACCATCCTCATCATCGAAGACGAAGCCAAGATGCGGCGGCTGCTTGAGCTGAACCTTGGCGACGACGGCTTCAAGACGCTCTCCGCGGGCGACGCCGAAACTGGGTTGAAGCTGCTTGCCTCCGAACCGGTTCACCTTGTGCTCACCGATCTCAAACTTCCGGGCATCAGCGGGCTCGAATTTCTGCAAACCGCCAAGCAGCAAAATGCCGCGTTGCCCATCGTCGTCATGACCGCGTTCGGGTCGGTGGAAACCGCGGTCGAGGCCATGAAAGCCGGCGCCTGCGACTACGTGCTCAAGCCATTTTCGCTCGCCGAAATGCGGATGGTGGTGCACAAGGAGCTCGATAACTCCCGCCTGCGCGAGGAGAATCGCTCGCTGCGCGAAGCTCTCGGACAGAAGTACAACCATCCCAACATCGTCGCGATCAGTCCCAAAATGCAGGAAGTACTGGCCACAGTCGAACGCGTTGCGCCCACCAACTCCACCGTTCTTTTGGGCGGCGAAAGCGGAGTTGGCAAAGACCTCATCGCCCGCGCCATCCATGAAAAATCGCGCCGCGCTTCCGGTCCATTTATCAAGATCAACAGCACCGCTATTCCTGAAAATCTTTTGGAGAGCGAACTTTTCGGCTACGAAAAAGGAGCCTTCACCGGAGCCGCCAACAGCAAACCGGGCAAATTCGAACTCGCTGACAAAGGCACGCTCTTCCTCGATGAAATCGGAGACGTGCCGCCCGCCATCCAGGTCAAACTTCTTCGTGTGCTGCAGGAGCGCGAGTTCGAGCGCCTGGGCGGCACGCGCACCGTCAAGGTCGACGTCCGTCTAATCGCTGCCACCAATCGCGACCTGCGCGCCGCGCTCGAAGACGGAACGTTTCGCGAGGACCTCTACTACCGGCTCAACGTGGTCCCGATCGATATCCCGCCGCTGCGCGAACACAAAGACGATATCCCTGGATTAGCAAACCTGTTCCTGGCGCGCTTCGCCAAAGATTCCGGGAGAGAAGAAAAAATCACCGGTATTTCGCCCGCTGCCATGCAGCTTCTGGCCGGTCATTATTGGCCGGGCAATGTGCGTGAACTGCAGAACGTCATCGAACGCGCTTGCGCGCTGGCCTCGGGCGAGCAGTTAGAAGCCAGCGACATTCAACTCGATTCGCCGCGCAATCGCAGTGGCGCTTCGTCCGATCGCTTCCTGCCCGACGGCATGACGCTCGATCAGTGGGAAGACGAAATGATTCGCGAGGCGCTGAAGCGCGCGGGCGGCAACAAGTCGCAAGCCGCGCGTCTGCTCGGCCTCTCGCGGAACGCGTTGCGGTATCGGCTGTCCAAGATCGGCATCGACGACAACGAAGGGGAGTGAAGCGGATCGGGTCGGGTGATCGGGCCATCTGGCGATCGGGCCATCGGGTGATCGAAAACCCTCCTCATTTCTTCTGGGAATTTTGTTTTTTTTCCTATTTACTAAGCGGACCTTGACGCTACTCCGCCATGAGGAACGGATGCGGCATCCCAAGTCTTGAAACCCTCAAGACATGCTGTACCCGGCAACCGGCCGTCAGCAGACGGAGTTCCGCCGCTTTTGTGGGGAGCGTTATGACGGCTTTGGTCGAGTTGCGTGTCCCGCCCGCGAAGATTCCCGGCGCCCGGAGCCAGCGAGACCGTCGTGGACTTCTGTTGATACCGCTCAGTGGCTACTGATGGCTGAGAAGAGTGAACGATCGCCGGTGGCTGAGAGGGATGAGCAACGGCCACGGCCGTGCTTGGCGCGGCCCACGGGTCATACCAGGCTGGATCGACCTCCTGTTGGCCGTAGGCGGGGAGCAGCAATATCGTAAAGATCGCGCCAAACAGCATTGCGATGGATGCCAGGAACCTGGATCGTCCGATGCCTTTTGATCCGCTCGTTGTCTTCGTTGCCATTGGATCACCTCCGTTTTGGACTGACTTCGACTCGCGATAATCGCTACGGGAAGAAATCATGGTTGCGATCTTGCACCCGATTGCAGGAAGCGTCCATGGAGACAGTCTGAATTGTCATGAAGCGATCTGAAGATTGAACGGATGCTGTCCAGCAGGCGGTAACCAACCTCTGACCACGGTACTGTAGCGATGATCGCCCCCTGGCCGAAAAGCACCACCCTGGTGGAACCGGGCCACCGGCGCGCCTTTAATCGCCGCTTGTCCTGGCTGTTACGTCTCTCTTAACCTGCTAAGAAATAATGCGGTTACAGAAATTGCGGACCAGCGCTCGACATTGGTACTCGGACTGCATTGTTTCAGGCATAGTTTTGTCCCGAACGAGGTGGAGGTACGTATGAAATTCAAGTTAATGGCGGCAATCTTAGGAATGGGATTGATGATTGCGACTCCAGGCGTGGTCTTCGCTCAGAATGCGGACGACCAGGTGCCAGATCAAGATTCGAAACCATCGCCGAATATTCAGGCGCCTACGCAAGCGCCGATGCCGGGTCCGAACGATCAGGGTTCCATGGACCAAGGCGCGAACGACCAAGGCCCGATGGATCAAGGCCCGAACGATCAAGGTCCGAACAACCAGGGTCCGAACGACCAAGGCTCGATGAGCCAGGGTCCGACGGGAGGTCCTAACGACGCGGGCCCGGGCAACCCGACTTCCAACGCACCGGCCCCGGCGGAGACTCGCGGTGTGGCGCGGATCAGTTTGATTCATGGCGATGTCTCTACACAGCGTGGCGACACGAAGGATTGGTCGGCGGCAGTGCTCAACGCTCCCGTGCTCGCGGGTGACCGCGTTTCTACCGGCGACAAAGCGCGCACTGAAATCCAACTCGACTACGCCAACATGTTTCGCCTGGCTGAGCATACGCAGGCCAATATCACTCAGCTCACGCGCTCGCAAATCCAGATTCAACTTGGACATGGCATGGCGAACTACTCCGTGTACAAAAACAGCGATGCGGACGCAGAGATCGATACGCCCAACGTTGCCATTCGCACCGAGCGACGCGAATCCAGCTTTCGAATACTGGTTACTGCCGACGATCATACGGAAGTGCTGGTCCGCAGAGGCGAAGTAGAAGTTACGACTCCGCAAGGCGGCACGCGCGTGGGAGCGGGTCAGTTCATCACGGTGCAGGGCACCGGCGATCAGGAGCAATACAAGATCGGCGAAGCACCGGCGCGGGATGATTGGGATCAGTGGAACTCCGATCGCGACAACATGATCCGCAATTCGGTATCGCGGCGGCGCACCAACGACTATTACGTAGGGACCGAAGATCTCGATGCCCATGGCACCTGGACGGAAGTTCCGGATTACGGTCCAGTGTGGCGGCCGGCCGAACCGGCTGGCTGGGCTCCGTATCGCGACGGCCGCTGGGTGTATGAGCCTTATTGGGGATGGACCTGGGTTTCGTACGATTCCTGGGGCTGGGCGCCGTATCACTACGGGCGCTGGATGTATCTCAACGGCGGTTGGGGGTGGTGGCCCGGCCCGGCTTACGGATATCCGTTCTACCGTCCGATCTGGGCGCCGGCATATGTTTCGTTCTTCGGATTCGGAGGTGGATTTGGATTCGGGTTCGGGTTTGGCTTCGGCGGCTGGGGCGGGGTCGGCTGGCTTCCGCTTGGACCGTGTGATCGATTCCATCCCTGGTGGGGCGGATATGGCGGACGGTTCGGCGCTGTCGGATTCAGCGCTTACAACCGCGGCGGCTTTGCTCCGCTTCACGGCGGCACGCGATTCTCGAACGTGAACCTGGCGATGCATGACGCGAACTTTCGCGGCGGGACGACCGTCTCGGGCAGAGAATTCGGCACCGGCCACATGAGCGCTCAGGCGATGACTCACGCGCAGTTCCAGCATGCGAGTTTCTCGACCGGCAGATTGCCGGTTACCCCGAGCCGTGAGAGCTTCTCGGCCAGCGGACGTCCGGCGGCGGCTTCGACGACTCGGAACGTGTCGCAGAATCAGCACTTCTTCTCGGCTCGAGGTACGACTGCGGCTTCGAATAGCAGGTCGATTGGAAGCAGCCGCGAAGTGGCGAGACCGGGAAACACCGGCTCGAACAGCGGGTCCCAGCGCTCGGGTCAGAGTTCGGAAAGAGGTGCGGAAAGAAGCGCGGAAACGCGAGGCAATTCTTATTTGGGAGCGGCGTCCAGACCCGGCAACTCGGGTTCGACGACCGCTCGCGAAAACGGCAGCAGCAACGGCGGCTGGCAGAAATTTTCGCCGATGGCCCCGCGCTCGTCTTCTGAGTCAGCGAGAGCGAGTGAGTCAGCGAGGTCGGGTGGGTCAGCCGGACGCACAGAAGAGCGTGGTCCGTACGGCTCTTCCCGCGGTCCGGCTTCAGAAGGCCGCGGCTACGGTTCAGCAGGCCGTGGATACGGCGGATATTCTCGTCCGCCACTCAACATGAGACAGCCCATCGTCAGGCAGCGCTCTTACGGCGGAGGCGCTTATGGCGGTGGACGTCCTGCCCCGGGTTATGGCGGCGGACGCTCAGCCCCGAGTTACGGAGGTGGTGGACATTCGGCGCCGAGCAGCCATGGCGGCGGATCGTCGCACGGCGGCGGATCGTCACACGGTGGTGGCGGCGGCGGACATGGACATGGGCGGTAACACTGCGCTGGGTTTTTTCCCAGCGGAGTGATGTAACATAGCAACACTCTACCCCAGCAGTGAGACGCGCTAACCACGCGTCCCACTGCTTTTTTCTTGCGCAAGCTCGTGGAGCGATGGGCGTCCCAGCGTTACCGCGGCAGCCGTGTGAGCTTGAGGTCGGCGAAATTCGTCCACTTGCCGTCTTTGTTCTTTTGCTCCATCAGCCACTGCCAGGTTTCTTTTTCCGGTGACCAGCGATAGGTGGTGTGGAATGGGCCGTCGGGATATTCAAAGACAAAGCGAATCGCGTTACCGTCGCGCGTGCCGTAGCCGATCGTTTCCGAGAAGCGCGCTCCGAACACGTCGAGCAGATGCAGCACGTAGCGCTCGCTCACCGGATCGTAGCCGAGGAACCATGTCGCCTCGTACCGGTGCTCGGAGGCAGGCGCGCCAGCGTCGGTTCTTTCGTGGATGCGAAGGAACTGGTGATTGAGAACCCATTCGGCCTGGACTTCGTGGTGCGCGTCGCGTCCCATGACCTGTCCCTCCAATTTCCAGGCGCCAGTCATGTGATCAACCAGATCGTCGCGCCACTCGACCGTCTGCGCACCCGGGCGGATTGCCGGCATAACGATGAAAAGGGCGATAAACGAGAGTATGAGCGATGCGGCCTTCATGTCTTGCTCCTCTGGGCGGGAAAGAGATGAAGTTTACTCCTTACGGCGATTGGTGTCGCAAAAAATCCCCTCCCAATGAATATCCCTTTCGTGCTTTCGTCACTCTTAGGTGTGTCGCACGTCACAGATCGCGGTAACGGCTAGTATTGTACTTACTATGGGGTGAACTGCCGTGTGCCTTGCCATACCAGGGAAGATCCTCGAAATTCAAGAAGTGGGTCCGTTGCGTGCGGCCCGCGTGCAGTTCGGCGGAATCGTGCGCCAGGTTTCGCTGGACTTTGTCCCGGAGGCCGTGCTGGGCGATTATGTGATGGTCCATGTTGGCTTCGCCATAAGCCGCGTGGACGCAGACGAAGCCGAGCGAACCTACAAGCTTCTGGAAGAGATGGGAGCGCTGGAAGCGGAATTGCCGCCAGCGGAACCGTAACTTTCGCTCGCGTGCACGCCGTGTACCGGTTCTGGGATTCGCGCTTTCTTGATATGAAATATCTTGACGAGTACCGTGACCATCGTATTGCCCGGGCCCTGGCGGCTGAGATCGTCCAGCGTACAACCCGGCCCTGGGTGCTGATGGAGATCTGCGGCGGCCAAACCCACACCATCATGCGCTACGGCATTGACGAACTGCTGCCGCGCGGGATCGAACTGGTGCATGGCCCGGGATGTCCAGTCTGCGTCACGCCGCTTGAAACCGTGGACAAAGCAATCGCGCTAGCGCTGCGGCCGGATGTCATCCTGGTTTCCTATGGAGACATGCTGCGCGTGCCGGGGTCCGGTTCGGATCTGTTTCGGGCCAAAGCCCAGGGCGCGGACGTTCGCATCGCGTACTCCCCGATGGAGGCGGTGAAGATCGCGCGCTCGAATCCCAATCGTAAAGTCGTGTTTCTGGCGATTGGTTTCGAGACTACCGCTCCCGCGAATGCGATGGCCGCGTGGCAAGCCCGGCGCGAAGGTCTCAACAACTTTTCCATGCTGGTTTCACACGTGCTGGTCCCGCCGGCGATCCGCGCCCTGATGGTTTCTCAGACCAACCGGGTGCAGGGTTTCATTGCGCCGGGGCATGTCTGTACGGTTGTGGGGTGCAAGGAGTACGAAGACCTGGTGCGTGATTTTCGCATACCGATTGTGGTCGGGGGATTCGAGCCGGTGGATATTCTGGAAGCAGTCCTCATGCTGGTGCGGCAACTCGAAGCGGGAGAAGCGCGCCTCGGAAACCAGTATGTGAGATCGGTGAGCTACCAGGGGAACCTGCCGGCACAACAGATCATGGCCGAGGTGTTTGAAGTTGCAGACCAGAAGTGGCGCGGCATTGGGCCGATCCCGCAGAGTGGTTTACGTTTGCGCGAGGAATATGCTGCCTTTGACGCGGACCGAGTCTTTGATTTGGGCGAAATGACCGTGGACGAGCCCGCCGAGTGCATCAGCGCCCAGGTTTTGCAGGGATTGAAGAAGCCGACGGATTGTCCCGCATTTGGCATGAGATGTACGCCCGAAAATCCATTGGGAGCGCCCATGGTTTCGAGTGAAGGAGCATGCGCGGCGTACTATCGCTATCGGCGGCACAAGGTTGCGAGTTAGGAGGGCGCGTGTCAACGAAAACCCACGCCGAAATAAATTTCGAACTCAGTTGCCCGGCGCCGCTCGCGGCGAAAGACACGATTCTGCTGGGGCACGGCAGCGGCGGCAAGTTGAGCGCCGAATTGATTCGCGACATCTTCCTGCCGGCGTTTCAGAATCCGGTGCTGGCGCGTCTGGATGATCAGGCCATCGTGAATGTAAACGGCCAGCGTCTCGCCATCTCGACCGATTCCTTTGTGGTAAAGCCACTGTTCTTTCCTGGCGGCGACATCGGCTCGCTCGCGGTTCACGGCACGGTGAACGATTTGGCGATGGGCGGGGCAACGCCGCTGTTTTTGAGCGCCGGTTTCATCATTGAAGAGGGCTTCGCGATGGAGCAACTGCGGCGCGTTGTCACTTCGCTGCAGCGGGCGGCTGCGGAAGCGGGCGTGCATGTGGTTACTGGCGATACCAAGGTCGTCGAGAAAGGCAAGGGCGACGGACTGTTCATCAGCACCACAGGAATTGGAGTGGTGCCAGAAGGAGTCGACCTTTCTGCCGACCGCGCGCGGCCCGGCGACAAGGTGCTACTCAGCGGTTCGATCGGCGATCACGGCATCGCGATTCTGGCGCAGCGCGAGGGGTTGGAGTTCGAGACTCAGATTCAGAGCGACAGTGCTGCCTTGCACACGCTGGTGGCCGCGATGCTTGGCGTAACTTCCACTGTAACTCCCGAAATTCGCTGCATGCGCGACCCGACGCGAGGCGGGGTCTCCAGCACGCTGAACGAGATTGCGGAGCGTTCGCAGGTTGGGATCGAACTGGTGGAAAGATCACTTCCTATCCACGAGCAGGTTCGAGGGGCGTGCGAGTTGCTGGGGCTCGATCCTTTATACGTGGCCAACGAAGGCAAGCTGATCGCAATCGTGGCGCCCGAGGCCGCCGACGCGGTGCTGCAGGCGATGAGATGTCATCCGCTGGGAGCGGAAGCGCAGATCATTGGCACAGTAAAGAAAGAAAATGCGGGGCTGGTGACGATGCGAACGCCGTTCGGCACGACGCGTATTGTGGACATGCTGGCGGGCGATCAATTGCCGCGCATCTGCTGAGGAATTATGCACGAGATGGGCATCGCGAATTCGGTGCTGGACGCGGTCAGAACCGAGATGGGCTGCCATCCGGGGACATATCCGTGCAAAGTCGGCGTCCGGATTGGCGAAATGGCAGCCATCGATCAGGACGCTCTGCGCTTTTGTTTTGAAGCGATGATTCAAGATACCGATCTGGCGTCACTTGAACTGGCGATCGAGGTCTGTCCTCTCCGCTATCGTTGTCAGGTCTGCGCACGCGAGTTCGTGGTGCGCGACTACGATTCTCATTGCCCGCAATGCGCGAGCCTCGAAACCACATACATCAGCGGAGACGAGTTAGAGTTCGCCTATCTGGAGGTGGAAGAATATGGAGCGAGTACCGTTGGAGCAAAAAGTTCTCAGTGAGAATGACCGCATCGCCGCTGAGTTGCGTGCCCGATTTACGGAGCACGGGATTTTGTGCCTGAACCTCATCAGTTCTCCCGGTTCCGGCAAAACCAGTCTTCTGGAGCGCACGCTGGAATCGCTGCCGCGGCACGATCGCGTGGCCGTATTGACAGGCGATATTCAGACGGAAAATGATGCCAACCGGCTGAAGCGATTTCACTTTCCGGTAAAACAAATCACGACCGGCGGTACTTGCCACCTGGATGCTCGCATGATCGAGCGGCACTTGGCGGATTGGAAACTCGAAGATCTGGACCTTCTGCTGATCGAAAACGTTGGCAACCTGGTTTGTCCCGCCAGCTATGATCTGGGTGAAGCGGCCAAGGTCGTGGTGTTGAGCGTGACCGAAGGCGAGGACAAGCCGCTGAAATATCCTTCCATATTCTTCAAGTCGGATTTGCTGGTGCTGAGCAAAATCGATCTGCTTCCCTACGTCCCATTTGATATTGACGTGGCGGCGGAGAATGCGCGCAAGGTGCATCCGGGGATGGAGATTGTGAAGGTGTCTTGCCTGATGGGCAACGGTCTGCACGAGTGGAAGATGTGGCTGGCGGAGCGACGCAGGGCGCATAAATCGCTGGTGCAGCAGACTGCGAGCTGACGATGTATGGAAGTGCGGCGCCAGATCGAGGTTTCCGGCATCGTGCAGGGAGTTGGATTCCGGCCGTACGTCTATCGTCTCGCCACCGGCAGGCGACTGAGAGGCACGATTCGCAATACCTCCGCCGGCGTCACCATCGAAATCCAGGGGCCGGCGGAAACGGTTCAGGATTTCGTTGAGCGCTTGCCCGCCGAAGCGCCGCCCCTGGCGCGGATCACGAACCTGACGGTCCTCGATGTACCGTGCCATGATGTAGCGTGTAATGACGTGCCGTGTAATGGCGATCAGGACTTTTGCATTGTCCATAGTCACGAGGGCGAAGAAGTTCGCACGCTCATTTCGCCGGACGTCGCAATTTGCGCGGACTGCCTGCGCGAACTGTTCGACCCGAATGACCGGCGCTATCGCTATCCGTTCATTAACTGCACCAACTGCGGGCCGCGCTTCACCATCATTCGCGATATTCCTTACGACCGGCCGAGCACGTCGATGGCGATGTTTCCGATGTGCCGGGCATGTCTGGCGGAGTACGAGAATCCGCTGGACCGCCGCTTTCACGCCCAGCCCAATGCCTGTTGGGAGTGTGGGCCACGGGTGGAACTCTGGGATAAGTCTGGACGGAGAATTGAATGCCGCGATCCTATTGTTGAAGCGGTCTCTGGGCTACATACCGGACTGGTCGTTGCGGTAAAGGGACTGGGCGGCTTTCATCTAGCGGTGGATGCAACGAACCCTGCGGCGGTGGTTCTGCTGCGTCAGCGGAAGCGCCGGGTGGAAAAGCCGTTCGCCGTGATGGTTCCTGATTTGCAGGCTGCCGCGGAAGTCTGCGAATTGAACGATGCGGCGAGCGCGGTTCTGCAATCGATACAACGACCCATTGTTTTGCTGCCAAAAGTTCTGCTCCCGAAAAAATCGCCGCACTTGCTTTCCGACGAGGTTGCGCCCTTCAATCGGTACCTGGGAATTTTTCTGCCATATACGCCGCTTCATTACCTGCTGCTCACCGAGGGAGGGTTCAAGGCTTTGGTGATGACCAGCGGCAACCTGAGCGAGGAGCCGATCGCGATCGATAATCGAGAAGCAGTCCATCGATTGGGCGGCCTCGCCGACTACTTCCTCGTGCATAACCGCGACATCCTGCTGCGCTGCGACGATTCGGTGGTGCGAGTTGCCGGCGGCATCACGCGGCAGTTGCGGCGTTCCCGTGGTTTTGTTCCGGTGCCGGTTTTCCTGAAGGACGATCAGCCCTCGGTGCTGGCCGTCGGCGGCGAACTGAAGAACACTATCTGCCTCACGAAAGGAAAGCACGCTTTCTTGAGCCAGCACATCGGCGATTTGGAGAACGTGGAGAGTTATAGTTTTTTCCACGAAGCCATCGAGCATCTGGAGCGGATTCTCGAAATCCGGCCGGAGATCATCGCCTACGATCTTCACCCCGACTACTTCTCCACCAAATGGGCGCTACAACAGAGTGGGGTGAAGTTGGTTGGCGTGCAGCACCACCACGCGCACATTGCCAGTTGTATGGCGGAGAACCACCTTGAGAGCCGCGTGATCGGCTTCGCCCTCGATGGAACTGGCTACGGCGCCGACGGAAATATCTGGGGTGGGGAAGTGCTCATCGCCAGTTATGAAGACTTCGAGCGCGCCGCTCATTTGGAGTATGTGCCTTTGCCCGGTGGAGCAGCCGCGATCCGTGAGCCATGGCGGATGGCGGTAAGCTACCTGGCACATCATTTCGGGCGCGAGTTTCTGAAGTTGGATATTCCGTTCGTGCGCCAACTCAGTCAGGTAAAGGTCGACCTTTTGCTGCGCATGATGGAACAAGGCGTGAATTCACCGCTCACGTCGAGTTGCGGGCGCCTGTTCGATGCCGTGGCTGCGCTTGTCGGAATCCGTCAAGAGGTCAATTACGAGGCCCAGGCGGCGATCGAACTGGAGATGGCGATGACTTCGTCGGACGAAGACACTGGCTACCCGATGAAGCTCGTGCCGCAACTCTTGCCGGAAAGCGACTGCTGGATCATCAGCACTCGTCCGTTGTTTGAAGCACTGCTGGATGATCTTGGCCGAAATGTTCCTGTGGCCGCGATCAGCCGGCGTTTTCACAACGGACTGGTCGCGGGGTTCGTTGAGCTGGCAACGTTGATGCGAAAGAAAACCGATCTCAACCGGGTGTGCCTGAGTGGCGGGACGTTTCACAATGTCTATCTGTCCGAACGGCTCGAAGCGGGGCTGTCCGAAGCTGGATTTGAGGTGTTCACGCAGAAAGAAGTGCCGGCCGGAGATGGCGGTTTGAGTTTGGGACAGGCGGTAGTGGCAGCGGCCAGGATGCTGCGTGCAACATAATTGGATATTGCCTTACTTGTGATATCATGTAAGACATGAAGGATCTATGTTCTACATTCACGTCCAAGGGCCAACTTGTGATTCCCGCGGAGCTTCGCCGGAAACACAAAATCGAAGCGGGTACCAAGGTTAAGTTTCTGGAAGACCAGTTCGGCCGCATAGTATTGCTACCCGTCACCGAGGACTACATCGACCGTGTCCGGGGCTTTCTGGCGGACGGGCCAGATCTGCTAGCAATCTGGGAAAAGGAACATCGCGAAGAGGGCAAGCACGATAAATGAAAACATACGTGCTCGATGCCAGCGCGCTGATCGCTTTTCTGCGGGATCAGCCAGGGGCTTCCAGGGTCGACGAACTTCTTAGAGAAGCCATGCGTGGGCGCACCCGTGTACTGATGTCGGCAGTTAATTACGGGGAAGTATATGGCTTGATCCTTCGTCAAAATGGCCAAGAACAAGCATGGGCGGCAATACAGGCAGTGAGTCCGCTATCGATCGAAGTGCTCGACACAACGCCGCAGAGGGCATGCAGAGCCGCGGACATGAAGGTCAAACATAACCTTTACTACGCCGACAGCTTCGCGGCTGCGCTGGCGATCGAACACCAGGCTACGTTGGTGACCAGCGATTCCGATTTCCGAAAACTCGGCCACCGCTTTCCCGTCGTTTGGTTGAAGGTCTGAAGAAAGCTCTACGTAGCCAGCGGGGATTCCATCTTCTCTTCGGTTGCCCACCAGATGCCGTGTTCGGCGGGATGTTCCCGGCGTCGGTACTCGACGCCCAAGCGCTCCAGTTCACGCAAGACTTCTGCGATCACCTTATCCAACGACGCTTTCACGGGCTTGCTCAAACTGCAGCCCGCCTCGTAAGAGCCGCCGGCAATTCCCACGAGTAGGACATCGGCGGGCGCGACTCCGAACAACTCAGCGCTGAGCAGCGCGTCGACCAGCATGGGCGAGTGCGGATCCATGCGCACGGCGGGACGGTGGCACATAATGTCGGCTTTGCGGTAGAGCAGCACCGTTCCCGCGGCTGCGCCGGCATTGATGGAATCGATCAGGATGACGGCATTCCTTTCGGTGAGCTGATCGATCAGGTCAAGGGCCGGGGTCCCCAAGTCGGCGACTTCGACGCCATCGTCGAATTCGTAGCGGGCGGCCAGAAGCCGCGCTACGTATGGCCCGACGCCGTCATCCCCCAGCAAGACGTTTCCGATCCCGCCGATCAATATCTTCTTCATGGCACTCTCGTCATCTTCATAACACTTTCACCTTGGCAATCTGGCGGCCCGATGGATCGAAAGTGTGGCAGGCGCAAGCCATGCAGGGATCGAAAGAGTGCACGGTGCGCAAGACCTCCAACGGTTCCTCCGGGCGCGCGAGCGGTGTGTGCAGCAGCGAAGCTTCGTAGGGTCCGTGAGCGCCGGAGGCGTCGCGCGGACTGGCATTCCAGGTTGAGGGCACAACCGCCTGGTAGTTCTTGATCTTTGCGTCCTTGACCACGACCCAGTGGGACAGCGTGCCGCGCGGCGCCTCATGAGTTCCGACGCCTTCGACTTCGTGGCCATTAAACACCGGCTGGTTGTGGACCGTGTAGTCACCCTTGGCGATGTTGTCGATCAGCAATTGCAAGTGCTTCTGCGCGAGTTCCGCCAACATGCAAGCGCGAATCGCGCGCGCGGCATGGCGGCCCAGCGTGGACTCCAACATGTCTGGAGTGACGTGAATGCCGCCGACGGCGCCGACCTTGCCGATGGCGAGATTCGTATACTTGCGAGTCAGGGGATGGCCTCCGGCGTAACCGACCAGCACCTGCGCCAGCGGGCCGACCTGCATAGGTGCGCCATTGTAGCGCGGCGCTTTGACCCAGGAGTACTTCTGATCGCCGTCCCAGCCGGTGAAGGCGGGCTCGGTCTCTCCCACCCAGGGGTGAAGCGGCTTACCCGCGTGATAATAGGCATGCGCTACATCTTCGCTGACGGCATCGCGAAACTCCTTGTCCGATGCGGTCTTGAAGGGATGAACGCCAGAGATGTTTCCATTCATGATGGTACCGCCGGGAAGATCGTAGGCGGTGCCGGCGCTGTCCAGCGGCAGATCGGGGACGGCAAGGTAGTTGTTCACGCCCTTGCCAATCCTGAACCACTCGGGATACATAGCAGCGACGGCGCAGACATCGACGAAGTAGACCTGGTTGACGAACTGCACGACCTCGTCGAGCAGAACTCGGATCATCTCCAGGCGGTCCATGTCGAGGGCGCTGGAGCTGTCCAAGTCGATGGCGTTGGCTACGCCTCCGACGGTCAGGTTCTGAATGTGCGGGGTCTTCGATCCCAGGATTCCCACCACTTGCAGAGCTTTGCGCTGATATTCCAATGCCTGCATGTAATGGGTGAAGGCGAGCAGGTTGACTTCGGGAGAGAGCTTCATCGCCGGATGGCCCCAGTAACCGTTCATGAAAATTCCGAGCTGACCACTGCTGGCGACGGCATTGACGCGATCCTGCGCGGCCTTGAATTCGTTGCGGGAATTGCGCGTCCAGGGCGAGAGGCTCTCCGCCAATTTTGACGTGGCTGCGGGATCGGCCTTGGGAATCTGCAGAATGTCGACCCAGTCGAGCGCGGAGAGTTGATAGAAGTGAACGATGTGGTCGTGCAAGGCATGCGCAATCAGGATGAGATTGCGGATGTACTGGGCGTTGAGCGGAATTTCGAGCTTCAAGGCATCTTCCACGGCGCGCACGCTGGCCATGGCGTGCACCGTGGTGCAGACACCGCAGAAACGCTGGGTGAAGAGCCATGCGTCGCGTGGGTCGCGGCCGCGGAGAATGTTCTCGATGCCGCGCCACATGGTGCAAGAAGCCCATGCATTGGTGACCGCATAGTTGTCAACTTCGACATCGATGCGAAGGTGGCCTTCAATTCTGGTTATGGGATCAATCGTGATTCGTTTCGCCATAGGGCCTGCTGTCAGTTGGAGTCTGTTGTTTCAGATTCGTTTTCGCCGAAATGTCCATACTTGAAATATCCAGTCCAGCGAATGTAGGGCCGGCGGAACCGGAAGTAGCTTGCCATGTCGTGCCAATCCTGGATCGGAGCGGGAAGAATGCCAAAGCGCTTCACCACAAAAAGAAATCCCGCGATGCCCATGCAAATGAAACCAAGCGATACCAGGACTTCGATGGTGGACGGAAAATAGAGGGACTCGGGGTTGGGGCGAAAGGCTAATGTGGTGGGGCTGAAGCGATAGATCATGCCGCCGAACGAACTGAGGATGTAGCCCAGGAACATCATCCGGGTTTCGTGGTTCTGCAGCGAACGGTAAAGCATCCAGCCGCCGGTCGAAACCAGCAGCATCTCCAGCCAGAACACGCCGGCGAAGCGATCGAAGTGGAAGGCGGTACCGAGGGCTCCGCGGAAGAGGATGTCAAGCAGGCGCAGTGCGAGCCAGCCGAAAATCAGCCACGCGGTGATGCGGGCGGCTTCGTCAAGAACCTCCATGTCCATGGCGCGCTTCCATACCAGGCAGCACAACATAGTGGTACCGGCGACGCAACCGAACGACATGAAGGTGGCCGCGCCCAGGTAGAGCAAGGGCAGCCACGGGGTCTGCCACAAGGGATGGACTCGTTCTCCGGCCAGCAGCATCAACGCGCCGAGCGACGATTGGTGCATGCCCGGCAAGAGGTAGGCGGCGGCAATGATCCAGGGAAAAAATTTGTGCAGACCGCGTTCCAGTCGCTCCACTCCAGGACGCAGGCGGGAGTCAAAGTACCAGAGCCGCTCCAGCACCGGCGGAATGTTTTCGAGTGCGAGGGGGATCATGGCGTAGATCGACATGCAGATGGCAACCTCTGCCAACGGCGAGTGCATGTTCCATTTCCAGGGGAAAACGATCCAATAGAAGTTCCACGGGCGGCCGGCGTCGATGCCGAGCAAAAGGAGACCGCAGGCGTAGGCCAGGAAACTGGTCAGCAGGGCCATCCGCATCAGGGCATGCAGGCGCTTACGGCGGAACACCCACGCGGCAATTCCCACCGCGAATGCGCCCGAACCGAGCGCAGTAAGCACCATCACGTTGAACGTCTTCCAGATCCCCCATCCAAACGCGTCGTTCATGCCGCTGACCGGACCGAGACCGGCGAGTTCGCGGTAAGCGGTTAGCGCAAACGCCAGCAGAGTCATGCCCACCAGCACGAGAAAGAACCGGTTCACCACGGGGAACCCGTAGACGGGCACGGCCCGCTCCCAGCGAGTCTCATTATTATTGTTATTGTTATTGCTAGTGACCGGCGCGCTGCTTGTGGTTGCCGTGCTCATAGTTGCGCCCTCATAGTTGGGCCCTTAAGCCGGTTTCTTTTTCACGTTCATGGGCTTCCTGCTCATAACCCTTCAAGCTCTTGCGAATCACCTGCACCAGGCCGACATACAACAGCGCGGGCAGCGCGAAGTACTGATAAAGGCGTCTCTGCCAGCGCAGAGTTCTGGCGGGCACCGACTCCGGTCCCAGGTCAGGCAGGCCGAGTTTGTCGAAGGGGACGCGCGAGAGGTACAGACATTGTGTGCCGCCGTTGTCGGTCTCCCCGTAGACACGCTCCTGATAGTAGCGGCCGGGATTATTGTTAATGCGGCGTTTGGCCTCCGACAGCAAGACGGTGCGCGGACCGAAGATCACGGCGCCGGTGGGACAAACGCTGGTGCATCCCGGCTTCAGCCCTTTCTCCAGCCGGTGGCTGCACAACTCGCACTTGGTCACGCGCGGGTTGTACCCCTGCCACTGAAAACGCGGGATGTGATAGGGACAGGTGATAGTGCAGTAGCGGCAGCCGATACATTCCTCGGCCGTCCAGCGCACGATGCCGGACTCCGGTTCCTTGTGCAGGGCCTGAAAGGGACAACCGGCCGCGCAAGCGGGATCGAGACATTGCATGCACTGGCGCTTCACGAAAGATGGAGCAGAGCCGTCCTCCGGTTTGTACAACTTGATGATGTTGCGGGTGACATCGTTGAGGTCCGAAGGCGACTGGTGCAGTCCGTCGCCGCGGGTGTCGGGCGGCGTGTCGTTGGCTTCGGCACAAGCGGCCACGCAGGCTTTGCAACCGATGCAGATGCTGGCGTCATAGAGCAATCCGACCGCCGCACTGGGAACGGAAATGTTCTCGGTCTCTGCCTGCAGGGTTTCTGCGCCGACGGTGATGGCCACGGCCGCCGGCACTCCGGCCTTGGCGATGCTCGAGATCAGTTCTCGCCGAGTGATGGCCACATCAGTCCTCTTTCTTGTCGACCGGCTTATCGATTGGCTTATCGGCTGGCGTTTTGAGTTTTTCCGCGTGCGCGCGATCGACATTGACTCGTGCAACGCCGGCCTCGTTGCTGCTCTGGAAACGCTGCGAGGCGACCCAGGTCGCGCCGCCGACGGCTCCGGCCACCGCGCCGACTAATGCCGCGGCGCCTACCTTGATTCCTCCGGCGGCACTGTAAATGGGCGGGTAGGTATCGGGTGGAGTCGCCAGATGAATGGGGACGGTTTCGAACGTACCCATTCGCCAAACCACACTTTTTTCTGTGCAGCCCACGCAGGGTGCTCCGACTCCGATGGGCCACACATTAGGAATCTCATTGAAATGGCGGGTGGAACAGGCGGCATGAGTAATCGGCCCCTTGCAGCCGAGCTTGTAGAGACACCAGCCCATGCGGTGCCCCTCGTCGCCGAACGCAGCCGCAAACCGGCCGGCGTCAAAGTGCGCGCGCCGCGGGCAATTTTCGTGGATCACACGCTCGTAGGCGAACTTCGGACGCCGGATCTCGTCCAGTTCCGGCAGCCTGCCCATGGTGACATATTCCAGGACAACGGCTACCAGGTTGTAGGGATTGGGCGGGCACCCGGGGAGGTTGATGATCGGTTTGCCCGAGATGACGGAATCAACTCCTACCGCGCCGGTGGGGTTTGGGTCGGCCGAGGGCACTCCGCCCCACGAGGCGCAGGAACCGATAGCGATGACCGCGGCCGCCTGGGCGGCAACTTCTCTCACCACCTGAACTCCCGGCCGGCCGCCCAGTTCCATGTAGACGCCGTCGTCCCTGGTCGGAATCGCGCCTTCCACCACCAGCACGTATTTGCCGGCGTTGTCGGCGATGGCGGAGCGCAACGCCGCTTCGGCCTGTGCGCCCGAGGCAGCCATCAGGGTCTCGTGGTAATCGAGGGAAATAACGTCGAGGATCAGGTGCGCAACATCGGGAGCCGAGGTGCGCAGCAAGGTTTCGGTGCATCCCGTGCAGTCCTGGAAGTGCAGCCAGATCACCGACGGCCGCTTGGTCTTGCCGATCGCCTCCGCCACCTGCAAGACCGAGCTCTTGCTGGTAAGCGCCAATCCTGCCGGCGCGGTGACCATCAGCATGCTGCATAACTGGAGGAAGCTTCTCCGGGAGACCCCGCTAGCCTCCAGGTGTTCGGCAATGGTTGGATGCTTGGACATTAGCGCCTTCCTGAGCGTAGGCATTACCCGAGGCCGGAAATATTCTCGTGAACTTGAGTTTTGTTTTACCCGTGGAGCCGCAGGGGAACGGGAAGAGCTGAGAACGAAGCCGACGGTTGCGCGCTGCCAAATGGTAAGACTAAGAAATTAGTGCATGAATGCGCGATAGCCGGTTTGTCTCCTCTCCGCCTGTATCCTTCGTGGTCCCAACGTTTCTTCCGGCCGGTGGCAACCCGGGATGTGACGGTAACGGTTATCTCCCGGATCAGCATATTGGGTCAGTGATTTGAATCACTCATCAGTGTGAGCCCGCCCAGAGAAGAGCAATATTCAGTTGCTCTTGTGAAGCGACCTGTGTTGCGGGCGTTGAAGTATGGGCCCATACTTCGTATTGGTGGAGGCGTTCATGACGAACGGACAGATTGGAACCGGGGGAAGTGGAGATCGCGGCGCGCATTGGCCGGCGACCGTCGCTTCCCTGGCCGTGGGCACTGCATTCTTTGCGCTGTGGTTCTGGTTGCTGCCTTCGTGGCTGAGCTTTCACGTTGACACAACAGGTGCGGCGCGATGGCGCTGGATTGCGGTTGTTCCCTCGGTGCTTGGTTTCGCGGTGGCAATACGCTGCGTGTGGGACTTCGGATGGACGGGACACGGGACGCCGGTGCCTGTTGCTCCGCCGACGAGGCTGGTTGTGGTGGGGTTCTATCGATACGTGCGGAATCCCATGTACCTGGGGTTCATCGCGGGATGGGTCGGGCTGTGGGTGATCTTTGGAACTGCGAACCTGGTCGCGATCACGGTGGCGTGTGCGATTGTGCTCGGTGTGGTTTTGTTTGTGTTGTTGTACGAGGAGCCGCACCTGCGAAAGAAGTTCGGCGCGGACTATGAAGAATACTGCAGGAACGTCCGCCGATGGGTGCCGCGGATGCACGCATGGAACAAGTGATCTTGCCAGCCTGTGAAAATCTTTTCATGAGATGAGCACAAAAGAACCATGAAAGGCTCTTGACTCGGCACACCGCTTTCCCGCATGGTGTTGTCAGGGTGTTGAGAAATGACATGTGCCACCTGGTAGCCTACGTGGACGGCAGTTCCCACGGGAGTCCTGGACCGTCTGGTATCGGGGTCATCGTCGAAGATTCTGATGGAGACTGCATCCGAATTGCCAAGTGGATCGGCTGGCAGGACAACAACGTGGCCGAGTACGTAGCGCTGCTGGAAGCTCTGCAGTGTGCCCTGGCTCGGAGAGCGCTTTCGCTTCATGTTTACTCGGATTCCGAAGTGGTGGTGCGTCAGATGTGCGGCGAATATGCCTGCCGCAGTTCGAGGTTGTATTCTTTGCACTGGATCTGCCGCAAACTGGCTCGGAGCCTGGAGTTCGCGATTACCCGCATTCCCCGGGAGCGCAACCTCGAGGCCAACCATCTTGCCAATAGCGTTGCCCGCTGTGCCGGGACATTGCCGACGGTTAGCGGCGTGCGGTAAAACTCCAGCGCCCAAAGGCGTTCTCGTAACTCGGCGCTTGCGTTATGCCTGAGGGCATACACTGATGCAAATCTTCGTTCTCCCGATGGCTACTCGCCATTTTGCCGCCTGACGGCAACCGCGCCGCTTGCGTGCGTGTGCCGTGGTCACAGCCCCTTATGACGTACATCACAGACTGGACGGTCATGCCACGGCAGACTCGGAGCAGTCACTTCGCAAGACCACTCGCAAAGGAGCAATGCCATGGCCTCCACTGCCACCCCTATCAAGCCGGAACTGTTGCGGACGCTTCCTTCCGATGCCGCTCGCCAGATTCAATGGCGATTCGCCGACCGCTACGACCTGCAGATGCTGGTGCAGTCGGCACGATCCGTGGCCCGCGGACCAGTGGCGCGACTGGTGGCCAATGGCGGGCGCAATTCGCATGAGTGGACGCCGGCCAAGGCGGAATTGCTGGAGGCATTCGATTCGTCCGGAATCACGGGCGTCTTCATGGATCCCGAGCAGGGTGGGTTCATCGCGGGCCCGAAGAACCTGGCGCTGGCGCTGGTAGCGTTTGAACTGGCATGGGTGGATGGCGGGGCCGCAACTGCCAGTCTGGCCGGCTGTCTGGCCTTGGCGCCGATTCACGAGCGCGGCACGCCCGAGCAGCAGACAAAGTACATGCAGTTGGCCGCGCCGCCTCAGCCGGGAGAGGATCGCAAACCCTGGCGGGGAGCATTCTGCCTGACCGAGCCCATTCCTTATGTCGGCGTGGATACCGGCATGCTCAACGGGAAAATCCGCATCGCCGAGTGGAAAGAAGGAGAAGAACCGACGCTGCAGGTGGAAAAGCGCGGCCGCTTCATTACCAATATTGGGTTTGCCAATTTTGTGACGGCGGCGGTGGATTCGGGCGACGAGCGCATCAAGGGAAGCTGCATGGTCATCCTGGAAGAAGGCGATCCCGGCACATTCGATCGCGGCACGCCCACGCGAAAGCTGGTGCATCAGCTTTCTTCGACCGGCGATCCGATTTTCAGCCTGCGCATTCCGGCCAACCGCATTGTTGGCGGCTACGATGTTAAAGATGGCGTCATCGTACCGCGCTACAACCACAGCGAGGTGATCGAAGCCGTGTTCCGCCGGACGCGCGTGACCGTGGGCATCATGACCGCGGCGAAATTGCTTTCTGCGGTCGAGCCAGTCATACGTTATCAGCGCGGGCGGTTCCGTGGCGCGGAGACGGCGGCGCCTGGATCGGTGCGTTACGAACTCGGGCTACAGGCTCGCGAAGACGCGCTGCATCGGTTGGTGGACGTGTGGGCGACGGGCGAGGCTGGCGCGTCGCTGGGATTTGCGGCGGCGCGGGCCTTTGATGAACTCGATCCGCTGGAGCGCGAGGCGGACAAACTGCTGGCGGAGCAGGGAGTCACCAGCGCCAGAGCGCGCGCGAAGTTGCAACGCGAAGCGTCGGAACGGGCGGCGGATCTCGTCCGCTTGCCTGCCGGCTTGCCTGCCAACGACGCCAAGCGAGCGCAACTGGAATCCGATCCGCTTCTGCGTTTCGTTTTGTTGGACTCGCTGGCCGACGTCCTGTGTCCTGCCACCAAGCTGTGGAACACGGGATGGGGCGCGCAGATGATGCGCGAAGCGGTCAGCCTGATGGGCGGCTACGGCATCACCGAAGACTGCCCGGGCTTCCTCGGCAACAAGTGGATGGATGCGCAACTGGAAGCGACCTACGAGGGACCGGAAGCCGTGCAGCGGCGCCAACTCTCCATCACCATGACCAACCCGCTGTTTCGGGCGCAGTTTCAGGCGTGGATCAGGGAGATGCGCGGGATCGCGTCCGAGCGTCCGGGCACCGGCGCATGTGCGCTGGCAACGGCCATGGGAATGTGGCTGTGGACGCTGGAGCGTTTGCAGCACTCGACCGATGCTGACGGCGGCCGTCTCTACCAGAGTGCGCGTCAGGGTGTGACGTTCCCGCTGGCCGACGCGCTCTGCTGGTTGCTGGCGGCGCGCTGCCAGATTCTCGACGCCATCGAACTGGAACAGCGCGGACCGAGCGACCCGGCCGTTGCGGAAGGGCTGGCTGGCCTGGTGAATTTTATGACGGACCTGTGCCACGTGCAATCGGCGCGGGCCAGTGGGGAAGTGGCGCGCATCTGCGCGGAGTTGGTGTTCGGATACAACCGTCACCCCGCGTGGGACGAGGCGGGATACCGTGGCTGCTATCAACAGGACGAGTTGGATTCGCTTGAGGGCGTCATTCCGGGCATAGGTTCCTACGGCTTGGATGTCATCGGAAACGATGGCTCGCATCCTAAAAAGGCTGGGCCCTGTGCGAAGTGCAATGGAGCGGACCAGTTTCTGTCGTTGCAAACGAAGCTCGCTACCTGCCTCACGGGCTGCCGGCTATCGAAAGACCGGGCCGCCGAAGCGATTTCGAAGCTCATGATTCCCGAGGCGCTGGACTACCCTGCATGAGCGCCGATTCTCAAGAACCGGTCGCCGCGGTCGAGCCACAAAAGATCGAGCAGCAAACGATCGAGCGGCAGCAGATGGCCGTCGACATTGCCTGCGTGGGCTTTGGTCCTGCGATGGGCGGATTCCTGACGACGCTTAGCCGTAGCTTGCTGAATCCCGATGGCTCGGTGCGACTGGAGAGTGCAACGTCTCCCGGCTTGCCGCTGCAGGTGATCTGCTACGAACGCGCCGACGGGCTGGGCTTTGGAGTCTCAGGCGCGGTCACGCGGGCGCGCGGGATACGCGGCAGTTTTCCCGGCGTCGATCTCACCGAGATTCCGATGGCGGCGGCGGTGAAGAAGGAGAAGCTCGTTTACCTGCTCGATCCTTTGCACGCAAGCCGGCGCTCGAGTCTCCGACCTCTCGCGTTCAAGGCTGCCGACCGCGTGCTGCGCTCACTGGGCTTCATCTTCGGGCTGAAGCATGAAGCGTTCGAGCTACCCTATACTCCTCCGTTCATGCGGAAACACGATGGCCTTGTGTTGTCGCTTGGTCAATTCAATCAGTGGGTCAGCGATCAAGTTGCAGCGTCCGGCGTGGTGCAGATCTGGCCGGGCATGCCGGTCGCTGAACCATTGATTGAAAGAAACACGATTGAAAAAAACGCGATTGAAGGAGACACGGTTACGGGAGTGCGGCTCGCCGATCAGGGGACCGATCTTCAAGGCCATCCCGATCTCGGTTTCACGCCGGGCATGGACCTGCGCGCTGCGCTGACGGTGGTGGGCGACGGCCCAGTTGGAGCCGTGGGACGTAAGATTGACGCGCAGATTGGAATGCCGCGAGGCCACGAGTCCCGCGAATGGGCACTCGGCATGAAGATGGTCGTCGAACTCCGCGAAGATAGTGGGCTGGAACCCGGCACAGTATTGCACACCATCGGATTTCCGGAGCCGGAAATTTTCGGGTTCCTGTACGTTCACCCTGAAAGACTGGCTTCTGTTGGCATCTTTGTTCCATCGTGGTTCCGCAGTCCGGTGCGCACGGCCTATCGCTACCTGCAACACTTCATGCTTCATCCTTATCTGTGGCGTTATCTCGAAGGCGGAACGCTGAAGTCGTGGGGAGCGAAATCGCTGCAGGAATCGGGCCGCCACGGCGAGCCATATCTTGTGGGCAACGGCTATGCCCGCATCGGCGAAGGGTCGGGAAGCACGAACGTGCTGGCGGGATCGGGAGTGGATGAAGCCTGGACCACCGGGGTGCAACTGGCGGAAGCGGTTATCGAACTCGCCGAGCAAAAGCGCGCGTTCACTCGCGAAAATCTTGAAGCAACATACGTGCGCCGCCGTCGGGAGAGCTGGGTAGATGAGGAGTCGAAGATTGCGGCCGACTCGCGCAATGGATTCCAGAATGGCGTCGTCACGGGAATGATCGGCATGGCGGTCGCGGGCTTGACGGGCGGGTGGGTCACGCCTGCCGCGCGTGCATCATCCCGCAAGTTGACGTCGCTTGAGGAAGCTTACGGATCGCGGATCTCGCCGGCCGAGCTTAAGCAGATGCAGGAGGAATGCGCCGCCAAGGGCACTTCGCTGCATGACCGGATCATGGACCGCTGTGGTTGGCCGCAGATTTCGATGGATGGCAAGCTGCTCATCTCGCACCAGGACGCTCTGCTCATGGGCGGAAGCGTGCAGGCGCCGCCGGGCTATGCCAATCACGTGAGCTTCCGCCGTCCCGAACTCTGCCGCGCTTGTGAGACCAAATTGTGCGTGGAGATGTGCTCGGGGCAGGCGATCACCCGCGGCGAAGATGCAGTGCCTGCCTTCGATCGCGAGAAGTGTGTTTACTGTGGCGCGTGCCTGTGGAATTGCGAGGCCAATGGCGACGGTACGCAAGGAAACATAGAATTTAACGCCGGCGCGGGAGGACTGCACTCGGCGCTGAATTGATGGATAGTGGGGAGTCGTGCATCGGTATAGACGCCAGCAGTCGTTAGTCGTTAGGCGTTGGTCGTTAGTCTTTGGTCTTTGGTCGCTCGTTGTTCGCGAGTTTGCTAACGACCAACGACTAACGACCAACGACTGGCATAAGATGAGTTACTAACTCGACAGGACTCGAATGACAAACGGATATCACATTGTGGTGTGCGGCAGCGTTGTACCCGACCCGCTGCAAACTCTGGAGCCGGTTCAGACTCCAACCGGTCCCGCGCTGAAAAACGAAATGATGCTTCCCGCCGTGCTGGATCCCTGGGCGGCTCATGCCTTGTATGAGGCCGCTAACCTGGCATCCAAGGTCGCGGGAAGCAAGGTGTGGCTGGTGAGCGTGGGGCCAAAAGCAAAACTCCAGCAAGTGATGATGACGATTGCGCAGAGAGTGAGTTTTGAACTGGTTCCGGTCGATGCGAGCGCCAGCGGTTTTGCCGATGCGCACTCGACGGCCGCGCTTCTCGCGGAAACCATCAAGAGCATTCCCGGTCTCGATTGCTCGCGTTTGCTCCTGTTCGGCGGTTGGGAATCGGCTTCGCGAGGCGCAGGCGCCACCATGCAGTTGGTGGGAGAGCGGCTTGAGATTCTCGACCAGTTTCAAGGCGTCGACCAGCTTAGTGTTCTAGCCGACGGTTCGTTCGAAGTGCTGGAGCGGATCGAAGGTGGGCGTCATCAGGTTTCGGTCTGTCCGGGTCCGCCGGCGTTGTTCGGCTGGGCGACCGGCAATCTGCCGGAGCCGCGCAACAATCCTCAGGTTGGAATGGCAAATATGCGCACGGTGATGCCGGCGCTGCAGCGGGCGAAGTCCATGCCGCTGCCGGCTGGTGGGTTGCACTTTGTGAGTGCGACCCCTCCAAAACAACAGCGCCAGACTCGGGTGGTCAAAGACCTGTCGGCCGAGGAGGTCGCACAAGAGATTGCGGAATGGATTGGCAAGTAGCGCTGCGACCGTTTGCTGGTGGAGAGCCGGGCGTCCCCGCCCGTCGCTCCACCGTATGAATTATTGCTAATGAGGAGATCAAGACTCTGATGTCAAAAAGCATTTTATTCCTGGCGCACGTTTCGGAAGCAGGCAACACGCTCCCCAAAATATCGTATGAAGTTTTGGGCGCTGCATTGAAATTGGCGAAGCAGCTCGGCGGCCACTTGACCATCGGTTTGATCGGTGCGGACGTGGCGGCCGCGGCGGAGACGGTGGCAGCCGCTGGAGCCGATCGAATTCTTGCGGTCACTGGACCTGACTTTGCTGCCGCGCGCTACGCAAGCGATGCGGCGGCGGCGGAAGCAATCTGCCGGTCAGCGCGGGCCGAACTGATTCTTGCGCCCGCAACTTCGCGTTTCATGCGCGTTCTGCCGGGAGTTGCGTATCGTCTGAACGGATGTGTGGACACGCATGTCACGGCGCTCGAAACCGTCAACGGCGAACTGTGTGCAACGCGGTGGCACTATCGCCAGCGTATCGAGGGAGTTATTCGCCGCGACGCGCGGCCCTGGATGGTGTTGCTCGAGTCCGGATGTGCCCCCGCCTGGGCTGGGGCGCCCGCCGCGGCCAAGGTCGAACAGATTCCGGTGACCCTCCCTAAAGCCGCCACCAGAACGCTCGTCGTCGGCGTCCGCGCTCCGAAGAGCGACGCACAAACCATCAAGCCCGACGCGAACTTGCTGTTGGTCGCGGGCGCGGGCTGGACCAAGAAGCAGGCCGATGGAAAGACCCATGCCGATCAAGCGGAAACGCTGATTCTGGGCTTCCTTCGCGCCTCGGGCGCATCGCTCGGCGGCAGCAAATCGCTGGTCGATCAAACCGGAGAGAGTCAGACGGTGCTGGGCTTCATGACGCATCTGAACCAGGTCGGCCAGACCGGATCGACACCGCGTCATCCCAAGGGTTTGTCTACATGCTGCCATGGCGAGGAGCCCCATGTGGTGGGCTGGCGCTTCATCAACGAACGCCGCGCGGTGAATCTCGACCCGAACTGCGGATGGGCGCGAGGGAAAGCAGATGTGCTTTACGTAGCCGATGCGTTTGCAGTGCTGGAGAAATTGAACGCTCTCCTCGCCCAGAGAGGCCGAACGATCCCCGAAGCAGTGCTTCAGGGCTGACCTACGCGGCATGTGCAACGAGCGCTGGCGTAATCGAACCGTGACTGCTCGCGGTTTCAGTCCGCTGGCATAGGTACTGGTCTTGCGATCAGCGCAGGCGCTTTCAGAGGGGCGGATGCTTCCACCGGAGCTTCCAGCCATTTACGCACTTCCGGTAGCGCCGAGCGCATGGCCAGTTCGCCTACGCGGATCAATTCGTCAGCGCGCTTGAAGTCGTCAAAGTCAAAACCAGCGACATCCGGTTCGATTACGACGTCAGCCGAGCTTCTCCACACCTCGCTCATCATGTCCTGCGCGATGGCAAACGACTGCCCAATCACGTCAAAGAAATGCCGGGGCGCGCTCGTCTTCGACCACTGTCCTTTCAGTTGCACGGCCAGCACGCGCTCCGCGCCCATTTCGCGCAGGGGACGCGTCGGCACGGGATAGGAGAGCATGCCATCCACCAGCCAGCTCCCTTGAATCTCGACCGGCAGGAACATCCCGGGATAAGCGCAACTCGCGCGCACCGGATCGATCATCGAACCAGAGGTGAAAACCGTTCCTCTCCCGGTGTTGAAATCGGTTGCGGTCACGCCCAGAGGGATACGCAACTCTTCGAATGTCTGCACCTTTAAAATGCGCCTCAGAAACGAGACCATGCGGTCATTCGAGGCAAAGCCGTAGCGCGAGAGCGTCCAGCGCGCGAAGGTGGTGAAGCGAACTTTGTGGGCGATTTCTTCCAGCTCCGCGATGGTAAGTCCGCTGCAATACGCGGCGCCCATGATCGCGCCTACACTGGTGCCCGCAACCATGCGAATCGGGATGCCTTCTTCTTCGAGGACTTTGAGAATACCAATGTGCGCGATGCCGCGGGCAAAGCCTCCGCCCAGGGCGACACCAATCGCGGGTATGCGCTTCGCTTCGGTCGCACTCGGCCTGCGGGACAGCTCACGGCCGAAAGCTTGCACAGAACGGATAACCTTGCCCAGACGCTTCAACGGAGCCCCACATCCCTGGTTTGCCGGGGCAGCAAACCTCACAGCAATATGTGTAAGATGTCACAAATCGACTTTTGGTTACAGGCCACCTTTGTGCTATTTGGCAGTTACACGAGAATCCGCCCGGTATTACCCGGGAGTTACTTTCCGGCCCGCCATGGTGACTAACCCGTGTAATCCTGCTAGCTTGCCGACTGTGACCAGGCGGCGGGGGCGCCGGGTTTCGGGCCAACGGCCCATTTGCGGCGCTACCGAGGAAAGAGGAAAGACGGTTTTCCCGGTAGAGACGCGGCTTGCCGCGTCTCCCACTGCGACGAACGAAAGACGGGGCAAGCCCCGTCTCTACAGAAAAAAGCGATACCCTGACACGAGGTCCGGGCGAACCGCTGCCTATATCAAGGAGGAAGCCCCACGATGGCAAGCTACATTGGCGCCATTGATCAGGGAACGACAAGCTCGCGCTTCATAGTGTTCGATCGATTTGGACGCATCGTGGGCACAGCTCAAAGAGAGCACGAGCAGATCTATCCGAAACCGGGATGGGTCGAGCACGATCCAGAGGAAATTTGGCGCCGCACGGATGGTGTCATCCGGGAAGCAATGGAAGCTCGCGGGCTGCTGCCAGAAGATCTGGCTGCGATCGGGATCACCAACCAGCGCGAAACCACGGTGGTCTGGCACAAGAAAAGTGGAAAGCCCGTTTACAACGCGATTGTCTGGCAGGATACGCGCGTGGTTCCAGCGGTAGCCGAGTTCGCTGCACTTGGCGGACAGGATCGCTACCGCGCCAGGACCGGCCTTCCGCTCGCCACCTATTTCAGTGGCCTGAAGATTCGCTGGATTCTCGACAGTGTCGCGGGCGCACGCGCACAAGCTGAAGCCGGCGATCTGCTGTTTGGGAATATTGATACGTTTCTGATCTGGCATCTTACCGGGGGGACGCATGGCGGAGTCCACGTGACCGACGTGACCAACGCCAGCCGCACCCAACTGATGAACCTCAACACGCTGCAGTGGGATCGGGAAATCTTGAACGATTTCGGCATTCCCATTCAGATGCTGCCGCAGATTGTTTCGAGCAGCGAAGTGTACGGCACCGCGAAACTGCCGGCCATTGCGGGAGTTGTGATCAGCGGCGATCTCGGCGATCAGCAGGCAGCTCTGGTCGGCCAGGCCTGCTTCAAGCCAGGAGAAGCGAAGAACACCTACGGCACCGGCTGCTTCATGCTGATGAACACTGGCGAAAAAGCAGTGTTCTCGAACTTCGGTCTGCTGACCACGCTGGCATATAAGTTCGGCGCGAAGCCGGCCAGCTACGCCCTGGAAGGAAGCATTGCAATTACCGGCGCTCTGGTGCAATGGATCCGCGACAATCTTGGACTTATTGAAAAGAGTTCAGACATTGAGGCGCTCGCCCGAACCGTAAGTGACAACGGTGGGGTTTACTTCGTGCCCGCGTTCTCCGGTTTGTACGCGCCCTATTGGAAGGATGACGCGCGCGGCGTGATTGCCGGCTTGACGCGCTTCGCGAATAAAGGACACATCGCCCGCGCTGTGCTCGAGGCCACCGCGTTCCAGGTCCGCGAGGTGGTCGATGCCATGGCGATGAACTCAGGCATCACGCTTGATGTCCTCCGTGCTGATGGTGGCATGGTGGTGAACGATCTGCTGATGCAATTCCAGTCCGATATTCTGGCGAAGCCGGTGGTTCGCCCCATGGTGAAGGAGACCACTGCTTTGGGCGCTGCCTATGCTGCCGGACTGGCAGTCGGTTTCTTCCAGGATACCGACGAACTCGTCGCCAACTGGTCGGTCGATCGGCAGTGGCAGCCCGAGATGGATGGAGAATCTCGCGAGCGGCTTTATCACTTTTGGAAAAAGGCGGTGAAGCGTTCGTTCGAGTGGGTGGAATCGCCGTAGCTCGCCGGACCGACAGGATATGCGATGAACCCCGCTCGTGACTTTGGCTCGCGTGTGGCCCACGCTATCCTGCCGAGAGTGCAGCTATGAATCGAGCCGACATGTGGCGGCGCATCGAAGCGCATCCCAAAGCCTGGGACATGATTATCGTGGGCGGCGGAGCCACCGGCGTTGGCGTTGCCATCGATGCGGCGTCGCGCGGCTATGATGTGCTGCTGCTCGAGCAGAGCGATTTCGGCAAAGGCACCTCCAGCCGCAGCACCAAGCTGGCACACGGCGGTGTGCGCTACCTGGAGCAGGGCAATATCGGATTGGTCATGGAAGCGCTCAAGGAGCGCGGGTTGCTTCTGCAGAACGCACCACACCTGGTGCACGATCTTCGCTTCGTCGTGCCGAACTACGACTGGTGGGACGCTCCATTCTATGGTCTCGGCCTCAAGCTGTACCAGTTGTTGGCTGGCAAATACGGGTTTGGCACGTCGCGCATGCTCTCCAGAGAAGAGACGCTCGAGCATCTGCCTACATTGAAGACCGAAGGCCTGCGCGGCGGCGCCGTTTATTACGATGGGCAATTCGACGACGCCCGGCTGCTTATCCACATGGTGGCCACGGCTTTCGAGCAGGGCGCCACGCTGTTGAACTACGTAGAAGTTACGGGACTGACGAAGGACGCGCAGGGATTTGTGGATGGTGTTTGCGCACGCGATGTCGAAACTGGCAACGAGTTTCGGGCCGCCGCCATGGTTGTGGTCAACGCGACCGGCGCTTTCAGCGATCTGCTTCGGCTCAAGGCGGAGCCGGCCGCTACGCGGCTGATCGTTCCCAGCCAGGGCATTCACCTGGTCTTCGATTCGAGTTTTCTGCAAGGTGAAAGCGCGGTCATGGTTCCGCACACCGGCGATGGCCGGGTGTTATTCGCGATTCCGTGGCACGGTCACACGCTGGTTGGAACCACCGACACGCCCATCCCAGCAGCCACGCTCGAGCCAGTCGCCATGGAGCAGGAGATCGAATTTATCCTCGCTACCGCCGGGCAATATCTGACGAAAGCACCCACCCGCGGCGATGTGCTGAGCGTATTCGCGGGTGTTCGGCCGCTGGTACGAGCGACGGGAGTAACCAGCACGGCTGCTTTGTCGCGCGATCACGTCATCCACATCGATCGCTCCGGCCTGGTCACGGTCTGCGGTGGAAAATGGACGACGTATCGCCACATGGCCGAGGATTGCGTCGATCAGGCGGCAACGCTCGCGCAGTTGCCGGAAAAGCCATGCGTGACGCATCATCTGCGCATTCACGGATTCCACGGTGCTAACAAAGAAGAGGCAGCGAAACAGTTGGGCTCGCTGGCGGTCTATGGCTCGGATGCGTGCGAGATTCACAAGCTCATCGAGACTGACGCGAGGCTCGGCGAACCGCTGCACGCGGCGTTGCCCTACGTGATGGCGGAGGTGATTTGGACCGCGCGACAAGAAATGGCCCGCACCGTGGAGGACACGCTGGCCAGACGCACGCGTGCTCTCTTCTTGAATGCGCGCGCGGCCGTCGCGATGGCGCCCGCTGTCGCGAACTTGATGGCTTCAGAACTGGGTTGGGACGAGGTCACCCGGACGAAGCAGTTGGCTGCGTTTCGCGAGGTTGCGTCGAACTACGTGCTTAATCCCTGAGTACTTGCCCAAGAAACCTTGGGCATGGCATTTGCCCAGGCGTTGGATTCTCTTAAGGAGTACCGATAATGGGGCTGCTGATGAGGGGACGAGTCTGAGGTCTCGGCATCCCTGCGGTACTCCGCGAAGCCAACTCGCCGTTACAATTGGGAAGACGAGGAATCCCCGCAGCCATGAAAATCTCCGTTCGACTCAGCACCACGAAAACTATGCTGTTATTCTTAGGTACCTTGATCGCCATTGGAGCCATCACGTTCGATTCCATCAAACCCGCATTTGCCGCAGCCGCGGACTTTGGCCCCGCGAATCCCTTCTTCGCGCCCAGTGCACTGCCTTTCGAGGCTCCGCCTTTCGACAAGATCAAGGACGAAGATTTCCAGCCCGCGATCGAGGCGGGCATGGCGCAGCAGCAAGCCGAAATCCAGGTGATTGCCAACAATCCCGATGCCCCCAGTTTTGACAACACCATCGTCGCCATGGAGAAGAGCGGCCGGTTGCTAGAACGCGTTATGGCAGCCTTCGATGGAGTCACCGAAGCAAACACCAACCCCACCCTCCAAAACGTCAAAACCATTGAGGCCCCCAAACTCGCTGCCCACCGGGACTTCATCTTCCTCAACACGAAGCTCTTCGCGCGCGTAGCCGCGATCTACAAGCAGCGCGCCACGCTCAAGCTCGATCCCGAGTCTCTCCGGCTGTTGGAATACGACTACGACCAGTTTGTACACGCCGGCGCGAACCTCTCCGAGGCCGACAAGGCTGAACTCAGGAAGCTCAACGAAGAGGCGTCTTCGCTCTCGAATACCTTCATCAACAAACTCCTGGCCGCCACCAAGGAAGGCGCTTACGTCACGACGGACAAAGGCGCGCTCGCCGGGCTCTCGGATGCTCGTATCGCGGCCGCTGCGCAAGCCGCCAAAGGCCGCCAGCTGGAAGGCTTCGTCATTCCGCTCCAGAACACAACCCGGCAGCCCGATCTCGTCTCACTCAGCGATCGGGCCACGCGCCAGTCGATCTTCGAACACTCCTGGAACCGCACCGAACGCGGCGACGCTAACGACACTCGCGGCACCATCGCCCGCCTCGCTCAGCTCCGCGCGCAGAAGGCGAAACTCCTCGGCCATTCGAACTTCGCCGCCTGGAAGCTCGAAGACCAGATGGCCAAAACACCCGCAGCCGCATTGCAGTTCATGGATGCCATCGTGCCCGCTGCAACCGCACAGGCCGGGCGCGAAGCAACAGACATCCAGGCGGTTATTGACGCCCAGCACGGTGGATTCCAGGTGCAGGCCTACGACTGGAACTATTATGCTGAGCAAGTCCGCAATGCTCGCTACGACATCGATGATGCACAGGTAAAGCCCTACTTCGAGCTCAACAACGTGCTGCAGAATGGCGTCTTCTACGCCGCTAATCAGCTCTACGGCCTCACTTTTAAAGAGCGGCACGACATCCCTGTCTACCATCCGGATGTGCGGGTGTTCGAGGTCTTCGACGCCAACGGTAAACACCTCGCCGTGTTCTACTGCGACTATTTCAAGCGTGACAACAAGAACGGCGGAGCCTGGATGTCGGAATTCGTCGGCCAATCCCGCCTGAGGGGGACGCTACCGGTCGTTTACAACGTCGCCAACCTGCCCAAGCCAGCCGAGGGTGAACCTGCCCTGATCAGCTTCACCGACGTCATCACGATGTTCCACGAGTTTGGACATGCCCTGCACGGCATGTTCTCCGATGCTGAGTACCCCACTCTTGCTGGTACCTCAACCGCCCGCGATTTCGTCGAGTTCCCCTCGCAATTCAACGAGCACTGGGCCATCTATCCCGCGATCTTTGCTCATTACGCGACGCACTACAAAACCGGCGCTCCCATGCCAGAAGAGCTCGCGGCGCGGCTAAGGAAGGCCGACACCTTCAACAAGGGCTACGACATGACCGAACTGCTGGCCGCGGCCGAACTCGACATGCAGTGGCACTCGCTGCCTGCCACCGCTCCGCTCCAGAACCCCGATGAGTTCGAGAAGCAGGCGCTCGAAAAGACTCACCTTAACGTCAGCTACGTCCCGCCCCGCTATCGCTCCACCTACTTCAGCCATATCTGGGGAAGCGCCGGCTACAGCGCCGGTTACTACGCCTATCTCTGGACCCAGATGCTCGCTGACGACGGCTACCAATGGTTCGTCGAACACGATGGGCTCACCCGCGCCAACGGCGACCGCTTCCGCCAAATGGTTCTGTCTCGCGGCAACACCGAGGACCTCGCCAAAATGTATGAGGCTTGGCGCGGGGCGCCGCCCAACACGAAGGCGATGTTGAAGTACCGCGGCCTCGAGGCAACCCCGGCAAAATAGCGCAAGCGGAGGAGACCGGCGACTCAAGTTTCGGGGAATAAGGAGTCGACAATCACGATGAAGACTACTGGCAACACCATCCTGATTACGGGCGGCGGTTCCGGCATTGGCCGTGGCCTGGCAGAAGCTTTTCACGCCCTCGGAAACCACGTCATCATCGCCGGCCGGCGCCAGCAGGCACTCGACGAGACCACCGCCGCGAACCCCGGTATGACCTCCGTTACGCTCGACATCGAAGACCCCGCCAACATCCGTTCGTTTGCGGTTCAGATGGCAACACGCTACCCGGCGCTAAACGCCCTCATCAACAATGCGGGTATCATGCTGCTCGAAAACCTGCAGGCCGAACCGTACAATCTCGCTGACGCGGAATCCACCATCGCCACTAATCTGCTCGGCCCCATCCGCCTGACCGCGGCACTTCTGCCTCTGCTGCGAAAGCAGCCCCGCTCCGCCATCATGAACGTCTCGTCGGGGCTGGCTTTTGTTCCGATGGCCCCAACTCCCACTTATTGCGCGACCAAGGCCGCCATTCACTCGTATACGCAATCGCTCCGCTATCAGCTTCGGGCGTCTACGACAGAGGTTCTGGAACTCATCCCTCCCTATGTCGCCACCGACCTTCTGAACGGGGCCTCCGACCCTCGCGCGATGCCGCTAAACAAGTTCATTACCGGGGCGATGGATATCCTGAAGACCCAGCCTACAGCGGTTGAGATCTGCGTCGAAAACGTGAAGCCTCTGCGCTTCGCGGCCGAGGGCGGCCACTATGATTCCGTTTTCCGCGGCCTCAATGAGGCATGGGCAAACGCCTCCCATTAGATTCGGTTAGCCGGTTAACTCGACCAGAACCCGGACTATGCCATTTCAATTCGTGAGCTTGCCTGATAGCGTCAACCATCGGCAAGCCGGACTATACTCGTTTGTTCGAAAACACGAAGATGTTTATGAAAGAGCTAAGACCGCATCGAGGACCGAGGACAATCATGACCAAACTGCGATGTGTTTCTGTGTCAGCTTCACTTCTGCTGCTCGGGTTCCTGGCAAGCGCTGCGGGCCAGAGCGCGGCGGCGCCGCCGCAGCCTATCGTGCCGCACGCGATCGTGCTACACGCCGCCCGTCTGCTGGAGGTGAAGAGCGGACGCGTGGTGAAGCCGGGCGAAGTGCTGGTCGAAGGAGAACGCATTGTGGAAGTGGGCTCGTCGGTGAAGCGTCCGGCGGGCGCGGAGGTGATTGATCTGGGAGACCGCACTCTATTGCCGGGCCTGATCGACGCGCACGTGCACCTGTTTCTGCATCCAGGGGCAGAGGATCTGCAGACGGTGCAGGAATCCGTGCCGCAGCGCACGATCATGGCGTTGCTGGCGGCTCGGGACGATTTGATGGCGGGCTTCACAGCGGAACGAGACATGGGAACCGAAGGTGCGGGCTCCGCCGATACAGCGGTTCGCAACGCGATTAATGATGGACTGGTTCCGGGGCCGCGTTTGCGAATCAGCGGCAATGCCATCAATATCCTCGGCGGACACGAAGACGCGATCGGCTACAACCCGGCGCAACATGTCCTGCCCAACGCTGATTACGCGAACAATGCTGCCGAGTTGGTCGCGGTCATGCGCCAGCAGTTCAAGGAAGGCGCGGACTTCATCAAGATTTATGAGACCGGCCCAGACACCGTGCGCAGTGGCCAGTTTTCCACGATCTATCAATATAGCGAAGCGGAACTGAGTGCCGCGGTGCAGGAAGCCGCGCGATCGGGCAGGCGCGTGGCGGTGCATGCCACCGGCGAACCGGGCACGCTGTTTGCGGCGCAGGCGGGAGTCGCATCGATTGACCACGCCAACCAACTGAGCGATGAAACCATGCGACTGATGCGCGAAAAGCAGATTTTCGCCGTGCCAACCTTCACCATCTTTGAGTATTTTGCCGATCATGCGGACACGCCTGCGCTCGCAGCGCGGGAGCGCACCATGCTGGATTTACACCGGCAGGAATTTCGCAAGCAGGTGGCGGCGGGAGTTCCAATGGCGGTGGGCTCTGACGTGGGACCGTTTCCTCACGGGACGCAGGCACGGGAGCTTGTGCTGATGGTGAAGCACGGGATGTCGCCGCTGGCGGTGCTGCAGGCGGATCTGCTCAATGGGTCGAAGCTGCTGGGTTGGGATGGACAGATTGGCTCGTTGGAGCCGGGCTATCTAGCCGATATCATCGCGGTTTCCGGCGATCCCTTGCAGGACATCAGTGCAGTGCAGAATGTATCGTTCGTGATGAAGGGCGGAATGATTTACAAAAAGTGAGGTGACGCACGCGCTGAAAACTGGCGGAAGCGAGTGTGAGTCGAACACACCGGCGACATCGAAGATGCCGCCCGCCGGTTTTGAAGACCGGGACGATCACCGGACCGCATGCGCTTCCCTAGTCTCTCAAGCAGGTTCGTGAGGAGGTTCGTCTGGAACGTTACACGAACTACTTCGGCTGCGCCACCACTCGCAGATAGGGCTTCAGAGTCTTCCAGCCGCCGGGATACTTCTGCTTGGCCTGATCTTCTGAAACCGATGTGGGAATGATCACGTCCTGCCCCGGCTTCCAGTTCACGGGCGTGGCAACATTGTGCTTCGCGGAGAGCTGGATCGAATCCAGAACGCGCAGCACTTCATCGAAATTGCGTCCGCTGCTCATGGGGTAGATCAGCATCAGCTTAATCTTCTTGTCCGGACCAATCACGAACACGGTGCGCACCGTGGCATTGTCGGCCGCCGTACGCCCCTCGCTGATGGTTCCAGCCTCGGCGGGCAGCATGTCATAGAGCTTCGCCACCTTGAGTTCGGGATCGCCAATCATCGGATAGGTCACCTTGTGACCCTGCGTTTCTTCAATATCGGCGGCCCACTTGCCGTGACTGGTTACCGGATCCACGCTCAGCCCGATAATTTTCGTATTGCGCCTGGCAAACTCCGGTTCGAGACCCGCCATGTAGCCCAGTTCGGTTGTGCACACCGGCGTGAAATCCTTGGGGTGCGAAAACAGAATGGCCCAGCCGTTGCCGATCCATTCGTGGAAGTTGATGGTGCCTTGCGTGGTTTCGGCGGTGAAGTTGGGAGCTTCGGAATTGATGCGTAGAGACATGTTGGTTCCTCGCGTAGTTTCTTGAAATCGGTAGCTGGCCAGTGCGTTTAAACCCCACTACATTAGTAGAGATAGAATATGCAGCTGCCAGCAGCCCGTCAACCGGCGGCAGGCCGTCTGCGGTGCGAATTATGGTATCGCATCAGGCCGCGATTACGCCTTGGCGGGATGCCTGCGGCCCGATAAAATCTCAGGCATGGCTGCTGCGGCACGGAAGCTCTCCATGATCCAGTTATCAATGGTACAGGTCGATGTGTTTACCGACCGCGCCCTGAGCGGTAACTCTCTGGCCGTTTTTCTCGACGGCCGCGGCCTCAGCACCGAGCAAATGCAGGCCTTGGCGCGCGAGATGAATCTCTCCGAAACCACTTACATTCTTCCCGGGGACGCGGCGGCGGAAAAGAGTCGCGGAGTCCGCGTGCGCATTTTCACCGTGCAGGAAGAACTGCCTTTCGCTGGACATCCTACGCTCGGCACCGCTTTCGTTCTGCGTGGCCAGACCGGCGCATCCGAAGTTCGCCTCGAGCTGAACGTCGGCACCGTGCCAGTGCGCTTCACCCAGGAACCAGCGCAGCTCGCCTTCGGAGAAATGACGCAGAAGGATCCCGAGTTCGGCGCGATCCACAACCCGGAGGACGTTGCGCGTCTCACCGGCCTGAGCGCGGCTGACTTCGACGACTCCGTGCCCATCCAAACCGTCTCCACCGGCGTTCCTTTCACCATCGCCGCGTTGCGGTCGCTGAAGACGCTGCAGAACCTCCGCCTTGATCTCGCCGGCGCCGCCGAATATCTCGCGCGCAGCGGCGGAAAGTTCTTTTACTTTGTTTGCCGCGAAACTGTCGATCCCAAAGCCCGCCTCCACGCCCGCATGATTTTTTACAACGGAGAAGATCCGGCCACCGGGTCCGCCGCCGGATGCTGCGCGGCCTGGATGGTGGCGCACGCCGTCGCTCCGAGCGATGAGCGGGTCCTGATCGAGCAAGGCCTCGAAATGCACCGTCCCAGCAGCATATTTGTTCGCGCCACCAAGCAGAAGAATGGGCACGATAACCATGTCGCCAATGTGCGTGTCGGTGGAAATTGTGTAGAAGTTCTCCGCGGTGAAGTCACGCTCGCCATCTAGTGCATCGAAACGCTGCGACTGTCGCGGCTTTCAGCCCGATGGCACGATCTTGCCAAACACTGGAGTGCCATTGGCGAACGCGCTACTTTACCTGTACTCCAATTCTGTTTAGCATTCACCTCGCTCCCGGTTCTCAAAAAAAGAAATCAGGTATCAAATTCAGAAAACATTTGTGACGACAGTCTCGCGGTCAGGCCAATGAAGCCCAAGAAAACGATTCTTTGTGTAGACGATAACGAACAGTCTCTCTCCATTCGCAAAATCCTGCTGGAAACGAGGGGCTACCGCGTACTGGCATGCAACAGCGGCGAAATGGCCCTCGAAGCGTTCCGACGCGGCGGCGTTGACCTGGTGCTTACCGACCTGATCATGCCCGGTGTGGATGGTTCGCGGCTGATAGAGGAAATCAAAAATCTTTCGCCGCAGACTCCGGCCGTGCTGATCTCGGGCAGAACCAAAATCTACGAGCGCGAAACCGTCGCCGATGTTTTTCTCTCCAAGGGAATGTACGAACCCGCGGATCTGCTGGAACGCATTCGCCTGTTGCTGGTGCGCAAGCGCGGTCCCAAGCGCCAGGTTGAGCTCCGCGTCCGTGCGGTGGACGTAGAACATGCGACCGTGGCGTGAGCAGACTCGCAGAATCATTGAGGCATTTGGTTATTGAATCATTGAGTCATTGAAACCCTGAAGCAATGGGTCGATAACTCAAGGGCTCAATGATTCAATATCTCAATGCCTCTCCCCCGTGTGATATCGTTTTCACTGGATGTCGGCCTTCATTGAAGCCAGGGAGTTGCGCAAAACCTACCGGGTTGGCAAAGTGGACGTGCCTGCCTTGCGCGGTGTCTCGTTCAGCGTGCAGAAGGGCGAGTTCGTCACGGTCGTGGGCCCTTCGGGCAGCGGCAAGTCCACGCTTTTTTATCTGCTTGGCGGACTGACCCAGGCCGACTCGGGAAGCGTCACCATCGACGGCGTGGATTTCGCCACTCTTTCCGACGGCGAGCGCACGCGGTTGCGCAAAAGCAAGATCGGATTCGTCTTCCAGAAATTCAATCTTCTGCCCACGCTCAGCGCGCGCTCGAATATCGAGATCGCCGCCGACATCGCCGGGTTGGGCAGGCCCGATACCGCGTTTATGAAGAAGATCACGGAGATGCTCGGCATCGCGCAACGTCTGGAGCACCGGCCCAACGAGCTTTCCGGCGGCGAGCAGCAGAGAGTCGCACTCGCTCGGGCTCTTATCAACCGCCCCGCCATCGTGCTCGCCGACGAACCGACCGGCAACCTGGATTCGAAAAGTTCGAGCGTTGTCCTCAATATGCTGCGCCAGTCGAACAAGGATTTAAGCCAGACCGTGCTTATGATTACGCACAATCCCGAAGCCGCCGACTATGGTGACCGCATCGTCCACATGCGCGACGGCCAGATGGTAGCGCCGGATGAAGATCCGCAGTGGTCACCGCATCATCCGGCCGAACATTTGCCGTCCTGATGGCCAGGTTTGCTCCGCTAGGACGGGGTCGTTTATACTCATACAGTTGGGCGGGAGTAACTCAGTGGTAGAGTGCGACCTTGCCAAGGTCGAAGTCGCGGGTTCAAATCCCGTCTCCCGCTCCAGTCTTTGAAAGCCCTGCCCTGGCGAGGGCTTTTCGTTTTAGAGTGACGTTTCTAAAGTATCGTTTCAGCGAACGATCCGGCGCGGTAGCCAAGTGGTAAGGCCGAGGTCTGCAAAACCTCTATCGTGAGTTCGATTCTCACCCGCGCCTCCAACCTTTTGCCCCATCCAAGACAGCATAAACGCTGCACAAGGTCACATCGTTACTTTCGAGCCATTAATTTTGGCTTGATCTTGGCTTAGCGTAGGCCCATGAGCACACCCGTAATCACCATCATGGTTCGCCACTCCAAAAAATGCCGGTAGGCCGGAGATGTGCAACTGCCGCAAGAGCCTCCGTTGGAGCCAAGGTGGGAAGCAGTTCCGCAAGCAGGCCGGTACGCGGTCATGAGCGGAAGTCGAGAGAGCCAAAGACAGGCTCGAGGCCCAATTGAGCGGCTGACCCGTGCCCAAGGATGAATCCGGGTTTCCTCTTGAAGAGGCCATCTGGTTGTTTCGGGCCGATAAGGAAAACCAAGGTGTCACGGATGCGGTCAAGGGGACTAGCAGGTTCATTACACCACCGGCTTTAATCCACATGCTCGCCCACATCAAACCCTTCTTCGGCCGCGGGAAGCACATCTCGTTCGCCGGCAATCCACACATATAACGTGGGCAGCAGAAAGATGCTCATCACCAAGTCGGCAATCAAGCCTCCTACGATGACGATTGCAAAGGGGCGCTGTGAATCGGAGCCAATCGCGTGCGAGAGAGCAGCGGGCAGCAGCCCGAGAGTCGCCACCAGCATGGTCATCATGATGGGCCGCAACCGCAACACAGCTCCCTCAACTGCGGCATCCTCTATCGAATATCGTCGTGCTCGAAGCTGATTGATGTACTCCAGCATGATGACTCCGGTCTGCACGGATACGCCGAACAGCGCCAGGAAGCCTACGCCGGAGGAAACACTGAAATTGGTGCCGGTAATCAGAAGGGCAAGCAGACCGCCGATTCGAGCCATGGCGACATTCGCCAGGATCAGTAATGCCCATTTGAAGGATTTGAACATCGTGTAGAGGATGATGAAGATAAGCAAGATGGTAATTGGTAGAACGACAAGCAGTCGCTCATCCGCCCTCTTCTGGCTCTCATATTCCCCCTCCCAATCGATGTGATATCCAGTCGGCAGTTTGACCTGGTGGTTGACCTTGTTGATTGACTCTTCTACCGCGCCGCCGAGGTCGCGGCCGCGGACGCTGTACTTGATGGCGACATAGCGCTGATTGCCTTCGCGATAAATTTCGGACCCCCCATCCCTCTCTTCGATCTTGCAGAGCTGTGCCAGCGACACCCGTTCCCCGGAAGGCGATAGCAGGCGAATATTCTCGATCGCTTCTTTCGTGTCGCGGTATTTTGGCAGATAGCGCAACACGAGGTCGTATCGCGCCTCGCCCTGGAGTACTTGGGTGAGTGCGTTTCCCCCGACCGCTGTCTGAATCGCATCCTGCACATCCGCGACGTTGATCTGGTAACGAGCGGCCGCGGCTCGGTCCACCGTCACGTTGAGGTTGGGCTGGCCGAGCACATGAAGAACTCCCAGGTCCTCGATTCCCTTGACACCTCGCATGATGTTGACGATCTGGTCGCTTTTCTCTTCCAATACCTTCAAGTCATCGCCGTAGACTTTGGTGGCAAGCTCTCCCTTTACTCCGCTGACCGCTTCTTCCATGTTGTCTTCAATGGGCTGGGAAAAACCCCAAACGACGCCGGGGATCTTGTTGAGTTCGCGATTCATGGCGGCGATCAATTCGTCCTTGTTTTCGTGGAAGACAAGCCGCCATTGTTCTTTTGGCTTTAGATCAACGAAGTATTCGGTATTGAAAAAGCTGGTTGTATCCGTGCCATCATCCGGACGCCCGGTTTGACTGGTGCATTGCGGGACCTCGGGGAAAGAGCACAGAATGATCCGCGCTTGATTGGAGACTCGGATACCCTCGTCCGGCCCAACGCTGGGCGCGAGTGTGCCCCGAACCCAAAGTGCGCCTTCATCCAGGTGGGGTAGAAATTCGGAACCGATGACGCCGCTGAAGGCGAGGTAAAGCGCGACGGAAAGCCCAAGCACGCCCGCGCCGACCGTGAGTGCACGCCGCCGAATGGCCCACCGAACTGCGGTACGGTAGTGCTTGATCGAGAACTCCATAGCTGCATTGCGCCATTCCTTCGTTCCCTTCTGAAAGGCGAAACTCGCCAGCACAGGTGCGATCAGGATCGAGAAGATTAATGCCCCGAGCAGCGCAAACGCTACCGTCCAGGCCATGGGATGAAAAAGGCGGCCCTCGACGCGTTGCAGCGTAAATATGGGCAAATACGCGGTAATGATGATGGCAATGGCGTAGAACACGGGGCGTTGGACTTCGTGCGAGGCCTCGCTGATTCGTTCGCGCGCTGTTTTGGAACCCCCATTCTTTTGGCCCAGATGCCGCACGATATTTTCGACCATCACGACTGCCCCATCGACCACCATGCCAAAATCCAGCGCTCCGAGCGAAAGAAGATTGGCTGGGATATGACGTAAATCCAGACAGATGGAGGCAAACAATAATGAAAATGGAATGGTTAAAGCCACAATGATCGCGCCCCGGACATTGCCGAGGAATATAAGGAGGATGATCGATACCAGAATCATTCCTTCCAGAAGGTTGTGCAGAACGGTGTGGGTGGTGAAGTGAACCAGATCGCTGCGATCAATGAAGGGGACAACCTTCACGCCCGGAGGCAGAATATGATCGTTCAGTTCCTTCACTTTCTTGTTGATGCCTTGCAGGGCAGCGTCTGCCGGCGCACCCTTGCGCAACAGCACGATGCCCGACACGACATCGTCGTTATCGACGATCTTCCCGTCTTCGTGGTGAATCGCTCTGGCAAACTGGCCAAGTCGAATTTTAGGACCCTGCGAAACGACCGCAATGTCCTTCACGCGGAGCGGCGTGCCATTCCTGGTCAGGATGACCGTCTCTTCAATATCCTGGGCACGGTCAACCAATCCGATGGAGCGCACGTTGATCTGCTGCAGGCCTTCTTGTATGAAGCTTCCGCCCGCGTTCACGTTGTTGCTGGTGAGTTGCTGTTCCACCTGCGCCAGACTCAGGCTGTAGGCGACTAGTTTGTCCGGGTCAAGGCGCACCTGGTATTCGCGAGTGGGACCGCCGAAGCTGGCAACGTCGACAATGTTCGGTACGGATTTGAAATTCTTTTCGATGACCCAGTCTTCAATCGACTTCAACTCCATCGGGTCATAGGCCGGATTGGTGCTGTGCAGGGTGAAGAAATAGATTTGACCGACGGGGCTCCAATCTGTTTGCATTTGTGGCGATACGTTGGGCGGCAGGGTGACCTGGCTCAGCCGCTCCAGAACCCGCTCGCGATTCCAGTCGTTGTCCGACTCGTCGTCGAAGACTAGCTTCAAATCGGAGAGTCCGAAGAGGGAAAACGAACGCAGGTGCACAACATGCGGGATGCCGTTCATGACGATTTCGAGCGGAATCGTGACCTGCTGTTCGATTTGTTCCGCCGAAATTCCCGGCCATTGCGTAACGATCTCGACGTAGTTGTCGGCTACGTCGGGATAAGCCTCAATCGGCAGGTCACGGAAAGCGACAATTCCCCCCGCAAAGAGCAGCAGTGCGAAGGCCAGAACGAGCAGGCGGTTATTGAGAGCAAAATCAACGACTCGACGAATCATTCATTGCTGCCTACGCGGGACTCCGAGCACCGCGCAATTTTCGTGGAACGACACTCCTGCCTCGCTCCCGTCGCACTTTGGTTCTGCACCCTGTGTATCCTTAATTTCCGGTTCTCGGGAGACACTCAAACGGTAGGCTGGCGAGTATTTCGATTCCGAAAGCGGGTCCACTTGCCCAATCGCTTGATTGGGCGGGTGAAGGGTCAGAACCATGCGCGATTTCCAGCGGCAACACGAAATCCCTCGATTGCAGGGCGCTAATCTTTCTGGCAATCGTTTGATTGGCTTGGGAGGACTGCCAAGTAATGGGATAATCACCGGTCAATCGAAATCTATGTTGAACTTGGAATGGATCTGGGAACCACGAAACCGAACCTTCGTTATGCTCGCCAGCGTGGGCATCGTCCTGGTGATCGCGGTCGTGGACTGGTGGACGAAGCCCTACGTCTCGTTAGGATTTCTCTATTTGTTTCCTATCATGCTCGCGGCTGGGTTCTTGCCCAGGTGGGCAATCGGTCTAATGGGTATCGCCTGCGCGCTGCTTAGCGAGCGTTTCAGTAACTTGGACCCCGCAGACGCTCCCATCCGTACCAGTTTTGAAGCTTTGGCGCTTGTCGGTTCCGGACTGTTTATCTCCGAAGTGCTGCGCAACCGTCGGTCGAGATTGGCGTCGCAGGAGCGATTGCGCATTCTCGTGGAGACCAGTCCCGCGGCAATAGTCACGGTTGACGATCATGGCTTCATCGAACTCGCCAACCAGTCGGCAACTGAACTGATGGGCCCACGGGACGGGAATCTGATCGGGCAACCGATCGCGGCATACCTCCCCGAATTACATCACGCTTTGCGCTGGGAAGAGGGACCACAGTTCAGGACCTCGATGCAATGCCGCGGACATCGTGGCAACGGAGAGTCGTTTTTGGCGGATGTCTGGTTCTCCAGCTATAAAGAAGGACCGACCCCCAAGCTGGCTGCGATCATAGCCGATGTTACTGAGGAACGAAACGCCGCCGAAGATTCACCCTCGACCGGGTCCGGTCACCTGGAAAGAACGCCTTTGAACAATCGTGAGTCTGACGTGCTCCGGCTGCTTGTTCAAGGTTTAGCCAATAAGGAAATAGCATCACGTCTAAACGTCTCTGAGAGCGTAGTTAAGAACACGATCCAACAACTTTTTGCAAAGACCGAAGTACGCACTCGGAGTCAACTGGTTCGGGTCGCGTTGGAATGTTATCGGGATCTTCTGTGAAAGCGCCCTTCCTTGTGAAATGGGGAGCGCGGGGCTCGGGATTGGGAACGCGATCAGACCTCCAGCCACCCTTCGCAAGAAGCCGCGAAGGATGCGGCACGTGGTTTGTGCCAGCGGAAGGCTGGGGCGCCCGCCAGGCCTTTCCCTCGCATGTGTGATTTCGATCATTGACGGCTGGTCGCCTCTGACTATACTCAAGCGTTTCCCGGTCAGCAAAATGAACGACCTGAAAAAGTTCTACCGCATGATCGCTGCGGACGAGCGGAATACGGCGGTCCTAAAACCGGCTCGGGCCGGCAAATAGGATGAATGACGAACCTCGCTTGGCAGAGAGCCTTACGGTGTCTCTCGCGTGCTCATGTGGTACAACTGCGAAGAACCTGCGAGCCTCGCCAGCAAAGAACAGCTACAGTGTTTGCAATACGCGGTCTTGTTCGATTCTCACCCGCGCCTCCAATTTCATCCTGCACAACCCAAAGAAAAACGGCGGCCCGACCGGCCGCCCCTTGAATTACCTACCAACAACTCTAGAGTTACTGTGATCGCGGACAACTGCCGAGCTGCGCTCGGCTTGGACGGGCGGGGAGCGCCCGTCCCCGCACGAGCCGACTACAGCCGTGCGCACACCGCCTTGGTCTGGGTGTAGAGTTGGAGAACATCTTTGCCCATCTCGCGTCCCCAGCCCGACTGCTTGTAGCCGCCGAAGGGCAGCGCCGCATCGAAGATGTTGTAGCAGTTGATCCAGACCGTTCCGGCGCGCAGCAACGCTGCAGTCCGGTGCGCTTTCGATATGTCGTGGGTCCAGATTCCCGCCGCCAGTCCGTAGATCGAATCGTTGGCCCGGGACAGCAGCTCTTCCGGATTGTCGAACGGAATCGCCGCTACTACGGGCCCGAAGATCTCCTCTTGCACGACCTTCATATAGTCTTTGGTTTCGACCAGGACGGTGGGTTCGACGAAGTATCCCGGGCCGCCGATCTTGCGCCCGCCCGATGCGGCCTTGGCGCCTTCGGCCATTCCAATCTCGAGGTAGTTGCAGACGCGTTGCAACTGTTCTTCGGAGACGAGCGGGCCCATGTGGGTTTTCGGATCCAGTCCCGAGCCTACCTGGATTTTTTTCGCTTTTGCCGCCACGCCTTCGACCACTTGATCGAAGATCGGGCGCTCCACGTACAGGCGTGACCCGGCGCAGCAACACTGGCCGTGATTGAAGAAGATCGCGCTCGCGGCGCCGCCGATTGCCACATCCAGATCTGCGTCTTTGAATACGACGTTCGGCGACTTGCCACCGAGTTCGAGCGAAACTTTTTTCAGATTTCCAGTGGCCGCGTGCACAATCAGCTTGCCCACTTCCGTCGATCCGGTGAACGCAATTTTGTCGACCAGATCGTGCGCCGCGAGAGCCGCGCCCGCCGTCTCGCCATATCCCGGGACGATGTTGACCACACCATCGGGAAATCCGGCCTCCATAATCAGTTCGCCCAGACGCAGCGCGGAGAGCGGCGTCTGCTCGGCTGGCTTCAACACCACCGTGCATCCCGAGGCCAGCGCCGGCGCCAGTTTCCACACCGCCATCAGCAGAGGGAAATTCCACGGGATGATCTGGCCCACGACGCCGACGGGCTCGCGCAGCGTGTAGGCGTGGTAGTTCACGCCGGGCGTGTAGGGAACGGAGAGAGGAATGGTTGTGCCTTCGAGCTTGGTCGCCCATCCCGCCATATAGCGGAACATATCGACGGCGAGCGGAACATCGGCGGCCCGCGCCACGGTGAGCGGCTTGCCGTTATCAAGTGTCTCTAGTGTCGCGAATTCCTCGAGGTGCTCTTCCAGCAAGTCGGCCAGTTTCCACACCAGCTTGCCGCGCTCGGAAGCGGTCAGGCGCGACCACGGACCGCTGTCAAACGCCTTGCGCGCGGCCTTGACCGCAGCGTCGATATCCGCACCATCGCCTTCTGCCACTTGGGCCAGCACTTCTCCGGTCGCTGGGTTGTAGGTAGGAAACGTTTTGCCCGACGCGGCATTCACCCACTTGCCGTCGATCAGCATTTTGCGCGGCTTCGAGATGAAGTCGCTGACGCGCGAATCAATCTGGATCGGTGAAACTGCAATTCCCATACATCCTCCTTAAAGCGAGATCGAGTGAGAGAAGTCCGTCGGGGTGAAATGAATTGGAAAAATACTAATCCCGCGGGATGCGGAAGGCAACTGCGGGTCCTGCTATCGGGTCTGTGAGTAATTTTCGCGCGACTACTGGCTGTGCAGAATGTATCCGGGCTCCAGGGGAAGCTTGCCGTCGATCTTCAACACATCGACGCTACTGTTGATGGAGTAAACATTCACCAAGCCGATTGCAGATGGATGAGATTGCAGCGTCTTTAGCGCCTCGTCATCGGACGAAACCACCAAGAACGTCACTCTGGTCTTGTTTGCCGCGTCGATCAATTTCTTGAACTCATCGGTGGTCAGGGACAAGAGCTTCTCGGCAACGACGCGCATCTCTGGCGAAGATGGGTCGGTGAGTACTACCGTCAGGTCATATCCATCGAGCCATTTGTGCGTTGTCTTGATCATTTTTGTCAGGTCGACGGCTTTCATCACTTGGACCCGGCTGTTTTTGCCGGTCACGAGGGCAACATCGCGCGCCGCCGCCACCTCGGAACACACGAAAATACAGACGAACGCCAGGATAGGTGTTGTTAGCTCCAGGAGCGTTCTGTTCTTCGATCTCATCATTGCCGGAACCGGCGGACGACGAGCCAGTCCTCCAGGGTGGTGCCGTAATCAGCCTTCAAGCCCGCTCGGGTTGCCGCCGCATCCTCAGCATTCCCCGACGCCGCCTGCAATTCCGCCAGCTTCGCCATGGAAAAGGGCCATGCGGGATCCTCCCGCAGTTCTTCGATGGCCGCGCCCGTTTTCGACTCCGCAGCCAGCAGCGCCCCATTGGCCCCGTGGTAGGTACGCTCGACCGCGTTGCTGCGGTTGGTCAAGACCATTTTCTGCAAGCGCAAGACGGCGGCACGGGCCATTTCAAGTTTTCCGTCTTCCGCCGCCAACCGGGCTCGCATGCGCAAGGTGTGCGCCAGTAGCCCACTGCGGCCTTTCCCCGACATTCCGGGCCCCTGCAAAACCGCTTCCGCTTCATCCAGATGTTGGAAGGCAGCCGCGCGGGATTCTGCCAGCAGAGCCAGGTACTGATGGATGGAGCTGCGGTAGGCGCTCAGATGCAGCTTGGTCGCTTCCGCCAGCACGGCCCTCAGCTCCACGCGGGCTTGCTGCACATTGTCTTCACGGGCGTATGTGATCGCGGATTGAATCTGACAGTCGAGCCTGTCCTGCGGCGTCAACGCCATCGGAAGCGCTTTGGCGTATTCCTCGCGGGCGCGGTCCTGCTTTCCGAGCAAGGCGTAGTCGTTGCCCAGACCCAGCTGCGAAGTGTAAAACTTGGGATCCAGCTTCAGGGCTTCCCGATACTCCGCCAGCGACTCTTCCAGCCGCCCGGCCTGCTGCAGAATTTCGGCCAGGGAATCGCGGGGGTTGGGATCGTTGGGTTCTGCCTCGACGTATCGCTTCAAGTAAAGGATCGCCTGGTCGTACTCGTGCATTAAGGCGAGGTCATACGCCAGCGTATTCAAAGCGCCGGCGAAATTGGGGTCAATCTCCAGCGCGCGCCTCGTGAGCCTGGCGCCTCCTTCGTAGTCACCCTGAGATTGCAGCCAAAGCCCAGCTTCATAGTGCAGTTGGGAATCGTGGGGATACATCGCCAGCAAGTCATTCATTGCTGCAATGGCGTCGAGGAAACGTCCCTCGTTCGTCGATACCATCCACTTCACCAGAAGCTTTTCCCCGGGCGTCACGCTCCGGGAGGCAAGCTGCGCCTTCTCCGCCGCCTGCTTAACTTCCCCGGGATCAAGTCCCAACCACACGATGTAAGCCCACGCCTGAGCAAAATCCGGGTCCTTGATGGTGGCTTCCCGCCATTTCACCAAAGCCTGTTCAGTGTGATAGTCGTATCTAAGGTGCAATCCTTCATCGAACAACCTGGCGGCTTCGGGCGACCTTGTAGTAAGTGGAAGCCGAGCGGGATTGGCCGCCGGGCTCGGCGCTGAAGGGGAAGTCTGTCCGGGCGCACACTTCGGACCAGAGGCGAGCAGCACGCCGAGAACTACTGCTTTCAGCAAGAACGCGCGGCCCCAATAATCGGGGCTGCGCAAGCCAAAGAGAATCCGCATGTTCCCACTGTAGTCGCCGAGCAAATCCATCCTCAAATTACGGAGGTACCGGGCTCTGGGCAAGGCATGGGCGATTGGAGCCGACGCTTCGCGCAAACCGCTCGACAGACTTTTGGGGCCACCGGGCTGCTATGCAACTGCGAACGATCTACTTGATGTCCTTCATGGCCATGAGTGAACCGTAGTCGCGGCCGGAGGGCTCGACGGCCCGCGCTACCACGCCGGCAAAAGCTTGGCGAAATTCGGGAAACTTTGCCACCAGCGCCTTGATCACGGCCGTATTTTCCTGAAACGCGCGCGCGGTATTCGATACATCGGCAGACTCGTACTTTGCTACCAGATCAAAATCGTTACCCACGGCCAGCGGGAAGATTGCGATTAAATGATAGATCTTGCCGCCGGCGCTTATATCCACGGTGTTTCCGTTGGCGGGCATATCAGAGGGCTGCATTGCCTGAGTTTCGTCATAGAGTTTGTCGGTGGCGAGCGTGCTCATGAAGTCCACGGGCGCAGACAGGGCGATCGCCTCGCGGTAATACAACCAGGCGTTGTGATTCTGTCCTTTTGTCTTGAAATCGCGGGCGCGCTCGGCGAACCATGCGGCATCGTGTCCGCACGCTTGCGAGGATTTGGCGTAAAAGTCCGCCAGTTTCCAGTCGGCGCCCACCTGCTGCAGCACCAAAGTCAGCGTCAAGGCAGCTTGGTCCCCGTTCACGTCGAGGATGGTCACGCCGTACTTGCCGGGCGGCAGATTATTCAGGACAAATACCGCGCTGTCCTTCGTCTGACCCGACGGCCCAAATACTCCGCAGAGAAATTCCGCGCGCGCCAGCGGTTCCGGGCCATCGGCCGTCAGCAGGAAAGGCGACCGAACCGTTGCGTTTGCTCCGGCGAACGCGGCCTGGTTCTCTTTGACAGCGCCTTCGATACCGCCAAAACCAGCGGCCACGGAGGCGATGGAGTTCTGCTTGAGGGCAGCCACATCGCCGCGCGCCGACATTTCGAAGTAGCGCTTCGCCGCCTTTTCGAGCGCGGCTCGAATGGAGGCATCCATGTCCGGAGCGCTCTGGCAGGTCTGGGCGTGGGCGGCGACTCCCAGCAGCAGCAGCCATAGCCATGGTTGCCAGCGCCGTCGATTCCTGGGCGTGGGTTCGGAAGTACCCAAAGGGAAGGCCTCCGCTGGCATTTTACGCGCTGTTAAGGGCGAAGGTAGTCTAAATGCCTGCAAGGCCTATACCTGCAATGGGTCTTAGGTCATCTTATACGCAAGAATAAGGCCGTCGGGCGTTCTATAAGCGGTGGTAAAATCAGTCTGGGCGTGGTGGCTGTGGAAGCGACAGCCACTCGCGGGAAATGGGGTTTTCTGATGTTGTATGCACGCGGACGAATGGCTTCGGGGCTCTTACTGGCAGCTTCGGTCCTTCTCGCTCAGACTGCCCTCGCTCAGACTGCTCTTACTCAGACTGCCCCCCAATCCGCTGCAACGACCGCCCCACCGGCCACCCCGCACCACAAGTCCCATAAGACCCAGAAGCCAGTCGTGCTCCCGCCGCTACCGAGCGGTCCGCTCAGTCAATTGCCGATGGATCAGCTTCCGCCAACGCCGGCGAAGGTCAGTTATCAAGGCGGGTTGCTGACGATCTCGGCTCAGAATTCGACTTTGGGTGAAATCCTGCGCGATGTGCGCAAGCTCACAGGGGCTTCGATTGACATTCCTCAGAACGCAAACGAGCGAGTGGTCACACACCTCGGCCCGGGAGCGCCACGGGATGTTCTGGCTGCATTGCTCAATGGCTCCGGGTTCAACTACGTGATGCTGGGTTCAAGCTCGGATCCCACGGCGGTTGCGAGCGTAATCCTTATGGCAAAGCCCTCGTCGCCGGGAGATGTCCAGACCGCCGCGAACGTGTTTCAGAGCAATACGGCACCGATGCCTCAAAACGGCCCTCCCCCGCCTCTGCCGTTCAGGCCGCCCTTCCAGCAAGCGGGACGACCTGGGGTTGCACAACCGGCGAATGCCGAAGCCGACGATGGCAAAGATGAAAAAAGTGCAGATGATGAGGATGACCCCGAGGACAGCGCTGACGATCAAGCCCAGCCCCCAGCCGGACAACCTGCGCAGCCCGCCGCAAATACCCCGGGCCAGCCGCAACAACCGGACCCGAACCAGCCCAACGCGGGGCCGAAGACCCCCGAGCAGATTCTGGAAATGCTCCGCAAACCAACGGTGCCCGGGGCGCCCGGCATGACTCCTCCCACGCAACCGCCTGATCAGTAGCTGCGCGCCTCTGCGCGTCCAATCTAGGGACGTCCAAGGGAACACTATTCCTCGATATTCAACTCCTCGATGATATTCAACGGAAAGATTGTGGGGCGCGCTTAGTCGCCGCCGGCGGGGCTTTGGTGGGCCACCAATGCCGAAAGGAGGTTAGACGGCCGAGCGGGGTTGACAGCGGCCAATACGCCGCAAATCGCGCAATACGCCCCGAGAATACCCAGAATCACACTTAGGATTGCGGTACTGGTAATTAAGAAAGCTACGAAAAGTGCGCTCACGTTACGGGCCCTTGCTGGCAGCCACCCGGTGAAACACGCGGCTGCAAAAGTTTTACTCTATCCGCATTTGACCCCTGCCGTTGTTAACAACTAAGATACGGGAATCGAACTGCGTATCTCCACTCTCCAACATTTCTTGGGACCCGTCCACGTTACGGAAGTTCATAACGTGTTGCGCTAAATGGCCATCACCAGAATCTCGGTGCGCGGCGCGCGCCAGCACAACCTGAAGAATATTGACGTCGAGATTCCGCGCAATACTTTGACGGTCATAACGGGCCTGAGCGGCTCCGGCAAATCCTCGCTCGCTTTCGACACGATTTACGCCGAAGGCCAGCGCCGCTACGTCGAAACGCTTTCGGCTTACGCCCGCCAGTTTCTCGACCAGATGGAGCGCCCCGACGTCGACTCCATCGACGGCCTCAGCCCAGCGATTTCCATCGAGCAGAAAACCACCAGCCGCAGTCCGCGCTCCACCGTCGGCACCATCACCGAGATCTACGATTACCTGCGCCTGCTCTACTCCTCGATCGGGGTGCCCCATTGCCCGAATTGCGGCAAGCCGATTACTCGCCAGTCTGCCGAGCAGATCGTCCAGCGCGTCATGTCGCTCACGCCCGATGACCGCGTCATGATCATGGCGCCCATCGTCCGCGGCCGCAAAGGCGAATTCAAGAAAGAGATGGAGAAGCTTGTGCAGCACGGCTTCTCCCGCGCCCGCGTCGATGGCGAACTGGTGAACCTGGAAGACGACCTCGCGCTCGACAAGCGCAAGAACCACACCATCGAGGTGGTCGTAGATCGCCTGCTGGTGAAGCCCGGAATCGAACACCGCCTCGAACTCTCGGTCGGGCTGGCCATGAAGCTCGGCGGCGGTCTCGTCCTGGTGGCCGTCGTCAACGGAGATGAAACACTTTATTCCTCGCGTCTCGCCTGCCCCGACTGCGGCATCAGCGTTCCTCAATTGGAGCCGCGATCGTTCTCCTTCAACAGTTCCTATGGAGCTTGTCCCGAGTGCCATGGCCTCGGAAGCCGTTACGACTTGGATCCGGCCAAGGTAATTGTCGATTGGTCGAAGCCGCTGCTCGACGGCGGCCTCGGGCCCGGGTCGTCATCGCAGAACCTGATTCGCAGCCTGCAGCTGGTTGTCCTGGCCTATGGTTTCGACTTGACGACGCCCTTCGAGAAATTTCCCGACAAGATTCAGAACCTCCTGCTCTACGGCGAGCCGCAGCGCGGCGGCAAAACAGGTTTTCTCGGGATTCTCGGCCACCTCAAGCAGAATCTCGAAGCCTCCACTTCCGATACCTATCGCGAATATCTGCTCGACTTCATGTCGGCTACCGAATGTTCGGTATGCCACGGCAAGCGTCTGCGGCCGGAAAGCCTGGCAGTCAAGGTGAACGGCATGTCCATTGCCGATTTCACCAGCCTCCCGATGGCGCGCGCACTCGCTGCCGCGCACACGATCAAATTGACCGGCAGGGAACTGGCCATCGCTGGACGCATCGCGCACGAGATCACCGAGCGCCTCGAATTCCTCGACAACGTTGGGCTCGGCTACCTGTCGCTCGGCCGCTCCGCCGCCACGCTCTCCGGTGGAGAAGGCCAGCGCATCCGTCTCGCCACTCAAATCGGATCGAAGCTGCGCGGCGTTCTCTACGTGCTCGACGAACCTTCGATCGGCCTGCACCATCGCGACAACGGGCGTCTTCTCGTCGCGCTCGAAAACTTGCGCGACCTAGGCAATACCGTCCTCGTCGTCGAGCACGATGAAGAAACTATCCGGCGCGCCGACTATGTCATCGACCTCGGCCCCGGCGCCGGCCGTCATGGCGGCGAGTTGGTTGCGAGCGGTACCCCCGCCGAGATCATGAACGCGCCCGCGTCCCTCACCGGCGCCTACATCTCTGGACGCCAGCACATCGCCGTGCTTCCCGAGCGCCGCAGCCCGAATGGCAAAGCCATCACCATTCTCGGCGCGCGCGAGAACAACCTCAAGAATCTCGACGTCGTGTTTCCGCTCGGCGTGATGACGGTTGTGACCGGTGTCTCCGGCTCCGGAAAATCAACCCTGGTCAATGACATCCTGTACCGCGCACTGGCCAAGCAGCTTTATCGTTCGCGCGAGGAGCCCGGCACGCACAAAGCCATCGCCGGGGCGGAGTTGATCGACAAGGTCATTCGCATCGACCAGTCGCCCATCGGTCGCACCCCGCGCTCGAATCCCGCAACCTATACCGGCATTTTCGCGCAGGTTCGCGACCTCTACGCCATGCTGCCCGAATCCCGCGAGCGCGGATATAAGCCCGGACGCTTCTCCTTTAACGTTTCTGGCGGACGCTGCGAAGCCTGCCAGGGCGAAGGCCAGCGCCGCATCGAAATGAACTTCCTGCCCGACGTTTACGTGCAGTGCGAAGTCTGCGGCGGACGCCGCTACAACCACGAAACCTTGTCGGTGCGCTACAACGGCTCCTCCATCGCCGACCTGCTCGAAACGCCCGTATCCGACGTGCTCCAGATTCTCGAAAACATTCCGCAGGTCAAGCAAAAGCTGCAAACGCTGGTCGACGTCGGCCTCGGATACATTCATCTTGGTCAATCTGCCGTCACCCTCTCCGGGGGGGAAGCCCAGCGCATCAAGCTCGCCCGCGAACTCGGTAAGCGCCAGACCGGAAAAACTCTTTATCTGCTGGATGAGCCGACCACTGGGTTGCACTTCGACGATGTGCGCAAGTTGCTCGACGTTTTGCACCGTCTCACCGATCTCGGAAACACGGTCATCATCATCGAACACAACCTCGACGTAATCCGCAACGCCGACTGGATCCTCGATCTGGGCCCCGAAGGCGGAGAAGAAGGCGGCCGCATCGTGGCCCAGGGCACGCCCGAACAAGTCGCGCGCGTGAAGAAGTCTTACACCGGCCAGGCGCTTACCGCGTATTTCAATGGGTCGGCAAAAAATGGCTCGGCAAAAAACGAGCTCGCGCCCACCGGCACAGGGGAACTAGCGTGAGCTTTTCTGCAGACGATCTCCCCGAGAGTCCAACGCCGAGTCCGAAGCCCGCCGATGCGGTGCCTGTGTGGGGACGGGCGTCCTCGCCCATCCAGGCCGAGCAAAGCTCGGCAGAGGCCGGCGGCCACAGTGATTCGGGATTCGCTTTACCCGCCGGTGACGCCCAACCCGCCGAACTCGTCCCCGCTGCGCCGCCTGATCCAGCCTGGAATGGCTGGGACGTCCTGCGCCTCATATTCCTCACCATCGTGGCGCTCTTCGTCGGTGTGTTTACCGTGCTGCTCATCGCCCGCTGGCGGTTCTACCCGCACACCGCCCTCGGTGAAATCGCTCGCGTCCCGCTAGTCGTCGTCGCAGGACAGTCCCTGGCGTACCTTCTCATTCTTGCCTACATGTATGTTCTGGTGACGCGTGAGCGCCGTCGCCCCGATTTTCTCGCCGCCATTCACTGGAACTGGCCTTCGAACCTTGCCATTTACGTGCTGGTGGGCTTCGCACTCTCCATTGCCTTGCAGGCGCTGGCCCATTTCTTGCCGATCCCGAAACAGCTGCCCATCGACAGCTTTTTTCAAACGTCTGCCGAAGCCTGGGCGCTCAGCATCCTCAGCGTTACCCTCGCGCCACTCATGGAAGAGCTTTTTTTTCGAGGCTTTCTCTATCCCGTGCTGGCGCGCCGTCTAGGATTGCACGTTGCCGTCTTCCTGACCGCGCTCGCTTTCGCCTTGCTACACGGCGCGCAATTGATGTTTACGTGGGGGCCGGTGCTCGTGATCTTCCTCGTAGGCGTAGTCCTGACTATGGTAAGAGCCAGGCGAAATTCCGTCGCCGCTTGTGTCCTCATCCACATGGCCTACAACGGAACCATCACCGTATTCATGTTCGCAGCCACCGACGGCTTTCGCCATCTGGAGAAACTCAACAGCCAGTAGTCAGTTGCCAGCAGCCAGCCAATGATTTCAAACTGGCAACTGGCTACCGGCAACTGGCAACTGCTGTTAAATTAGAAATTCATGCCCATGGCGCGACAAGAGCTCCTGAAACTGCTGGCGCACAAATCATTTCGCCTAGGCGAATTCAAGTTGTCCTCCGGCAACACCAGCGACTATTACATCGACTGCCGCACCACTACGCTCGACGCTCGTGGCGCGCAACTGGTCGGCCAGGTCTTCCTCGATGAAATGCGCTGCCAAGGTTGGCACGCCGACGCCATCGGCGGACTCACCATGGGCGCCGATCCCATCGTCGTCGCCCTCGCCGTCACTACCGGGACTCTGCATGGCTTCCTTGTGCGTAAGGCGGAGAAGCAGCACGGCACCGGCCAGCGCATCGAAGGCTTCCGCGAAAAAGGCGCGCGAGTAGTGATAGTGGACGACGTTTGCACCACCGGATCCTCCACCGTGCAAGCCATCGAAGCGGCTCGCGATTTCGGATTCCAAGTGGTAGGCGTCATGTGCCTGGTGGAACGCGAGGATGCGCACGGCCGTCCCAGCGTAGAAAAAGCCGCCGCCCCCGCGCCGTTCATTTCGGTCTTTACGGCGAATGAGGTGCGAAAGGAGCATTTAGCACTTAGCCTTTAGCCGCGAACCGCGAACCGCGAACCGCGAACCGCGAACCGCGAACCGCGAACGACCAACGACCAACGACTGACTCATGATCCAAACTCTAGAATGGACCTCCCGCGGCGTAGTCTTCATCGATCAGACGAAGCTGCCCACCGAAGAAGTGTACGTAACCTGCACCACGCACCAGCAGGTTGCCGATGCGATCCGCAGAATGGTTGTCCGCGGAGCACCTGCCATTGGCGTGGCCGCGGCCATGGGCATCGCACTGGGCGTGAAAAATTCCAAAGCCGAGAATGGCGCCGACCTCAAAAAAGATTTTGACCAGATCTGCGAAGCCATTCGCCAGACGCGCCCCACCGCCGTCAACCTGTTTTGGGCGATTCGCCGCATGCAGGAGAAATTTGAAGCTCTCCGCATTCGCCCCATCGCGCAAATCCAACACGCATTGGTCGAAGAAGCCCAGCGCATGCACGCCGAAGATATCGCTGCCAACCAGGCTATGGGACGCCACGGGGCCACGCTTATGCCCTCAAGCGGCGGCGTGCTAACCCACTGCAATGCCGGAGCGCTCGCCACCGCCGGCTACGGCACCGCGCTAGGCGTAATCCGCGCGGCGGTAGAAGCAGGCAAGAAGATTCACGTCTACGCCGACGAGACGCGCCCGTTTCTACAAGGCTCGCGCCTCACCGCCTGGGAGTTGATGAAGGACGGCATTCCAACCACTGTCATCTCCGACAACATGGCCGGAGCCATGATGCAGCAAGGTAAAATCGGAGCCGTCGTAGTCGGCGCAGATCGCATCGCCGCCAACGGAGACGTGGCCAACAAAATCGGCACCTACACCGTAGCCGTCCTCGCCAAAGAGCACGGCATACCGTTCTACGTAGCCGCGCCGATTTCAACCGTCGATCTAGAATGCCCCGACGGCAGCAAAATTCCCATCGAGCAACGCAACCCGAGAGAAGTCACGCACATCGCCGGCAAGCAGATGGTGCCCGACGGAGTCCAGATCGAGAACCCAGCCTTCGACGTGACGCCCGCAAAATACGTAGCCGCCATCATCACCGAACGCGGCATAGCTCGTGCACCCTATGAGCAGTCTCTGAGCCAGTTGGCAAACCAGCCGTAGAGACGCGGCTTGCCGCGTCTCCGATGGCACAACCAAATCGTCGAACGCGTATCGAACTTTCTGATGCAGCCAATTGCACAATCGCCGGTTGTTTTCCAGAGCGGCGGCAAGCCCATCCGCCTCGGCGCCTACCTGGCCGACACGCCCGCCGATCCACTCCCCGCCGTGATCGCGCTCTACGGCGCTGGAGGCAACGTCTCCGGTATGGAGAAGTACGCCAGCATGCTCGCCGCCCAGGGATTCGCTGTTTACCTGCTGCACTACTTTGACCGCACCGGCATTGAGTCGGCCGACAAGCCGACGATCATGCGCAATTTTCCGTTGTGGATGAAAACCCTCTGGGACGCCATCAGCTTCGTCGAAACGCAGCCGCAAGTCGATGGCAAACGCATCGCGCTGTTGGGCTTCTCGCTGGGAGCCTACCTCTCGCTCGCCAACTCCGCCCTCGACCATCGCGTGCAAGCCGTTGTCGAGTTCTTCGGAGGCATGCCCAAAGAAATGAACCTCTTCATGAGACGCCTGTGCCCTGTGCTCATCCTGCACGGCGAGGCCGATGCGACCGTCCCCGTCGAGGAAGCCTACAAGCTGCAGAAGCTGCTGGAGAAGAAAGGAATGCCCTACGAAATGAAGATCTACCCCGGAGCCGGCCACGGTTTCGAGGACCAAACCATATGGCGCGACGCCGGACTAAGAAGCTTGCAATTTCTGCAGAAGTACCTGGCCGCGCCCGAAGCTAAGAAGCTCACGTAGCGACGGCCGCCGTCGGCCGTCCAGCCGAGCGCAGCTGGGCAGCGCCTTAAATTCGCGAGAGCCGAAACGGAGCACTGAGCAAGCGCGCGGGGAGCATCACGACTGCCCAGACAAGCGCGAGCACTCCGTGGACGGCGATCCCGACCAGGCGGAAGGGCAGCAACAGCAGCCACACGATCGGATAGAGGACCAGCGCCAGCAGTGCGACCGGCCAGCACAGGATGAAGAGCAAGCACCAGAGCAGGAAGGCGATCATAGGAATTGAGACACCTCCTCCTGAATATGATACGCAGTACAGGGAAAAAAGTTCAAAGCCGCCAAACAGAACTGAGAACTCAAAGCTGAGAGCTGAAAACAGTGAGCTGAAAGCTGCTCCACTCACATCGTCTTCAATTCAGGGCTCACCCGCAACTTTGCTTCGGTCACTTTCTGTACGTCGTCGACCGTCAGGCCGGGAGCAATCTCTTCAAGCAGCAACCCTTCTGGCGTTACTCGAATGTAGGCCATCTCGGTGACGATTGTGTCCACTACCTTCACGCCGGTCAGAGGCAGGGTGCATTTCTTCAGGATCTTCGGCTGGCCATCTTTGGTCGCATGTTCCATGGCGATGATCGTGCGCCGCGCTCCCGCAACCAGGTCCATGGCGCCGCCCATGCCTTTGACCGTTTTGCCCGGAATCATCCAGTTCGCAAGATTGCCCTGTTCGTCGACTTCCATCGCGCCCAGCACACTAAGGTCAACATGCCCGCCGCGAATCATGGCGAAAGAATCGGCGCTTGAAAAGTACGCGGTGCCCGCCATTTCACTGACCGTTTCTTTTCCCGCGTTGATCAGGTCTGCGTCTTCCGTGCCTTCGAGCGGGTAGGGCCCGATGCCAAGCATCCCGTTCTCGGATTGAAGAATAACGTCCATGCCCGGCGGAACATAATTGGCAATCAGCGTAGGTAATCCGATGCCGAGGTTGACGTAGAATCCGTCGCGCAATTCACGGGCAATGCGCTTCACGATGCGTTCGCGTTTGTCGAGGTCTTTGGAGGGTTTCACGTCTGTCGGCATAATGTCTCGGTCGTTGGTCGTCGGTCGATGGTCGTTAGTCGTTGGCGAACGTGAAGTCGATCGGCCACAATTCCCGAACGACCAACGACGAACGACCAACGACTTGCTGTTAGCTACTTGCCGCGGCCTTCGTCACAGTCCTCTTCTCGATTCGCTTTTCGTAGAGCTCGCCCTGGAAGATTCGTTTCACGTACACGCTCGGCGTATGCACCATGTCAGGATCAAGCTCGCCCGGTTCGACCAGATGTTCGACTTCGGCGATGGTGATCCTGGCCGCGGTTGCCATCATGGGATTGAAATTGCGCGCGGTTTTGCGATAGACGAGGTTGCCCCAGCGGTCGCCCTTCCAGGCCTTGATGAAGGCGAAGTCGGCTTTCAGCGCGCGCTCCATGATGTAGGTGCGGCCGTCGAACTCGCGCGCTTCTTTGCCCTCGGCGACCACGGTCCCGACGCCAGTGGGCGTAAAGAAAGCGGGAATGCCAGCGCCCGCGGCGCGAATTCGCTCGGAAAACGTTCCTTGCGGAACCAGATCGAGTTCCAGTGTGCCGTTCAGCACCATCTTTTCGAGCAGTTTATTTTCGCCGACGTAGGTTCCAATGTGCTTGCGGATCTGGCCGTTGGCCAGAAGCAGTCCGACACCGAAGCCGTCGACGCCGGCGTTGTTGCTGATGGTGGTGAGGTTCTTAACGCCCTTGTGGGCAAGAGCGCGGATCAAATTCTCCGGATTTCCGCACAAACCGAATCCGCCCACCATAATACTGGCCCCGTCGAACACGTCCTGGATCGCCTGTTCGGCGCTCGCGACTACTTTGTGCATGGCAGGACAATTCTATAGCGAGAATTGGTAATTTTGTAATCTCTAAAATTGTGTAATTTGAAACCCAATCCTCGCTGCGGGGTTTAAAGTTTCAAAATTACAAAATTACCCCATTGCAAAATTACAAAATTGTCGTTGCTCAGCGTTCCCGTGGAAGTTTCTTTCTCAACTGGTGGGCGCTCTCGAATTCCGCGGCCAGTTCTCGCGAGTCCAGATTTTCGCGGATGTGCGCGAGGCGTTGCTCCAGCTTCTGCAGCGCGTCGCCGAGATTCTTTTTGTTAGTGATGGCGATGTCGCGCCACATCGAATAAGGGCTGCCCGAGATGCGGGTCATCTCGCGCAGGGCCCGTCCGCCGATGTCGAGCACCGGCGCATCGAGGCCGAATTCGTCGACCAGCGCGGCGGCCAGGGCGGTTGAGATCATCTGCGGCAGATGGCTGATCCAGGCGCAGAAACGATCATGATCGGCGGGATCGACGACCGCGATCCTGGCGCCCATCTTTTCCGCGCAGTGAATAAATTCTCCGCATTGTCCGGCGTGAACGTTCTGGCCGGGGAGCGGCGTGAAGAGCCAGACCGCGCCTTCGAAAAGATCGGCATCGGCAAACTCCACGCCGGCGTGTTCTTTACCCGCCATGGGATGACCGGCGAGGAATCTGTGGCCGGCGTTTCGCCCGAACGATTTCGCGGCACGCTGGACAATCTCCGCCTTCGTGCTGCCGACGTCGGTTACGAGAGTCTTCGCCAGCAGCGCCGGACCAAGCCGCCCGATCAGATCGAGGATCGAGATCACGGGCGTGGCCAGCACCACCAGATCGCTGCCGCGCACGGCATCCGCGGGATTGGTCGTCCCCGCTTCGATGGCGCCGCAATCCTCGGCCCTCTCCAAAACTGGAGCGCGATCGCACCCGATGATTCGTCCGGCGAGCCGGCGTTTCTTCAGGGCGAGGCCCAGCGAGCCTCCGATCAGGCCGGTTCCGATGATGGTGACTTGCTTGAAGGCCATGGGTAATTTGCAATTGGTAATTTGTAATTTGCGATTTTGTTTTTCAATTACAAATTACAAAGCGCAAATTACAAATGGAGCTCTACGCGATCTCGCGGCCAACCGCGGTCGCTACCATGCGGACCTGGCCCATCAATTCCGCAAACTGTTCCGGGTAAAGCGACTGCGCGCCATCGGAGAGCGCTTTATCCGGCTGGTGATGCACCTCGATGAGCATGGCATCGGCGCCGGCTGCGACCGATGCCAGCGCCATGGGCGCCACTTTGTCGCGGCGTCCGGTGCCGTGCGATGGGTCGGCGGTCATGGGCAGGTGCGAAAGTTTATGAATGATCGGGATCGCGGAGATATCCATCGTGTTACGCGTGTAAGTTTCGAAAGTGCGGATGCCGCGCTCGCAGAGAATGATTTCGTAGTTGCCGCCGGCGAGCAGGTATTCCGCGGAGCACAGAAGTTCTTCGATGGTGGCCGCGATCCCGCGTTTGAGCAGCACCGGCTTGCGGACTTTGCCCAGTTCGCGCAGCAGATTGAAGTTCTGCATGTTGCGCGCGCCCACCTGGAAGATGTCGACATAAGGCAACATGGGCTCGATCTGCGAAATTTCCATCACTTCGCTGATCACCAGCAATTTGAAATGGTCGCCCGCTTCACGCAGCAATTTCAAGCCGTCAACGCCGAGTCCTTGAAATGAATAAGGAGAAGAGCGGGGTTTAAAAGCACCGCCGCGAAGAATGCGCGCTCCCGCCTTGGCGATCAGTTCGGCGACCGTGAATAGTTGCTCGTGGGATTCGACCGAGCAGGGCCCGGCCATGACGACGATTTTCTTGCCGCCAATTTCAATCCCGTTCGCGAATTTGATCACGGTGCCTTCGGGACGGAAGTTGCGCCCGGCCAGCTTGTAGGGTGATGTGATGCGGTGAACTTCCTGCACTCCCGGCAGCATTTCGACTTCGCGGGTATCGAAATCATGCGGTACTCCGACGCCGCCGAGCACGGTCTGACGTGCTCCGGTGGAGCGGTGGACTGCAAAGCCGAAGTGGACCAGTTGATCGATCACCTGCTGGATCTGATCTTCACTGGCCGAATCTTGCATTGCGACGATCATGAGTGCGCTCGTTTTGCCCGGCCGTGGCGCGCTGCAAACTGCATCGCGGCGTGGCTGAAAGTTCTAGTCCTCGAATTGCGAATCCATCTCGGTCTCGCGGGAGGCCGGTCCGTCATCGGGAACGATTTCGTGCTTTTGGATGCTGCGCATCACATCGATAATTCGTTCGTAAATCTGCGCCAGATCGCGTTCGGCTAAAGGACCGCTGCTGCTGCGCTGCACATTGGCGATCACTTCTCGCTCGCGGTCGGGCTCGTAAATGGGCAGGCTGGTGTTGCGTTTCAGCCGTCCAATTTCGACTACAGCGGCAGCGCGCTCGTTGAGCAGCGCCGCCAGTTTGCGGTCCAGTTCGTCGATTTTCTTGCGCCAATCGGAAATGTCCATGGGTATCTCTCAGCTCTCAGTTTGGTCCATCGAGGGACTCGCTGTGAACTTTGCGCCGAAGATATTCTCAGAGGACGCCGTCATTTCCGGCTTGAGAGCTGAGAACTGACAGCTGCCTTATGAATTCTGCCACAGTCGCGGCTTCCCGTCCCGGATTTTGTTCGATCAACTGCACGATGGCACTGCCGACGACGGCGGCTTCGGAGAATTTGCCGACGGCCGCGAATTGCGCCGGGGTTGAAATTCCGAAGCCGACGGCAATCGGAAGTTTGGTGAAGCGCCGGATGCGCTTGACCAGGGCCTGGGCGTCTCCGGTTATTTGCTGGCGGGCGCCGGTGACACCAGTGCGCGAGATGGCGTAAATGAATCCGGTGGAAACCTCGGCGATCGACTTCAGGCGCTGGTCGGTCGACGTGGGCGCAGCCAGAAAAATAGTTGCGAGCTCGTTCTTGCCAGCCTCGCGCAGGTACTCGGCGGATTCTTCGACGGGCAGATCGGTGATCAGCGTTCCGTCAATCCCGGCAAGCCGCGCCACCTGGCAGAACTTAGCGAGGCCCATGCGCAAGATGGGATTGAGGTAGGAAAAAATCACCAGCCCGACGGATTGCGAATGTTCGCGGATTTTGGCGGCCAGCGTCAGCACGTGCTGCAGCGACGTAGCATGTTTAAGCGCCCGCTCGCTGGCGCGCTGGATGACCGGGCCATCGGCAAGCGGATCGCTGAAGGGGACACCGAGCTCAATCACACTCGCACCAGCATCGATAGCCGCAAGGATGACCTCGCGCGTGGTCGCGAGGTCGGGGTCGCCGCAGGTTACGTAGGCGATGAGTGCCGGCTTATTGTCGAAGTGAAAAGGCATAGAAACTTGGTAATTGGTGATCTGTAATTTGTGATTGTGTCGACAATTGCAAATTACAAATCACAAATGTTCAATCCAACTTCAAGTTCTCCCGCAATATCCCAACATCCTTATCCCCGCGCCCCGAGATATTCACGATCACAATCTCCGACTTCTTCATTTTCGGAGCGCGCTTGATGACTTCGGCGACGGCGTGCGCGGATTCGAGCGCCGGGATGATGCCTTCGGTGCGAGCCAGCAACATGGTTGCGTCGAGTGCTTCTGCATCGGACGCGGGAACGTACTCGGCGCGGCCAGTATCTTTGAGCATGGCGTGCTCAGGGCCAATCGACGGGTAGTCCAAGCCAGCGGATACCGAATGCGTAAGCGCAATCTGGCCCGCCGCATCCTGCAGCACGTAAGAGTAAGTTCCCTGCAGAACGCCCGGTGAGCCGCCGCGAAAACGGGCTGCGTGCTGGCCGAGAGCCTCACCGCGGCCTCCAGCCTCCACCCCGATGAGCCGCACTTTCTTGTCTTTGAGAAAGTCGTAAAAAATGCCGATGGAATTCGATCCTCCGCCGACGCAAGCGATGATGGTATTCGGAAGTTTGCCTTCAGCCTTACGAATCTGCGCGCGGGCTTCTCGTCCGATAACGCGATGGAAGTCGCGCACCATGGTCGGATAAGGATGCGCTCCGAGCACGCTGCCGAGCAGGTAATGCGTGGTGCGCACGTTGGTGACCCAGTCGCGCATGGCTTCGTTGATGGCGTCTTTGAGCGTGCGCGAACCGGAATCGACGCCGCGAACTTCGGCGCCGAGCAGCCTCATGCGGAAGACGTTGAGTTCCTGCCGGCGCATGTCTTCGGTGCCCATGTACACCACGCATTCGAACCCGAACAGAGCGCAGACGGTAGCCGTGGCGACGCCGTGCTGACCAGCACCGGTTTCCGCGATGACGCGGTGCTTGCCCATGCGTTCGACAAGCAAGGCCTGGCCGAGGCAGTTGTTGATTTTATGCGCGCCGGTGTGGAGCAGATCCTCTCGCTTGAGATAAATTTTCGCGCCGCCAAGTTTTGCGGTCAGCCGGCGGGCGAAAAACAGCGGCGTCGGGCGTCCAGCGTATGTCTTCAGCAGTTGATCGAGGCGTTGCTGGAATTTGCGGTCGCGCTTCGCTTTTTCGTATGCGCGCTCCAGTTCTTCGAGCGCGGCCATCAGCGTTTCCGGAACATAGCGTCCGCCATAAGCGCCGAAACGACCGGCAGCCGCGGCTTTTGGCGGAAGTTTTCCCGCTGCCTGGTTGCTAGCTTTCTTGGTTGCGGTCGCGGTTGCCATTGTCAACTTGCCTCTTCCATGGCCCGCACGGCTTGCACAAAGGCGCGGATTTTTCGGGGATCTTTTTTGCCGGGCTCGCGTTCGACGCCGGAGGAAACGTCCACGCCCCAGGGATGGAGCAGGTGAATCGCCTCCTGCACATTGCCGGGACGCAAGCCGCCGGCGACGATCAACTTGCTGATGCTGTTGATGATTCCGGCCCAGGGCTGGACGCGTTCCCAGTCGAAAGCCTGTCCGGTGCCGCCGCGTCTCTCGTCGTTCGAGGAATCGAGGTTCGAGGAATCGAGCAGCACGCCCGAGATCACGCCGGGACGGAAGCCGTGAGTTTCGAGAAAAAGGTCGCCGTTTTTGGCGACGTGGATTTTATGCACGCGTTTCCCCTTGTAAGCCTCGTCGGGTTCTACCAGTCCGGCCGCGACCGGGTCCCATCCGACCGTTTGTTCAGCCGGAGCGTCGAAGATCTTCGCCGGCCAGGTGCGGAAAATCATAGGGCGGGCGGATCCGTTGGCGAGTTCCTGGTTGATCAATTCCAGGAAGAGCGCGCGGCTGAATTCCGTGCTCTCGTCGCCGTGCAATTGCACCGCTGTGAGACCGACCTGTTTGACGACGTCACGCACGCGGTCCACGGTTTCGTTGACGAAAACGCCGACTTTTTCCATTTCCATCGACTGCGGCAGTTTGGCCATGATCGAGTTCGCGGTTTCCAGAGTTACGTGGCGCGGGCTCTTCGGATAGAAGACGAAGCCGAGCGCGTTCGCGCCCGCATCGATGGCCGCGAGCGCGTCGTCGAGGTTCGTGATCCCGCAGATTTTGATCCAAGTCATAAAATGCAGTGGTCAGTGGCCAGTGGCCAGCAAAACCACAAAGCCAACGATTCACTGACCACTGACCACTGGCCACTGACCACTGTGTTCCATCAACTTTGCCAGCGCTTCACCGGGGTGCTCCGCTCTCATCAATGATTCGCCGATCAGGAATGCTTCGTAGCCGGCCGATCGCAGACGAGCTATGTCAGCGCCCGATTGGATTCCGCTCTCGGCGACGCGGACACATGTCGCGGGCACTTTGTCCGCGAGCCGCAATGCGGTTTCGAGATTGACTTCGAAGGTGCGCAGATTGCGGCTGTTGATGCCGATCAGGTCACAGCCGGCATCGAGCGCGCGTTGCAGTTCCTCTTCGTCATGCGCTTCGCACAAAACATCCAGTCCCTGCGATCGCGCAATCCCGGCCAGCGACACCAGTTCTTTCTGGTCGAGGGCGGCGACAATCAGCAGGATGGCGTCGGCGCAATTGGCTCTGGCTTCGACGATCTGGAATTCATCGACCATGAAATCTTTGCGCAAGCAGGGAAGTGAACTGCTGGACGAGGCCTGGCGCAGATAGTCCAGCGAGCCCTGGAAAAACTGTTCGTCGGTCAAAACCGACAGCGCGGCGGCGCCGGCCCGCTCGAGTTCCCGCGCCAGTTCGGAGGGTCTGAAATCCGCTCGAATCAAGCCTTTTGAGGGCGAAGCTTTTTTCAGTTCGGCAATAACGGCGACCGCGATTCCGCCTTTCGCGACCCGGCGCAGCTGATTCCGAAATCCGCGCGGAGTGTGCGCGGCGGCCGCGTGTTCCAGCGCGCGCAGGCCGGAGTTTCGCCGGCTCAGAAATAGGCGCTGGCGCGTGGCGGCGACAATCGAGTCGAGGGAGGCTGGCATGACAGAGGTTCAATTATACGGAAGCGGCCCGATTCAGGCAGAATCTCTGCTTCGAGCTGCGAGCTTCGGGCTGCGGGTTACGACCGAACTCGGATCGTATACTCGCGGCTCGGAGCCACCCGCAACTGGCCAGCATGTGACAGGTCGTGAGTTGATTTGAAGAAACCGACCAGACACCATGTGACGCCCATCATTGACCCGACTTCCGGCAAGATGCTATAAACGAGTGCTTTGTGCGGAGGTGTGCAGTCCGATCGTGGGCTGTATTCCGAGGGCACAAGTGTTCCGACGCGGCCAAATCGGCACTCCTCTTTATTGTTATGCCTGGCGGTGGAAGCGTGTTCGGAGCGTGTTCGGAACCCCGGTGGCGGACGTACCCGTGGCGGATCGAACCCTGCAGCGTACGGTAACGCGCCGCAGCAAAATCACATGTCCTGACCCCTGGATAGGATTTCTTAGGAGGATTTCGATGTGCACTTGGAACGCTAGCATTGCGTCTGTGGGACGCTGGTTTGCGAAAAGACGCTTGGCGAAAACTTCGGCAACGCTTGCTTCTTTGCTGCTTCTGACTGCCGGCTCCGCGCTGGCGCAACCGGCCGAAGAAGGTGGCGAGGCAGCACTGAAACTGCCTGATCTTTCTTCGGTTTCGTTTCTTGGTATTGATGGCCATCGCCTGCTGATGGTCGGGCTGCTGTTCTGCGTTTTCGGCCTCGGCTTCGGCATGGTTATCTTCATGCGGTTGAAAAACCTGCCGGTGCACCGCTCCATGCGCGAAATCTCGGAACTGATTTACGAAACCTGCAAGACCTACCTCATCACGCAGGGCAAATTTTTGATGCTGTTGTGGGCCTTCATTGCCGTGGTCATCGTGCTCTACTTTGGCGTGCTGCGGCATTTCGAAATTCCCCGGGTTGTGATCATCCTGGTGTTCAGCCTGGTGGGAATCGCGGGCAGCTATGGGGTGGCGTGGTTTGGGATTCGTGTGAACACCTTTGCGAATTCGCGGACGGCCTTTGCTTCTCTGCCCGGCAAGCCGTATCCGATTTATCAGATCCCGCTCGAGGCCGGAATGTCGATCGGCATGATGTTGATCTCGGTCGAACTGCTGATCATGCTCTTTATCCTGCTGTTCGTGCCGGGTGACTATGCCGGCCCCTGCTTCATCGGATTCGCGATCGGCGAATCGCTGGGCGCGGCGGCGCTGCGTATCGCCGGCGGCATCTTCACCAAGATCGCCGATATCGGCTCCGACTTGATGAAGATCGTCTTCAAGATTAAGGAAGACGATGCCCGCAACCCCGGCGTGATTGCCGATTGTACCGGCGACAATGCCGGCGACTCGGTGGGACCGTCGGCCGATGGTTTCGAGACTTACGGCGTGACCGGCGTCGCGTTGATTACCTTTATCTTGCTGGGCGTGAAGGAACCGACGATCCAAGTGCAGTTGCTGGTGTGGATTTTCGTGATGCGCATCATGATGCTGGTGTCCAGCGCGCTTGCCTATTTCATCAATGGCGGCATCGCCAAAGCCCGGTATGGCAACGCCGACAAAATGAACTTTGAAACGCCGCTTACTTCGCTGGTCTGGATCACGTCGATTGTTTCAATCATTGCCACCTACTTTGTTTCGTATTTCATCATCCCCAGACTCGGTGAGGGTGTAGCGAACATGATTCCCGACCCGTCGCAGTGGTGGAAGCTGGCTTCGATCATCTCCTGCGGAACGCTGGCGGGAGCGCTGATTCCTGAGCTGGTCAAAGTCTTTACCTCGGTGGAATCGCGCCACGTGAACGAGGTGGTGACCTCGGCCAAAGAAGGCGGCGCGTCGCTCGGCATCCTCTCCGGTTTTGTCGCCGGAAACTTTTCGGCTTATTGGTTGGGGCTGGCAATGGTCAGTTTGATGTCGATTGCTTACTTCTTCAGCCAGATGGGCCTGGGCGCGGCGGCCACCATGATTGCCGCGCCAGTGTTTGCTTTCGGTCTGGTTGCTTTCGGGTTCCTCGGCATGGGCCCGGTGACGATCGCCGTCGATTCGTATGGGCCGGTGACCGACAACGCGCAGTCCGTCTATGAACTTTCGCTGATCGAGCAGGTGCCCAACGTCAAGGCGGAAATCAAGAAGGACTTCAACATCGACGTGAATTTTGACCGCTCCAAGGACTTACTGGAAGAGAACGACGGCGCCGGCAATACCTTCAAGGCGACCGCCAAACCGGTGCTGATTGGAACGGCGGTCGTGGGCGCAACCACCATGATCTTCTCCATCATTATGGCGCTGACCAATGGGCTGACCGCGAATGTGGAGAAGCTCTCGTTGCTGCACGCTCCCTTCTTCCTGGGCCTGATAACGGGCGGCGCGATGATCTATTGGTTCACCGGCGCATCCATGCAGGCCGTGACCACCGGCGCCTATCGCGCCGTGGAGTTCATCAAGGCCAACATCCATCTCGAGGGCGCGGAAAAGGCTTCGGTTGCCGACAGCAAGAAGGTAGTTGAAATCTGCACCAAGTACGCGCAGAAGGGCATGTTCAACATCTTTGTCGCGGTCTTCTTCGGGACCCTGACGTTTGCCTTCGTGGAACCGTTCTTCTTTATCGGGTACCTGATCTCGATTGCGATCTTCGGTCTCTACCAGGCAATCTTCATGGCCAACGCCGGCGCGGCGTGGGACAACGCCAAGAAGATCGTCGAAACCAAACTGAAGCAGAAAGGCACGCCGCTGCATGACGCTACGGTGATCGGCGATACGGTGGGCGATCCTTTCAAGGACACGTCTTCGGTGGCCATGAACCCGGTCATCAAGTTCACCACGCTGTTCGGACTGCTCGCGGTCGAACTGGCCGTCTCGCTGGCCCACGACCAGGGCACCGGGCTGACCCATATCCTGGCGCTCTGCTTCTTCGCAGTCTCGGTCTTCTTCGTGTACCGGTCGTTCTACGGGATGCGAATCAGCTCGAACTAACTGCGCGAATTGAGCTTGCAGGGACAGCCGCCCGCGGCTGTCCCCGCGGCTCGTACTCCTTGGAAGCTATCTCTTAAATCGGATCAGAGTTGGAGACGGCAAGAATCAGCGGGCTCTCGCCATGCAACACGCAGCGGACAGTGGCTAGAGCTTTATTTTCGTAACGGCTTCGCCGTCGTTTATTAACGCTTGGGGTCCGGTCTTTCTGGATTTTCTGAGTGTTTGGTGTGCTGTTTATCTTCGCGGCGGTATGGCAAAGCAGGCGTCCGTCCTGGCACGGCAAATCGGCGCTTCTATACTGGTCGCGGCTCTTCTATTTCTCTGTGCGGCGCGATCGTCCGCGCACTTGTAACACCGGACGTACTGATATATTTGTATGTATAATTACGGGACTACAAAGTGTTCCACGTGGAACATTGTACGTACAATGAATTCGTCCCGCGCAACCTACAACTGGCTCATCTTGGCCAGGAACTCGCTGTTCGACCCCGCCTTCGCCAGCCGCTCGATCAACAACTCCATGGCTTCGACCGGAGACAGCGGGTTCAGCACCTTGCGCAGCACCCAGATGCGCTGCAAATCTTCTTTCGGAATCAGCAGCTCTTCCTTGCGCGTGCCGGAGCGCTGAATGTCGATGGCCGGGAACGTCCGCTTATCGACCAGCTTGCGATCCAGGATGATTTCCGAGTTGCCCGTGCCCTTGAATTCTTCGAAGATCACATCGTCCATGCGCGAACCGGTGTCGATGAGGGCGGTGGCGATGATGGTCAGCGAGCCGCCTTCTTCGATGTTGCGCGCCGATCCAAAAAAGCGCTTCGGACGCTGCAACGCATTCGAATCGACGCCGCCCGAGAGGACCTTGCCTGAGGGCGGAACGATGGTGTTGTAAGCGCGCGCCAGGCGCGTGATGGAATCGAGCAGGATGACGACATCGCGTTTGTGCTCGACTAATCTCTTGGCCTTTTCGATCACCATTTCCGCGACCTGCACGTGGCGGGCAGCGGGCTCGTCGAAGGTTGAAGAGATGACTTCACCCTTGACCGAGCGCTGCATGTCGGTGACTTCTTCCGGGCGCTCGTCGATCAGCAGCACCATCAGCACGACTTCAGGATGATTCGTAGTAATCGAATTCGCCACGTTTTGCAGCAGCATGGTTTTGCCGGCGCGCGGCGGCGAGACGATCAGGCCGCGCTGGCCTTTGCCTAGCGGGGTGAGCAGGTCCATGACGCGGGCGCTGATATTCTCGCGCGTGGTTTCGAGCTTCAGCCGCTCCTGCGGATATAGCGGCGTCAGGTTGTCGAACAGGATCTTGTTGCGGGCCTCGTCGGGCGACTCGAAATTGACCGCCTCGATCTTGACCAGCGCAAAATATTTTTCGCCCTCGTGGGGCGGGCGCACCTGGCCGCTGATGGTGTCACCGGTTTTCAAGTCGAACTTGCGGATTTGCGATGGCGACACGTAAATGTCGTCGGGCCCGGGCAGGTAGTTGTAGTCGGGCGAGCGCAGGAAGCCGTAGCCGTCAGGGAGGATCTCCAGCACACCTTCGGCGAAGATGTGTCCTTCTTTTTCACTTTGCGCCTGCAGGATTTTGAAGATGAGATCCTGTTTGCGGAGTCCGCTGGCGCCGGGCAGCTCCAAAGATCGGGCGATCTTGGTCAGCTCGGTAATGTTTTTTTCTTTCAGTTCGGCGATGGTCATATTTACCTACGTGGATTTTCTTCGGGAGGGATTGTCGTTCCTCGTCGGGGGATGGATTGCTTTGCCGCCGTGCGGGCACACGGCGGAGCTGCTTAAGCAGCTCGCCGTTGTGCTTCGGCAAAGTTCTCGGGTTCGCTCAGGATGTCATGACGTTCCGCATCGGCGATTTTGTCAAACACCTGATTCATGGTTTCCTGAATGCGGGTGTTCGGCTTATGAAATTTGCGCGTTGCCTTCGAGGCAAGCTGGCAAAGCATATACCGATTCCGCAAAGTATGTAGAGCGTCAAATACGCGATCAGAGCGCATGTTCGGTCGTTCTCCTTCAACATGAATAATTTAGGCTACGATCCCATCGTCCGCCCATTAGGGGATGGTCGACTAAGGTCAGCCAAGCTGCAATTCGGGCCAGGTTCAAAGGGATTTGCCAGAATTACCCAAATAGATGCCCCGCCCTACCCGAAAGTTGCTCAATTCTTAAGGAGATGCCACAACGCGGGCGGAGGTTCCAAAGGACCGGCAGAAACTGCTTTAATGTCCAGAGAACGTCTAAGTATAACAAACCGCTGGGGAAGGTCAAGAAGAATCTGCAACCGAATTTGGCGTCCGGCGGTTAACCTTCCCGGCACCTACCCGAGCGCCTACTTCAAGGCGTTCAGCCGCGCCGACAGGCGGGACTTGTAGCGCGAGGCCGTGTTTTCATGCAAAACGCCCTTCTGGATTGCCTTGTCGAGCGCCGACACGGTCTGCCGGTAAGTCTGGCCAGCGGCAGCTTTGTCGCCTTTTTCCAGGCTCTCGCGCAGGCTCCGCAGAGCGGTGCGCAGTTCGGAAGCGTTGGCCCGGTTGCGGACGGTTCGCTTCGTTGTTTGTCGGGCGCGTTTCAGCGCCGAAAAATGATTTGCCATGCGGCTTGATTACCTTTGTTTGTCCTAGATTGCGCTAGGAAGATATTCCGGTAGGAACCGAAGCTACTATTGTAAGGCAGCAAGTCGCATCGGGTCAAACAGATATGAATTCGCCCGCAACGCCGCCCGTAAACCCGCCCGTAAATCCACTCGACCGGCTTAGAGTCCTCATCAATTCTTCAACCCCAATCGTCGTCATGGAGACGGTCGAGGAAGTGCGCGCCCTTTCGCTGGTGCGCATGGCCTGCTCGCAGTTGAGTTTGCCGGTCTTCGAGTGGACCATCGCCGACGGCCTCGTTCGCTCCGGCAGCGGTGTTGCCGCTCCCCAGCCGCTTGGGTATGTGCGTACGGAAACTCGAGCGGGCACGATCCCGCAAGGCAACTCCGATGCCGGCGCCAGTCCGAGGCCGGCCATGTACAACACCACCGATCCGGTGCAAGCGCTGGCGAACCTGGAGACTATGACCGTCGAAGCTGTATTCGTGCTCAAGGATTTCCATCGGCACATGGATAACCCGGTCGTGGTGCGGCGCCTGCGCGACGTGGGACAGAAATTCTCCGCGAATCGAAGGACCCTGGTGCTCACCGCCCCCGCCATCGAGATGCCGCCCGAATTGGCCAGCCTGGTCGAATTTCTCGATCTGCCGTTGCCCGACCGCGACCGCCTGCGAGAAATTATCCGTGAAACCTACACCCGTCTGGCCGGTACTCACACCCTGAAACTCCAACTCGACGCGAATGGCGTGGACGCGATGGCCGCCAATCTCCGCGGCCTGACGGAAGAAGCCGCCGAACGCGCCATCTCGCAGACCGTGGTCGCACGCCTGGCGCTTGCGCCCGGCTGCGTCACCGACGTGCTCGACGCCAAGAAGGCTCTGCTCAAGCGCTCCGAAATGCTGGAGTTCGTGGATGCGACCGACAACATGGCCAGCGTAGGCGGCCTCGACAATCTAAAGCGCTGGCTGGAGCAGCGCCGTGGCGCTTGGGACGACGGCGCGCTCAAGTTCGGCCTCGATCCGCCCAAAGGCGTAATCATTCTAGGTGTGCAAGGCTGCGGCAAGAGTCTCTGCGCCAGAGCCGTAGCTGGAGAATGGAAACTGCCGCTGGTAAAGTTCGATACCGCCGCGGTCTACGACAAATTCATTGGCGAGACGGAAAAACGCATCCAGAAGGTGTTCCGAGTAGCCGAGGGCCTGGCGCCCTGCGTTTTGTGGATCGACGAGCTGGAAAAGGTTTTTGCCGGAAGTGGCCCCGATTCCGCTAGCGCCGACGCCGGAGTTTCCTCGCGCCTGCTGGCGTCGTTTCTTTCCTGGATGCAGGAACGCAAGCCCGCCGTCTTCGTAGCCGCCACCTGCAACAACGTCACCGTGCTGCCGCCGGAGCTGATTCGCAAAGGCCGCTTCGATGAACTCTTCTTCGTAGACCTGCCCAGCGCAGCCGAGCGGAAGCAGGTATTCTCCATCCAGCTAACCAAGCGTAAACGTAAGCCGGCCGACTACGACCTGGATCGCATTGCGGCCGCAGCCAAAGGCTTCTCCGGAGCCGAAATCGAATCCGCCGTCCAAACCGCCCTCTACGCCGCCTTTAGTAGAGACGGGGCTTGCCCCGTCTCCCCCACTGCGAACAAGCAGGATTTAAGCACCGAAGACCTGCTCACCGCGCTCGCGTCCACAGTGCCACTGTCGGTCACGCGAGCTGAGGAGATTGCCCAGCTGCGGGCCTGGGCCAAGGATCGGGCGGTGTGGGCATCGTTGCCCGAAGCGAAGTAAGACAACCTCAAAGCCGCCCCCTCGTATGCCTAGTAAAGGCGGCACTGGTCGTGGCTCAGCTTGGAACCGATGCCTACCCTCAGTGGCTCATTTGGCTATCCACACCGTGATATCGCTGACTGCAGTATCCTCGATGCCAAAGAAACCGTGATCGGAAAGCCCATTACAATTGTCAGTCAAGGCAGTGAGTTTGCCAGACGCAACACTCTCGATGCTCTTTCTGGGCGAGTTCTTCAACCCCTTCAGAACCGTCTTTTCAGCCGCGCTAGTCGCAAGGCTGCAGGTGCTGCCCGCGTCATTGATGAGAAGCACGGGCACTGTGATGCCCGCCAGGTTCACCGCCAGCACGGAATCGGGATCATCCGCATCGTTGACAGATGCAGCCAGAACCAGGCCATCCGGCCCACCCTGCACAGGACTGTAGGAGCCCGCGACGAATGCTCCGCCGGTTCCCCGACTCGTACCCACTATCCAGACCGGCAGGCCAGGTGCTTTGGAACGCGCCCACGAGATGACGGTCAAAATGTCGGAAACATGGGCGGCGCTGCCTTCATAGCCGGCCAGACCGTCGGGGAGCAAGTAAAAATCAGTCGCGGCATCGAGGGTAATGGTGTCGAGGTTGTGGCCCGCGAATAGGTAACGACTGCGCACCACGAAGTTATGGGAATTCACATCGAGCGTGCCGCCGCCGGTGCCATTAGGAGCAAGTCCGATGAGTCCTGTACCGCCGGGAAGCAGGATCGCTATCGCCGTCGGGGTTGGGGTTGGGGTAACGATGAAGCTCTCACTTAAAACCGCGGGCGCCGGATTTGACACCGGGGTGCGCGACAGTAGAAGCGTCTGCACCACATCCACCGAATCCGTCAGCGGAACCTGGGCAAACGCGGTTCCCCCGATCAGCAGGATGGTGGCTAGTAAGGCGACCGTAACCGGCCAGATCCGACCCGGCTCTTTACAGTTTGAAAACAGGTCAATCATGTCGAACCTCCGCGGGACGAATGGTTACGTCCCGATGTTAGGGATTAGATTCAGCCGCCTCAGGGGGCTGTGTTCTCAACGGGCGGGAACTGCTTTTCGGAGAGGCGATGAACGCGGCGCAAGTCTACTCCTCCTGCTGATTTTTGCAGTGGCAGTCATCACCATTCGATGTGATGGGCTGGCGGAACTCGGCTCTGGTGGCCGGAGTTGCGAGCCTGTCCGTGACCGCGCGCGTGAGAACGCAACTCTGTCCCGGAATCGACCGGCCTGGGTCAATTGGCGAAATGTCGCCATAGCACTCACAATCCCAGCGTTTGCCGGTTATTTGGATAGGCGTCGGTAAACAACTTCAACAAGGGCGCGTTTTCTGCACGGCAGGCTGATTGGGCAACAGCCGGTGGGATGGTGCGCCTCCATCGTGTGTACCCAGCGCCGCCGGGAACCGGTCCTCTGCATCCGATGCCCTGCATCCGATGCCATTGACTCCCCCGCCCGCCCGCGCTACGCTGGTGTCAAATGGTTGGTCACCGCCCCTTCGTCGGGGTGAGCAATCCGGTCCGCTCTACTTCCATATCCAGTTCTTTGCGTGCAAAAAACGCCGGCGCGGATTCGCCCCAATCCGGCATAGCACGTCCCGATCAACCACATCCCGATAAGAACCTGAAGAGTGAGCCCAGTCCGGCTGCTGGAGGCGGCGCTGCATCCTGAATGAAAAAAAATATTGAACTCACCCCTAACATCGAGACCCTGTTCGGCACGCGCGATGAAAATCTCCATGTGCTCGAAGACGGCCTGAACATCAATATCGATCTGCGCTCCGACCGCATTGAACTGGAAGGCGCGCCCCGCGACGTGGCCCGCGCCGAACAGTTGTTTGCCGATTACGAGCATCTGCGGAAGTCCGGCCACCAGTTCGTGAACGGCGACCTCGGCAGCATGTTGCGCGTGGTCGTCGGCGACCCGAATGCGACTCTCCGTGGATTGGCTGAAGCCGGACGCCAGCGTTCCTTTGGGCGCCGCACCGTCCAGCCCAAAAGCCCCAATCAGCGCCGCTACCTCGAAGCCATCGAGAAGCACGACATGGTGTTTGCCGTCGGCCCCGCCGGCACGGGCAAGACCTACCTCGCCGTGGCCATGGCGATTTCGGCCCTGCTGAACAAGCAGGTCAACCGCATCATTCTGGCGCGCCCGGCGGTCGAAGCCGGCGAACGTCTCGGTTTTCTGCCCGGCACCTTGCAGGAGAAAATCGATCCCTATCTGCGGCCGCTGTATGACGCGCTCTTTGACATGATGGAGCCCGAGCGCGTGGAGCGCTATCTGGAAAAAAATATCATCGAAATCGCGCCCATCGCCTTCATGCGCGGCCGCACGCTGAACGATTCGTTCGTCATCCTCGACGAGGCGCAGAACACCACCTCCGAGCAGATGAAGATGTTCGTAACCCGCCTGGGATTTGGTTCCAAGGCGGTGATCACCGGCGACGTCACGCAAATCGACTTGCCCAACGCGCGCCGCAGCGGATTGATCGAAGCGGGAGAAATTCTGCAAGGCGTAAACGGCCTCGCCTTCGTGCACTTCGACGAAAGCGACGTGGTGCGTCATCACCTGGTGCAGAGGATCATTCGCGCCTACGACGAGCACAAGTCGCGGCTGGCGGAGCAGCAGTTGTCGCTGCTCGAGCCGAAGCCGGGCGCGTCGCAAGCTAACATTGCCGAAAATTCTCCGCGGCCAGCGTCATTGCCGGGACCGGCCGAAGAGCCGCGCTTGCGCAATTAAGAAGAAGGGTGTCAGTGCCACAGAGGAGGGAGCCTCGCCGCTACCCTCCTTTTCGCATTGCATGGGGTTTCTAGCAGGCTGTGGGAGAAACGCGGGTCTCGTATCACGATATCGCTTTGGCCATGCCAGATTTGTATCAGGGCATTGCTTTAGCGATGCCGCAAGTCTTCGAAATCAAACGCCCCTTGAGGGGTTGACGTGGGGAGAGCTTGGTCATCTTTCAAAAGCGCGTCGCGGACCTGACCGAGTTGGCGCTCGACCGTTTCCTGGCTCGCGCCCGGCGCGCCGCCCGATTGAAGGGCACAGTCGACGTGCTCCTGACGACGGGCGCCGGGATGAAGTCTCTGAACCGCCGTTTCCGCGGAAAAGACAAGCCCACCGACGTGCTATCGTTTCCCGCCGAGCCCGATGCTCGAAAACAATTCGCCGGCGAAATCGCCATCTCAGCGGAAATTGCATCGCAAAACGCGCGCGCGCTCGGACACTCTCCCGCCGAGGAAGTTAAGATTCTGGTGTTGCACGGCGTTCTCCATCTGCGCGGCTACGATCACGAGTGCGACAATGGACAGATGGCAAGGCGCGAAAAACAATTGCGCGCGAAGCTCCACCTTCCGCTGGGCCTGATCGAACGAACGGCTCCGCGTAGGGACGGCAGCCCTCGGCTGTCGAGCGTGGCGAAGCCCCGCCATGCCAGGAGGAAGCGCTAGCAATGATCGGTGTCAGCATCGCTCTCGTGCTCCTCTTCGGCCTGCTGACGCTGGTCTCCTACGTTGACCGTCTCTACCAGGAGATCGGCAAATTCCTCTCGCGCGATTTCCAGGACAACATCGACGCCTTCGAGCAGATCGTCGAGCCGCGCCTCGGCGTCACCCGCACTCGCGCCTCGCTCTCCATGGCCATTCTGACGCAACTGGTCACCGCTGCCATTGCCATGATCGTCGGCTTCACCGTGTTTCGCGATCGCGCCTGGAGCGTCTACGAAGTCCTCGAGGCCACGCTCAGTCTGGTGCTGATCATCATCTTTTTCAACCGCCTGTTGCCTTTCGTCTTTTTTTCGCGAACCCGCGGGCGCTGGCTGGCGGACTGGACGCTCCTCTTGCGCCTGCTCATCTATCTGGTTCTGCCGCTGACGCTGGTCCTCGGATTCTGCCAGTCCGTCACCTCGCTGACCCGCGAGCACGCCGATGCGCAGCCGGAAACTTCCTCCGAAGCCGTGGACGCCTTGATTGAGGCGGGACAGGAAGAAGGCATTATTCAGGAAGGCGATCGCGATCTGATCCAGTCGGCGGTCGAGTTCAGCGGCAAGACGGTTCGCGAAGCGATGAAACCTCGGCCCGAGATAGTCGCCGTCCCGTCCGACTACACCGTCGAGCACGTGGTCGAGTTACTCCGCGGTAAGCATTTCTCGCGCATTCCTGTATACGAAGGTTCGATTCACCATATCAAGGGCATTCTCTACACCCAGGACGTGCTGCAAGTCCCCGACTCCGAGGCGCACACGCGCACAGTCGCTACATTGATGAGGAAGGATGTCTACTTTGTCCCGGAAAGCAAGTTAGTAAGTGACTTACTGCGCGAGATGCAGCGTAGTAACATCCGCATGGCGATAGTGGTAGATGAATACGGAGGCGTAGCCGGCCTGGTAACCATCGAAGATCTGGTAGAAGAGATAGTCGGCGAAATCGGCGACGAGCACGAGAAGGCGCAAGTGGTGCAGGAAAACGACCACTCCTACATCGTCCCCGGCAACATGGATGTCGACCGCCTCGACGAACTCTTCGGCATGCGCCCGGAAGGCCACGAATCGTCGACCATCGCCGGCCTGGTCAGCGAACTCGCCGGAAGGATTCCCAAGCAAGGCGAAGTCATCGAAGACGAAGGACTGAAGTTCGAAGTCCTCGACTCAACCGATCGCCGGGTAGAGCGCGTGCGCATCACAACCGCCGCACCGAAGCAGATGAAGTTGATCCAGGGTAACTCTGGTTAAGTCGGTTCACGGGAGCTTTGAAGGGGTATGGCTTCAGCCATGCCGTCAGAACCCCGTCTCGCCAGCGAAGACTTAATCAGAGTTTCCTGACAAGAGGCGGTTGCCCCGTCCGGCCTGCTTTCGTGTTGCGGGATGCCGGGAGAAGAGAAATGGGCGAGGAAGCGATCTTCCTGCATTCGAGCTGGCGCGCGGCGAGCACCTACGTCTGGGCGAAGTTCAGGCAGTGGCCCGATACCTACTGTTACTTCGAACCGCTCAACGAACATCTGTTCACTTTGACGGCGGAAATTGTTGATCGCTTCGTCCCCTGGTCCTTTGCCAATCATCCAGCGCTCGAAGCGCCCTACCTGGAGGAATTTCGTCCCTTGATCGGCCCCGGCGGCGGCATCCCAGGTTTTCCCGCCCATCTCACTTTCGGGCGATACTGCGCCACGATCGCTGATTCTCTGCCCGAACTGGAAGCCTATCTGGCCGACTTGGCGAGCCTCGCCGCCCGGCTCGGGCGGCGTCCAGTCTACGGCTTCGTGCGCACCGATCTGAGGGTGGCATGGTTCCGCTCCCGCATGCCCGGCGCGCATATCTTCATCCGCCGCGAGCCGCGCCGTCAGTTTCTGTCGATGTTGCGCCAAGCCGTGCAGGGCAATCCTTATTTTCTGCAACGCGGCGTGGTCATTCTCCGCCACAATATGGAAGCGCCCGCCTTCGCGCCGCTGCTGGCCGCCATTGAACTGCCGGCATTGCTCGAGTCCTCCGGGCTGCGCGAGGCCTTCCGCGGCAAGCTCGTCGATGAATCAGTTTTGCGGAGGCTCTACTTCATCTTCTATTTCATGTGGCTTCTCGCGAGGCAACTGGGCGAGCCGCAATGCCATCTGGTCATCGACATCGACCGCCTCACCCTGGACGATTCCTATCGCCGCGAAATCGAAAATCGCCTGGGCGATCTGGTGGGCATCGCCATCTCATTCGCCGACTGCCGGGTCGAACGTTATGATGAGAATCTCGGTTGGAGCGCTCGCCGATTCGAGGCTCTCGAACGGGAGATCGAAGCGCTTGCAGGTGCCGGCGCACGATCGGGACAAGGATGCAGCCAGCCGGCCGACGCGGACTGACGCCGCTTGTTTCAGAATTTCTCTTTGTATTCCATTTTCCTTAGCGACCGCTGAGCGCGACCGTCCCAGAAACCATTACTTGGAGGAGGTCACTTTAGTGACTCCCGTAACCTTGTTCAAAGCCCATGCGTCCAGCAGAATTGCGGATGAGGATCAGCTAATGTTCTGCACAAAGTGTGGCGCCGATATACCCGATGACTCGCGCTTCTGCAGCAGCTGTCGGCAAACCCTGGGCGTAGTTTCCGTTGGTGGCGGGGCAGCGGCAGCCGTTGCACCGGCCCGAATCCCAGCGCCTGAGCCAGAGTTCAGGCCTGAGCCAAAGTCCAGCCCTGGGCCAAAGTCCAGCAACGTAATCTGGAGCGTGTTTGGAGTTGTGCTGCTGTTGGCCTTGTTCTGCGCTTCGTGGTACGTGCAAGCGAGAGCCTCAAGCCAGTCGCCGCAGCGGTCAGCGGAGCAAGTATCCCAACCGGAATAGATATTGCGTCCACATCGACCGCCTCACCCGGGACGATCCCTATCGCCGCGAGACCGAAAATCGCCTCGGCGATCTGGCTGGCATTAACGGCATAGGTGGATGCCGCCCGCCTTCTAACCTCTACAACCGTATAGCATCCGCAAACTGACCGAACTCTTTCATCACAAACCATCCGTGACCGGCCGCACAGACATCCAACCCGCCGTGCGCGACAATCGAGATCTGATGGGGCAGTGAAGGGGTGTGCCGGTCGACCAAGACGGCCCTCAAAGCTGCCCCAAAGCCATTTTCAGCGCCCTTTGACCACGTAGCCC
>JBEKIB010000002.1:0-124006 GCA_050011975.1 Terriglobales bacterium | reverse complement strand
CCAGCACCACCGACCCCACGGTCACGCCAATTTCGTCGGCCATGTCTTTGCCGAGAATAATCGGAGGCATCGCCGCGACGCGTTGCTGAACACCAGTCAGGTCGTCAGGAGATGTAGCTTGTGTCGCGCCCTTGTCCGCGGCGAGCGAGACGCCTGCCGTGGCAGTCGGCGAGGACGCCGGCGCTACGCTCGCGACCTCCGCAGCATCCGCTTGATTCGTCCTCTCTGCAGAGGGCTCTTCCTCCAGCGCCGCCGCTGATCCTAGCGTCACCGATTTCAGCAGATCGCTGACGTTGCGCTCATACTGCGGCAGCATTCCCTTCAACACCGCGCCGCGGGCCCGTGGCCCGCGCGAAATGAGTACCTGCTCGTAAATCGCCGGAGCGGCTGCCACCACGTGCGGCTGCTTCGATAGCTTCTCGAGCAGCGGACGCCAATCGCGGATGCCGTCACTTTCTACCCGTAGCAGACTGATGTGGGCGGTCGAACCCAGCAGCCGCGCCTGCAAATCCTGCCGAAAGCCGTTATTGATGGCCAGCGCAACGATCAGCGAAGCTACCCCCGCCGCTACTCCCAGGATGGAGATACCCGTGATGACGCCGATGAACGCTTGGCGGCGTTTGGCGCGAAGATAGCGGGTTGCCACGAAGAGTTCGAAGCGCATGAGAGCGGCTGTCAGCTGTCAGTTATCAGCTTTCAGTTACAGCGGATTATAGCTGGCACGCTTGGCATTATTGTAAAGATGGGGCGTGCCCCGTCTTTCGGTGGCCCCGAGACGCGGCAAGCCGCGTCTCTACGGGAAATCAATCTATCCGCAACCTGATATTCTCTTTCCTCATGTCCCCTATCCTGACCAGTGTGCTGCTGGGGCTGACGGCGGCGGGCGCGAACGTGTTCGGCGGCGCCATCATCGTCCAGAGGAATTGGGAGCGGTCGTATCTTCGGTACTTTGTTGCGCTCGGCGCAGGTTTCATGCTGGCGACGGCGCTGGTCGAAATGGTGCCAGCCAGCATTCAGTTGCGCGGACCGTATGCCGGATTTCTCATCCTGCTTGGATACCTGCTCGTCCATTTCTTTGAGCACACGGTCACCCCGCATTTCCACTTTGGAGAAGAGACGCACGCCGACCAGTTCGTGCACGCTCACAAAAGCTACTCGGTTCTGATCGGGCTGCTGATCCACACGTTTTTCGATGGGATCGCGATCGCCTCGGGATTCCTCGTTTCCCCGGCGCTCGGCTGGATCATCTTTCTGGCGGTTTTTCTACACAAGATTCCGGAAGGATTCACGGTTTCGTCGGTGATGCTCGCGAGCGGACGAAGCCGCGCCTTCGCCTGGGGAGCATCCATGCTGCTGGGCGTGGCGACCGTGGCCGGAGTGATGACGATGGCCGTTTTCCGACACGAGGTGAGCTTCGGCCTGCCGCTTTCGGCGGGCGTTACGATCTACGTCGCTGCTTCGGATCTGATTCCGGAAGTGAATAAGGAGCCCGGCGTGAAGATGGCGTTATTGGTCTTCGTCGGAGCGGCGTGCATGTTTGTGCTGGATCGGTTTTTTCATGTGCACTAGGGGCTGAGGAAGAACTCTACAAGGCCGTGAAAGCGGCCGACCAAGTGGCGCCCGGCGCTAGTCGCAGGGACGAAAGATTTCAATGTTCTCGATCAGCCGGTCGCAGATTTGGACGCAGGCCTCGCGTATCGCATCGTGGGTCGCCGCTTCCCCTTCCACCGCAAGCAGAGTGGAAGCTCCGTGGCAGAGAAAGAACACCGCGTCGACAGCCTGGCCGTAATCCTCGGCCTGGCCGCCAAAACGCGCCGCCAACTGCGCCGACGCCCAAACATGTCCGGGACGCGGACGACCGGGCGCCGACAACTGCGGCCACGACAAACGGAGCAGTTCGTACTCGTGCGGATTGGCCTTCGCATAGTCAAGGAATCGCCGGTATATTTCCTCGACACGTGAGGACGCGAAGACATCGGCAAATAATTCCGTCCGGAAACGCGATGCCAATGCCAGTTGGATTGCTTCTTTGTTACGAAATCGTTTGTAAACCGTAGGCGTGGTCGTGCCGGCCGTACGGGCCACGTCGCGCAACGTAAGACCCTTCTCACCACGCTCGCGCCACAACCGGCGGGCGGCCGTCAAGATGCGTTCTTCCAACTGCTTGTCAGGAATCGGGGGCATGCGGTTTCCCTCCGACGTTCAGCATCTTTGTACACTGTACAACACAATTCCTCAGGCATGAAGGAAAAATTAGACCGAATGAGGCAACCATCGACCGATGCACGTTCAACTATCATATTGATTATAAAGAGCATAGTCCTGCGCTCTTTTAGAGGGCGTTAATTATAGTTGACAACGTAAAACTAACAATGTTAAAGTACGATGAATTTTTGTACGGGCCCTTCCCCACCCTCCCCCGAGGATTTCAAATTTCAGGAGTGCAAGAGATGTTGTCATGGAATAAGAGCGACGACCGCGTCGCCATTGTGCAGATGAACGCGGAACTGCGAAACGCCCAGCTTGAACTGCTGAGCGCCGAGTGCGCGAAGGACCGGCTGCGGCTGCGTTTTTCGCCAGAAGACATTGCCTACTATGCCGAACGGGACGTATTGCGCAAGGCAGTGGCTTCGGCCACCGCGTTGAAGGACTACTACAGCTTCATTGCCCGGCAGGTCTCCGAACCGACTTCCATCGCCTCGCCGCGAGCCTCCAAATTTCCGGAAGAAAAAATGGTTGCCGCGGTTGAGCGCATGCGTCAATACCTCCGTGACCAGCGACAGGAATACCGCCCTCAGGGTGTACAACTCAGCGCGGACCAGTACGGCAGGATGCAGCCTTTCTTTTCTCCGACTCTGCTGGCGGAGATCCGGATTGTGGAACTGCGGAATCACACCATTTCCAATCCACCCTTTTATGCCGAGGCGAAGGCTCTGGGCCTCACGAACCTGCCCGAGCTCGTACAAATGGACTCTTTGACCTTCGAGGATGTCGTGGTCTTTCCCAGTGAAATCACAGACCGCCGCTTGTTTCACGCGCTGGTGCATGCGGTGCAGTTCAAGGTTCTAGGGCTCGAACGGTACTCCGAACTTTTTGTACGGGGTTTTTTGCGAACACGCTCCCACGTCAGCGTGCACCTGGAAATGCACGCCTTCAGCCTCGAGGCGAGATTCGCCGAGAATCCGGACGAGCTGTTCTCGGTCGAGGAAATGGTGAGGCTTTGGACCAACCAGGGCCGCTATTGAGGGTCGAGAATAGTTCTCAGTTCCCGGTTCTCAGTTCTCAGAACGGATCTGGGCATTTTTCACCGGGAGCTGAGAACCGGGAAATGAGAACTTGTTAACCGCTGTGCCGGATGTGCATTACATCGCCATCCTGCACGATGTAATCTTTGCCTTCGAGGCGCAGCGTGCCTTTGGCGCGCGCGTTGGCCTCGGAACCCGCTTCCAGCAACTGATCCCAGCGAATGGTTTCGGCGCGGATGAAGTGCTTTTCGAGATCGGAATGAATGGCTCCGGCGCCGTTCTGGGCGCGTGTATTCAGCGGGATCGTCCAGGCGCGGCATTCATCTTCGCCGGCGGTGAAGAACGAAATCAGCCCGAGCAGGTGATAGCTCTTGCGGATCAGGCGCGAGAGGCCGCTCTCAGTCAGTCCATAGCTGCCCAGAAATTCCGCCGCGTCTTCGTCGCTCATCTCCGCTAGTTCGGCTTCCACTTTGCCGCAGATCGCGCTGGCTCCGGCATTCGGACGCGCGGCCACTTCGGTCAGCTTATATTTTCCCACCGCCGCTTCCAGATCCTTGCCGAGTTCCGTGCTCTCGCCAATATTGAGCACGTAGAGCATCGGCTTCTCGCTTAGAAACATGAAGCCACGGATGCGCTTCTTGTCCTCGGGCGTCATTTCCATTTCGCGCAGAGGTTTTTCGGCTTCGATCTGGGCTTTGGCTTTGATCAGCAGCTCGTTTTCTTTTTCGAGTTCCGGCGTCTTCATCTTCTTCAGATCTTTTTCCAAGCGCTCGAGCCGCTTTTCGATCTGGCCCAGATCGCTGACCATGAGATCGAACTCAACATTCTTGATGTCGCGCAGGGGATCGATCGGGCCGACGTGCGGAATGGCATCGTTTTCAAAGGCGCGGAGAACGTGAATGAGCGCGTCCACCTGGCGCAGATGGCCGATGTAGGCGGTCTCTTTCAGCGCGTCCTGGCCGATGGCGCCGACATCCACGTACTCGACCGAGGCGTGCGTCAGCTTCTTCGGTTTGTAGAGCGCGGCCAGCTTGTCGAGGCGCTCGTCGGGTACTTTGGCGACCCCGATGTGCGCCTCGCGCGGGTTCGAAAACGCCGGCTCGGAAAGGTTGACTTTTGTCAGAATGCGAAATAGAGATGTCTTGCCGACCTGCGGCAGACCGATGATGCCAGTTTTCATGGGGAGCTCTCAGCTATCAGCTTTCAGCTATCAGTTGTCAGCTTTCAGTTTAAACAAAAGAATAAATCATCGTGCGCGATACGGATACGCGCGACGGTGGGCCAGATTCGTTGACCACGGAGACACGGAGTCACGGAGAAAGCTAGAGCAAGTCTTTATTTTTTCTCCGTATCTCGGCGCCTCCGTGGTTGACGCGCTTCGCGCGATGCAAAGGAGGATCGTCCGTGCTACGCTCAGCGGAATGCGACGCTACGATAAGACTCTCCTCAGAAAATTCCTTGGCCATCTTGCGGGAGCGCTGATCGTTGGCATTGCTTGTGCCGTCTGCGCCTGCGCGCAGACTTCCGCGCAAACTTCGCCGCAAATGTTGGCGCAGATTCACTTTCGCTTGCGGACGCGCGAAGCTGTTGCGGCCCATCTGAAGTCGTTTTCAACCAGGAACAGCGAACGGGAAGCGCTGATCCGGAAGTGGTTTGGCGACGCTGGATGCACGGGCGCGAATCTTTCCGAGCAAGGGCTCGACCGCCGGCTTCCGCCGAACGTTATTTGCGTATTGCCCGGCGAAACAGCGGAAGTCATCGTGGTCGGCGCGCATACCGATAAGGTCGAGAGCTTTGGCGACGGCGTGGTCGACAACTGGACCGGGGCGGCGTTGTTGCCCAGCCTGGTCTACAGTCTCAGCGCGCAGCCGCGTCATCATACGCTGATTTTCGTTGGATTCTCAGGCGAGGAGAAGGGGCTGGTCGGATCGCGGTATTACGTGGACCACCTCAGCAACGAGCAGCGCGCGCATGTCGAGGGTATGGTGAATTTTGACAGCTTAGGTCTCGGCCCGACCGAGGTCTGGGCCTCACACGCCGACCAGGTGCTGCTTGATGCGCTGGCCGCAGTCGCGTTCGCCAGTAAAATGCCGGTGACCACAATGAACGTGGACGACCTCGGCACGGCGGATTCCGAATCGTTCGCTCGCTACCAGATTCCGCGCATCACCCTGCACTCGGTGACGCAACAGACCTGGCCGATTCTGCATTCGCCTTTCGACAAGATGGCGGCCATCAAGATGAACGATTACTACGACAGCTATCGGCTGATCGCCGAGTATCTGGCGTATCTCGATGACGCGCTGAAAGCGCCGCCTGCAGTGAAGCCGGTGCCATGACCGCGCGATGATTCATACGGTGGAGCGACGGGCGTCTCGCCCGTCCGGCAGTTTAGCGGCCGGGCGGGGACGCCCGGCTCTCCACGATCAGATTATCGGAAGGCTTGCGCCGTCGCGTATAACGCTACCAATCCCAGCAACAACACGGCCTCCTCGAATTTTTCCGACCAAACGTGCAGACGGTCGAATTCCCGGCGCAGCGGATTGTCCAGAGGCACGTTATCGATTACGCCAACCTCGGCGCGGAGGGCGTGCATTTTCGGGGAAATAGCGAACTGCGAGATCACGGTCAATAGGAGCATCAGCACGATCAAAAGATGCCGAGCCGCCAGAGGGCGGGCATTTCCTGTGGCCATCCGGCTGTAGATCATGGAAGCGATCAGAAAAACAATACCGGAAACGATGGCCATGTAGTGCAGCAAATCGAGCGAGCGGCCAACGATTGATCCGGCCATGTGGCGGGTCGGAAGAAGACCGGGCGAAAAGGCAGTGGGTGCTTCGACGAACGCGAGAAAGATCACTCCACCCAGCCAGACAACGAGCGACAAGAGCATGAGGAAACGGAGAAATGACATGAGCGGATTATAGTTGCGCGAAGGCAGGTTTCAAGGTTTCAGAGTTTCAGGGTTTCAATGATTTGAGGATTTCGAATCGCAAAGACTCCTTCGCCTTTGAAACTTTGAAACCTTGAAACTTTGAAACGTTGAAACCTGAATCGGTCGAGTTATCCACAGCCCGAACCAGCCCTGTCACTTTCTCCTGTGCGCGCAACTGTTTACTCTCATTCTTCCTCATTGTCCTGGGGGGAAATCATCCAAATGCAGCGTTCGCTGACGGCCACCGACGTTAATTTTGTTTCATTGCAGTCGGCAGTATTTTGCGTGCAATGTGAATTGCTCAGTGAAAACAATACGCCGCGGTGTCTAGCCTGCGGCAGCGGCGCGGTGCTGAGTCTTTCGCGCGTGCTTGGTGGATCGCTCCGCGGGCAGCAGACGGCGCATCTCATCGCAGATGCGGAACTGGACCGGCTGGTGCGGTCGCTGCTCTACACGGTTCCGCAAGTTGCGGCCGACGAAGATCAGATCGACGAATATGCGGTCGAGTTTCCCGCGGCGGCAACTTTTTCTCCTCGGCATCGGATGCGGCCTCGCCATCATGGACCACTCTCGGTGCCGCATGCGCTGATTAATGCCGGAGAAATTGATCTTGAGCCGGGCATTAGCATTATCGCGGAAAAAGCACAAACTCTGACTGGCGCCACCGGGGCAGCCATTGCGCTGCGCCGGGGGAACGAAATTGTTTGCCGGGCGCGCACGGGACGCACCGCTCCGGATATCGGCGTTCGACTGCAAACCGATAGCGGACTCTCCGCCGAATGCGTGCGCACGGGCGAAGTGCTGCTGTGCGACGACGCCGAGTCGAACCCGCGCGTGGATTGGGCAACTTGCCGGCGGATGGGCGTGCGCTCGATTCTGGTCGCTCCCCTGCGCCACTTCCGGCGGACGCTGGGTGTTTTCGAGGTGCTGTCATCGACGCCCCACGCGTTCGACAACAACGATGTGGCCACCATGCAGTTCCTCTCCGGAATGATGGTGGCGACGATCTCGCGGCTCTCCAGTTTGCAGCCGACGCCGCCGGTGGTCTCGGGCGAGTAGGGGCGGCCGAACCGCATCCGTTTCCAGAATAGCCTCCGCGATCATTTGCTGGCACCGATGGTTAGCGATTCGGGAGCTCCCGATGAAAATCATTTTCACGATGTTGCGAACACGCGCGATGGTCTTATACTGGTGCCGTTTTCGATACCAAAAGGAGATCTCGATCCCATGTGTTTTATCCGGCATTATCGACTTCCTTTCGCCGTCGCTCTCTGGTCCGTAATGTCGTTGTTGGTCTTCGCGCAGGAAACGACGAACCGTCTCACCGCCTCTGACATTTTCAATCTGCAATTTGCGTCAGACCCGCAGATTTCCCCGGACGGCAAGCGCATTGTCTACGTGCGCGCGTTCGCCGATAGCATGACCGACAAGCGCCTCTCGAATCTCTGGATTATCAACTTCGACGGCACGGAGGATCGCGCTCTCACCGCAGGCAACTTCACCGACGAGTCGCCCCGCTGGTCGCCGGACGGCACTCGGGTAGCTTTTGTCTCCGATCGCGATGGTATGCCCCAGCTTTACGTTCGCTGGATGGACACGGGGCAAACCGCCAAACTTTCCAGCCTGGAATACGCTCCTTCGAATATCTCGTGGTCTCCGGATGGCAAACGCATTGCTTTCGGCAGTTTTGTTCCTGCAGCTAAAGCGAAAATCGCGGGCATGCCCTCGCCGCCGGAGGGAGCGAAGTGGGCCGACCCGCCGCAGATCTATGATCGCCTTATTTATCGCTTCAACGGGCGCGGTTATTTCAAACCGGGATTTACCCAGCTTTTCATCGTCGCGGCTGATGGCGGCGCACCCCGCCAGTTGACGACCGGCGACTTTCCTCACGCCGGCAATGTATTTGGCGGAACTGCTCCGGTTTGGACACCCGACGGGAAGGCGCTCATCATCTCGGGAAATTTCCGGTCTGATTTCGAGTACGACCCGCTCAATACGGAGGTCTACGAAATCTCGGTCACCGATGGTTCGTTCAAGCCGCTGACGCAACGCCAGGGCCCGGATGACGCTCCCGACATTTCGCCCGACGGCACCCAGATCGCCTACACCGGGTTCGACGACCGACATCAGGGTCATCAGACGACCTATCTTTACCTGATGAATCGTGACGGCAGCCATGCTCGTGAACTCACGGCAAAGCTGGATCGTGACGTTCAGGAGCCCCACTGGGCGCCCGACGGCAAGGGAGTCTACTTTCTGTACGACGATCAGGGCGACACCAAGCTGGCTTATGCAACTCTTGACGGCTCGGTCAAAGAGATTGCCGCCCACCTCGCTTCCGGTGGATCAAGCTACAGCGGAGGCGCCGTGTTCTCGCAAGCGCGCAACGGGAACCTGGCCATGACCTTCGGCAGCCCGTCTGATCCGGGCGACATTGCCGCTGCGACTCCCACGGAGCGCGCGCCACGGGTTCTTACTTCTCTCAATCACGAACTCTTCATGCAGAAGAAACTCGGCGAGGTGGAAGAATTCTGGTTCAACTCTTCCTTTGACCAGCGCAAGATCGAGGGCTGGATCGTCAAGCCGCCCGATTTCGATCCCGCGAAGAAGTATCCCCTGATCCTGGAAATACACGGTGGTCCGTTCGCCAACTATGGCGCACACTTCGACACTATTAAACAAATCTGGGCCGCTCATGATTATGTGGTCGTGTATGTCAATCCGCGCGGCAGCACCAGTTACGGTGAGGAGTTTGCGAATCTCATTCACCATGCCTACCCGGGCGACGATTTCTCGGACCTGAACTCCGGGGTAGACGCGGTGATCGCCAAAGGCTACATCGATCCCAACAATCTCTTCGTGACGGGCGGTTCGGGTGGCGGCGTGCTCACCTGCTGGACCATCGCCCATACGACCCGCTTCCGCGCCGCAGCCAGCCTCTACCCGGTGATCAATTGGTATAGTTGGACGCTCACTTCCGACCTCCCCGCTTTCTCCACGCTCTATTGGTTTCCCGGGATGCCCTGGGACAACGTCGAGCAGTACATGAAGCGCTCGGTGATCTCTTACGTGAACAACGTGAAGACCCCAACCATGTTAATGACGGGAGAAGAAGACTGGCGCACGCCGATTTCGGAGGCAGAACAATACTACTCAGCCCTGAAGTTGCTGAAGGTGGAGAGCGTCCTCGTACGCGTGCCTACTGAGCCGCATGGAGTGCAACGCCGCCCGAGCCACCAGATCGCAAAAGCCCTTTATGTGCTGGACTGGTTCGAGAAGCACCGCGCGAAGCCTTGACGGAGCACTGCGGTTGCCGGTTGGCGTGTTTAGCCGAAGGTCGAGCCGTTATCAGCGACTAACTACAGATCCCTCGCTTTGCTCGGGATGACAACTTTATAAAATGAGACGGGGCAAGCTCCGTCTCTACACGGGCACCGGCACGCTCTCTACGATCTCGCGGAGGACTTGTTCGGCTTGCTCGGATTTTTTCAGGGTGGAAGTGTAGAGCGAACTTACTACTACGCGGTGGGCGAAGACGGAGACGACCAGGGGCTTGAAATCTTCGGGAGTGCAGTAGTCGCGGCCGTCGAGGAAGGCCATGGACTGGGCGGCGCGGTAGAGCATCTGCGAGCCTCGGGGAGAAACTCCGAGGGAAAGATATTCGGACTCGCGGGTTTTGTTGACGATGTTCAGCATGTAGGTGATGAGCGATTCGTCGACGTGGACCTGGGCTACGGCTTGCTGGATTTCGACCACGTCGGCGGCGTTGAGCGCGGGGCGCAGGTTTTCGAGTTGGGCGGCTCCGGCTTCGGCACGCAGGATCTCGCGCTCGGCGTTGCCTTCCGGATATCCCATGCGCACTCGCATCAGGAAACGATCGAGCTGCGACTCGGGCAAGGGATAAGTGCCGTGGTGCTCGATAGGATTCTGCGTGGCGATCACCAGAAACGGCTGCGGCAGCGGATAGGAATGCGCGTCGATGGTGACCTGGCCCTCATTCATGGCTTCGAGCAGGGCGGACTGCGTCTTCGGAGTGGTGCGGTTGATTTCGTCGGCTAAGAGGACGTTGGCGAAGACCGGTCCGCGCTTGAATTCGAATTTCTGCTCGATGGCGGAATAGATCGAGATGCCCAGCACGTCGGAGGGCAACATGTCGCTGGTGAACTGGATGCGCTGAAAGGTGCAGTCGATGGCGCGGGCCAGGGCCTGGCATAGCGTGGTTTTGCCGACTCCGGGGACGCCTTCGATCAGCAGATGGCCTTTGGCGAACATGGAAACCAGGGCGAGGCGGATCACGTCGTCTTTGCCGCGGATGACGCGGCGCAGACTATTCTCGAGGGCCGCGGCGCGGCGCGAAGTCGCTACCAGAGTTTCGGGAGCCATTACGGGCGATTTTACTATGGGGGCGGTGGCGCAGGTGGTTACGGCGGTCATGGCGTGAGACGCAGCTTGCTGCGTCTGAGTCGCCGCCGAAAACTTATAGCTGCCCTTAGACGCGGCAAGCCGCGTCTCTACTGGAGGAATTCCGCCGGCCTTCCCGTCAAGCGCTCGATTCGTTTTGCGGTTGGCGGATGGGTCGAGAACAGGTTGCCGAAACTCATCCCACCTAAGAACGGCTGAATGATGAAAAGATGCGCGGTGGATGGCGTCGCTAGCAGCGGGCGCTGGCGGGAATAGGCGTCGATTTTGGCCAGCGCGCTGGCCAGAGCATAGGGATTGCCGGTCCAGTGGGCTCCGGTGTCGTCGGCGGCGTATTCGCGAGAACGCGAGACGGCGAGTTGGATCAACATGGCTGCGAATGGGGCGAGGAACATCATGGCAATAGCTGCAATGCCGCCGCCCCCATCGCGGTCGCGGCTGCCTCTCATGCCGCCAAAAATCATGCCCCAGCGGGCAATCGAGGCGAGGTAAGTAATGGCGCCAGCTAAAGTGGCGGCTATCGAACTGATGAGGATGTCGCGATTGCGCACGTGGCCGAGTTCATGGGCGAGCACGCCTTCGAGTTCGTCGTCGGTGAGCAGTCCGAGGATGCCCTGGGTTACGGCGACGGAGGCGTGGTTCGGATTGCGTCCGGTGGCGAAGGCGTTGGGCGAATCGGTCGGGATGAGGTAGACCTTGGGCATCGGCAGGCTTTCTTTTTGCGCCAGGCGCTCGACGATGTTGTAGACGCGCGGCAGATCGTCGCGGCCGACGGGCTTGGCGCGGTAGGTGGCGAGCGCGATCTTGTCGGAGAAAAAGTAGGAAACGAAATTCAGGACGGCGGCGAAAGCGAGCGCCATCAACATGCCGTTCTGGCCGCCGAAAGCGCGGCCGGCCAGCATGAGCAGCAGCGTCATGCCGGTGAGCAGGAGTGTGGTTTTGAATATGTTGCTCATAATGATTGCCTCAGTTTATCTCAGTGATTAGATGCGGGGCGCGGGCTTTGGGCTCTGGGGCTGTGGCCGGCAGCTGCCGAGCTGCGCCCGGCTTGGACGGGCGAGGACACCCGTACCTCCACTGCTGGATGATCTAGCTCTGCCGCTTCAGTGCCCTTTCCAGGGTTTGGTCGAGGGCTGCTCTGGCTTTTTCGTAATCCGCGGGAGTGATCTTGCCTTGTTTTTTTTCTACCTCTAGTTGGAACAGTTCTTCTTTTAATGCTTCTAGCAGCATCGATGATTTCGCGACTGGAGCGTTGGTCGCGGACACCGGCGGGGTTGGCGGAATTGGACGGACGACCGCGGTGCTGCGATCGCTCGCTGCCGCGCCAGGCTTCGCGGCGGAGGTTGCGGCCATTGAGGTTGCGGGCCGTTTCGTGACCACCCATCCGCCGATGGCGAGCAGCACGGCGAACCCGCCGATGATGTACCAGCGATATTGCTGTAGCGCATCGGGCGCGTCGATGGGAACGCCGAGTCCGCCGCCGGGCCGATTGTCACTAGAACGATTGTCGCGACCCTGCGCTTGTTGCTGATCCTGCTGCTGGGCGGCGCCGGAAGCGGTCTCTCCGGGCGACTCGGTGATCACTCCGTTGCCTTTCAGGGTGAAGGCGAGCGGCTGGCTGGGCTTTGTCTGTTGCGCGACTTCTACGTTACTGTCGCCCTGGCTGGGATCCTGCATGGACTGGTAACTCGGCGGATTCGCGGCCTTGAACTGCATGGTCTTGGGAAGAACGATGACGAGGTGCGCGGCGGGATAGAGCGGCTTGGGATCGATCTTGATTTCGCCGGAGTAGGGCAGAGTGAACTCCACCTGGAACTGCGTTTCTCCGGGACGAAGCGGAAAGGCGATCGCGTAACGGTTCTTCTCGGCTTGGGGCACGGCTTCGGCGGGGATCGGCTGGCCGTTCGGGGCGCGGGCTTGCAGCTGCTCAACCTTCGCGCCGGGGGGCAGATAGAACTCGAAGTTGTGATCGTTCATTTGCGTCTTCGCTGGAGACGACGTGTTATTGACGACGAACAGGCGTATGCCCTGCATGGTTCCGCTGTCGGCCTGGAAGCGAATGACGTCGGCGGTCACGCTGAGATCGGCGACTTTGGTCGCGACGTCATAGACGTTGATATCGGCCGTGTTGACGCCGGGAGGCGCCATTTGATGATAGTTAACTCCCTGGTGTACGGCGCGGATGAGGTGCGGACCGGGCACGGTAACTTTGAAGCTGAATTTTCCGTTGCTGTCGGCTTTGGTGCTGCCGGCCACGTCCATGCCGTTGGCGAGGTTGATGAGAATGACTTCATCGCCTGCGGCGGGCTTGTTGGTGGTGCCGTTGGTTACGGTGCCGGTGAGGGTTTGGGCGGCGGAGGCTAGGGCCAGCGAGAGGATGGCGACTAGAAAGGTGGACTTTGCGAATTTGGTCAAAACAACTCCTTACTGGCGTAGATGCTTTTGCACGACGCGGCGGCGCTAAGAAATCAGCGCCTCATAGGCCTTGTGATCGCCAATCCAGAACCACAAATATCCATCGGCCCGTTTAATGGCAAGAGCGCGATGGTTCAACGTGACGCGGGCGGACCATATCTCCTGGCCGTGGCGTTCTCCCACTTCTTGAATTGTAACGAAGGATGCTACGCGTTTGCTTTCAGCAATGAAAACTGTTTGTCGGCGCGGGTGCGTACTTCCTGCGAGAGGCCGTGGTATTGCCGCCAAAAAATCGGTTGTGGCGAGATGTTGCATCGGGCGCTAAAGCGGCTGTACGCGGCTCTTGCTCGTCTCTTTGTCGACGCCGCGAAGCACGCGAACGCTACATACGTAACCTTTGTCGCTGATTACGGCTAGTAGCGTTGCGATTCTAGAGTCCTTGTTGTCCGCAGTTGCGGAAACAGAAGGCGCGGCTTTCTTCGGAGTGGCCGCACTTAGCGGAGGGGAAGGGGGGCAAAATCCTCTATCTTCGGCGCGGCTAGCAACTGCGAGGCCCAGTACGGCGATCAGTGCTGACGTCCAACGTACCGTCGGCGTATTCCAGGTCATCACACCACCTGCCCTGCCGCCTGCTCCAGTCGGGCGATCTCGGCCATTATCGCAGCCGCTTCCTCTTCGAGCGAGGTGCGCATGGATTGATAGTCCGCGTCTGGCACCTTGCCGGCCTTGTATTCAAAATTCAGATCGCGCAAATTCTCGTAGACCGCTTCCTTGCGCTCGCGGAGATAGCCGAGCCGCGTCTTTTCTTCTCCGGCGTAGACTTCGCCGGGGAAGAAAAAAACGTAGTAGAGACAGGCGAGGGTAACCGCGCCGCAGACGAAAGCAATCATAGGGCGGTCCCCTTGCGACTGACATTGTTATCAGATCGCAGCTTTTCGCGGACAGGAGTGTCCGCGCCACACTTGTCACGGCTGATCGTCATACATCAGTCTCCTTGCGGGCCTTCCGGCGGAACTCGTCTAGATCGTGTTCATGGCCGCGCGGGATGGTGATGCCATCGGCTAGGGCCGGTTCGGGACGATTCTTCCACGAGCGCACGATATGAACGGCGAAGGCGATGCCTAGCGCCAAGACGAGGAAGGGCATGATCCAGGCCACGCGGTTGAAGCCGGTGGCGGTGGGCGCGGCGATTACGGTTGGTCCGTATTCCTGCACGAAGCCTTGCAGGATCAGGTCGTCACTATTACTGCTGCCTTTATCGAGCGCGGCTTGCAGTTGGTCGCGCATTTTATCGGAGGACTGGCAGCCGACGTGATTGCATTCGAGCAGTACCTGGCCGCATCCGCAGGTGCACATCATGCGATGGCCTAGGTCTTTGAAGCGAGCGGATTCGTCGCCGGCGGCCATGAAGAGGAAGACGGCGGCGGTGAGGATGAGGGCGTGGAACGCGCGGCGGGCTGGTTTTCCCGCGCGCGGATTCGTCGGTTGGCCCTCAGCGGCTAAAGCCGGTAACGAGGGTTCGCTTATCGCAGCGCTAAAGCGCTGCGCCACCCAAAAGCGAAATCGAATGGGAAATTTCATTCAGTCACCTGCTCCCACATGCGCCGGAGTGCGAACCGGCGTGGTTGCGGCCACCTGGACGGCGGCGGCATTCGGCACGAGCGCTACGATGGTGCCGAAGACCATGATGATCAGGCCGATCCAAATCCAGGGGACCAGCGGATTCAGGTGCGCCTTAATGATGGGACGGCCTGTGGTCTCGTTCTTGCCTTCGTAGACTAGATAGACGTCGGTCACCAGAAACAAATCTTCGCGGAAGCTGGGGTAAATGCGCGGTAGAGTTTGCGGCTGTCCGCTCGCTTTATAGAAGCGGCGCTCGGGATACATGGTCGTAATCTGTTTGCCGCCGCGGAACACGTTGATGATGGCCCACTCGTTGCCGTAGTTGGGATTGTCGTCCTGCGTGTAGGACTGGCAGACAAGAGTGTATGGGCCGATGTTAATTTTGTCGCCAAAGCCCATTTCTTTTTCAACTTCTTTATTGAAAGGAGTGCCGAGAATCCCAATCACCACCAGCGCCACGCCGAAGTGGACGATGTAGCCGCCGTAGCGGCGCGTGTTTCTGTGGCATAGCTGAATCATCGCGGAGACGAGGTTTTGCTGCGTTTTACCGGCGATGACGCGGCCTCCGCGGAGGAACTCGGAAATGACGGTGAAGATCACCAGCGCCGAAAGCACGGCGGCCATGGTGGCATAGAAATAAGAAGGATCTTCCCAGGGACGAACGCCGAACAAGATCATCATGCCGCCGATCGCGAGCGCGCCGATTGCGGGGAACAGGAAATTCCGCTTCAGGCTTTCGACGGAAGTCTTACGCCAGGCGAGCAGCGGTCCGACGGCAGTGAGCAGCAGGAGGAGCAAGGCCACCGGGACCGCCACGCGATTGAAAAAAGGCGGACCAACGGTGACTTTATGTCCCTGGACGAATTCCGAAAGGATCGGGAAAAATGTGCCCCACAATATGGTGAAGCAGACGACCAGCAAGAGAAGATTGTTAAACAGGAAACTGGATTCGCGCGAGACCAGCGACTCCAGTTTGTGCTCGCTCTTGAGGTGCGACCGGTTGGCCACCAGGAAAAAGGTACAGACCGCCATGGTCAGCACAATGAAGACCAGGAACCAAGTGCCAATCGAGGACTGCGCGAAGGCGTGCACCGAACTGATCACGCCCGAACGCGTGAGAAAGGTTCCGAGCATGCACAGCAGGAAGGTCGCGAAGATGAGCGACATGTTCCAGATTTTCAACATGCCGCGTTTTTCCTGCATCATGACGGAATGCAGAAACGCTGTACCGGTGAGCCACGGCATGAGCGAGGCATTTTCCACGGGGTCCCATCCCCAGTAGCCGCCCCATCCGAGGACCGCGTAGGCCCAATGGGCGCCGAGGAAAACGCCGACGGTGAGGAAGCACCAGGTCACCATGGTCCAGCGGCGGGTGATCTGAATCCATTTTTCGCCGGGATACTTCATGATGAGCGCGCCCAGCGCGAAGGCGAAAGGAACGGTGAAGCCGACGTATCCGAGGTACAGCATGGGCGGATGGATGACCATCTCGGGATACTGCAGAAGAGGATTCAGGCCGGTGCCATCGGCGGGGAGCGCGCCTTGCATGATGGCGAACGGGTGCGCTGCAAAATTCAGAATCAGCAGGAAGAAAACCTGCACCGCGGCGATGATCATCGAAGCGTAGGCGAACAGCCGCTGATCGGTCTTGTAGCGCAAGCGGAGAACGAATCCGTAGCCGGCCAGGAGCAGCGACCAGAACAGCAGCGAGCCTTCCTGGCCGGACCAAAGCACGGCGAACTTATAGGCGGCGGGCAAGGCGCGGTTGCTGTGATGGAAGATGTAGGCGATGGAGAAATCGTCGTTGAACGCGGCCACCACAAGAACGATGCCCGCCAGCAGCACCGCGGCGAAAGTCGCGATTCCGGCGCGGCGGGCTGTTTCACCGAGACGAGCCGACGCGGCATCCTTATTGAATAATGCCACCAAGCCTGCCAGGAAAGAGTACGCACTCAGGCCGAGCGCCAGCAGCAGCGCGAAGCTTCCGATTTGAGACATCGCTGAAACCCCACAGTTTCTTTACTAGTATCTTTTCAGAGAAGCGGGTGGTATGCAAACCACCGGAGGCTTGGACGTGCAGTTCGTTGGCTGGCGAGGCGCTGACTGCCGCTACTTCTCCAGCGGGTAGCCCCTTTGGCGCCAATCGCGAATTCCGCCGTCCATGGAAATGACATTGGTGTATCCCATTCTTTGCAGGTTGTCGGCGGCCAGCGCGGAACGGAAGCCGCCGCCACAGTAGAGTACGAGTTCAGTTTCGAGGTCGGGGTACTTGCCCTCAATGTCGCGCTCGATGATGCCCTTGCCAAGGTGGACGGCTCCGGGGAGGTGGTCGGCATCGAATTCGCGGTCTTCGCGAACGTCGACGAGAACGAATTTGTCGCCGCGATCGAGGCGGGCTTTCACCTCGTCAACATTGGTTTCGCGGACGCGCTGCTTCGCTTCGCTGACAATCTTCAGAAAGCGCGGTGGATGTTGAAGTGCCATAGTCGCTGATCCCCCACAAGTCGGTTTCGGATGCTAGCCCTTGAGGATGATAGCAGGCTGCGAGCTTCGAGCCGCGAGCTTCGAGCCAACGGATGCCCGCAGCTCGTAGCTCGCGGCTGGTCCGGGAGCGCCAAAAATAAGAGATTCCAGATAAAATCGAGCAACGCTCTTCAATTTCGCCCCATGACGCTTATCATTCGCCAGTCTCGCATTCACTCCTATGGTTGCTACACCACGCGGCCGATTCGCAAAGGGAGGTTGATCGTGGAATATGTGGGCGAGCACCTCACCTACGAACAGGCCGACGATCTTTACGACGAATTTCCGAACACGTATTTATTCGGTCTGGACGGCGGCAAACGCATCATTGACGGCTTCGGTGTGGCCGCCTTCGTCAATCATTCCTGCAAACCGAATTGCGAGACCGATCAGATCCGGGGCAAGATGTGGATCATCGCGCTGCGCGATATTGCGGCCGGAGAAGAATTGACCTACGACTACAACCTGTACGATGGCGAGGATGACGCGCCTTGTTTATGCCGGGCGGAGCGCTGCCGGGGAAGTCTGTATTCGGCGACGCACTTGCGCAAGCTGGCCAAGAAGCGCGCCAAGGCTGCTGCGGCTGCGGCCTAGTAACTGGTAAAGAGAAGCAAAATTTTCCGATGCTACAATCGTTTCGTTCCGGAGTCATGCCTTGAACCGCGCTTCCTCGGGTCTCGAAACCATCATCGCCAAAGCTCTTCATCGCGCGCCGACGAGTGAGAGCGCATTGCTGGCGTGGCCGGTCGCGTGTGGCAGGGCGGTGGCCGACCGGACTCGGGCGCTGAGTTTTTCCGACGGGATTCTGCGAGTGGAAGTTGCCGACGGGGCATGGCAGCGGGAACTCGCCAGCCTGGCGCCGCGTTATGTGGCCTTGATCAACAAGTATTCCGCGACGTCGGTGAGGCGAATTGAATTTGTGGTAAAGGCTGCGCCGCAGATATGAAAGTTACTGACAAAGACGTCGCCTATGTAGCCGATCTGGCCAACCTCGAGTTAACCGAGGAAGAGCGCGCTCGCATGCTGCGCGATTTGAACTCCATTCTTGAATATATCGAGCGGCTCAGTGAACTGGAGACCGAGGAAGTTGCGCCCATGGCTCAGGTCTCGGACCGCTACGGCGCGGACGAGTCGCGACAGGGGAGCGACCGTTTTGCGTACGCCATACGCGAGGACGTGAAGGGTGGCTTACGGGAATCGCTGCCGCACGAAGCCGCCGTGAAAAATGCTCCGGACACTGACGGGACATTTTTCGAGGTTCCGAAGGTGATTGAGAGATAGGGTGATGATCGCGGGAAAAGAAAATGCTGGCCTCGCCGTCGGCCTCACAATCGGTGATGTCCGGAGCGCGATTGCGGGGCGGGAGACAACGGCCAGTGCTCTGGCTCGAGATTTCTACACGCGCATACGGCAGGAAGATTCCGAAATTGGCGCGTTTTTGACTCTTTGCGAGGAACGCGCGCTGGCGCAAGCCGCGCGGATTGACGCGCTGGCTGCGGAGGGCAAGCCTTTGCCGGCGCTGGCGGGAGTTCCGGTTGCGATCAAGGACGTCATGGTGACGCGTGGCGTGCGCACCACCGCCGGTTCGAAAATTCTGGAGAATTTTATTCCGCCGTACGACTGCACGGCAGTGGCTCGCCTAGAAGCCGCGGGCGCGGTGATTCTGGGAAAACTCAACTGCGATGAGTTTGCCATGGGCTCGTCCACGGAGAACTCGGCGTATTACCCCGTGCACAATCCGCGCGACAAGAGTCGCGTGCCTGGCGGATCGTCGGGTGGATCGGCGGCGGCGGTCGCGGCGGAGATGGCGGTGGCGACGCTCGGCTCTGATACGGGTGGATCGATTCGCCAACCGGCGTCGTTCTGTGGCGTGGTCGGTTTGAAGCCGACGTATGGACGGGTGTCGCGCTACGGACTGATTGCGTTTGCGTCGTCGCTCGACCACATCGGTCCGTTTGCGAAAACGGTGAAGGACGTCGCGCTGATGCTCGGCAAGATTGCGGGCCGCGATCCCATGGATTCAACTTCCGCCGAGGTGCCTGTGCCCGACTATGTGGCGGAACTCGAGAAGCCGGTCAAGGGTTTGAAGGTTGGCGTAGCCGAAGAATACTTTGGGGCAGGGCTCGATCCTGAAGTTCGCGCGACAGTCGAGGCTGCGATTCAGAAGCTGGCTGAACTGGGATGCGAGGTTGTGCCGGTGAGTCTGCCGCACTCTGAGTATGCGATTCCGGCGTATTACATTGTGGCTACGGCGGAGGCGTCGTCGAATCTGGCACGCTATGACGGCGTGCGCTACGGCTTTCGTGCCAAGGCGTCAACGCTTTCCGAAATGTACCGGCTGAGTCGCGACGGCGGATTTGGCATGGAAGTCAAGCGCCGCATCATGCTTGGCACCTATGCGTTGAGCGCCGGTTATTACGACGCCTACTATCTGAAGGCGCAGAAAGTGCGGACGCTCTTGACGCGCGACTTCGACGAGGCCTTCAAGAAAGTGGATGTGATCGCCGCGCCGACTTGCCCGACACCTGCGTTCCGGCTGGGCGAGAAGGTGAATGATCCGCTGGCTATGTATCTCGCCGATATCTACACCGTAACTGCGAATCTGGCGGGCATTCCTGGAATCTCGGTTCCGTGCGGCGAGAATCACGAGAAACTGCCGATCGGATTGCAGTTGTTCGCGCGGCATTTTGATGAGGCTACGTTGCTGCGAGTTGCGCATGCGTATGAGCAGGCGAGGAAGCCTGCGTAGCGATAGCCACCCGCTATCCCGCGAGCGTTGTCTACAGAATTTCGTAATATCGTTCGCCCGCGCACGCCCTGCACAGCGCTTGTCCGTCGCGCAGAACTTCGCGGTGGAAATTGATGCCTTCGCCGCACTGGGCACAGACTATGCGCTCGCCCTTGTATCCGGGGAATTCTCCCGCGGGGAGTTCGACTTTCACCCACTGCTTCGTGAATAAGTCGTCTTCCGGCATTTCGCGATAGGCCAGCATTTGCTGCTGGTTCTTGCTTTCGATTTCGGGATGCATGGCGCGCGCCAGCGCCTTTGACGATTCTTTCGCGGCGATGCGGATGGCTTTGTACCCGTGGTCGGAAGCGGACCCACTCAAGCCAAAGGCGGGCTTGAGTGGGGCACCCGACGAGAGCGGCGAAGCGAGATCAATGAAGGTCGCGGCCATCTTTCCCCAATCGCGAAACTTCAAAGCGCGCTTTCCGAGACGGCACCCGGTGACCAGGGATATGGCGTCGGTGGCGCAGCGGTCGATTTCGACGAAGGTGACCAGGCGCTTGCGATCTTCTTTATTACCGCGCGGGTCTTCGATGCCCAGCTTCTCGAGGCCCAACATGGCCAGGCGCACGCCGAGCACCTGACCCGCGCAGAGATGGCCGTGGGCGTGTTCGGCTTCGAGAAGATATTCGTCAAGAGAGAGCATTTGGTAATTTCCAATTTGTAATTTGTAATTTGAAACCAGCGGACACCGACCTAAATTACAAATTGCAAATTACCAATTACAAATCTTCTTCACTTTCTTCGCCACCGCACGCCGTCTTTTGTGTTCTCCACGATTATGCCCTCAGCGGTCAGTTGGGCGCGCAGTGCGTCAGACTCTTTATACTTGCGTGCTTTTCTCGCCGCTTCCATTTCGGCCAGCTTTTGATTGACTTGTTCGTCGGTGAGTTGCGGGGAGCCGGCGATCTCCAGCAACTCGGGACTGATTTCTTTTTCGCGCCCTTCGGCTCTCGCCCAATCGAGGATAGCTTTCATCTTGGGCTGATCGTCATCTTTCAGCACGCGGAATATCTCGTCGAACTTATCGAGCGCTCCGAGCAAAGGATTCACGTCGTCCTGGTGAACTTGCGCGGCATCGAGCGCGGTGTTGGCTTTGCGCAACATGTCGAACATGGCGGCTTGCGCTTCGGCGGTGTTCAGATCGTCGTCGAGCGCGCCCTTCATTCGTGCGATGGTTTCGTCCGCCAGTTGCGCCATCGCCGGGGTCGCTCCCGCGGGGAACTGCGTGCTCGTCAGGCGGAAGCGGAAATTGCGCAGTTTCTCCACCGAACTTGCGGCGGACTTCAAGCCATCGAAAGTGAAGTTCAGTTGATTGCGATAGGGGACCTGGGTCAGCAGCCAGCGGAGAGATGACGGCTTGTGCCCGCGCAGCACAAGGTCCCGGATGGTGAAAAAATTCCCGAGACTCTTTGACATCTTCTGGCCCTCGACCAGCAGAAAACGAGCATGAAACCAATAGCGCGCGAACTGTTTCCCGCTGAGCGCCTCCGACTGAGCGATTTCATTTTCGTGATGCGGGAAAATCAGGTCTTCGCCGCCGGCGTGCAAATCAAAACTCGGTCCGAGTTCCTCCATCGACATGACCGAGCACTCGATATGCCAGCCGGGACGGCCCGGCCCGATCGCAGTGGGCCACGAGGCTTCGCCGGGCTTCGGAGCTTTCCAGAGAGCGAAGTCGCGGGCATTGTCCTTGTCGTATTCGTCCACGTCGACGCGCGCGCCGTCGGTCATGCCGGCGAAATCCCTTTTCGAAAGCTTGCCGTAGCCGGGGAATTTCGCGATGCGGAAATAGTAGGAACCATCGTCGGTGCGGTAAGCGAAGCCCTTTTTTACCAGTTCGGCAATGAAGTCGGCCATCTCGTTGATATGTTCGGTCGCGCGCACCAGAATTGGCCGCTCAATACTCAACGTGTCCGAATCTTCCAGGAAGGCCTGGGTAAACTTCGCGGTGTATTGCTGCACGGTCACGCCGTCGCGCGCGGAGTTGCGAATGATCTTGTCGTCCACGTCGGTGATGTTCATGACGTAGCGGACGTCGTATCCACTCTGGCGCAGAAAGCGATAGAGAAGATCGACGGCGGTAAATGTGCGGAAATTGCCGATGTGGCCGTAGTCATAGACGGTCGGTCCGCAGGCATACATGCGCACGCGGTTGCCGTCGAGGGGATGGAAATCTTCGATCTTTCCGGAAAAAGTGTTATAGAGCCGCAACGCCATGGATGAGTTCGCGCGTGCACTGCGAATCTTTTATTCTAGAGGCGCGCGGGAAAAGGGGTCAAATGGACGGAGGAATCCAGCAACAGGAGCGGCGCTATCACCGGCCCCTTTGAAAAAAGCGCAAGGAGCGGGGCACCCTGCCTTGATGGCTAAGGCTGGAGCGGGACGGGTGCCGCGTGCGCATGCAGCCGGTGCTGCACCAGAAGCGCATAGTGCACGGCGGAGACGATGGTGAAGATAAAGGTGGCGCGGAGAAAGGTGATCTGCGCGATCCAGACCCAGCGCACGGGCTCGATGAGCAGCAGCAACACAAAGAAAATTGCGGCCACTTGCGCGAAGGTATTGGCTTTGCCGAAGATGCTGGGACGAAAATCGCGCAGGCCGGCAATCATGAAGAGCACGCCGCTGATCAGCAGGATGGAGACGTCGCGGCTGAAAACCACAACCGTATATTTCCAGGGAATCATCCGTTCGATCGAGAGCACAAGAAACATGGTGCTCATCAGCAGTTTGTCGGCGATCGGGTCGAGATACTGGCCGAGCAGCGTTTGCTGATGCAGGGTGCGGGCCAGGAGGCCATCGAGGCCGTCGCTCATGCCGGCGAGAATGAACAGCGCCAGCGCCCATTTGAAATCATGTTTGACCAGATTGATGACGATGAACGGCAGGAAGATCATCCGCAGCAGCGTGAGTTGGTTGGGCGCGGTCAGGATCTGCCGGAGGTTCACCGCTCTTTTTCTCCTCTGGTTCCTCCTCCAGCGCTACCGAGGAACTCGCTCACCAGAAGCGGAGCGGGATCCTGCCCGGTCTTCTCGGCGAAACGCTGGGCGAGCGAGAGGAGGTTTCCCTCGGGAAGATCGAGTTCCATGCGCTCGACGCGGTGCATGGGAAAGAAGACAACGCCGGAGGTGAAGGGCTCGCCGCTCTTGATCTGCGAGGCGAGGTCGTCGAAGGAGGAGAGATCGACGCCGCGGAGGCTGATGCCCTCGCCCGAAAGATAGAGAATCGCGCCCCAGAATTTTTCGCGCGGGTTGGTCAGCGTCGCAATCACGAGCACGCCCGGGCGGAACGGGCTGACGGCCGGCGGTTCCTGATAAAAGCTAGTGCTGGGCACGATCCGATTGTCGTCTGTGGGGGATGGAAATTGCAAACCCATCTTAGGTCAATAGTCATGCAAAAGGCCGCAAGGCGAGGCCCTGTCCCCCGGTACGTCAGCGGTCGCCCTCGTTGCGGGTGGCCTTCAGATCGATCCCTACCTGCTCGGCCTTTTTATAAAGATGCGATCGCTCCAGTCCCAGCGCCCGCGCCGTGTTCGAGATCTGGTGGTGATTGCGCTTCAACTCGGCCAGGATGGTTTGCTTCTCGAAGGCGCGCACGCGGTCGGCTAGCGGGCCGGCGCCGGCTGAGGCAGAATCGGGCGTGGACGCTATAGCTGACATCGAAGTGGGCAACGCCAGCGCCACAGTTTCGGCGGTGACTTCATCGGAAGTTGCCAGCAGCATCAGCCGCTCGACTGCGTTTCTGAGTTCGCGGACGTTGCCCGGCCACGGATGCTCTTCGAGCGCGGCCATCGCGCTTTCAGTGAAGCGCATAGGCTTCCAGCCATTTATGGTGCTCACCTGCAGGGCAAAGTGCTCGATCAGCGTGAGGATGTCTTCGCGGCGTTCGCGCAACGGGGGCAGGCGCAGGGGGAAGACGAACACGCGGTGAAATAAATCTTGCCGGAATTTGCCGTCGCGGACTTGCGCTTCGAGGTCGCGATGGGTGGCGACGACTACGCGCACATCCACGGTAATGGCGCGCTCGCCGCCGATGCGCTCCACCTCGCCTTCTTCGAGCACGCGCAGCAGCTTGGCCTGCATGGTGAGCGGCATATCGCCGATTTCGTCGAGAAAGATGGTGCCGTGCTGAGCTTGCTCGAACTTGCCGAGATGGCGGCCGGCCGCTCCGGTGAACGATCCTTTTTCGTGGCCGAACAATTCGGATTCAATCAGCTCTGCTGGCACCGCGGCGCAGTTCAGGGTGACGAACGGCGCGCCCGCCCGCGGACTGCGCTCATGCAGCGTGCGCGCTACCAGTTCTTTTCCCGTGCCGGTTTCGCCGAGAATGCAGACGCGGGTTTCACTGGCCGCGACGCGTTCAACTTGCGCCATCACGCGGCGCATGGTCTCGCCTTTCCAGACGATCTCGTGCTTGCCGAGGCGGTTTGCCAGATCGCGATTTTCGCGCTCGAGACGGCCGAGCTTCAGTGCGTTCTCCACCGTGAGCAGAAGTTTTTCGGTGGAGATCGGTTTTTCCAGGAAGTCGAGCGCACCGAGGCGCGTTGCCCGCACGGCCATCTCGATGTGCGCCTGGCCCGACATCATGACGACAGGTGTGAGCACGCCTTGCGCTTTGAGTTCTTCGAGAAGCGTCAGGCCGTCTTTGCCGGGCATCACCACGTCGGAGAGTATCAAGTCGAAGGATTGCGATTTGGCCAGCTCCAGAGCTTTGTTTGCGTTGTCACAGACGGCGGCTTCATGCCCTTCCAGACGGAACGCCCGCGACAGCGAAGCCAGCGTGTTGGCCTCGTCATCCACGATCAGCAAGTGCGCTTTTTGCGCCACGGTTATTGACCTCAACTGAAATGCAAACCCAAATCTACCGCAGAGACGCCGAGGGCGCCGAGAAATCGCACGGTAATTCGATGCGAAACGTGGTTCCTTTTTCTTTCGTGCTCTCGACGGAAATTTTGCCGCCATGATCGCTTACCACCGACTGCACAATCGCCAGCCCGAGCCCGGTGCCATGCTGCTTGGTCGTGTAATAAGGAGTGAACAAGCGCCCACATTCTTCCTGGGTCAGACCGGAGCCGGTATCGGAGACCGAAATTTCAACACGATTGCCGAGAGATTCGGTGCGAATCGTCAGCTCTCCGCCTTGCGGCATGGCGTCGATCGCGTTGAGCACCAGGTTTTGCAACGCGCGATGCAGCAGATCGGGATCGGCTGAAATTTCGGGCAACGCGTCGGCGAGTTCGGTGTGCACGGCAATCTGATTTTTCTCTTTATCGTTAACTCGTAATTGCGCATGAAAGACGCGCAGCACCGAGCGCACCACATCGTTCGTTTGCGTCGGCTGCCGCTGGGGCTGCGGCATCCTGGAAAATTCGCTGAAGCGGGCGATGATGGTTTTCAGATTGTTGATTTCCGCCAGCAGGGTTGCGGTTCCTTCGTGAAAAACTTCTTCAAACATCTCGGGTGCTTTCTGTTTCGCGCGCATCAGATTCTCAACCGTGACCTGCAAGGGGAACAGCGGGTTCTTCAATTCGTGGGCCAATCGTCGCGCCAGTTCGCGCCATGCGGCGACGCGCTCGGCCTGCAGAGTGCGGTCTTTTTGCTGCGCGAGATCTTCCGTCATGCGGTTGAACGACGCAGCCAGTTCGCCGAGTTCATCACTCGATTCAACTTCCACCTTGGCGCCGAGATCGCCCGCCGCGACCCGGCGTGCAGCTTCCGCCAGCGACACGACCGGGCGCGTGACGCGAGCTGCGAACCAGAGGCTGGCCAGCACTGCCACCAAAATTCCTATTCCGCCGACCAGCATCGCGGTGGAAATGACCCGCCTTTGCAATTCGATGAGCGGACGCCGCGAACTGCCGACGAGCAGAACGCCCATCAGTTGCTGATTCGCCGCGCTCTGATTCGGCGAACTCTGATTCGGCGTACTCTGATTCGGCGTACTCTGATTCACCGCGTTGAAGACGGGGCCGGTCAGTGGGATGGCGTGAAAAACTTCGGCGTCCGCGGAATCGGTAGTCCAATGGATGACGCCTTGAGATTCCTGCAAGGTTTCGCGTACTTTTGCGACCAGAGGAGCGATCTTGTCAGCGCCCGCGGCGGGGCCGTTCAAATCGAGCAGCGAATTGGGACTCCATTTTGCATCCAGGTTTTGATAAAGCAGGACGCGGGTTCCGGCTGGGATGTCGAGCGTCGAGAGAAAGCCCTGGTCGAGACGTTCACCGCCAATCACATACAAAGGTTGTTCTCCGACGCGGGTCATGCGTACGGCAAACAGGCCGAGGGTTGCGCGGTCCGGCAGTTCTTCGCGTTTCAGAAACGCTCCGGCGGGGACAACGGCTGCGGAAGCCGTTGCTCCGGGAGTCGTGGCTTCGGGAGTTGGGGCTTGGGGAATCGCGGCTTCAGGATATCCGAATTTCGCCTGCCACTGCGCGGACGAGAGAATGGTGCCGCGATTGTCGACGAGTTCCAGAAAGTCGAGTTGCTGCTGACCCGCCAGCGCGTGTGCTTCGCTTACGTACTCGGCAAAGTCCGTGGCGCCGCGGTTCATGTCAAGCGCGATGCGCTGCACGGTTTCACTGGCGGCCACCGACTCGACTTTGCGCACAACCTCAGACCCTCGCTGCTGGAATTCCGATCGAAACTGAGCGGCGACCGCATTGGCGCGGTCCTGGTTTGCCTGCTCGAATGAGCGGCGGATGGTGCTGTACACCGACGCCGAAATTACCGCGACGCAGAGCAAGATCGTCGCCGCAAATAACAGCAGAAGTTTCTTGCGGAAACTCATCGCGAGGCCGCCTGGGGAGATAAATCAGCCCGCGAATCGGCCAGCCACACATCGGCGAGCGAAGATCCCGCCTCGTTCCATTCCCCGAGGCGACCCGGTTCCCAGCCGCGCACGCGTGCACTCGCCGCACTCGCCAGCGGCACATGGAAAAGCGGGATCACCGTGTATCCATCCAGCAAACTGCGCTCGGCTTGATACAGATCGTCCAGCGAGTTGCCTCGGGGCATCGCCAGGAATGCGGGGAATCCGGGCTGCGGCAATCCCAGTTGCCGCGCGGCTTCATCGAGCGATGTGGCTGGATCGGGACTGGGCAGCACCGCGCGCATCAGGCGAATATCCTCTGCTCCTGACAACGATACTTGCACCGAGATGCCGACTTCGCGCGCATTGAGTGCAATACGCTCGGCGATCAATTGGGCTTGCGGGTCTCGCGGATCATAACTCAGATTGAGCGCGGGTTGCCGGGAGTCGGCGAGCACAGTGCGGGCGCGTTGCTGGTTAGCCTGCGCGGAAAAGACGGCGGTATAGCCAGTCATCCAGTTAGGAAGAATGCTGGCGGCGGGTTCTCCCGCGCCTTTCAGCAGCACGGACTGGATGGGCTTGCGATCGATGGCGAGCGCCAGCGCTTCGCGAAGGCGAGGGTCCTGCGCCTTTGAGTTCGCGGAGAAAACCAGCGCCAGCAACTCCACGGGCAACGACGACGATGCGCTGTGCCGCGGCGATGCGTTGGGCGCCTGCGGCGCTGCTTCGATCACGTCGGTCTTGTCCAGTTCGAGCGCGATGGCCTGGTCACGCAGTGATTTGCCGAATTCGATTTCGACCGCGTCCACAAAAGGACGCCCCGCCCAGCTCTCTTCATTCGCGGCGAGCTTGAGCAGTTTTCCCGGCTGCCAATCGGCGACGAGGAAGGGACCGGTACCGATGGGATTGTCATTCTTATTGTTATTGTCATTTCGCTTGAGCAAGAGATTGCGCGGCAGCGCGAGTTCGGCGAGCAGCGAAGGCATGGGCGTCTCGCTTTCGATCGACACGGAATCTGCCGACGCGCGCACATTCCAATTGGAATGAAGCGCGCGCAGGATCTGCGCGATGGCTGCGGGCGACGCCGCGCTGCCGTCGTGGAACTTCACTCCGCGCCGCAACGTGAACTGCCAATGGCGGGCGGCCGGGTCACTCTGCCACGCCACGGCCAGCGCGGGTTGCGGGCGGGCTTGGGCATCCAGCGTTACAAGCGTGTCGCCGACCAGCGAGAGCGTACGGGCAATGTCCCAGTAGTCGGTGGGCGTGGCGTTCGCGGGAAGATCGAGAGCGTCGGGCGCCGATTGCAGCATGACGCGCAAGGTTCCGCCGTAGTGCGGACGCGTTGCCGCGGTTGCGGTCGGTGATGCGAACAGTGACATGATCAGAGCAGTACACGGCAGGCCATGGCGGATGCAAAGTTGTCGTGCTCGCCGGCCGCTGCCGAGCTTTGCCCGGCTGGACAGCCGAAGGTGGCTGTCGCTACGCGGACGGGCGGGGACTCCCGTCTCTCCACTAGCTGAGCCCGCGCTAATTGCCGCAAGAAATCGATACACGATACGCCTCATACCATCCTGTGTCTTTTCGTTTTACGATCGCCGCTGCGCCATTGCCGCTCGTTTCTGGCCACAACGCGACGATTCGTCCGTCGAACTCTACCGCTGCACTGGCCGCCACCGGATCGCGATCGGGGATCTCGAACGCGCGCAGGGCGTCGCTCTCTGTATCTCCGTGTCCCAAGTTTTGGCTTTCTGTGACGAGCAACTGTGTGCCTGTGCCGCAACTGGAGTGAACCGCGGCCAGGTCGCTGCCCCACTTCACGCCGCGGATGAATTGATCCGTCATCCCATCCACAAGATGCAACGACCCATCCACTGCAGTAAGCGCCCATAGCGTGTAACTCGATCGCGGAAGCGCGGCCGCCGAATAGAACGAAGGAACGTTGGAGACTTTTCCGATGCCAGGAGAAAGTGCTCCGGTGAAGAAATTGCGTTTGGGCGCAAAGAAGGCGCGCACGCCGCCGTCGTCCGGCGTCAAAGGCCATGGATCGTCATCAGTTAGACTGTCAGTTTCATTGCAGGTGAGAGTAAGCGGCGCAGCCGCGCTGGGGTTCGTTCGGCAGAACGTTCCGGGCAGGTAAGCGTCGAACAGGTGATCGCGGCGCAGCAGCAGGCGTCCGCGCAAATCGCGGGGAAAGGCGCGCGAATGAGCGATGGGCAACGAAGCTTCGAGCTCCCAGCCGGCGGTTTTTGCCCCTTGTTGACGATAGATCGCGACCAAACCGCCATCGAGCACGAGCAAGCGAGATCCTCCGGGCATTTCGACGAGGGCGACATCGAGCATCGGTTGCTCTTGCGCGAAGAGAAGAGTGGTTTTCAGAACGATCGGCATGGCGGCGGTGAATGGTGTTCCCGTGGTTGAGCGCGGCAACGAAACCAGGGCGACCTTTTTCTCGTCTGACCCAATCACAACCTGGGCCGTCCAAACGTATTCGCGCAGGCTCTCGGAGAGGACGACATCAACTGTGCCCATCGCTTGCTCGGCTTTGGCGGTGTGCACGCCTTCGACGTGCAACTCCGCTTCGAGCGCGCTGCGCACTTCGCGCACGGATTTTTCGTCGAGCGACGAACGGTTGGTGACTTCTAGTGCGAAGACGCCGGGTCCGGCGGCGGCGGCGATTTTGTGCGCCAGTTGGCGGGCGGTGTCTCCCAAGTCTGAAGCGGATAACGATGAGGGAAGAAAAATTGTTGCGAGTAAGAACGAAGTCAGCCAACCTAGCCGCAGACCGCTGGAGGTTCGCGCTCGCATGTGTGGAATGGGCTGATTATAGCGCGTGGTTGATCGTGGCCGGTTCATCCCCGTACTCCGGTGGGCGGCAAGTATCTAATCCGTAGAGACGGGGCTTGCCCACATCTGCAGAGACGCGGCAAGCCGCGTCTCTACGGTAGACGTTGGGTGCGGGCAGACGTGCCCCGCTCCTATTGTTGAGGTTCCGGCCAGCGTGCCTTTAGTCTGGCTCACGCGCACGCCGGCCATTCCGCTGGGGACGATTACGATGCCGGCCGAGATCAACAGCGGAGCCCAGGCCAGCATGACGAGCGCAACCGGGATGCGCCAAGGCATCCCTGGAGTGGGGCCAGGCGCGCCCACTTCGGGATCTGAGTTTAAACGTCTGCGCTGCCAGGCGATCAGGAGATAAGCGTCGTAGGTCAGAATTCCAGCGGCGATTACGAACATCGCGATTCCCGCGCTCAACAACAAATACTTCAGGAACAGCATGGCAGTACTCCTTTCAATTCCTTTGCCCTGGCTTGGAAGTATCCTGGCGGCGGGCAAACGCCACGCGGACGATTTGTCCGAAGATGAGTTCTTCGATCAGTAGAGAGGCGGCCAGCGAGAACGTCAGGCCGCCGATGATGACCAGACCTTGCAGCATGGTTTCCATGAGTTGCCTCCGTGTCCTCGCCAGAGGAAAAAGCAAGCGGGGAGCCAGAGCTAGCCGGTTGAAACAATTGAAGTTAATGTTGCGTCCGGGACGGACTGCGTGTCTTCAGAAACGCGGACGTGTCTGGGGTGACACGAGGTTTGCATCAGGGTGAGGCATGAGATGTGGCGAGGGGAAGGAAGTTACAGGGCCTTCGAGCCGGGATCGATGTGAGCGACAAAAAACCGCCATCAGATTTGCGCTGATGGCGGCGGTCAAAGGATAACGAGGAAAACTTGACTGGCGAAAACCTGAACAACCAAACCCGAGTTAGCCGCGCAGCAGTTTGCGCCGCAGCATTCCTGCGATGCCGATCAGTCCCGTCGAGAGCAGCAACAGGCTAGCTGGTTCCGGTGTGGCCATACACCGTGCGCCAGCATGGTAGTTGTCGGATCTGTAAATGTGATTGTAGTGTGCGCCGAATATCATGGGCGCAGCCTTCTCACCGGAAACCGAGAAATGGTTGGGAGACGGGTAGGCACGATCGTAGATGCTAGTGCCGGAGTGAGGGGACGTCATATTGACCGGGATGGGATTAGCCGAGGCCAACGTGGAGAGGGACAGGGCCACAACCAGCGACAAGAGAAAGCGGCTTCGTAACACGATGGATCCTCCAAGAACAAATTCGAATTCTCTGGTTCTCGGCAAAGCTTCTAACGGGGAGGACCAAGCATGATAGGAGCAACCGTGATGCCAAGGGGTGGCCAAGTTTGTGCGTACTGCTGCAAGCACTTACCGATTTGCGGGAGGTGAGAAAGTGAAAAACAATGCACATGTTCAGTCACCGATTGAAGTCAGTCGGCGCTCGATCGGCAACTTAGGGTCATCGAAAGAAAGTAACCGTATCGTTTGTAGACGTAGAGACAGATTCCGGTGGGGCCGCAATGCGTCAGGCCTTCAGCAGTTCCCATCCCAAGGAAATTCCGTTCGAGATATGATCGCGCGCGGAGCCTTGGCCCAGGTGTAGGGCCAACATTCCAGCAAAAGAGCGGGGGTTCGACTGGAATACCTGCATAGTACGCCGCCGCAGATGGCTGTGTTTGGCCATGAACAGCATCATGCGGGCCATCAGGGCGGGACGGCGGATGAGGGTGCGATGACATTCTTGATAATGAGCAAGGTCTCCGCCGGCGAGGCAATCGGCCAGCAACGCGGCTTGCCGAAAGGCGAGGCAAAGACCTTCTCCGGTGATGGCGTCCACTCCGCCCGAGGCGTCGCCCACCAACGCCGTGCGGCCGCGATACACGCGCCGCAATCTTCGGGTGACGGTGAGCGCGCCCCGTTCGCTGGAAGCGTGTTCTGCATTTTCGAGGCGCGCGCAAAGCTCGGGAAATTGCGCGAGCGTGTCTTCGAGCCGCAGCTTCGGGCTGGACGAGATCAGCGCCACACAAACTTCTTCGCGGCTGACGGGCGTGACGTAAACCTGGCAGTCATGACCCCAGTGCAGTTCCATGAAATCGGACCAGGGCGCGACACGATAATGGCGGCGGAACCCGAAGCGCGGATTCTTCTTCTGAGTTGCATCCAACTCGTGTTGATCCAGCTTTGCCCAGGCGCGGACGCGGGAGTTGGTTCCGTCGGCGCCCACCACCCAGCGCGCAGGCACGAATTCTCCAGCCACGAGCACACCTTCGGGATGAAGCCCGGTGACCACGGCCTGCCACAGCATGCGCACGCCGCTCGCCGCCGCATGATCCGAAAGGACGCGATGCAGGTGCGTACGGCGGATTCCGTAGGCGGTTCCGCGGGGAAACTCAGCCTCGGCCTTTGCGCCGTTGCTCACGAAACGAACGCCGCGGAATGGATACGCTTCGCCTTCTGGAATCTCGATGCCGAACTGGTGAAGTGCCGCCACTCCGTCGGGCATCAGTCCCTCGCCGCAAGACTTGTCGATCGGAGAGAGGGCGCCATCCGCCACTACCACGCTCAAACCGCGACGGCGCGCCGCGATGGCCGTCACCAGACCCGCAGGTCCACCGCCGACGATGAATACATCCCACGGATTCGTAAAGCCACTCACCATAATTTTCTGTCGGCGATCTTCTTACTTCCGGTTTTCTGTCGACGACCCTCCTACCATTCCAGCAAAACGAATTCCGAGCAGAACCCCGGACCCATCGCGGCCAGCAAGCCGAGCGTGCCGGGTTCGGGGCGGCGATTTTTCATGACTTCTTCGAGCACGACCAAAACCGAAGCCGACGACAAATTGCCAGTTCTGCGCAAGCATTGCCAGGAAACATCGAGTTCACCGTTCTTCAAGCCGAGCGCCTCGGCGGTTGCTTCCAGAATCTTCGGGCCGCCGGTATGCAGCACCCAGTTGCCGATGTCGGGGCGAGTCAATCCGCGCTCGGCAAGAAAATCGTCGAGATCGTGCGCCAGATTTTTTCGAACCAGGTTCGGAATTTCGCGGGAGAGCACAATGCGGAAGCCTTTTTCCGACACATTCCAGCCCATCATCTCTTCGGTGTCGGGATAGAAGACGGAGCGGGTGGCGAGGATGCGCGGACCGGAAAGCCCGCAGTCAACATTAGTGTCAGTGTCAGTGTCAGTGCCGGCCACGATCACGGCGGCCGCGCCGTCGCCGAACAGCCCGGACGAAATCAGGTTGGCCATCGAGATATCCTCGCGCTGCAGCGTGAGCGAGCAGAGTTCGACCGATAGCACCACCGCGGCCTGATCTGGATACGCGCGCACATAATCGGCAGCGCGCGAAATGGCCGCCGCGCCCGCCACGCAGCCCAACCCGAAAATCGGAACACGGCGGATATTGCTGCACAATCCCATACGGTTGATCAGCAGCGCGTCAATCGATGGACTGCTGATGCCGGTCACCGAAACAAAAAAGAACGCACCCAGATTGCGGCCACGCAAGCCCGCGTCCGCCAGCGCGCCCGTCACCGCTTTCTCACCCAACTCCTTGGCCGTGCGAATCCAGTGATGGTTGGCCTCGCCCCAGGTTTTCATCTTCAGATATTCTTCTTTGGGAAGCGAGAGGAAGCGTCCGTCGACGCCCACGTGACGATGCAAACGCCGCAGCACGTGCGGGTTTTCAATCTGATCGCCCCAGTATTCCTGCAGGGCCGCCAGCAACATCTCCTGGGAATAGTAATGCTGGGGAAACGCGCTTGCCGCGCCGACAATTCGCATGGTTGTTCCCGTTCCGGAGGATCTGGCTAATGACTGGGCCAATCTCGCCGCCCCCGAGGGCATTCGAAATTGTATGCCGATTCGAGCTTAGATGCGGACCGCAGTGTTAAAGTACTAAGATTCAGAAAGGCAGGACAACCAGGTGAAATTCATCGCTGGATTAGTATTTGGCCTCCTGATCGTGCCCTTCGGGGCTTATTTATATTTCACCAGCGGCCATGCTCCCGTTGCCACCACCGACTCCGACGTCCCCTTCGAAAATTTTTTCGCGCACAAGGCTTTGAATGCGCGCATCGCAAAAGACATGCCGAAGACAGTTCCGATTCAGGCAACCGAAGCCAACTACGTGGCCGGCGCCGAGCTTTACAAGCAGCATTGCGCCGTTTGTCACGGCTTGCCCCTGTCGCCGAAGACGGCGATTGCGACGGGAATGTATCCGCGGCCACCGCAACTGTTCCAGGGAAAAGGCGTTACGGACGATGCGCCGGGCGAGACCTATTGGAAGATCTTCAACGGCATTCGCCTGAGCGGAATGCCCGGCTTCAGCAAATCGCTTTCTGAAACTCAGATGTGGCAAATAGCGCTGCTGCTGGCCAATGCCGACAAACTTCCAGACGCGGCAAAAGCAGCGCTGGTCGCGCCCATCGCGGCAAGTACGGCAGCGCCAACCGTGCCGCTCATGTCGCCCGTGCCGCCCGCGCCGCCGTTTCCGAGTTCCGCAGCGCCGCCAAAATAAGGCTGAGAGAACCGCGAGAATTCGTTCTCCTCAAACGAGGCCAGTGAGCGCTAACGGCCAAACCTCGTCTCGCGTTATCGTGTAGGTATGGCGTTTGGCCGTTCCAGAAAACTCTTCACCGAAGCCGAGCTTTACGACTACGCCGTAGGTGCGCTGGCGCGCCGCATGCGCTCGGTCGCGGAACTGAAGCGCCTGCTGCGAAACCGGGTGGAAGCCGACACGGAAATCGGCAAGACGCTGGTCGAATTGATTGTCGTTCGCCTGAAAGACCAGGGCTATCTGAACGACTCCAAATACGCGGCGGCCTTTTCGTCGTATCGCCGCGACAACGAGAAATTCGGGCGCATGCGCGTTGTCAACGACCTGAAGGCGAAGGGAGTGCACGGAGAAGTCATCGAGAAGGCAGTTTCTTCGGTCTATGACGGCGTCAAGGAAGAAAATCTCGCTCGCGACTACCTCCGCCGCAAACGCCTGCAGAAGCCCAAGGACAAGGACCAGAAACAGGCAGCCCGCATCTTCCGCAACCTGATGCGCGCCGGATTCGGATCAAAAACCATCTTCACGATTCTGAAGAAATGGGACGTGGACGAAGAGACGCTCACCGAACTCGAGAACGAGACTTCGGAGGCGTAGGCTAAGGTTTCAAAGTTTCAAGGTTTCAAAGACTCGTTGCTATTCGGATCGCACAGTCTTGTCCGTTTCTTTGAAACCTTGAAACTTTGAAACCCTGAAACCTAGATTTTCTTTTCATTCTTTGATAGAACTTTGCAAACAAATATCTCTGCAATTCCTCTGGAGGAAGTATGAAAAGTAAGTTCTCTTTTATGATCGCAGCGGCGCTGCTGGCTCTGACTGCGTTCTCGTATGGTCAGGCTGGAACTGATGTGAAGAAAGCCGCCGACGACACTGGCAAAGCAACCGACACCGCCGCGAAGAAGACGGCGCACGCCACCAAGAAAGCCGCCGTGAAGACCGGCGACGCCACTGCAACCGCGGGCAAGGACACTGGGAAGGGCGTAAAAAAGGGCGCCACGGCGACCGCCAAGGGCGTGAAGAAGGGCTCCGAAAAAACAGCAGACGCAGTGAAGTAGCGTGCCGTGAAGTAGCGTAAAGACGGGATGTCCTCGCACCTCTTTCTGCTCACTTCTGTTCGTGTGGGGACGGGCGTCTCGCCCGTCCTGTTTTGTCGCTCGCGTAGCGAGCAGGCGTCTGTCCTCCTCTTCGTATTCTTCCTGCCACGTTTGGTTTCCGCCGACTTTGGATGAACAACCGTAGCCGAATAGTGGTTATCGTTTAGAATTTAATCTTCGATGGTCACAGGTATGCTTACAGGCTCCGAGATTCGCCGCAAATTCCTGGACTTCTTCATTCAGAAGGGACACCGCGAGGTGCACTCCTCTTCGCTCGTCCCGGCCAACGATCCGACACTGCTTTTTACCAATGCCGGAATGAACCAGTTCAAGGACGTTTTCCTGGGCCTCGAAAAGCGCGACTACTCGCGGGCTACGACCTCGCAGAAATGCGTGCGCGCGGGCGGCAAGCACAACGATCTGGAAAACGTCGGCTTCACCAATCGTCATCACACGTTTTTCGAGATGCTGGGAAATTTTTCGTTCGGCGACTACTTCAAGAAAGACGCCATCGCCTACGCGTGGGAGCTGATCACTTCGCCGGAGTGGTTTGGGATTGATAAAGAGAAGCTTTACGTCACGATCTTCAAGGGCGAAAACGGGGTTCCGCGCGATGCCGAAGCTTATGACCTGTGGCTTGGGCAAGGTGTGCCAAAAGATCGCATCTACGAGTTCGGCGCGAAAGATAATTTCTGGCAGATGGGCGACACCGGCCCCTGCGGCCCCTGCAGCGAGATTCACTACGACATGGGCTTGGTGGCCAGCGACTCGGGTCATACCGACTGCGCGTTTGGCTGCGATTGCGGGCGGTATGTCGAACTCTGGAACCTGGTGTTCATGCAGTTTGATCGCGACGCTTCTGGCAAACTGACGCCGCTGCCGAAGCCGTCGATTGACACGGGCGCGGGGCTGGAGCGGATGGCGGCCGTGCTGCAAGGTGTTATCTCGAATTATGAGACGGATTTGTTTACGCCACTGATTAAGCGGGCGGCGGAGTTGACGGGGACGTCAGTCAAGAAGGAGCTCGATAAAGAGGCACGTACGAAGTCAGCTGCTTCCTTGCGCGTCATTGCTGATCACTCGCGCGCGGCGACATTCCTAATCTCAGATGGCGTGACTCCTTCAAATGAAGGCCGGGGCTATGTGCTGCGCAAGATTATCCGGCGCGCTATTACTCACGGGCGGTTGCTTGGGCAAACGAAGCCATTCCTGCACGAGATGGTGTTTTCGGTTCGCGATCTGATGCGAGATGCTTATCCGGAATTGAATGAGTCGGGGGAGCGGGTGTCGAGGGCTGTATTGGTAGAAGAAACGCGGTTCGAACACACACTAGCTCCTGGGCTGAAAAGACTGGAAGAGGACTTGGATATCGTTCTTCATGGTGGCGGGCGGGATGTAGGAGTTGATGCCGTATTTCGCGACAAAGCAACTGGGAAGACGTCCTTTATACAGGCCAAAACCTATGGTGGGCGAGACGCTTTTAAGCTCTACGATACCTTTGGAGTACCGCTGGACTTCATAACAGACGCTACACGTGATCGTGGCGTATCGCTAGACGAGGAAGGCTTTGAACAGGCCATGACCGAGCAGCGCGAGCGAGCCCGTGCCTCCTGGAAAGGCGCGGCCAAGCAGACGGCTAATCCTGCTTACCAGCAGCTTCCGAAATCTGATTTCGAAGGGTATCGGCAGACTCGCTCTGACAATTGCGAAGTGCTGGCTATCATCAAGGGCAATCAGGGCGCGCAGGAACTCAAGCCGGGCGAATCCGGCGAAGTCATTCTCGATCACACTCCTTTCTACGCCGAATCTGGCGGGCAGGTTGGCGACCGCGGATGGCTTTACTCCGACGATCACAATACTGTGGTCGCCGAAGTGACCGGATGCTATTACCCGGTGCAGGGAGTGCGGGCGCATCAGGTGGTCATGAAATCTCCACCCTCCGCAAAAAACGCGGCAGGGTGGGGCACCCTCCGCGTGGGAGATAGAGTCGACGCCGTTGTCGATGCCGCGATTCGCGAGGCCACTATGCGCAATCACACTGCCACGCATCTTCTTCATGCTGGCCTAAGAGAAGTGCTGGGCAAGCATGTGAAGCAGGCGGGGTCGCTGGTGGCGCCCAATCATCTGCGGTTTGATTTTTCGCACTTTACCGGCGTTGAAGACGAGGAACTGCAGGATATTGAAGACATCATTAACAAAGAAGTTTTGCGCAACGAACGGGTCGAGATCGTCGAGAACGTTCCGATTGACGTGGCGGTTAACGAGTATCACGCCATGGCGCTGTTCGGCGAGAAATATGGTGACAAGGTGCGCGTGATCAAGATCGGTGATTTTTCGACTGAGCTTTGCGGCGGCACGCACACCGGGGCTACGGGCGAGATCGGGCTGATCAAGATTCTGAAAGAGGGAAGCGTGTCATCGGGCGTGCGGCGCATCGAGGCCGTGACTGGCGAAGGCTCGCTGCGCCACTTCCGCAAAGATCACGAACTGGAAGGCGTGGTGGCAAGTTTTGCTGGGCCCACCCTTTCGCAAAAAACACGAAAGGATGGGGCACCCGCGGAGTCTCCAGCGGAAGCGTTGCGCGCGGAACTGGAAAAGCGCGATTCGGAAATCAAGCGGCTCACGCGCGAGCTTGATCAGGCGCGGATGAAGTCGGCTTCGTCTGCGGTTGCCTCGGTCGGTGACAGTGACAAAGTCAAAGAAGTTCGCGGCATCAAAGTGCTTGCTCATCGCGTGGACAATCTGGAACGCGCGCAGTTGCGGACGCTGGTCGATCAACTGCGCGACAAACTCGGCTCGGGCGTGGTGGTGGTCGGTTCGGCTGCGAACGGAAACGTCTCACTGATTGCGGGCGTCACCAAGGACTTGACCGGTCGCATTCAGGCGGGGAAAGTGGTAGGCGCCGTGGCCGCGAAAGTTGGCGGCAAAGGCGGCGGGCGTCCGGATTTGGCCGAAGCGGGTGGGAAGGATGCGGCGGCGCTGGACTCGGCGCTGGACTCGGTGTACAACATCGTGGAGTCGCTGTTGGGGTGATGCAGAGGTCTTGCCAGGGGCTGGTGAAATCTCATACTAGTGAAAGCGCATGGACGATCGCATACGATTCATCGAGCACCAGGGCAAGCGGATTCTGCTGCTGGATTTTTCGCACTCTAACGCGCACGAGATGCAACTTCTGCTTGAGTATGTGCGGATCACCGTGGCGCAGCACGCGCACGAGTCGGTGATCACGCTGGCTGACTACACCGGCTCTACAGTGGATCACGCGGTTGCTACCAAGATTAAGGAAGTGCTGACGCTTGACCGGCCGTTTGTGAAAAAGACGGCGTGGGTCGGCGCGGAGAGTATCCCGCACGCCTTCATGGACAACTTCCACACTTTTTCCCAACGCGAGATTGTGACGTTCAAGACGCGGGAAGAGGCGATGGACTGGCTGGTGAAGGACTAGAAGCCAGTACCCAGTGCCCAGTACTCAGCACCCAGAAAAACTGCGATCGCTGGGTGCTGAGTACTGGCTACCGGGTACTGCTCTTCAGCTTCTCCACTTCAGCGTCACTGGCCCAGTCATCGGATGGCGAAACTCGCCGCCGGTTTTCTTCATTTCCAGCATGGCGTTCTTCAAACCGAAATACCACTTTGCGGGGCGGTCGGCGTCGTCGATCAGCATGAGATGCGGGTTGTGTTTCAGGCCCTCGGATTGAAGTTCCATGGTGCGGCGATCCTGCTCCACAAATTTTGCGAAGACAAATTTCAGCAGCTGGGGACCGAATGGAATCCAGCGGAACAGGTTCCAGGCAGCCACTACGTCGATGCGACACTGGTTGCGCGTGATGGGAGTGACGGTAGTCAGGCTGGAGAACCAGTATTTACCGGCGCGAATGACCTCCGAGCGCAGGTTGGGCAGGACGAAATCGATGGTCGTGGTAATGGAATCAGCGTCGGCGTAGAGGCGCAGAAGTTTATAGGGCGCGCTGTTGGAGCTGGGGGTGTGCGCGCTCATGCGAAAGCCGTAGGGGATGGGTTCGAAGTTCTTGCGCTTTTCGTGAATCGATTTTTGCGTGCGCCACCACCACGCCTGGTGGACGAAGGGACCGTGCGCGGGGTCCATCAGACCGATGATGCCGTGGTCGACGGAGCAAGGCAGATCGGCGGTGAGATAGGCGAGTTTGTAATGCTCGCTGAATTTTGGAATTCCGGGGGCGGGAGTAGGAGCGGGTGCGGGCTTCGAGAATCCGGCGCCGGCGGGGCCGGGATCGGGAATGAAGACCCAGATGAAATCGTCGCGCTCTTCGCAGGGATAGCTACCGGCGTAGATGCGATCGATTTTCAAAGTTTGATCGGCGACGAGCGACGGGATCAGCTTGCACTGGCCGGAGTGGGCGTCGAATCTCCAGCCGTGATAGGAGCATTCGATTTGCTGGCCGTCGAATTGTCCGCAGGAGAGCGGCATGCCGCGATGAGGGCAGGCGTCGCGCAGGGCAAAGGGTTGGGCTTGCTGATCGCGGCCTCGTCCAATGACTATGGGCTGTTCCAGCAACATCGCTTTGGCGATCTCTCCGCGACGGAGTTGATTCGCCGGGAGCGCGCGGTACCAGAAACCGAAGAGCATGAGCGCGTCGGGCGTCTGCCACCCCAGCGGGCCAAAATCAGGCCCGCCGGGGGCCCCGGTCTGGGACTGGAGTGGGAAGTCGTCAGGCATTGGACAAGAGAGGATACCGCAGCGGGTCAAAAACTTGAACCGCCGAGACGCGGAGAGCGCCGGGAAAAGCGAAACCTTAGGCGCGCTGTCCGGAGCGCAGACGCGTTCTTAACTGGACATAGGCTTCGCGGGCAATGCCGGGCTGTTCTATGTGGGTGAGGAAGAGCTTGCGCAGGGCAGCGGTGGTCAGGCGGCCCTCGATGTAGGCGTCATAGAGATCGGTGCCGGTGAGATATCCGAGCTGCTCGGCGGCGTATTCGTATTTGCGGCCGGTGAAGGCTGGAGCTGGCGGGGCGCAGGAAGCGTGTGCGCGGTGTTGGGTCAGGAAGTCGAGAGCGTCGACGGCGTCGGAGAAGGGAAGCGAAGTCTGGTGTTCGAGGTCTTCACGCGTCACATCGAATAATTCCGCCAGGTCAGGATCGCGGAAAGCGGGACGCGCGGGGTGCAAGATGCGCGATCCGAAAAAGGCGAGCGCGTGTTCGTAGACGGCTATGTAAAACGCATCGTCCTTGTCTACTGGGGTGGGGCGGGGTGCGGTGCGCTGGGCCACGGCCTTGCCATGGCAAAGATTCGGCAAGCCGCGACAGGCTTGATGAAGGAAGCGGGTGGCATCCTCGGCGGAGGAGGTCATGCGAAACTGCCGCACATACACGGCGTTGATGGGCGTGAGGTAAACGCTGCCGCGGTCGCGGACCTGGCGGAGAAGGGATTGACGATGTGCGGCAGTGAATCCCTTGCGGGACAACAGGCGGCGCAGGAGCGCGTCCGAGCTGCGCGAATAGACTTCGGGCATGAGATCGACCAGGAGCCTGGGCTGCGTAGTATTGTGCGACGAGTACTGGTTGATGCCGAGAAAACGCACCATGCCGTCGATGAGGTTGTAGAGGGTGGGGCCGAGGTCGGGCGCGCTGTGGTCGTTATCAGTGCGTCCCCAGCGGGCGAGGCAGAGGCGGTAGTTCTCGTATTTTTCCAGGGGCGTGGCGTTGAAGACGCAGATGACATTTTCGTGGACCGATTTTCGGACCTCTTTGCAGACCTCTTTGCTAACCTCTTTGCTAACTAGGACGGCTTCAACGTGGTCGCGGGCTTCTCCGGCGGCGCGCCAGTAGAGGGCATCGACGTTTTGCAGAATGGTGAGCAGGGATTCCGCGGGAAGCTGCTGCTGGAGCAGGGCGGGCAGATGCTGGGGCGCGAGGTGAGACTCGCCGAAGAGGATCAGGATGAGCGCGTCGGAATGGCGGCGGCGGAGTTCGGCAATCTTGTCGGCGGCGTGGCGGTCACGAGCTCCGATTTTGCGCAGATCTTCACGGGGCATGCAATCGAGGCCGTAGATAGATGCGCCGCGGTCGCGGGCGGCGGAGAGCAGTTCGTAAAATGGAGTCCACTCGTATCCCCAGTCGAGTTCGAAACGGATACGCTGGCGCAGTTCGGCCTCGTCAATTTCGCCGCGGAACCATTCGTCGAGAATGTGCTGGTCGCGGGAAAAAATGGTTTCCACTCCCAGCACTACGGGGCGCTGGTGGAGTTCGGGATCGCGGAGGAGCGAGACCAGGTAGCGCTGCGAGTTGGGCAGGGCGTGGTAGTCGCCGACCAACACGATCCCGGCGTTGGCGATTTCGTGGCGAACATCGCTCGGGGCGAGAACTTTCTGGTAGGAGCAGTAGGCCTCGCGAAAGTCGCGAAGATATTTGCGGCCGCCGGCGGGATCAATGGCGCGAATCTCACGCTCAACGCTGGCGATGGCGTGGAGTTGGGCGGCGCTGCGCCGCGAGCGTAAGATGCCGGTGGTTGCCATAGGTAGAAATTTGTAATTTCTGATTTGTAATTTGCAATTGAACCCATCTACGGGCCGAGTTCGGTTTGCCAATCACAAATTACAAATCACAAATGCTTCTTCGCCGCCTTGACTTGCCTATCGCTGGTCCCTATCCTCAATTTTTCGAGGCCGTGAACTGGATTGCCTCGTGGAGCGCCAACTTTGCCCCTTCTTGCGCCCGAAAACCTGACTGTTGCCACTACCGGCGCCAGCGGGTCGATATTTCTAAAGCATTTTCTACTCACCGTGGAGCGCGACCCTCGGGTCAAGACGGTGAACTTCATCGTTTCTGACAGCGGCCTGCGCGTCCTGGCCGAGGAACTCAGCGTTGAAGGCCGTTCTGAGCTTCTACGTCAAATCATCGGCGCGCCATCGACAAAAATTCAGCAGCAGTCCAACAGCGATATCGGAGCGAACGTGGCCAGCGGGTCGTATCCTTCGGACGCGATGGTCGTCATCCCATGCAGCGTCGGCACGCTCGGCCGCATTGCCAACGGCACGGCCTCGCGCCTGATCGAGCGCGCCGCCGATGTGACTCTTAAGGAGCGGCGGCCGCTCGTGCTGTGTGTACGCGAGACGCCGCTGAACAAGATCCACATCCGCAACATGGCAGTGGCGGCGGACGCCGGGGCGACTATCTTTCCGCTGATCCCAACGTTTTATAACCATCCGTCGAGTGCCGATGCCATGGCACAGGAATTCGCCAACCGCGTGCTGGCGCATATAGGACTGCCCCAACAAAACGCATACCAGTGGAAGGGCTAGCCCGCGGAGAATATCCCCGGTAGAGACGCGGCTTGTCGCGTCTCGGCGGCGGGAAACGGGGCAAGCCCCGCCTCCACAGGTGGAGGCGATGCCAAAGATCGATGACTTGGGGGAAGCCTTTCCTGCCTTGCAGGGGTGTTTTCAGTTTAGGGAAGGGGCAGTGACGAAGGTAGGTATCTGGCGGGCATGTACTGCGAGTGCGGGGCGAATCAAGCGGCAGCCAGCTAAGTGAAATTCTGCCGGTTGGGACGGTTTTTCTTGGTGATGCTGCCTGCGATCTGAGACCACGCGGCCACCCAGGGGACGATCAGGGAAAATATCAGGCGCGCGGCCAAAGTTTGAAAGAAAGTTCGCAGGAAAGTTCGCATGGGAGCTTTTCGTAGATCACTCCAGTCCAACCTGAAAGCAAAATAGACTTCGAGCGCGAGCACCAGCATTAGCGGAATGGGCGAGTAGACGAGAGCGAGAACGGCAAGAATTTCGGCGAGGCAGCGCGCCAGGTTGCGCCATAGGCGGGCCGAGCGTCCGCCCAAAACGCCGTAGGCTGCTGAATAGTTGGCCATTTGGCGGAGAGCCAAGCCGAAGGTGAGGTGCGGCTGGTAAGACGCCTTGGCGCGTTTCGCGAAGGCGGGGGTCACAAGTTCGCGCGCCTCGGCGTCGAATAGCGTGTCTTCTCCGAGGAAGAAGGTCTCGGGGAATCCACCGACGCGCCGCCAGAGTTCCTTGCGAAAGGCCATGGAGCGAGCGGTGCAGGATTTGGTCGCTGCGTCGGGGTTTAACTTGACTCCGAAGAAGGGCGCGGAGGCAACATCCCAGACGGTGGATCTTGTTCGGTCAAGATCAATGTACGATCCGCCAACGGAATACTCTGAGTCGCCGGCGAAAATCGGGGCTGTGAGATTTCGGAGCCAGTCGGGATGGTAGGTGCAGCCGGCATCGGCGCAGGCGATGACATCGGAAGAGGCTGCGGCGATGGCTACGTTGCGGCCCCGCGCGATCGGTCCGGCGGAATGTTGCAGGCTGCAGCTTTCATCACGGATAGGAACCAGGGTAGGGTGTTTTGACTGGGCTCGCTGCAGGCGCTCCCAGGTGCCGTCGGTGGAACCGCCATCGACGATGATGATTTCGGCAGGAGCGAGAGTCTGCTGCATCAGACTCTCGACCAGTGCGTCGATGGCATCGCTCTCATTGAGCACGGTGGAAACCACGCTCACGGCTGGCATGTTGAGTGGAACTCCACAGTGGTGGTTTTCATTCGTCTTTTTGGGATGCGCGATGGCCGGCGCGGACCCGAAACCAGTGTACCTGCGAAATCAGTTCTCAGTTCCCGGTTCTCAGTGAGAACCGCCGCGGGTAGATTCTGGGAACTGAGAGCTGAACTGACAATGGTAACTTCCGCGGCACACCTCTTCCGTGCCGTTGACGTAGCGTCGGCTTTTTTGTAATCTGCGATTACACCGGAGAGGAGGTGGTCGGATGACAAGTTCTGAAAGTCACAGTAGTACCAGACCAGGTGAGGTGGCTGAGTCTTAGGGCGGTTGCTCTAAGCGGAGTTCTCGAGGAACCTTTGGTCGGGGGAATCGGGAACAATCTCTCGCAAACAATCCGTGAGTATGGGCTGATCCGCCGGCCACAAGCTGTGCCCGGCACCGGAGTGAGCGAGGGGCCACGAGAGTGACCACCTCAGTCAATCCCAAACAGTCCACCGGGCAGCCCGCAGGCTGAAAGGCTTGCGGGCTGTTCTTTTTTTCTGGAGAAATCAAGTTTGGGGGCTCACATTTTTGGCGAATTGCGGTAGTCTATAGCACCGGTAACCGACCGGTCGGTTATTCGCTTTCGGGTGAGACTTGCGGGATCAACCTGCGAGTCATGCGAATTCTCCAGGGAAACTGATCGTCATGGATGACAAGCACTACCGGGCTCGTATTACCAAGCGCGCCGACTTTGCGCCGGATCTATGGATGATCCGCATTGATCCCGGGGCGGAGTTCACGTTTGCTCCGGGGCAATACGCGACGCTCGGGGTGGAACGAGACGCGCGGCGACTGGAGCGTCCCTACTCGATTGCTTCTTCTCCCTACGAAAAGGAACTGGAGTTCTTTTTTGAACTGGTGCCGCACGGCGAGACCACGCCACCGCTCTACAGTCTGCAGTTGGGCGACGAAGTTATGGTGCGCAAAGTTGCGAAGGGGCGCTTCACCTTCGACAGCGGGCAACCGGAACGCACGAACCACTTGATGGTGAGCACCGTGACCGGCGTCGCGCCTTTTGTCAGCTACGTGCGAACCCTGTTCAAGGACTGGAAAGAAGGGCGGTTTGCGGGCGAACACAAACTATTTCTGCTGAACGGCGCCAGCCGTTCGTGGGAGTTCGGCTATCGCGAGGAGCTGGAAAACTTTTCGAGACAAGCGCCATGGTTTCGCTGCGTTTTCACGGTAAGCCGTCCGTGGGAGGACGAGAGTTGGAAAGGCGAGGTTGGCCGCGTGGACGAACTGATTCGCAAATACGCCGACCAGTGGGGATGCACCGCGGCGAATAGCATCGCGTATCTGTGTGGACATCCGGAGATGGTTGAGCACGGGAAGGGCATCCTGAAGCGGATCGGCTTCACGAAAGAGAACTTCAGGGAAGAAGTGTATTGGGTGCCGGCGAAGGCGGCGGGCGAGTAAGGAAGCTATCAGTTTCCCGGCTCTCAGTTGGCCTTCCTGGGTCATTCCGGTTGGATTACTCCTGTTCAGCGGGAGCGAAGAAAACCAGGACTTCGAGCTCTTCCTCTATGGCGTAAAACCGATGCTCCAGTTCCGCCTCGACGAAAATAACTGACCCGGCGCGCACCTCGGCGTGGTCGGAGCCGATTTGCATGCGGGCACGTCCGCGGATGACGTAGTACATCTCGTCTTCGCGGTGGGGTTTCTGCGGATCGGTGCCGCCTTTCGGCAACACGTAGATGCCTGCGCTCATAGCAGGGACGCGGAGGAATTCGAGGTAGAGTTTGCCCTCTTTCGCTCGCTCGCGGGTCAGATCGTCGATGTGGAAGAAATGAGTCACGAAGAACAGTTCTCAGTTCTCAGTGGGACGCAGCTTGCCACGGCTCTACAGGTGTTCCTGAGAACTGATAGCTGACAACTTCCTATCCCACCGCGCCGTGAAAAAAGATATCTGTGTACTGCTGCACCAGCGCTTCTCCAGTCAGCGGTCCGTCGGGCTTGTACCACTGATAGATCCAGTTGATCATCCCGACCAGGGCGAGGGCGGCAGCGCGCGGCGTGACCGAGGACTGGGGATTACGCTTGCGCTGGACGTCGGCGATGATGTGCTCGACGAAGTGCAGGTAATCCTTCTTGCGTCCGTTGATCTTGCGGCGGAGCGCCGGCGGCAGTGGGTGGTTCTCGTGCAGCATGACTGTAATCTCTCGGTCTTCGGGACTGAGCACAACCTGGATATGCAGCCGGATGAGGGTGCGCAGGCGCTCTTCGGCTCCGTCGATGCGACGCACCACATTGATGACCCGTTCCTCGGTGATGTCCATGGCGTGCGAGGTGATGTGGAACAGGATCTCGTCTTTTGACTGGAAGTGGTGATAGAGGCCGCCCTTGGAGAGCTTGAGCGCGGCGGCGACGTCGTTCATGGAAGTGGCATCGTATCCCTGCTGTTGAAAGAGCCGGGCGGCGGCACGCAGGATTTCCTGGCGTGGCTCCTGACGGGGTTCCAGATGACGTTCGACGGTAGCTTCGCGACTCATCACCAGTGATGGTATCGCGGAATGGGGTCCGGGCTCTAGCAGTGAATTTCGCGGATTGGGAGGTGGCGAAGAAAAACTATTCCCGGCGGTTCTTTCGGGACTTCGCCGGGCCTTTGGCTTTGCCGGGCGGCGAGACTTCATCGATGCATTGCATTTTCTGCAGCGTATCGCGCGAGGAGGCAGTTCCGTTCCCTAATCGCAGGGTGGGCCGGTTGTAGAGACGGGCATCGATAGCGATTTCCGCCTGAGTCGATCGGCCAGCGTTGGATAGCCGGTCAGCGTGTTCGCCACGAATGTAGCGGTGGTACGAGGCTGACCGCACGGGGCCGTGTATGTGGGCCAGTTCGAAGGCTTCGAATCGAACTTCTTGTAACGCGTCTTTTCTGGGGTGACCCAGCTTAGTGTGGCCCGGATTCGTGCAACCCGGTCCGGGGCTGGAGCCTCCGTGCAATCGTCGAATGCGGACCGCGGCCCGGTCGACGACGCGCGCGAGTTCTGCGCCAAATTCCCGCGCGCGGTCTTCGAAGAGACGCTGCTTCGCTTTTTCCGCGGAAAACCAGGTGGGGTTTCGATTCGATTCCTGCGGCGCTTCGAGCCGCGACACTTCGCAAAGGTGGGCGGCGACGGCAAGCGCTGGCAGGGAAGATTGGGCAGCAGCAGGCCGTGTGTCCCTGGTCGCGGGTGCAGGTTTCCGGCGGAAGTAACGGGCGAAGGGGATTTCTTCCATCCGGCCATGAACGCCAGCCTCTTCAAAAGCCTCGAGGGCAGCGGACTGGGCGTATGAGAGGCCGGATTCGACGCCGCCTTTGGGGAAAATCCAACGTCCGCCGCGGGTCTGAACCAGCAGGAATTCGATGCCACGTCTGCGGATGCGGTAACAGACGGCGGCGACCTGTTGGCGTCTTTTCGGAAGCCGGGACGGTCGCAAGAGATTTATGGATGAATCAACTCCCATGGCAGTAGAGTGCGCGTGCGATCCGCTTCTGGCTAGAGCAAAACTTGGTTCGGGCGCTGGTTCGTCAGGGAGTGCCTTGGCGGGAATCCTTCTACATACTTGCGCCACCGGCAGCGCCTTGGAGAAAGTAACGTCAACAGACCTTGGCGATAACCCGGGACGGGACTCTTGGATCACTTGTATTGTCTGCGCTGCAGTCGGGAACTCGAAGCCGGACAAAAATCGGTTGCGGTGTATCTGTTCGCGCAGACGGTGGGAGTAAGACCGCGCCAGAAATCTTCGGCACAGCGCATCTGTTTCTGCCCGCAGTGCTCAGTTTCACTGGCCATGGGTCCGGCGCCAGAGGGCGCGCTCAACCTCGCCGCCTGGCAAATGATCCGCGACATTGTTGGCGCAGACCCGGCATTGACCGAGGCCGCATGGGAAAGCCTGCATGGCATTGAAGAAGGCTTGCTTCCAGCGACTGGAACCGCAGGCGGCGCGCATCCCACACGCGCAGGATCGTACTTCGAGTTTTGACCCCTCACACGAACCGTTGGTGGTCTAGAATAGACCCCGAGGAAATCCGTGGTTGACACCAACAGGTTGACACCAAGAGGGCGGGGTGCGTAGCATCTCATGAACCGACCGATTGGTCGGTTTAGCCTTAGCCTTCAAACACGACTTAGTATTTCAGCCAACATAGATCAGATAAGGAGTAGTTCAGTGGCCACAGTCTTTTATCAAAACGATGCCAATCCTTCCGCGCTGAAGGGCAAGACCATTGCCGTTTTCGGGTACGGGTCGCAGGGACACGCGCAGGCGCAGAACCTGCGTGACAGTGGATACGACGTGATTATCGGGCTCGATCCCGAGCGCGGCTCGGCGCAGCAGGCGCGCGCAGATGGAATGACCGTGGTTGCTCCGGCCGAGGCCGCCAAGCGCGCCGACTGGATACAGATTCTCACGCCGGACGAGACTCAGGCCGAGTTTTACGAGTCGGCGATCAAGCGACATCTGCACAAAGGGAAGATTCTCGGCTTCTCGCACGGGTTCGCGATTCACTTCAAAACCATCAAGCCGCCGAAAGATGTGGACGTGGTCATGATTGCGCCCAAGAGCCCGGGCCATTTGCTGCGGCGCGTGTATTCGCAGGGCGGCGGCGTGCCCTCGTTGCTGGCCATCCACCAGGATGCGAGCGGACGCGCGCATGAATACGCGCTCAGCTATGCGCACGGCATCGGTTCGACGCGCGCCGGCGTGCTGCAAACGACCTTCAGAGAAGAAACCGAGAGCGACTTGTTCGGCGAACAGGCGGTGCTCTGCGGTGGGCTGACTTCGCTGATGCAGAAAGGATTTGAGACGCTGGTGGCGGCCGGTTACGCTCCTGAGATCGCCTACTTCGAGTGTGTGCACGAGATGAAGCTGATCGTCGACCTGATCTACGAAGGCGGGCTGAGCCGGATGCGCTATTCGATTTCGAACACGGCGGAATACGGCGACCTGACCCGCGGCGAAATGGTGGTGGGAGACGAGACGCGCAAGGCGATGAAGAAGGTGCTGAAGCAAATTCAGAACGGCAGCTTCGCCAAGGAGTGGATTAAAGAGAACCGGAAGGGCGGTAAAAAGTTCGCCAAGCTGCGTGAACGCGCCAAGCAACATCCAGTTGAAAAAGTAGGTGAGCAGTTGCGGGCGATGATGTCGTGGCTGCCCTCCGACAAGAAGAAAAGCGCGTAAGAGCAAGTTCCCGGTTCTCAGTTCTCGGTTCTCAGAAAAATCTCAAGCCTTCACTGAGAACTGGGAACTGAGAACTTTTTCCCATTCAGCTACACTGACAGCATCACTCCCATGGACATCGACCTCAAACATCGCAGTCGCTATATCACCGACGGGCGCGACCAGGCTCCGGCGCGCGCCATGTACAAAGCGATCGGCTTCACGGACGACGACCTGGCGAAGCCGCTGATTGCTGTTGCCAATACCTGGATCGAGACCATGCCGTGCAACTTCCACCTGCGGCGGCTATCGGCCAAGGTGAAAGAAGGAATTCGCGCGGCGGGGGGCACGCCGATGGAGTTCAACACCATCGCGATTTCTGACGGCGAAACCATGGGCACCGAAGGGATGAAGGCGTCGCTGGTGAGCCGCGAGGTGATTGCCGACTCGATCGAACTGGTCTGCCGCGGACAGCTTTTTGACGCGGCGGTTTGCATTGTCGGTTGCGACAAGACGATCCCGGCGGCGGCCATGGCGCTGGCGCGCATGAACCTGCCCGGCCTGGTGCTCTACGGCGGAACGATCATGCCCGGAAAGTTTCGCGGCAAAGACGTTACCGTTCAGGATGTATTCGAGGCGGTGGGCGCGAATGCAGCGGGCAAGATGAGCGACGCCGATCTGCTGGCGCTGGAAAATGTGGCGTGTCCGGGTGCGGGGGCATGTGGCGGGCAATACACAGCCAACACGATGAGCACGGTGATGGAGTTGATCGGGCTTTCGCCAATGGGATTTAACGGCATCCCTGCGATGGATCCGCGCAAGGACGAAGTCGCGTTCCGCTGCGGCGAAGTGGTGATGAATCTTCTGAAGCAGGGCATTCGTCCGAGCGATATTCTCACTCAAGCGGCGTTCGAGAACGCGATCGCGGGCGTGGCCACGACGGGAGGCTCGACCAACGCCGTGCTCCATCTGCTGGCGATTTCGCGCGAAATCGGGCTGCCGCTCGAGATCGACGATTTTCAGCGCGTCAGTGAACGTACGCCGCTGCTGGCCGATCTGAAGCCTGCGGGAAAATTCGTGGCGTCGGATGTGGACGCAGCGGGCGGCATTCCGGTGATTGCCAAGAGGCTGCTCGACGGCAAGTATGCGGATGGTTCGGCGATGACAGTGACCGGAAAGACATTTGCCGCAGAGGCAAACGCGGCGAAAGAAACTGCTGGACAGACGGTGATCGCTCCCTTGAATAAGCCGCTGAAGGCGACGGGCGGTCTGGTGATATTGAAAGGGAACCTGGCTCCCGGGGGCGGAGTAGTGAAGATGAGCGGGCACGAACGGGCTTCGCAAACCGGGCCGGCGCGCGTGTTCGATTCCGAAGAAGCGGCAATGCAGGCGGTGACCAGCAAGCAGATCAAGGCGGGAGATGTGGTGGTGATCCGCTATGAAGGCCCAAAGGGCGGACCTGGCATGCGCGAAATGCTGAGCGTGACTGCGGCGATTGTGGGCGAAGGGTTGGGGGAGAGCGTGGCACTGATCACGGACGGACGTTTCAGCGGCGCGACCCGCGGTCTGATGGTCGGCCATGTCGCGCCAGAAGCGGCTCTGGGCGGGCCGATTGCCGCGATCCGCGAGGGCGACCGCATCACCATTGACACCAAGATCCGAAGGCTGGAGCTCGAAATTTCCGACGCCGAGATTGCGCGGCGGCTGGCGGAATGGAAAGCCCCGGCGCCGCGGTATAAGACCGGCGTATTCGCGAAGTACACAGCGCTGGTAAGGTCGGCGGCCGAAGGCGCTATCACCACCCCCAGACTCGGGTAGTCCGCCGAAGGCGAACATTTTGCGATAATGTTTCACGTGGAACATTTTGTACTGTCCATATTGTACGTACGATAATATACAGACATATCGAATCCTGCCCCCGCGACGATGTTTTAAGTTATTGATAATGCTCATAGTCGTTTGTGGTTAAATGGCTACAGCCGGGTATTTCTTACGCTGTAGTTATTACGCGCTCATTATTTAGGGCGCGGGCGTCCCGTACGAGACTTAACTCCCTGTTTCCTGCCAAATAAAAGGAGCAAACCATGTCGAACTTGATCGTGCGGTTTCTTGCCATCTTAGGCGCGCTGTGGCTGATCGGAATGGTGATCGTGCTGGTGGCCGTGATCGGCTGGAAGGGAAAGGTTCCATCCAAGACGATTCTGGAAGCCAATTTCGAGAAGGCGTTTATGGAGGACGTTCCGGACACGCCTTCGGCGCAGTTGATGCTGAGCGATAGGCAGACGCTGCGCGATGTGGTGGACGCGATTGATCGGGGAGCGAGCGACGATCGCGTCGTCGGCATGATTGCCAAGATTGGTGCGGCTCCGATGGGAATGGCGCAGACGCAGGAAATTCGCGATGCTGTCCTAAGATTTCGTGGGCACAAGAAGTTTGCGGTCGCCTACTCGGAAACCTTTGGGGAGTTTGGTCCGGGCAATGGCGCTTACTACCTGGCGACAGCGTTTGACCACATCTACCTGCAGCCTTCGGGCGACGTCGGACTGACGGGCATCATCCTGGAGTCGCGATTCATTAAGGGAACGCTTTCCAAGCTAGGCATGAGTTTTCACGGCGATCACCGCTACGAATACAAGAATGCGCTCAATTTCTACACCGAGACGAAGTACACGGGGCCGCACAAAGAAGCGATGACCGCGATTATGAATTCATGGTTCAACCAGATGAAGGACGGCATCTGCCAGGCGCGGCAGATCGCGCCGGAGAAGTTCCAGGCTCTGGTGGATGCGGGGCCATATTTGGGTAGAGAAGCAGTTGCGGCAAAGCTGGTGGACGCGGTTGCGTATCGCGACGAGGTTTACGGCGACGTAAAGAGCAAGGCGGGCGATGGAGCGGAGCTGCTCTACCTGGATAAATACTTGAACCGTGCCGGGCGTCCGCACGAGCGTGGGAAGACGGTGGCGCTGGTGTTCGGCGTCGGCGACGTTACCCGCGGCAAGAGCGATTACGATCCTTTGCAAGGCAGCCAGAATATGGGATCGGACACGGTGGCGGGCGCGATTCGAGCGGCGGCGGAAGACAAGGACGTGAAGGCGATACTGTTTCGCGTCGATAGCCCGGGCGGTTCGTATGTCGCCTCCGACACGATCTGGCGGGAAGTGGTACGGGCGCGCCAGGCGGGCAAGCCGGTGATTGTTTCGATGGGGAACCTGGCGGGATCGGGGGGATATTTTGTGGCGATGGCGGCCGATAAAATCGTCGCTGAGCCGGGAACCATCACCGCCTCAATCGGAGTGCTGGGCGGAAAGATGCTGACCAGTGGGTTGTGGGACAAAGTCGGACTTTCGTGGGACGAAGTGCACCAGGGCGAAAACGCCACCATGTTCACGGGAACGCACGATTTCACGCCCGCTGAATGGGGGAGATTCCAGGCGTGGCTGGACCGCGTGTATGTGGATTTCACCGGCAAAGTTGCCGATGGGCGCAAGCTGCCAAAGGAAAAAGTGCTGGAGATTGCGAAGGGTCGGATCTGGTCGGGGCAGGATGCGAAGAACCTTGGCTTAGTGGATGAGCTCGGCGGCTACGACACGGCGCTGAAACTGGCGAAGAAGGCGGCGGGAGTTCCTGAAAGCGACGACGTCAAGATCGTGGTCTATCCGCGGCCGAAGACTTTTTACCAGAGCGTGATTGAGCGCCGGGGCCCGGATAACAGCGATCGGGAAGCGGTGGGGCAAACGCTCGCGCGGATTCTACAAGTGGTGCAGCCGGTGGCGCGTCAGCTGGATGCGGTTGGGATGAAGGCCAAGAATGAGGATCAGGATGACGTGCTGCGAATGAAAGCAGTACCCAGTACCCAGTAGCCAGTACCCGGATGTCAAGCGGTGGTGCTGGCGCGGATTCTGCAGGTGGCGCAGGGATGCGGATCAGGACGATGTGTTGCGGATGAATCAGGTACCGAATAGCCGGCAGAACGTTTCATCAATGTGTTAGCGACAACGTGTTAGCGACTCCCAAAACGGAAGACGATGCCGGTTACGAGGCGGATATTATTCTGGAACTGCATGGCCGCGGTGGGGTTGGCAAATGTGGTTCGCAGATAGTCGGCTCCAACTCGGACGGCAAACCGACCCGCAAGGGTGTGTTCGAAGCCGCCACCCATTGCATAAGAGAATCGGATTATGGTTCCACCCAGATAATAGGTTCCTTTCACCGGAACCGCGCTGTTCACCAAACTGACGCCGGCCAAGGTGTGAACGAAGATCCTGGTATTGCGGTATTCCACGGGATAGAACACTGGACCGGCCAGGCAGCTCAGAACGTTACCGGCATGCCCGGTGCCGAGCACGTTGCCGGAACGGGCGTAGTTCGAATCCGCCACCAATCCCCAGCGCGAGTTGAAGTCGACAAAGCTGTTGGCGTCTACCCCGCTCAAGCCGACTCGTTGTCGTGATGGAGTATCCAAGACAAGATAGGTATAACCGGCGCTCGCCTCAAAAACCGGCCCAGCGGCCGCCGCTGCCGGTGCCCCGCCTGCATAGCGTTGCGCGAGTAGTGGCGCAACCAGGAAGAAAATGCTAACCGCGACGCTTATTATGCTTTTCATTGCACAACCCTCATTCCGGCGATGTGCTACCGCCCTCAACGCCACTAACAAACTCGAACTCACTAGCGGTAGCATTCTTGTGGCCAGGGAGTTTGCCTCCCTTCCACGAGAAATCTTGGTGGTTAATCTCAACAATCCAAAGCCCCTGCTTAAAATCGCTTCGCCACAAACTGAAACTATGGGGAAGGCGATCGATGCCCAAACCGGGAAACGAAACCATGGCTGGGACCGAAATGGTCGTGGAAGAAATGTGACCGTCCGGGGGAAGTATTGATTCGTGGGGATATCGGGCGACAGGTTTGAAAGCTGCGGAAGAACTTATAGCGGTTTTCGTGAAGGGGGTGCCCAGCCCCTGAAGGGGCGTCTGATTTCGAAGGACTTACGGTATCGCTAAAGCGATACCCTGATACGAAGCCGGAGTTCCCGCACCCTGGATATTTGGTACTAGACGCCCAGCTTCTTTACTTCGTCGTTGTAATACTTGCGGTAGAGGATCGACCATTCCTCGGAGCCCTCGATGATGGTGCGGCGCTGACTTTCGATTTTCTGGCGGGCGGCCTGGTCGATGCGGGCTTCCTGCATGAGAAGCTCTTCAAGAATCTTGCGGACCTCGAGGCGGATGGTATTGCGGTCCTCGATGAACTCGACCTCATCCAGGTCGGCGACGGCATCGGTGACGCTGTGGGCGAGTTTGTTGACTTTGTCGCGGCTCAATCGCACGGCAGGGGCGTCCTCCGGGGCGTCCTCAGTTCCAGAACTAAAGAACAGCCTTGTATTTTTTCACCAGTTCGGTCTTCACCTTACGGAACATTTCCTGGTAATTGGCGCCGCTCTTCTGCATTTCTTCGGAATACGCCTCAAGGATGACGCGCACCTCATCGTTAATGCGGTCCTCGAGCGCCAGTTCATCGAGCAGAGCGGCGTGCACCTTCTCGGTAAGAGCAGGCATCGCCTTGGTCTCAATGAGACCGCTCGCCACCAGTTTTTTGGAAACTTCGCGGGCCAGATAGCCCACATATTCTTTGGAAAAGAGCATGATTAAAGCGCTTTTTTTGTAAGTAGAAATTTTAACACAAGCGGGCCAGTCGTTGGTCGTCGGTCGTTAGTCGTTCGCCAAGCGCCTCGACTGGCATCGACAGGCCGAAAGCTACATTTCGCAGAAAGGGTTGGCCAACGACCAGCGACTAGCGACCAACGACCGTCCTCGGCCACACATTGGCGGTTGGCTGGCGTAAGCCGTACAATGATGGAACTCCATGTCTCCACATCCAGACGACCTGACGGGCATGAAAGACGATATGACGGCCTTCATTGAAGGTCTGGGCATGCGCCGTTTCTTTGGCTATGTCGAATGCGAAGAAGTTCCCAGCGTGCTGTGGGACTCGGGACAGAATCCAGATGGCTGGAAGGATTTCGTGGAGCTGGCCAAGTCCACGAGCGCTCCCTTCCTGACCATGCATTCCTGGGCGCTCGACCGCGAAGAGCTGGAGCGCTTGTCCCAGCAGCTGGCCGACAGCGATTACAGAAGCGAAGAAGATATGGAAGAGAGCCGCTGGCTGAAGAGCTACGTCGGGAAGACCGGGTTCGTGCAGCTGGGATGGGCTTATCAGGGATGCGTCTTCGTCTACGAAGCCGGCACCGAATGGTATGAACGTTATCAGCAGCTGCGCGAACTGGCGGATGATTCCGGGGGATTCATGATCGATGAGCCGGACCAGGACGAGGAGCGGTAAGGCCATTGCAGAGGTCAGAGGTCAGATTGCAGAGGTTAACCCTGGTACGCGGATGTGGTGAGGTTCTAACCTCTGCAATCTAACTTCTAACCTCTGCAATCTAACTTCTAACCTCTGACTTCTGTTTATGCCGACTCAATCACTTTGATCTCGCTGGCGATTTCGGAGGCGAGGTCTTTTGCATCGGCGGCATTTGCGGGGAAACGGTTTCGGGAGGGCTCGGGAAACCCGGCGAGAATCCCGGCATAGCTGCGTTGAGACCGGCAGGGGATCACTGCGAAGCCGAGTGCATCGGCCAACTCACAACTGGGCGGGATCAATGAAGCTACGCCCGGCGTGGGTGCGCCCAGGTCGTGATGGTGCGCAGTGATGGCGAGGAAAGCGTCGGGAAGATTCCAGACTGTGACCAGCGAGCGTCCGGCCTGGCAGTGATCGATTCCGCACAACTCACGTTCGCTCTGGAGGAGATCCTGGGGCTGGTCTGCCCCGCGCTCGATGACGCGAGCGTATTCCGCGGGCATGACCGTGGCCAGAGCGACCCTGCCGATGTCATGCAGAATTCCGGCGGTGTAGGCGAAATGCTGGTCGAGAAAGCTCCACTCGGCGCTGCGCTCGGCGAGGATGGCGCAGGCGACGCTGTGACGCCAGCACAAGCGCATTTGCGGGGTGAACGAGTTTTTGAGATACGCTTTCAGACCAACCGTGATGACCACGCTCCTGAGGCGCTGGAAGCCGAGCAGCATCGACGCCTGCAGTATGCTGGTGACATTCTTGGGAAAAGCAACCAGCGGAGAATTGGCGATGCGGAGAATCGCGGTCGAGAACGCGAGATCGGAGCGGATCAGATTGCAGAGTTCAAGCAAGGATGTGTCCGTGCCCGACATCAGTTTCAACGCCTTCAGTGCGATTACCGGGAAGGGTGGAATACTGTCCGGGTCCCACTGTAGTTTTGTCGGTTCCGCCGCTTTGGATGTGCCCGTTGCCAGCGTCATAGCATTCCCGACCTGGAGGCCCTCGCGCTCGAGTGCTGCACGCTTTTGCGGCACACTTTTGCGGCACACTTTTGCGGCACACTGAGGAAAAGAATCCAAGTTCTCCCTGAATTACTTCTATCGGCAATTCGCGCCGGTTTCGTGAATGACCTTAATGGGCCTGCTTCTCGGCAAGGTGGCGCGAGCTGGTAGTCTGGTGCTTCCCGGAAACTGCGCATGCGATGGATCGCCAATCCGCTGAACTCTCCCAAAGCCAGGGTGCTCGAAGGGGCGCTGCGTGATTCCAGACTGAAAATCTCTGCTTCTGCTTTGCCCGTACTTGCCGATCTGCTGGTTGGGCGCGGGATCGACGAGCCGGAGGCGGCTGCGTGTTTTCTTTCACCGGGGCTTGGCGACCTTCACGACCCGCTGCGGATGAGCGGGATGAAGGCTGCACTTGATCGACTGGAAGCGGCGTTGGAGCGCAAGGAGAAAGTTCTGATTTATGGCGACTACGACGTGGACGGCACCACGGCGATCGTCATTCTGAAGACGGCCATTGAGCTATGTGGCGGGGCGGCTGAGTTTCATGTGCCGCATCGCATCCGCGAAGGCTATGGCATGCGCGACGAGGTGATTGAGCGCGCCGCGGCCGACGGCGTGCGGCTGATCATCAGCGTGGACACGGGCATCCGCGCCTTTGCTGCAGCCGAAACGGCGCGGCGCACGGGAGTGGACCTGATCGTCACCGACCATCATCTGCCGGGGCCGACGGGCGTGCCGCAAGCGCTGGTCGTTATTAATCCGAATCAAGACGGATGCGATTATCCCTGCAAGCATTTGTGCGGTGCGGGGGTGGCGTTCAAGCTGGCGCAGGGATTGATGCAGCGGCGGCTGGAGGCGAAAGATCAGTCGCGCCTGCTGATGTCGTTCATGAAAGTCGTGGCCATTGCGACCATCGCCGATGCCGTCCCTTTGCTGGGCGAGAATCGTGTGTTCGCGAAACTTGGGTTGCAGGGGCTGCGTCGCCCGGTGAACGTTGGGCTGAAGGCGCTGCTGGAAGTTGCGAAGCTCGGCGACGGGCGGGCGCTGACGGCAACCGAAGTTGCCTTCCGCATTGCGCCTCGCCTGAACGCCGCCGGACGCATGGACGTGGCTCGCGACGTGGTGGATCTTTTCGACGAGAAGGATATGGAGCGCGCTCGGAAGATTGCCGGGCGGCTTGACCAGTTGAACGCCGAGCGTCAGGAAGAAGAGCGGCGCATCATGGACAACATCGAGCGGCGTCTGGAAGAAGAGCCTGCGTTGCGCGAAGCGTATTGCGTGGTGCTGGATGGCGAAGGCTGGCATCGCGGCGTGATTGGCATTACGGCGTCGCGGGTGGTGGAACGGCATGGGCGGCCAACACTGGTTATCTCGTGTGAGGGCGACGAAGCGTACGGTTCAGGACGATCGATTCCGGCATTCCATCTGCTGCATGCGATCGAATCATGCCACGAGCTGCTTTCCCGCTACGGCGGACACGCGCACGCGGTTGGTTTTGCGCTGCCTAGCGCCAACGTGGAGAAGCTGCGCGTGCATCTTGACGACTATGCGCGCGCCCGGCTCACGCCTGCGGATTTCGAACCGCAGCTGGAGTTCGATCGGGAGCTGCCGCTGGGAGAAGTCACGCCGGAACTTCACCAGGCGCTCGTTTTGCTGGAACCTTTTGGGATGGAGAATCGCGAGCCCGTTTTCGCCGCTCGGGCGGTGCGACTGATGGCGCCTCCGCAGGCGGTGAAAGACAAGCATGTTCGGCTACGGGTGGCGCCGGCTGTCAATGGCGCAGTTGCGACGGCAGTGCAAGACTTCACTCCCCGCTGCCATCCCGACGCGGCGGCGATACCCACTCATCGCAAAGAGCGCGATGAGTGGGGCACCCGTCAGGATGGCGGTGCGTCATCTTCATCATCATCATCATCATCTTCTTCTTCGTGGCGCGACAACGTTGCGTTCAAAGCTATGGGCTGGGGGCTGAAGGAATCCTGCGACCGGTTGCAGTTGCTGGCTGGAGACCGCCTGGACATTGCCTATTCGCTCGGCATGAACGATCATCCTGAATTCGGCGGGTTGGAGCTGACTTTGCGCGACCTGGTGCGCGCCCGGTGAGCGCAGTTTTTAGGGCGAACAGAGAGTCGCTGTGACCGCAGCCATCTGTCGAACTTGCGCTCGGCTTGGACGGGGGAGAGCGTTTTTCGCAATTACCTTCGTCACTTTCCGACCTCAGCCTCGGAAGATAAGGTTCAGATGACGAGAGTTTGACTTGACGTATCGAGTAGGATGTATGACTTTAGTAAAGAACGGGGAAAAGCATTGTATGGTTTCCAGGGCCCTACCAAAGGTCAGCATCAAGAACAAGACTGAGGCCGCTCGCAAAATCGCAGCAATCATCGAAGAGCAAATGAGCGAATGCGGTTTGTCGGAACGCGAGAAGAATAAGCGCGTTAAGAGCTTTGGGAAGCGTGTAGACCGCGCTATTCAGCTTCGCGCCAAGCGCTCATAGCCTTTTCATACCTCGGATCCCCCGGCTTAATTCCGAACTCTTTTTCCAGTCCCTCACGAAATGTGCCTTCGTCGTCGATCTCCATCAATTTTTCAAGTTTCGCCGTCAGGTCTCGCTCACGCTGCCTAATGTTCCCCTTCGCCGTTTTCGGTTTGAGGAAATTGACGATGCCCATAAGAAGTTATCGATTTGCAGCCAATCGCAGTCGCGTAATCCGTATACTCCGGTGCGCTTCTCTTAACCTTGCCGCGGCCCAAAGTCATTTGCCGCGGCACCTTCGGTTCAGCGCCTCGGGAACTACATAAGTCGGCTTAGGGTCATCGCTCCGCTTCTCCGGTTTTTGACAAGAAGTCGATCCATGATTATAGTGCCCGATCATGAGCGAAACTTTCTTTTGCAACAAGTGCGGCGCGCAGAATACTGCCGGCGCTCAGTTTTGTAGTCGCTGTGGAACGCCCACGAACCCGGCGCCCGGCGTCGTCCCGACCCCGGTGGCGTCGTCTTCCGCTGGATTCCAGTCCTCAGCACCGCCTAACTTTGCGCCTACCTACTCAGCCTCAGGGACTTCGTATCCGGCGGTTGCTCCGGTGGTGGGGGTGGGCTACGGAGGGTTCTGGATCCGGGTGGTGGCGGCCATTATCGACGGAATCATTTTGCGGGTGGTGGTGTCTCCGGTGAGCATGGTTTTTGGGGGTCTGGGGCTGGCAGGAATGATGAGTGGTCTTCCCCATAGAGGGCTTCGTCTTTTGGGCGGGGGCGTCACTTTCATCCTGTTGCTTTTCGGTTCCTGGTTGTACGAGGCCTTTATGGAAAGCTCGTCGTACCAGGCGACGCTGGGCAAGATGATCTTCGGGATGAAGGTCACCGATCTCTATGGCAACCGAATCTCATTCGGACGGGCGACGGGAAGACATTTTGCAAAGTGGCTTTCCGCGATGATTCTGGGCATCGGCTACATCATGGTCGGCTTCACGGAACGCAAGCAGGGACTGCACGATCTGCTGGCCGGGACGCTGGTGCGGAGGAGCTAGGTCAGGTCAGAGGTGAGAGGGCAGATTGCAGAGGTTGAACCCGTCGGGTTGGTGTTTTTACCTCTGCAATCTGACCTTTGACCTCTGCAATATCTTCGCTCGCTTTCCTTTAGACTAAGGCCATGGTCCTTCCGGTTTCACGGCTGCGCCGCTGGTTCGCCTTGGGCGCGATTCTCATGATTGCTACGGTCGCGGGGATGTATTTCTATGCGCAAATGCGCCTGCGCAAGGTTGTCCACGACATCCCCGCGAAAATGGGCTTGGACATTCAGCAGACTGCCGAGGGGTTTTCGATCTCCAAATCCATCGAAGGCCGTACGCAGTTTACGGTGAGCGCCTCCAAGGCGGTGCAGTTCAAAGAGGGTGGACGGGCGGACTTGCACAACGTCAAGATCGTCGTCTATGGCAAAGATGCCAGCCGCTTCGACCAGATTACCGGGGATGACTTCGAGTACGATCCCACGTCGGGCAATGTGAACGCGAAGGGGACGGTGCTGATTGATCTGGAAGCGAATCCGGAGGGGATGCGGCATTCCGATCAGACGCCTCCAGAGCAAACGCGGGAACCGCTTCATCTTGAAACCGACGGGCTGACCTTTAACAAGAATACGGGGGACGCTTCTTCCGCCGGGAAGGTGGTGTTTCGGACGCCGCAGGCATCGGGTTCGGCGGTGGGCATTAAATATGTGGCGAAGACGGGCACGATGAACTTGCTGTCGACGGTGGTGATGACCGTCAACCGGCCGAAGCCAGTTCATTTGAATGCAGATCACGGCGTAATTACGAAGCAGCCTCACCAGGTGTTTCTAACGGCAGTGCACATGCGCCGGGAGCAGCAGGAGGCGTGGTCCGACCAGGCGACGTTCTTCCTGCGCGAAGACAACACGGTCGACCACGTTCTGGCCGAGGGCGATGTGCGAAGCGAGATTCATGGCAGGTCGGAGACCCACGAGCGTTCCGACCGTGCCGAGCTGTTCTTGACCGGAACGCGGAATCTGCTCACCACGGCCATTCTGACGGGCAACGTACAAATCGCGAACGGAGACGCGGCAAGCCGCGTCTCTACAGGAGCTCGGAGCGAGGGAGCGCAGAGCGAGGCCACGCAGAACCAGGCCACGCAGAACGAGGCCACGCAGAGCCACGTCGCACAAGGCCGGCAAGCGCAGCCCGCCCAGGCTGCCGCTGGACGCGTGACGCTGCACTTCGCGGGAGCCTCTGACGGGCAGCAAGTACTGAAGACGGTTCATGCCGAAGACGGCGTGCGGCTGTCACAGAAGAACAACCAGAGCGGAACTGGGGTGACATCGGCGGCTTTGCTGCCTTCGTCAGCAAAGGGAGGCAAGCAAGACATCGAGATGACCTCCCCAGTGATGGACTTCATCGTGAAAGACGGCCGTCTGCTGGAGCGTGCCGAGACCAGCGGACCGCCGCAGATCGTAATCACGCAGCCGGACGCGAATCAGAAGACGGTGGTTACGGCCGCGAAGTTCACGGCGAAATTCACGGAGAAGAATCGCCTGGCCACGCTGCATGGAGAACCGGACGCGAGGATTGTCAGCGGCTTGATTGACGCGAGTAAGGCTGGATCGAGTAAGTCCGGCGGTAGTCAGATCGGTGGTGGTCAGACCGGTGCAGCAGGACAGACTGATCGCGTATCGACCAGCCGGATGCTTGACGTCGTCTTTCTGCCGGAAGGCGGCATCGCATCGATCACGCAAACAGGTAGTGTTGCCTACAGCGATGGCACACAAAGGGCTTGGGCGGCGCGCGGAGAGTACACGACTGCAGATCAAATGCTGGTGCTGAGCGGATCGCCTCGGGTGGTGGACAACGGCATGACGACGACAGCGCAGACGATTCGCATGAACCGGGTGACCGGCGACGCGATTGCCGAGGGCAACGTCAAGAGCACGTACTCCGATCTGAAGGTGCAACCGGATGGCGCGATGCTCGCCTCTTCGGACCCGATCCACGTGACCAGCCGGAGTATGACAGCGCATCGTTCACCGTCGATTGCGGTATACACCGGCGATGCCCGTTTGTGGCAAGACGCGAATGTAGTGGAGGCTCCGACGCTTCAATTTGATCGCGACCATCGATCGTTAATCGCCCAGGGGATAGCGCAAGGAACCTTGGCTCAACCGGTTTCGACCGTGCTGGTGCAGGTGGACAAGAGCGGGAAGGCGAGTCCGGTCCAAATCACGTCGGCGCGGTTGAACTATGCCGATACGGAGCGGAGAATTTTTCTGGATGGCGGGGTGATCGCGAAGGCGTCCGACGCGACGATGACGGGACAGCAGATGACGGTATTTTTGCTGCCGCGGAGCGAATCGAAGGCGGGAACGAACCCGGCAATGCCCGGGCAGGTGGACCGAATCATCGCCGAGAACAAGGTGGTGATCACGCAGCCGACGCGGCATGCGACCGGTGAGCGGTTGGTGTACACGGCAGCGGATGACAAGTACGTTCTGACGGGTGGACCGCCTAGCATTTTTGATGCCGAACGAGGCAAAACTACAGGCGATTCGTTGACTTTCTACAGACACGATGATAGGGTGCTCGTAGAAGGAAGAGAAACGTCCCCGGCGGTCACAAGGACGCAAGTGGCACGATAAATGCATAGGCTGGCCACCGACGAAATCGGGAAATCCTATCGTCGCCGACGCGTAGTCACCGGAGTCAGCCTTCAGGTTCTGCAGGGCGAGGTCGTGGGCCTGCTGGGACCGAATGGCGCGGGAAAGACTACTACCTTCTATGCCATCGTAGGTCTGATTCCTCCCGACACCGGCAGGGTGCTATACGACGACCAAGATATCACCAACGTTCCCATGTACTTACGGGCGCGACAGTACGGCATCAGCTATCTCCCCCAGGAAGCTTCGGTATTTCGGAAACTGACGGTCGAGGAGAACATCCTGGCCGTGCTGGAAGTCCAGCCGATTTCCTGGCATGAACGCCGGGAAAAGGCGGAGAAGCTGATTGACCAGCTCGGACTGGAGCATATCCGGCAGAATAAGGGGTATGCGCTGTCGGGCGGGGAGAGGCGACGGGTGGAAATCGCGCGGTCGCTCTGTATCAGCCCGACCTTTATTCTGCTCGATGAGCCGTTTTCGGGAATCGACCCGATTGCCGTTCTGGATTTGCAGAAGATCATTTCGGATCTGCGGGCGAGCGGGATCGGGATCCTGATCACGGACCACAACGTCCGCGAGACGTTGTCAGTGACGGATCGGGCATACATCATTAACGAGGGCCGGATCTTCCGCTCCGGTACGCCGGAGGAGTTGGGGAGTGATCCGGAGGTACGGCGGGTTTATTTGGGGGAAAGCTTCTCATTGGTGTGAGGAAGCAGTGGTCGGTGGTCAGTGGTCAGTGGTCAGAAATGCGCGGTGACTGACCACTGGGGACTGGCAACTGCTTCTGGTTACCAAGGCTTGGGCACATTGACCTTTAGTGTCCACGCGATCTACCTCGGTGCATGAGAAGCTAAATTTTCCACACCCTGATGTACCGGTGGCTGTATCGGGCATCACAGCGCAGCCGGGTGGGTGGGGAATAATCAATTCTAGGGAGAAATGGTGCTTCTTCAGCACAAACTGAACGTCAAGTTGTCGCAGCGGCAGATTCTGACGCCGGGTCTCGTGCAAATGGTGTCCGTGCTCGCGCTCAACAAGCTCGAGCTCAGGGACATGATCAACACCGAGATGGTCGAGAACCCAGTGCTCGAAGAGCTGGAAGATGCCGTCCCGCTGCTCGACGATGTGGGACGGCGGGAGGAAGAACGGGACCGTCTAGCCGCCAAGGCGACCACCACGGAAGAGGGTCCGGCGACCATTGCGGATGAGAAGAAGGACCCCTTCGAGGAGATCGATTTTGGCTCGTTCTTTCAGGATTACCTAGATCCCGGTTATCGCAGCTCGGGGGAAATGGAAGAGATCGAGAAGCCTTCGTTCGAAAACTTTCTGTCGAAGCCGGGGAACCTGAGCGACCACCTGCTATGGCAACTGGGCGCAATTTCTGTCCGCCCGCCGGTGCACCGGGCCGCTGAACAGATCATTGGGAATCTGAACGAAGAAGGGTACCTGATTGCGAGCGACGAAGAACTGCTGGGAATCGCTCCGGTCGCGCCTCCCGAGGCCGATGTGGAAGTGGCGGCCAAGATCGTTGGGGAAGCGGAGGCGCTTGGGCTGGCAGTCGCCGAGGCCGCGCCCGAACGTCCAGACGAAAGTTCAGACGAAAGTTCAGACCCCGATAGTTCCGACCTGGAAGCTTCTGTTCTCGCCCCGGGGGATCTCGCAGCAGCCGACTTTGGAGTTTCGCAGTTGACGGCGGAAGAGGCTGCAACTGAGTCCTCGGTTGCGACGGATGTTGCGACCGACGTTGCGACGAATGTCGAGCCAGATGTTGGCCCGGATGTTCACTCAGAGACAGCGGCCGGGGTTCATGCAGCCGAGGTTCACGCAACCGAGGTTCATGCAACCGAGGTTCACGCAACCGACGCTCCGCTGGCCAGCGCGGCTGGTCACGGAAGCAACACCGCGGCCACGGCAGCAGCGCCGGCGCCAGCCCGGTCCGCTTCCGAAGATTTCACCGTCGGCGATCTGCACGAAGCGCTGGAAGTCGTGCGCCAGTTCGATCCTTCGGGCATCGCCTGTCGCGACCTGCGCGAATGCCTGCTCTATCAGTTGCGCTACCATCTCGGGCAGTTGCATTTGCACAGCAACGGCAATGCCCTGACCGAGCCGGTGGTGAGAGATGCGATTGCCGTTGTCGATCAGCATTTGAAAGCGGTGACGCTGAAGCAATTCAAGGAAATTGCACGGGCGATCGGGCGTCCAGTCGAGGCGGTGCAAGCGGCGCTGGATTATGTGCGCACGCTGGATCCCCGGCCAGGCTTGCGCTACAACAAAGTTCCCGCCCGGTTGATTGAGCCCGATGTCGCTTTTGTGAAACATGGCGACGAGTGGCTGGTCATCATGAATGACGAGGACATGCCGCAGTTGCGCTTGAATCCGGCTTACAAACGCCTGCTGACCCGTGACGGCAATGACCGCGACACGCGCAACTACGTCAAGGATCGTTACAAATCCGCCATCCAGCTGATCAAGAACATCGAACAACGCAAGCAGACGATCACCAAGGTCTGCTACTCGATCGTGGCGCGCCAGCAGGAATTTCTGGAGCGGGGGATCGATCAACTGAAGCCGATGATGATCAAGGAAGTGGCCGAGGAGATTGGTGTACATCCTTCCACGGTCAGCCGCGCGGTCGCCAATAAGTACGTTCATACGCCGCAGGGCGTATTCGAATTGCGTTATTTCTTTTCGGAGAGCGTGCAGGGGCCAGAGGGTGGCGGCACTTCGCTGCTGATTTTGAAACGCCGGGTCAAGAAATTGATCGAAGAAGAGGATCCAAGCCGGCCGTTGACCGACGAACAGATCACCCGCATTCTGCAATCACAGGGCATCCAGGTCACTCGCCGAACGGTCGCGAAATATCGGGAAGATATGAAGATTCCGAGCACGCATCAGAGAAGGGTGAAAAAGTGAAGTCAGAAGTAAGAAGTCAAAATGAAGAAGTGTTGACACGAATCGGTCTTACTTCTTCATTTTGACTTCTGACTTCTGATTTTTTGCATCCCAACTCCGACCTCACTGGAGAGTGCAATGAACGTGGAATATACCGCGAGGAAATACAAAATTACTCCCACCGTCCGCAACGAAGTTGAAACCGGCCTCAACAAGATCCGTAAAATTCTAGGCGACCGATTCGAGACCAAAGTGATTCTGGCCGTGGAAAAGCGCCAGCACAAAGCCGAAATCACGATCGACCCGCCCAACGGTCCGATTGTGGGACTGGCCCAGACCGGCGACATGCTCTCGGCGGTCAATGAAGCTCTTGACCACCTGCAGAAGCAGGCGCTCAAACATAAAACGAAGTGGTTGAGCAAGAAGCGCAAGGCGGTGAAGAAGTTTAACGGCCAGTCGTTGGAAGAGAACATGGAAGCGGCGCTGGGACTGGCGGAGGACACTGCTTTTTCCGTCCTCGTGCATAAATTTCCATCGGTGGCGCGGACCACGGAGGTGCACCTGGTGCATGCCCGGGATTCGGTTGCGCTTCGTCCGATGACGCTAGAAGAAGCGATCAAAGAGGCGCACTTTCGCGACAAAGATGTTTTCGTATTTCGCGATCCCAAGGGCACGCTGATGGTGCTGCACCGGACACGGGACGGCAAGATGGAGTTGATCGAAGCTCCGTAGAAGCAGGTTTCAAGGTTTCAAAGTTTCAAGGTTTCAGTGTTAACCCGGAGCAGTAGCAGTTGCGGTCAGTCTTCCTCGGGGCCAAGCAGATCGCCCGCCAGAGCGAGCGTTTTGAACTTAAGACCTTGAAACCTTGAAACCTTGAAACCTGCTCTTTTCACACGCCGTTGGTTGCTTCTTGTGCCCACTGCAGGGCCTGCCACCAGGTTAAGGCGACTTCCTCGTCGGGCACTTTCAATTGTTTGGCGAGTGCGCTCGATTGCGACCACTCCCCCGATTCCTGAGCCAGCATGAGCTGGTAGAGCGGCCTGAGGCTACTGTTCTGGCCGAGCAGCACGGCCTTGGTTTCGTGGTCGACGGGCAGTTTTTCAAGGAGCTTGTCCATGCTGACTTCGAGGATGGCGTCCATGATGGAGAGCAGCCCCAACAGGAAGAAATCCGTGTCCGATTGCAGCCGGCTGGAGAGGAGTTCGCAAAAACGGGCGCGCGCCAATCCCATGAGCACGAGTTCGCTGCAGGTTTGCTCGGCCGCGCCCACGGTGACGACGAGCCGCACCCAACGCCGCATCTCCCGTTCTCCCAGAACGGCCATGGCATGACGGATGGACTTGATCTCGAGGGAAAATCCAAAGAGGGGAGAATTCAGATAGCGGAGCAAACGGTAGGAAAGCGAGGCTTCCTGTTTGAGCATCTTCTCCAGTTCGCGCATGTCGATTTCGGTTCGGGAGACCATTTCGAGCAGCCGTAAATAGTGCAAGCGGCTGCTGGGGACTTCATGACCGATGACGATTTCGGGGCGGCAGAAGAAGTATCCCTGGAAATAAACGAATCCCATGTCACGGGCCTGATGAAACTCCTGGGGCGTTTCGAGTTTTTCCGCCAGCATCCTGCACTTCGACCCAAACCGGCGCATCATGCCAGCCCGTTCCTCCGGGCGGGTTGCGCGGATGTCGACTTTTATGATGTCGGCAAACTCGCAAAGCGGCAGGCGCGGATCGTTGGGTGCGAAGTCATCGAGGGCGATCATATAGCCAAACGATTTCAGCCGCTTGCAGGCAGCGATGACGCGGTCTTCGGGCTCAACCGTCTCCAGAATCTCGGCCACGGTCTGGTTGGGGGGCAACAACGTAATCAGATCCTTGAACAGGACATCGCGGGTGCAATTCACGAAGGCGCGGCGGTTGTCACAGAGGGTATTGATACCGTAAAGCAGGGAACTGTCCAGGGTGGAGCGGGCGGCAAGTTCCGGATCGGCGTTGAAGAAGTCTTGAATACCGTTTCGGAAAAGAATTTCGTACCCGAACACATTCCGCACGCGATCAAAAATTGGCTGGCGGGCGACGAAGCGCTGCCCCGGCAGCGCAAGCGAGTTCGATGCGGAGGGTTTTTCTTTGGCAGGAGCGGGTTTCACTCCTCTTATATCGGCCCAGGCGGGGAGGAACTTCAGGCGAAAAGGGCGCGGTTGTCATCTTTCGGAAATATTCGGATGGAGCGCATGGAGCGGCTTCAAAAGGGCTTCCGCACCGGCGAGATGGAAGAATGCAACGGCTTCGAACCATGAGGAAAGTCAATAGTCCACTTTGGTAATGTCCCGGGTGTGGAAAACTAACGGCACTCTCCCCTTGCGCAGTTGGCGGTTTCATGAGTAACATCAGATGTTCCCAATGGCCATGCTTCCAGGCTGGCCGTTCGCGCCAAGTAAGACTCCAGGCGCCTAGATAGTTTGAACAACGACAGTTTGAACATCGATGGTTTGAACATCGTTCTCGAATAGTATCCAGCCGATGTGGGGTTTGGTCTGCCGGCAGCCGATTTATAGTGAGCCACGCGCAGTGAGCAGCGCGATGCGCACACGTTTAACGTGCCGACCGCAGGGGGAAGACGAAAAAATCAGGCCTGTGATCCAGGCCGGTATTAACTGCAAAGATTAACCAGAGAAAAACTATGAATGCAGGACCCGGACATTCCTCCGCAGGAGGAGGGAAACACAAACGGCGCCGTGGACGGCGTCCGCCAAAACGAGGTGCGGGTGGCCCGATGGGCCGCGTGCGTCAGGAGCATCAAGGCATCTTCACCGCTCCCATGGATCACAGCTACCGCGCAAATAGGGGCGACAACGGCAACGGCAACCGGGGACCGCGACGGCCGGGTTTTTCCGCGTCCTACCCGGTGGCTGATCCTGAGCCTCTGCCCGCTCCACGAGAAGATGCGGCCTCGCGCGTATTCGCCTTTGTCGAAGACCTGTTCTTCCTGAGCAAGATTCAGGACACGGGCCGCAAGATGAACGTGAAGGTGGAGTTCGTGAAGAACGAGAAGGAACTCGCCGAACGGATGAAGAGCAACGGCGAAGAAAAGCCTTCCCTGATCATCTTCGACTTGAACAATGCAAATGCCAAGCCTTTGACGCTGATCCCGAAACTGAAAAGCAAGCTGAAGAAGGGGACGTCGATCATTGGATTTCTCTCACACGTGCAGGGCGACCTGAAGCAGAAAGCGCACGAAGTGGGATGTGACATGGTGTTGCCGCGCTCGGCATTTTCGCAGAATCTGCCGCAGTTGCTACGGAGGCATGGCGCCATCGAGGCGGAACCCGGGGCAGCCGAGTAGGAATGCAGAGGTCAGAGGTCAGATTGCAGAAGTAAAACGCTTGGCTGTCGTACTGCCGTGTTCACGCACAGGGTTTCACCTCTGAAATCTGACCTCTGACCTCTGCATTCCCCTGATACAATTTCGCCGTGTTCCCTCTCAAAGCTCTGATCATGACGACGGCCATGGCTGTGGCCACGGCGGCTTCGGCCCAGCAGCCTCCGGTGAAAGTAAACGTCCTGAACGTGTGCAAACCTTCGGCGGACGAGCAGAAAGAATTGTCGTCGGCACTGGCCAAGGTGCCGGGCAAGCCGGTGTTCAGCACGGACTACGAAGTGGCTCGCGGGCACTCCACACTCGACCAGAGCACTCCGATCCCCGGCATGCAACCCTTGCCGCCCGGTGCGGTCTCGGCGGCCGACTGGGTGCGGGTGCGGCGCGAGTTTCCCGGGGCCACCCTGTTCAGCAATGTCCAATACTCATTCAGCGTGGACTCGACGAATATGGTGGAGACGCTGGTGCTGCGCGTGCGCGAACCCAAAGATATGATGCAGGTTTCGATCGAGGACAGCGCTTCCACGGTGGCTTCGGCGACCGCGATGTTGTCTTCCAGCACGCCGGTGTCGCGCGTGAAACTGGAACGTTTTGGGAAATCGTCGGTGGTGCTGGCGCGCTGCACGGGAGGAGAAGAAGGAAGTCCGGCGACGGATCAGACCGCGTACGAACCGATCTTCCACGCTGCTTCTTCGATTATGGAACGCTATCGTGACGCTCTGGGCGCGCGCAAAATGGTGCCTCAGGAACTGGCTCACCTGGGCGTGGGAGCTTCCACCAAGTCGGGCGCGGGCAGCAAGAAGAATCCGTAAAGATTCATACGGTGGAGCGACGGGCGCCTCGCCGTCCAGCAGTTTGGCGGCCGGGCGAGGACGCCCGGCGCTCCACCAGCAAGCTGAAGCGAAATCTGTTTTTCAGAATCTATCTACTAGAACGGTTTCTTAAACACGGTTTCTTACTACTATGGACATACGCAATGTTGTGATCATGGGCTCCGGATGCGCCGGTCACACCGCCGCCCTCTATAGCGCCCGCGCCAACCTCAAGCCGCTCGTGATCGAAGGCCATGAACCGGGCGGACAATTGTCGATGACCACGCTGGTGGAAAATTTTCCGGGCTTTGCCGAAGGCATCCAGGGGCCGGAACTGATCGAGAACATGCGCAAGCAGGCCACGCGCTTCGGCGCCGACTATCGCGTGGGCCATGTGGTCAAAGCCGATTTGAGCAAGCATTTGAGCAAACATTTGAGCAAACAACCGTTTGAATTGAGCATCGGCAAAGAGACGGTTTACACCCGCACGCTCATTATTGCCAGCGGAGCTTCGGCGCGCTGGCTCGGCCTGCCGAACGAGCACGCGCTGATCGGCCACGGTGTTTCTTCCTGCGCCACTTGCGATGGCTTCTTTTTTTCGGGCAAGGAAATCGCGGTGATCGGCGGCGGCGACTCGGCCATGGAAGAAGCGACATTTCTGACGCGCTTTGCGAGCAAGGTGACGCTCATCCATCGTCGCGAGGAGTTTCGCGCTTCGAAAATCATGCTCGATCGAGCGCGTGCCAATCCGAAAATCGCGTTTCTCACCGATACCGTGGTGGATGACGTGCTCGATGTCGGCAAGAAAGAAGTCACGGCCCTGCGTCTGCGCAATCTGAAGAGCGGCGAAAGCTGGGAGTTTCCAACGAGCGCAATGTTTCTCGGTATCGGACACATCCCGAACGCCAGGATATTCGAAGGCCAACTCGAAACCGATGCGGACGGCTACCTGGTTACGCAGAAGAACGTTTTCACGCGAGTGCCGGGCGTGTTCGCGTGCGGCGACGTGCAGGACCGCCGCTACCGCCAAGCCATCACCGCGGCTGGTTCCGGCTGCATGGCGGCGCTGGAGGTGGAGAAATATCTGGAGGAAGAAGGACATTGAAGCCGCACGCGGCAGCGGTAGCGGAACTTAAGTTGGACGGACCTGAGTTGGGCGAACCTAAGTTGGACGGACCTAAGTTGGACGAACCTGAGTTGGGCGAACCTAAGTTGGATCAACCTAAGCCGAACGAACTTAAGCTGAACATCGGTTGCGGGACCTCGGGGATCGGGGGTTGGGTCAACATCGACAACTCGCCCACGATCCTGCTCTCACGATTGCCCCTGGGTCGACAAGTCTTCCGCACTCCGCGTTGGCCACGCGACGTGCGCCGGATGGACGTCCGCAAAGGGATGCCGTTCGCGGATGGCTCTGTACGAGCCATCTATTCTTCGCACACGTTTGAGCATTTCACATATGAAGAGTCTCTACAGGTTGCGAAAGAATGCCGGCGGGTTCTGGCCGTGGGCGGAGTCCTCCGCGTAGTCGTACCCGACCTGGCGATTGCGGTCCGGGAGTATCTCGCGGACCGCGCGAATCCAAAGGCATCGCACCAGTTCATCGGGAGGTTGCTGCTGATTTCCGGGGTACGCGACCTGTTGCACCCTGGAGCTCACCACCGGCAAATGTTCGATGGGAACTCGCTCGTCCACATGTTGCGGGAAGCTGGATTTGCCAGTGCGGAGGTGAGCTCGTTCGGGAACAGCCGCATCCCCGAAATCGAGAGCATCGAACTGGAGTCTCGCCGCGCCGAGAGTTTATATGTGGAGTGCGTCAAGTAGCGGAATGTCTCCCAGGCTGTGCGCTGAGAGCTGAGGGCAATCGCAATACTTGTTGCCGCGTGGCCGGCGGCAGCGTCTCACACGCGGTCCGCAGCACCAGTCGCGGCGCGTTCTTCCGGATCTTCACCAGGTGCGGCACGGTGCGCTTCGGATCGGCCTTGGCCGTCTCGCGCAAGAGCCAGCCCAATCCCTTCTGCACCATGTCGTCTTCGTCATGCAGCAATCGATTCGACAGTTGCACGATTTCTGCAAAGAACTGCCGCTCGCGCGTTCCCCGGATCAGCGCCACGCAGGCTGCGCGCCGCCGCCAGCGATTCGGCGACTTCGCCCAGAGGAAAACCTGGCGGCAACGGGCAGGATCGGCGGCCACCATGGGCGCCAGCAGATCATGCACCAGCGCGTCGTGATCAGCCCAACTCGAGACGCGGTCGAGCCAGGAGGCAAAGAGCTGGAATTCATTGTCGCCCAGATTCTGCGTTTGTTTTTCGAGCAGAAAAACAGCCATCACCTTCTCTTCAAGAATTTGGCCAGAGAAGAGCTCGTCAGCTACCTGCACCAGGAAATCCATTCCGCGTTCGCGGGCGATGCTGCGCCGGAAGCGCACCGCAAATTTTCTTAGTTCGGCCGTGTACCAGCCGCGCGATTGCACTTCTTCCTTGAAAAAGTGTTGCACTTCTTCCGAGTGCGGAGCCGACCCACCATCCTTCAGTACGCGCCGGATGTGGTCCGCGATGTAGTCGGGAGTAATTTCGCGCATGGGTATTTTCCTCGTGAGCGACGGCGTCCCCGCCTGCCGGTTCGCGGAGAGTTTGTCCATAATAAAAGGAGTGTCAAGGGAAATGCTGTGATCTGGCGTCACAGTGCTCTGGTTGGGGGTGCGGCCTGTGAGGAAGCTTGAATTTCGAGATCCGGCGCCTGAAGGCTTGCCCTGATGCGAACAGCGGTTCCACACCAAAGTCAACTACCCCACCCTAACGTCGAAAAGCACGACGTTAGGATGGGGCACCCGCTGCGTTGCTCGTCCTCAGTGTCTTGTCGTAAATCCAAAGCAGCGCTGCCGTGGCCAGGCCGACCGCGGTTACGGTCCACCAGATGCGCGCCGGTTGATGAGTGACTTCTCCGAAGTGGTGAACCAGCGTGCCGCCAAACCAGCCCCCGATGAGCGATCCAATTCCGATGGGCAGGAAGGCGAAGCCCATGTACGTGCCTTGCTGTCCGGGAGGCGCGAGGCGCGAAATGTATTCGTAGTAGCGTGGGGACTGAATGATTTCGCCGAGCGCCAGCACGAACAGGGAAAGCACCGCGCCCCAGAGCGTCGGACGCAGGGCGAGGATGACCCACGAGAGAGAAGTGATCACGGTGCCCAGAATCACGGCCTGAAATGCCGGGATCCTGCGGGTCAGGAAATTCACCGCCAGCGTGAGGCAGATCACGGTCAGGCCGTCGGTGACCAGGATGGTCTCGACGGCGGCGTTGGAGTTGATGTAGCCGTGAATGTAGCCGGGCAGGCTGATGTACTGCTGCCAGAACACTACCCAGTACCCGGTGAAGAGCACGAGGAACCACATGAAGCGGCTGATCCCGGCGAGCACGAGAAGCAGCAGCCCGCACCAGATCCACCAAGGCGCGGAGTATTTTGGATAGATCAACAGCCCGATGCGCAGTAACAGAGCGACCAGCAATACCGGCAGAACCAACCGGTAATTGCCGACCACGACGCAGAAGTTGCGCGCGACCGTCGCGATCGATGGCGGAGGGGCGTCGCCAGCCTGGCGCGGCTCGCGGAAGAAGAGGATGACCACGAAAAACATGGCGAAGACGCTGAGCGCAGCCACGCGGTAAACGTTCTCGACACCGAGGTGGCGATGCGCCCATCCTGCGAACAGAGGGCCCAGCGCTCCGCCGATGTTGACCATCGTGTAATAAATCGAGTAGCCGATGGAGCGGACGTTCTCCTTTGAAGCTCGTGCCGTGGTGCCCACCACGCAAGGTTTGACCAGCGAGATGCCGAGTGCGGGAAGGATGAGAATGCAGCCGACAAATAATCCCAGCGGCACGGCGTTGCGCACCGGCGCCAGCCATGAGGCTGCAATCGATCCGATCAGGAAATAGGCGGCGGCGAGGATGAGGTAGGCGATCGAAAGGGCGCGGCGAAAGCCGAGGCGGTCGGCGGCGGCTCCTCCGAAGATGGCGAGAAACCATACCATGCCGCCGAAGAGGCCCGTCAGAGTGCCGGTTTGCTCGGTCGAAAAATTCAGCTTCTCCTGCAGATACAGGGCAAGCGAAGCAAAAGCGCCGTAGTAGGAAAGACGCTCGAAGATCTCGGTAATGTTCGCGATCCAGAAAGGGCGTTCGAAGCCGGTGCGGATTTCTTCGAAGCGTTGGGAAAAGGTCAATCGTGGCTCCCGAGCAGCCCCTAAAGGGGCGTTCGATTTTGAAGACTTGCGGTATCGCTAAAGCGATACCCTGATACGAACCTGATTCTTGGCAGCATGTTCGACTGCGCTTCAGATTTTTAAACGCCGCCGGACTTCTTCCGCCGACAAGCCTGCCACACGGATCACTTTATTGCGGCTGGTCTGGCCGGCTGCAATAGTAACGGAGGAACGCGGTACCTTCAAAAGTTTTGCGAAGAAATCTATGCAGGCTTCGTTGGCTTTGCCGTCCACGGGAGGGGCGGTGAGAGCTAGTTTCAGCGCGTCGCCTACTTCGCCGGTGATGGCATTCTTTTTTGCGCGCGGGTGGACTTTGACCGCGAAGCTGGCGCCCGTCGAGCTATCGTTGATGGGAATCATTCTTTGTGTCCCGCTGTGGTTGGCAGGGTGCGAAAAAAGTTCCGATGTCGACGCCCAGCCCCTAAAGGGGCATCTGGTTCCGAAAGACTTACGGCATCGCTAAAGCGATGCCCTGATACGAAGCCGGAGTTGTTCAGCAGCCCGAGACGAGGCGAGCCCGTCTCTACTCTCTTTCTCCGAAGATTGCCGTGCCGACGCGCACACATGTTGCTCCCTCTTCAATCGCGACTTCGAAATCGTGCGACATGCCCATTGAAAGGACTGCTGGGCTGATATTCGGCAGGCCTCGTGCGGCAATGCTGTCGCGAATCTTACGAAGCTGGCGGAAATAGGGGCGCGAACCCTCCGGATCTTCTGTATACGGCGGGACGGTCATCAGGCCTTGAATTCTCAGATTTGCCCATTGCGGCGCGCCTTGCAGGATCTGCTCCAGCTCGGCGGAGTCTGGCATGACTCCGCTCTTTGCTTTCTCGCCACCGACGTTAATCTCGATCAGGACGGATAATTTCTTGCCCGCGCTTTCCGCGAAGGCATTCAGTTTTTCCGCCATGCGCACGGAGTCGACTGAATCCACGGCGTCGAACAACTCTGCCGCCTTCGCGGCTTTGTTGGTTTGCAGATGTCCGATGAGGTGCCATTCGGCGTCTCGCAGGTCGCGCAGGGCATCTGCCTTTCCGGCAAACTCCTGCACTCTGTTCTCGCCGAAAACGCGCAGTCCGGCAGTGTAGGCCTCGCGGATGTTTGCGGCGGGAAAAGTTTTGCTCACTGCCATCAGTGTGATTTCGTCTGGATTGCGGGCCGCGCGGCGCGCGGCTGCTGCGATCCGTTCTTGCACCTGGGCGACATTTTCGGCCATCGACATAAATCGAAAACAATTTCTGAAGGCGGTTGCGTGCCGATGATGCAGGCGGCGAAGCCGAGCTGCTCCACCCCGTCAAGCCAACACCGCGCTTGACGGGGACCCCGGTGCGCTCGGCTGGACAGCCGGGGGCGGCTGTCCCTACGTGATTCGTGGCGGGGCCGAGCTACGCTCGGCTTGGACGGGCGAGGACGCCCGTCCCTCCACGAGCGTTACATGATCGCGGTTGGCGGGGCCGGATCCTCGGGCCTGCCGGCATTCGCTAGCGGGACTCGGATCATGACGATCGCCAGCACGGCTAGCGCGCCCAGCGCCAGTAGAAATGGCGGAGTCCACTTGAACAGGGTTACGTCGCGGCCAGAGCCGACCAGGCCCGCGATGAGCAGGCCGCACAGCGCCTCGCCCGCAATCAGACCGGAGGCGGTCAGGACGCCGGCGTTTTCTACTCGGGCTTTCTGCGCGTCGTTCAAGCCGCGACGGTCGCGCAAGTTGTCGGTGAGCCAGCGAATCACGCCTCCGATGAAAATGGCAAAGGTTGTGCCTAACGGCAGATACATGCCGACTGCGAAGAGCATCACACTCTTTACTTCGATCATGATCATCGCCAGTCCGAGCAGGATGCCGACGATCACGAGCGGCCAGGCCATGTCGCCGCCCACGATTCCTTTGGAGAGCATGGCCATTAATCCCGCCTGCGGAGCCGGGAGCGCTGGGCTGCCGAAGGTGTATGCCTTGGCAAGGATGGCGATGGGGAAGAACAGGACGAGCGAGGCCACGACGATGCCGAGAAGATCTCCGATCTGCATTTTGGAGGGTGTGCCGCCGAGGATGTGTCCGACCTTCAGATCTTGCAACATCTCGCCCGCGACCGCCGACGAGACACAGACTACGGCTGCTACTCCGAGGACGGCCGCGACTCCGCCGATGCCCGAGACTCCTAACGCGACCATGAGCAGTGCGGCAATCACCAGCGTGCACAGCGTGAGGCCGGAGACGGGGTTGTTTGACGAGCCGATCATTCCGACGAGGTTGCCGGAAACGGCGGCAAAGAAAAATCCGACGATGATCATCACGCCGGCTGCGACCAGGCAGCCAGATAATATCCGAGAACTGGAGAGCGTGCCGGCTGCGCTGATGAAATAGTAGTAGAGCAGAATCATCGCCACGAATACGACGCCGATACCGGCGAACACGGCCTTGGCGGGCAAATCTCGCTCGGTGCGATTGGCCGCGGCATGCACTGCCGCCGACTTTTTCAGATCGGAGACGGCACGGCCCATGCCGAGCGCCAACTGCTTGCGCATCTTGAAAAGGGTGTACGACGCGCCTACGAGCATCCCACCGACCGCGATCGGCCGGACAATCGAAAAGTAGATGGCTTGCGCCAGCAGGGGCCAGGCGATGGTTTGTCCCGGCGGCATGGAGGCCTGGATGTAGGGGCCGATGGTGAAGGTCAGGAGTGGAACGAGCAGGCCCCATGCCAGCAAGCCTCCGGCGAAGTTCAGGGCGGCGAGTCTGGGGCCAATGATGTAGCCCACGCCGAGATAGGCAGGACTAATGTCGGGCGCGGTTAATAGCGTTGCGCCACCGGTAATGGTCGTAGCCACGTTGGGATTCGTGCTGGTGCGGAGCAGCAGCTTCTTTCCGAGGTCGCTGATCTTGACCGGGAAAGTGTTGTTGGGATTGAAAACATTGACCGCTCCCAGCAGGTACATGAAGGCGCCGAAGCCCATGTTGGCAAAGAGAATCTTCGCGGCTTTGGCTCCCTGTTGTCCGGCCTTGTGAATCTCCGAGGCGGCCACGGATTCGGGGAAGGGCAGGTCGGGATCCTCGACCATCACCCGGCGCAGGAGGGTTACGAACAGGATACCCAGCGTGCCGCCGATCATCATCAGGGCGACTGATTTCCAATATTCGGGTGTTCTGAAATCCGGCGCCAGGGCCGGCCACAGGCCAGCCATCACAAAGGCAGGGATGGTGAATATGGCGCCGGCAGCGACCGACTCGCCGATCGAGCCCACGGTGCGCGCGATGTTCTCTTCCAGCAGCGAACCCTTCATCAACCGCAACAGCGCCATGGAGATGACGGCTGCGGGATAGGTTGCGGCAATCGTCATTCCCGCCTTGAGACCGAGGTATGCGTTGGCGGAGCCTAAGAGGGCGGTCAGGAAAAGTCCGATCAACACGGCTCGGAAGGTGAACTCCTTCATTTCCATCGATTCCGGAACATAAGGGCGATGCTTGCGGGGGGCTTCAGTATTCGCCGCAGAAGTGCTCATAGGGTCCTCGTGGTCACTAGAAATTTCATTGCCGGTTCACAGTAGCTGCGACCGCGCACCTTACCATGCCGAAAGGCAGCTTTACAAGTGCAGCCCTCTCTTAGCAGTTGTTGGTGAGCGGAGATGCCGTCTTTTATTCGCAACCTTTATGCGCAACTTCGCATCTTCAACGGGGTTAGAATACTCCGATTCAGGAGGTTTTCCGTGACTCCCGTTCCGGGCCCTTCTCGGAGCCGGTTTTTCGAGGAATTCCGTTGCCGGGGATGTGGCGGACAAGAGGCATATCGCTCCCGTCCTCGCGGTTTCTTTGAAAAACATGTGCTTCCGTTTTTGTTACTGCAAACAGTCCGCTGTGAGCATTGCTATCAGCGGGGCTACGTCTGGTGCACGATTCCGGCGCTCGATCGGGTTCAGCCCGATCGCAAGCAGGCACAGAGTTAAGCGTCAGGCGGTTCGAAGTCCGATGGCCGCGTTGCATAGGGAGTGCGCCGCAGCTATACTGACTTCGTGTAGACCGGCGAAGCGTTGTCGACTCGCCGGTTGTTGGAGGCCGTCTTCAGCAGTACTGGGTTTCGAATACGGGCTGCCCAGGGCCAAGCGGCGAACCGTGATTCTGACCAAGGGTTGGCAGAGCGTGGGTTCGCTGGCTTTGCCAGGCGCGCTGCTGCGACTTTATTCTTCACGCTTTTTCCCGCTGACTGCCGCATCTGTGGTTTCCCACTAATTAGAGTTTCCCGGCTTCCTGTTTGTGAAACCTGTCTGCTCGCACTGCGACCGCTGAAGGGATCGTACTGCACGGTTTGCGGAGAAGCCATGCACTTCCCGGTCTGCATGGAGTGCGGGAAGGCGGATTGCGAAGAGGCGGTTCACGGGGAGACGCGGTGCAAGCTCTGTGAGCGCGTAGACCCTCCGTTCGAACGGGCGGTTGCTTACGGTAGCTATGACAGTGAGTTGCGCGACCTGATCCATTTGCTCAAGTTCCAGCAGGTTCGTCCGGCGGCGGCAGTTCTGGGGCGAATGCTGGCAGAGACGATTGCCAACCTGGAACCGGCGATGCCGGTGGGGAAGATCGTGGTGGTTCCGGTTCCGCTGCACAAGCGCAAACGAGCGCAGCGCGGATTCAACCAGGCAGAGATGATTGCACGGGGCGCACTGAAGCAACTGGCGCGTCCGAAAAGGTTTGATCTGTGCACGGGAGTCCTGGTGCGGCGCCGCGAGACGGGAAGCCAGATTGGCCTGACGCGTCATCAGCGGCGCGAGAACCTGCGTGGGGCTTTTGTGGCGAGCGATCCAACGCGGATATTGAATTCCGACATATTATTGGTCGATGATGTCTTTACCACGGGAACCACTGCCTCCGAGTGCGCGCGGGTTCTTCTTCGCGCGGGAGCGGCGCGGGTGTGGGTGGCGACGGTCGCGCGCACGTTGAAGCTGAAAATTCCCGATGTCTTCGCTTTGCCGGAAGATCTGTCGGAAGTAGGGAGTGAAGATCGCCTGGGCGTGGCGGCTCACGGCTAGAAATCATGTCGTTGCGATTACACAATTTCGGTGCCAGCATGCGGTCGCACCTTCCGGCGTCGATGCTCACCTCCGGCATGCACCAGGAAGGCGATGGCTACGCGCTGCATCAGCCGGTGCTGGTGCTGAACGCCTCCTACGAGCCGATTAACGTGTGTGCCGCGCGCCGCGCAATCGTGCTGGTGTTGAAGGGCGTCGCCATGACCGAAGAAGAAAACGGACATTTCCTGCACGCGGCCCGCGTGGCCATGCGCGTGCCCTCGGTGATCCGGTTGCTGGAGTATCGCCGGATTCCGCATCAGTCGCGGGCGCTATCGCGGAAAAACATTCTGCTGCGCGACCGCAACACCTGCCAGTATTGCAGCACCACGCTTCCCTCCGGCGAACTTACGCTGGACCACGTGATTCCACGCTCGCGCGGCGGCCTTTCCACCTGGGAGAACCTGGTCGCCTGCTGCCATCCCTGCAACCGCCGCAAAGGCAACCAACTTCCTCACGAAGCCAATATGAGGCCCGCCCGCGAACCGCGCTCCTTCAATCTCCACACTAGTCGCCATATCATGCGGCTTATGGGGCACTCGGATGATAAGTGGAGGAAGTATCTCTTTTACTGAAGGTTTCAAGGTTTCAAAGTTTCAAGGTTTCAAGGAGCGAGCAAAGGCAGGTTTCAGAGTTCCTAATGCCCGGGCCCTGAAGTGGAAATGGCAACTGCGGGAGACTAATGGCCCGATCTTATCGAGAGTTGCTGGTCTGGCAGAAGGCCAAGACGCTTGCGGTTGATACCTATAAAGCAACGGCAAATTTTCCTAAATCCGAAACGTACGGTCTGACCTCTCAGATCCGAAGAGCCTCAGTATCAGTGGTATCGAACATCGCGGAAGGTCAAGGCAGACTTACTCCGGGCGAATTCCGGCATTTCCTGGGGCAAGCGCGTGGGTCCTTGCTAGAAGCGGAGACACAACTGGGGATTGCTCTGGACCTGGGCTTCCTGGAGCGAAGCGCATATGAGACATTGGAGCGGGAGTCGTACCAAGTGCTCGGTCTGCTGGATCGACTGCTCGACTCCTTGAGCCAAAAGACAGCGTGATCTCGAGGGTTTGGACTTTGAAACCTTGAAACTCTGAAACCTTGAAACCTGGCCTCACTGCGGCTTGGGCGGCTCAGGCGGCTTCTGATTCGGATCCGCCTTCTGCACTTCCTGGCCTTCGTAGGTGATCCTCGATTTCGCTCCGAAGCGCCGGTAGTTGGTGTACTTGATGATCTCGCGGATCCGGATGTCTCCCATGGAAAACTTCAGCGTGTCCTCGGCGCGCGTGTAGGTGGGGAACCAGTACTGGCCGTCAATCTGTTCGCGCCAGGTGGTGAACTTGGGGAACAGGTTCTCGCTGCCCCTTTTCCCCTTGTGGATATCGGGCACGGTCTTGCCGTAAGTTTCCACGATCTGAAAATCGTGGTTGTCGACCCAGATGCGCCCCTGGAAATAGCGCTTCTTGCCGACGATCTGCTTGGGGGCCACATCGAAAACATAGGTGCTTAGTTCGTCCTGCTTTTGCTGGCCGACGTAGAGGATGTCGTACTCCCCGATCTCATCGGAGGTCAGCACGAAGGGGAGACGGTTCTCGATGTCGTCGAAGTCTTCCTCGGTCATCTGCAGGCGCTGCAGGGTGGGCTGTGGCGCAAAGACGACGTTCTTGATCTTGCGTCCATTGTCATCGAAGGTCACGTCGAAAACCTGCTGGTACATTCCGTCGGGCGTGTCGCCGTCGAGCGTCATGACCTTGACGTCTTGCCGGTAGGTGTACTGATCGCGCGCCTCCTTGAACTCTTTTTCCTTGCTGGAGAAGCGCTTGATGATTTCTTCGACCGTGGTTCCCTTGGGCTCGGACTTGTCGAGAGGGCCTTCCTGTGCACGCGCCGACTGGGACAACACGACGATCGGCAACAGCACGCTAAGCAGTGCGGCCAGAGGAAGAAGCAAGGGGAGGGTGAACCGCGCAGGTCGGAGGAGGAATCTCATAAACCCTATTCTAACGAAAAGGGAGCACAGAAGAGTTAACGGCAGCTTCCACCCCCAGAGCCGCCGTGCACACGGCCCGTCGCGGGGGGTGGAAGACTGCAGTTCTGCCTGCTTCATTCGATGCGGCGGGAGTGAGAAAGTCTACTGAATTTACTTTTCTTTACCTTCGGGTGGTTCACCTGAGCGCGAATTCCGCATGGCCCTGGCCATCGCCCACTCGACCAATCCGGGAAATAGCTGGTACAGCTTTATGGCCGGAATCATGGTCCAGGGCACGATGACCTCACGCTTTTTTCTGCGAAACCCGCGAAAGGCCGCTTGCGCCACGCGCTCAGCGGTGATGCCGCGCACGGATTGCGGACGAATGATGTCCTGACGGTCGGCAACCACGTGCTCGCCGAAATCGGTGCTCACGTACCCGGGAGAGACGGTAAGCACGTTGATGTGGTCGCGTTGCAACTCCAGTCGCGCACCTTTCCCGATAGCGTTCACGGCGAACTTGCTGGCACAGTACAAAGTCATGAAAGGCACCGGGATGTGTCCGGCAACGCTTGAGATGTTGATGATGTCCCCGCCGCCTTCTTCGCGCATGGCGGGCACCACCGCCTGCATGCAAGCGATCATGCCGAAGAAATTGGTTTCGAACAATTCGCGGTATGCGGACGTCTCCATATCAGCGACTGAGTCGCGGATGCCTACACCCGCGTTATTCACCCACACATCCACGCGATCGAAGTGGTGCAGCGTGAGCGCCAGGGCGCGGCCGACATCCTCGCGATTGCGAACGTCGCAGGCCATGGCGAGCGTGCGGTCGGTGTGGCCGACGCGATGGCGGGCGGCTTCGGCGCGACTGGCATCGCGCGAAAGCAACACCACGCTGGCACCCTCGTCGGCAAAAACTTTGGCAATCGCTTCCCCGATGCCCATAGAGGCCCCGGTCACGACCACGACTTTTCCGTCCAGATCCATGGCGACTCTTGTATCGCGTGGCGGGAGGCAAGTCAATGCCGGCGTCAAGTTGTCAGTTATCAGTTATCAGAAAAGCCCACGGCCGCTTGGCCCTTACTGAGAACTGACAACTACTGAAGGCGTAAAATCGTGACACTGGAGGCGCTGTGAGTTCGCTGTTGCCCATCTTTCCGCTCGAACTGGTGCTGCTGCCGGGGGTGCCGCTGCCGCTGCACATCTTCGAACCGCGCTATAAGGAGATGATCGCGGAATGCCTGGAACAGAAAAAACCGTTCGGGGTGGTGCGCGCGACTTCTGACGGAGTCGCCGACATCGGCTGCACGGCCGAGATCATGTCCGTTACCAAGAAGTATGATGATGGGCGCATGGACATCCTGACGCGCGGGGTTGAGCGCTTTGAGGTGATCCAGGTCAACGAAGATCGAGAGTTTTTGCAGGCCGAGATTTCGCTGGTTGAAGACGAACCCGAGAAGCCGGCAGCCGAGATGGTGACGCAGGCAGTGCGGTTGCATGCGGAGATTGCGAAACTGGCCGGGGCAGAGCCCTCCGGGCCCGACGAACATGCCGGCAATCTTTCCTTCTTGCTCGCAGGCTCGCTGCCACTTGACCTCGACTTCAAGCAGAGCCTGCTCTCGACGCTGTCGGAAGCAAAGCGTCTGGAAGCGGTGATTGGCTATCTCGAGGCGATTCTGCCGGGACTGCGGCGGGCGGCTAAGGCGCGGTGGAATTGAGAGCGTTGAACTCAGAACGTTGAACTCAGAACAATGAGTGACTGCACGGGATCGCTCACCGGGCCGATCGGTCCCGCAGTCTAGATTCGTTTGATTGTCGCTAGCCAGGCGGGTGCGCCGTTGGCGTGGTATCTCGTCTGAATCCGGTCCGGTTGTATGGCGACAACATTCCATCCATTGCTGGGGTTGAACGCCGCTCTCAGTTCTTCCTGACGGATGGGGTGCGGGCCAGTATCGGGACCCTCGTCACTGAAGCACAACACGTAGAGCGTTCCACAGTGCTTGATGACCGACGCCAGGCTCGCCACGTATCCTAGTCGCTCGTCGCCGTCGAAGGTGTGGAACAGTCCGCAGTCGAGCACCGTCTCAAACCTGCGCCCCAAACGGTCGAACTGGAACGCGTCAGCCGCAGCGAACTCAACCTCGATCCCGCGGTTCTTGGTCCTTTCTCGGGCCTTCTCTCGGGCGATCGCCAGTGCCGTCTCAGCCACGTCAACGGCCAGAACCGACAATCCCAGCGAGGCGATGTGAAGAGCGTTCTCGCCGGTTCCGCAGCCCGCATCGAGCACTGCTCCGGCGAATCCGCCTGCAGATGCCAAACGCACGATCGCTGGCTGCGGCTGGCCAATATCCCAAGGCGCAGGGCCCGGGTGATACGACGCATCCCAGGGCAGTCCCGTCATCCGTTCGTGACTGGTTGGGTGCCGACCACGGAACGGATCGTCAGCAGGGGTTTCTGATCGCTCCGACAACTTCGTTCCCTTCCTGCGGCTGATCTTACCACCTCATTGCGGAAGGTCTTGACTGTTACTCTGGAACTGAACGCAGATCTCAGCTATCAGTTGTCAGTTTTCAGTTAAATCAGCTCTAACTGAGAACTGACGGCTGACTCCTGACGGCGCCGACGGCGGTATAATCCGCATAAGGCTTTTTTCTGTGGGGGTAGTTCCTACCATGAGTGTTGCCCGTTCTCTCGGCGAGTTGCGCCATAGTTCTTTCACTGCACAGCGTCTCGGATCGCGCCGGGTAAAAGATGAGTTGCGCGAGAATTTGATGTCGCGGCTGCGCGAAGGTAGCGCGATATTTCCGGGCATCGTGGGATACGACGACACGGTGGTGCCGCAGATCGTGAACGCGATCCTCTCGCGGCATAACTTTATTCTCCTCGGGTTGCGCGGGCAGGCGAAGAGCCGAATTCTACGAGCCCTGACTGCGCTGCTTGATCCGCAGATGCCTTTCGTCGCGGGCTGCGAGATCCACGATAATCCTTACGCTCCGATCTGCCGGCGGTGCCGCGAATTGGTGGCGAAGGAAGGAGACGCCACGCCGATTGCCTGGCTGACGCCCGAATACCGCTACGTGGAGAAGCTGGCCACGCCGGATGTCACGATCGCGGACCTAATTGGCGATATCGATCCCATCAAGGCGGCGCGTGGCGGGCACGAACTATCGAGCGAGTTCACGGTGCATTATGGGTTGCTACCGCGCGCCAATCGCGGAATTTTTGCGATCAACGAGTTGCCCGATCTGGCGGGCAAGATTCAGGTTGGGCTTTTCAACATCATGCAGGAAGGCGACGTGCAGATTAAGGGATATCCGATCCGGCTGCCGCTGGATGTTGCGATTGTGTTCAGCGCGAACCCCGAGGATTACACCGCGCGTGGCAAGATCATCACGCCGCTGAAGGATCGCATCGGGTCGGAGATTCGCACCCACTATCCGGCGACGGTGGAAGAAGGCATTGCCATCACCGCGCAGGAAGCCTGGATTGACCGCGAGGTCAATTACGAAAATGATCGCGAGAATGACCGCGACGGCTCGCGGCTGCATGTTCCGAAGTATGTGCAGGAGGTGATCGAACGGATTGCGTTCGCGGCGCGCGACGACAAGAAGATCGACAAGCGCTCGGGCGTGAGCCAGCGGCTGCCGATTTCGGCGATTGAGAACGTGGTATCGAATGCCGAGCGGCGCGCTTTGACGCATCAGGAGAAGTTTATTGTGCCGCGGATCAGCGACATCTACGCGGCGCTGCCGGCGATCACGGGCAAGCTGGAACTGGAGTACGAAGGCGAGATGAAAGGCGCGGACCACGTGAGCCGCGAGTTGATCCGCACCGCGATTGCGAAGACGTTTGACACTTATCTTCACGGCGTCAACCTGAGTCAGGTGGTGCAGTGGTTCGACTTGGGCGGCGAGATTCAACTCAGTGATAATGCCGCAGCCGAGGATGTGCTGGTGGGCCTGAGCCAGATTCAGGGGCTGATGGAAAAACTCGGCAAGCTGAACGTCGGCCCGAAAGACAGCTCCGAGATGCAGGTGTCGGCGGCGGAGTTCGTCCTGGAAGGTCTGCACGCGCACAAGAAAATCGGACGCAACGAAGAGAGAGTGTTTACGGCGGGCGAGAAGCCAATGAAGGTCGCGGAGAAGCAGCCTCCGTTTGAGCGGGACGAGCCGGGGTTTGGGCGCAAGAGAGGGTTTAATTAGTCGTTGGTCGCTAGTCGTTGGTCGTTCGGGGACCTGACTTAGATCGGGCTTCGATGGCCTCGCGACGATAGAAGCGAAGAGCGAACGACGAGCCGCGAACGACTAACGACTAACGACGGTCTTCATGAAACGCATTCGCTACTCCAAATACGTTCCCGACCCCGCCAGCGAGATGAGCATGGAGGACCTGCTCAGCGCGCTTTCGGATTATTTTCTGCAGAGCGGGTTCAACGACAATTTCTGGTACGAACTGCCGGAAGTCGAACAGACTTTGGACGAGTTGCGGCGCGCCCTCGAACAAGCGCTGCTTGACGGCGAGATGTTTGACGAGGAAATGCGCGACCGGCTCCAGCAGATGCAGGTGGAGGGCGAGCTTGAAGAGTTAATTGAGAAGCTGATCGAGCGCATGCAGCAGGAAGATTACATCTCAATTGATCGTCCATTCGAAGATCAGCCGCACGATCCTTCGAAGCAGTCGAGCGTGGGCGGACAGGTTGGTGAGGCGCAGCAGGCGAAGTTCGAGATCACCGACAAGAGCCTCGACTTTCTGGGGTTCAAGGCGCTGCGCGATCTGCTGGGGTCGCTCGGCAAGTCGAGTTTCGGACGTCATGACACGCGCGATATGGCGACCGGCATCGAGGCGAGCGGCGCTTCGAAACAATATGAGTATGGCGACACGTTGAACCTCGACATCACGGCGACGCTTTCTTCGGCCATCCAGCGCGAAGGGCTCGGGCTGCCTCTGAACCTCGAATACCGCGACTTGCAAGTGCATCAGTGCGAGTACCAGTCTTCGTGCGCGACGGTGCTGATGCTGGACTGTTCGCATTCGATGATTCTGTATGGCGAAGACCGCTTCACTCCGGCGAAGAAAGTTGCGATGGCACTGTCGCAGTTGATTCGGACGCAGTATCCGGGGGACTCGCTGTCGCTGGTGCTGTTCCACGATTCGGCGGAAGAAGTTCCGCTGTCGCAGCTGGCGCGGGTGAAGGTTGGGCCGTACTACACGAACACGCGCGAGGGACTGCGGATGGCGCAACGCATTCTGCAGCGGCAGCGCAAGGACATGAAGCAGATCGTCATGATTACGGACGGCAAGCCTTCGGCGCTTACACTCGAAGACGGGCGCATTTACAAGAACGCGTTTGGGCTCGACCCGCTGGTGGTCAGCCAGACGCTCGAAGAAGTTTCGAAGTGCAAACGAGCGGGCGTGCTGATCAATACCTTCATGCTGGCGTCGGACTATGGACTGGTGCAGTTTGTTCAGAAAGTAACGCAGATGTGCCGTGGGAAGGCCTACTTCACAACGCCCTACACGCTCGGACAATATTTGCTGATGGACTACATGTCGCGGAAGACGAAGACGATTCACTAGGGATTGCAGAGGTCAGAGGTCAGATTGCAGAAGTAACCCCCTGCTGAGCGGAAGAGCGTCGATTTCACTAAGCCGCAGCTACATAATCAATGGGATTGCGGGCTGACCGCGAGTCTGACGTTAGAACTTAAGGATTACAGAAGTAACACCCGGTGTGCCGATCAGGCGCTATTTCAGTGTAAGATTTCTGCAGGATTTCCCGTTCGGAGACGTTATGAAACGAATTGCTGCTTTCATTCTGCTGGTTGCCTTCAGCTTGGCGGGGGCGATACCGGTTCAAGCGCAACGCATCAGTCCTCAAGAAAATGCGCGGCGGTCCAGCAAAGAGGCCAAGAAGCAGCAAAAGATGTTGAACAAGGCAAACAAGAAGCAGCGGAAAGCAATGAAGAAAGCCACGAAAGCGCAACGGAAGGCGACCAAGAAGGCGAATCGCCGTCGCAGATAGTTGTGCCAGACTTTACCGGTTTGCCAAGACTGGCACTTGGCGAGCCTTGAGCAGTTGCTCATCGGCGGTTGCCAGCGTCAGATCGAACACACGCGCAGTGGCCACCAGAAAACGGTCGGCGGGGTCACGATGGGGGAGTTGCACGCGAGCGGTTTCTTGCGCGACCTGGTAAGTGATCTGAGCTTCCCGCATGGGAACTGCGTCCAGCGCATTTGCGATCCACGCCTGGGGATTGGGATGCAGAGTCAGCCTGTTTTTCTGGCACAGAGTCAGAACCTCCCATAACGAAATGGGGGAAAGCCACAATTCATTGCTGGGATTCTCGAGTGCGGCAGTCAGGCGGCTGGAAAGACGCGCTCGATCAAGCGCACTCCACACCCAAATATGAGTATCGAGGAGCAGTTTCATCCGCGCAGGGCCTCCCAATCATCTTCATCGCCGGCCGGAGAAACGATGTCGCCGGTGATTTGCCCGGTTCCCGCCAGCGAGCCTACCCAGCGCTTCGGCTTTCTGGACGCATGAGGAGGGACGAGCTCAGCCATGGGCTCGCCGAAACGCGTTACCAGGACGGGTTTCCCGGTTTTGCGGACTCTCTCAAGCACCGCCAGGCAAGTGGCTTTGAACTTGGAAATGGCGATTTCTTCCATGTCAAGTCTCCCTCAGCGATAGTACTATGGTCAGAGACCATGGTCAATAAGCAGAATTCATCTCTTCAGCCGGCGGTCGTCTGCACTCGCTGACGATTCATCACAAATGCACAGTGACCGCCCGCACATCCGCCTGATCGATAATGCGCTAGTCTGATTCCACTCCCAGGACCTCTACCGGTCCAGTCCCCTCCAGAAAGAGACTCGCTATGCCTGCGTCGAGACGCGTGTTGGCCGTTGCACTCGCTTGTCTGTCGAACTTTTGTCTGCCGGACTTTTGTTTGTCGCGCTTTGCGGCGGCGCAGCAAACGGATCAAGTCATCGCTGAGCGCGTTCTCGGTCCGCGATGGAAGCAGCTTTCGCGCCGGGCCGGGATGATATTTGCGGGCACGGTGCTCCCGGCCCCGAGCCAGACTGCGGCGACCCCGAGTGCGGCGACGCCGACTGTGACCACCCCGACTGCGGCAACCGATCGGGCGGTTCCGGGGACGACTCCGGCGGTCCAGTTGCGTTTTCGCGTGGACCAGGCGATTGCCGGGGTTGAGCAAGGACAAATTCTCACCATTCATGAGTGGGCGGGGGCAGCGTCCATGCATCGGCCGATGCGCAGCGGCCAGCACATTTTGATCTTTCTCTATCCGCCGAGTCGCTTGGGTCTCACCAGCCCAGTGGGCGGATCACTGGGGCAGGTTGCTCTCGACCCGAGCGGGAAGAACGTGGTCGTGCAGAAGCCAGCCGTCGCCATTGGCTTACGAAACGAATCATATGCGCGGCCACGTGCGACCTACGATAAGGGGAGCGCGAGCGTCGTTCAACTGGAGCGGGCCATCCGCAGCGCCCGAGAGGAGTGACACCCATGTTGTGGCAAATCCTGCGCTCGCGAATACTGACGGTTGCCGTTTTTCTGATATGCAGCGCTGTTACCAGTCGCGCCGGAGGCCCGGCTTTTGTCGCGGGCTCCGGCTACAATCCCGGAGTCGAAGGCCAGGCTCTGATCTGGTTGAATGGCTCGGTCGAGTACTTCACCAACCCGGGGCCTCTGAGCCCGATCTTGACCGAAGCGCAGGCGGATGCCCTGGTTGCCACTGCGTTCAGCACCTGGACCAGCATCTCCGGCGTTGCCCTCACCGCGACGCAGGGAGGTCATCTTGCCGAAGACGTGAACGGCAGCAATATCGAAACCAACGGCGAGGGAGTTGTTACCGCCCCGGCGGACATTACGCCTTCCGCCACAGGCACTCCGGTTGGAATTGTCTACGACTACGACGGAACGGTCACCGACGCCATTCTGGGCGAAGGTGCCGGCGATTTGGACGAATGCTTTACCAACGCCGTCTATGGCGGACCCGACAACTTCTCCACTGCCGGGAACATTGTGCACTCATTGGTGGTGATCAACGGAATCTGCGCGGCTACCAATGCGCAACTGCCGGATGTTCAATACCGGCTCGTGCGCGTGCTGGGGCGCACGATTGGTTTGGGGTGGTCGCAGACCAACCTGAACGTGATAACGGGGAACCCGCCTCCCACCAGCGCCGATTATGCGGGATTTCCGGTCATGCACTTTACCGATCCGATTTCCTGCGTGCCCATCACGATCTGCTATCCCAACCCCGGCGTCCCTGCGATGGACGACATGGACGTGCTCGCGCGGCTTTATCCTGGCAGCCCGCAAACGACGGGCAGAATTTACGGGAGCGTGTACTTTACTGATGCATCGGGGAATGAGGTGCAGCCGATGCAGGGCGTCAACGTGGTGGCGCGGCTGATGGTCTCGGGCGAGGCCTCGCGGCAATATGTTGTGACCTCCGTTTCCGGGTTCTTGTTTTGCGGCAATGCGGGCAACATAATCGATGGATACGTAGACGGAAATGGTCTTCCCTATAACCGATGGGGCTCCGACGATCCCTCCCTCGAAGGCTTTTTCGATCTGGGCCAACTGACGATTCCGGCCGGACAAACCAACGCCCAGTACCAGTTAAGCGTGGAAGCGCTGGACCCGAACTGGTCGATAGGCGTCGAGCCGTATGGTCCTACACAAGTGACGCCGTCGGGTTCGTTCGCTCCGGTGTTTGTCACCATACAGAGTGGATCGAACGTGGAGCAGGACATCCTGATGTTGCAGGATGAAATCGTGCAAACGCATCCCGGCAGCGGATCGACTTACGCGAATCCGGTAGCGCTCCCGCAGGGTGGCGCATGGGGATCGTGGATCTCGGGTTACGGCAGCGCGGACTTTTTCGAGTTCGCGGCGCAGGCGAACCGAACCGCCTCGGTCGCGGTGACCGCGATCGATGAAACGGGCCAGCCGACCGAAACCAAACTGTTGCCCGTGATTGGCATTTGGCAATTGAGCGACGAGAGCGGCGATCCCGCGCCTGCATCCACGCCCTCGGCATTCAACTCGACGACTTTTGCGATGACCCGGCTGGATGCGCAGTTCAACGTTTCAGATACGTTCCGGGTGGGAGTGGCCGACTTCCGCGGCGACGGTCGTCCCGATTACTTCTACCAGGCCAGCCTGCTTTATTCAGATACGGTTACGCCGGCGCGCATCAGTCTTGCTGGCGGATTGACCACGCTCAATGGCACTGGCTTCGATCCGGAACTGCAGGTGACTGTTGCCGGCAATAACGGGAACACTCTTTCTGCGTCGGCGAGCCAGATCCAGGTGGCATTGCCCGCCGGACCGCAGGATGGAATTGTTTCAATTCAGGTTACGAATCCGGTGAGCGGCGCTTTTTCGCAAATGATCGGCGCGCTGACGTATGGCGCTTCGCCCACGGATCTCTTGCTTCTGCTGCAAGGCGCGGAGCCGGCGACTCCGGTTGGGTCTCAAGCGGCCAGCGCCATCCGCGTGCGCGCAGTTGCCGCCGATGGAATCACTCCAGTGAGTGGGGCAACCGTTGCGTGGAGCGCGGCCAACGGCTTGCAGTTCTCGGCGTGCAGTGCAGCGTCTTCGTGTTCGGTGCTGAGCGATGAAGCGGGAGAATCTTCCAGTTGGGTGACTCCCACCGCGACCGGGGCGAGCACGATCACGATCGCTCTGGCGCCAGCGTCGTACTCGCCGCCGCAGACGCAGCAGGCAACGGTGGTGGGAACCTCAACCACGCTCGACCTGGCTGCGGTGACGCCGACGCGCTGGGTTGGGCAGGGCGCGACACTCGGTGTTCCGCTCACCGTCGAAGCGCTAGACCTGGGCGTGCCGAAGTCGGATGTGGTGGTTAATTTCATACTCACCCTGGGCACGGCTGCGCTTTCGGCGGGCAGTGCGACCACCAACAGTTCGGGATTTGCTACAATCACGGCACAGCTCACGAATCAGAATGCCACTGTGCAGGTGAGCGCTTGTGTCGCTCCGAACAATACACCCTGTAGCAGCCAGCCTTTCACTTTGTTTTCCACGCCGTCTTCGCTCTGGACGCTGGAGATGGTCAGTGGATCGCCGCAAGCTGTGCTGACAGGGCAGTCCTTTCAGCCGTTGGTTATGCGGGTGACCGACGGCTCAAGCGCCGCGAATCCGGTGATGGGAGTGAACGTCACCTTTGCTACCACGCTGGCTCGGGTCAGTCCCGACAGCGAAGGAATGCCCGTTGTCCTCGGATCATCGCAGGCGCAGGTCGTGAGTGCTCAGGACGGTACCGTCTCCATCGTGCCCTCGGCCGGAAGCGTGGGCCCTTGCGATGTGTTCATCACGGTGAGCGCGGGCCCATCGAGCGCGCAGCTTCAAATGGAAAGTTTGGCAGCGATGGTTGCGGCGCAGCCCGAAAGTATCCGCGCCAGGGCTCCGACTGCGAAGCGTGCGCCGCAATTTGGCGCGCAAACGGCTGCGCCACAAGGCGTGCCGGAGGTGCTGTTCGCAGTGCCACAGGGTGCTCTGACGGATGACTCGGTTGCTAGCCCGAGTGCTTCCGACGCGCGCCAGGATATTGCTTCTGGTACGGGCGCAAGCTCCGGCGCGACGGGAAATCCGGGCGCTAGCGATGTGGTTGCTCAGTCTTGTGAGTCGGACTCCGAGTCGCCGAAGGGCGAGGTCGAAGCTGTCGGGCCCGCGGCGGAGCCGTCCACTAAGACGCCGGTGAACCCGACGGAACGCGACAGTGGCGGTGGGGCCGCAGCGCAGGCCGCTGGGAATCCTTCAGCCAATCAGTCTTTGGCGAGCGATCCTTCGGCAAGCAATCCTTCCGTTAGCAATCCCGTTGCTAACAAGCTGCTTGAAGACAAGCGAAGGTGCCGTTTCGTGCAAAGGGAGTGACGGAATTCTCTTCGAGACGACGATGGGAAGTCCGCCCTAAGGAGCTTCGGCCGGAGCAGCGGAGTTTCCCCGCGGATGGTACGTACGTGCAGAGGCGAGGTTCGCGTGAACTCAGACGCGGCAAGCCGCGTCTCTGCCGGACATCGATCGATCGGCAAATAGCGAACGACTTCGACTGCCGACCAACCACTGACTACTTTTTCGTCCACTGATCAACCCAGTCGGTCACCGTCTTCCACCAGAGCTGGGAATTCTGCGGCTTCAGTACCCAGTGGCCTTCGTCGGGGAAGTAGAGCATCTTGGACGGCACGCCCAGGCGCTGCAGCGTGGTAAAGAGCTGGAAACCTTCGCTCACGTCGAGGCGGTAGTCGAGCTGACCGTGGATGACGAGCGTGGGGGTTTTGAAATTCGTCGCAAACAAATGCGGAGACCACTTCCGATACAACTCGCGGTTCGTGTAGGGTGTGCCCTTAAACTCCCATTCGTTAAACCAGAGCTCTTCGGTCGTGCCCCAGGCGGACTCGGCATTGAACATGCCATCGTGCGAGACGATGCACTTGAAGCGGTCGGTGTGGCCGAGCACCCAGTTGGCCATGTATCCGCCGTAGCTGGCGCCGAGCGCGCACTCGCGGTCTTTATCTATAAACCCGTAGTGCTGTTCTGCGTAGTCCAGGCCCTTCATCAGGTCTTCAAACGGAGCGCCGCCCCAGTCGCCGTTAATGGCGTCAACGAACTTCTGTCCGTATCCGGTCGAGCCGTGGAAGTTGATCATGATGACCACGTATCCGTTGGCGGCAAAGAGTTCGGGATTCCAGCGATAGCTCCAGTCGTCTCCCCAAGCGCCCTCGGGGCCGCCGTGGATGAGGAACTTCACGGGATATTTCTTGGAGGGGTCGAAATTCGGCGGCTTGACGAGGAAGCCTTGGACTTTATCGCCGTGCGCGCCTGTAAACCAGAAGGGTTCGAGGGGCGACATGGCGACTTGGACAAGAGTTCCATTGTTCGGATCTGCGAGACTCATCGCACCGTCGACTACGAGCCGCACGCAAGACGAAATTTCCTTCGCGATACTGTAATCGCCACAGCTGAGCGCAGCGTGTTCGACCTTTGCCCACGTTCCGTCTGAGAGGGCGAAGGAGACTTGGTTCGGTGCCTTAATCGACATGCGGGTGAAGAGCAATATTTTCCCGTCAGGGGTGACTGCTAGATCGTCGTTGAAGCCGCGGACAATCTCTCGCACGTTGATGTTGGGGAGGTTTAGCGAGATGTCACCACCCGGGGCGGGAGCAATGTGCTCCTTCGTAAAATCAAGAGCGTAGATCGGCGACTCGCCTTTGTCCTCGGACGAAAAGAAGACGCTTTTCGAATCCGGCGACCACGTAAACGTCCCTACCCAGCGGTCGAAATCCTCCGTCAAGTTCTTCTTCTCCCGCGTCTTCCGGTCGTACAGCATCAGGCGGAAGCGGTCGCTCTCGTATCCCGGACGCTGCTGGGCGCGGTAGGCGATGTACTTGCCATCGGGAGAATAGAGCGGCGTCGAGTCGCTGGCGGGATTGTCGGCGGTGATGTTCTTCGTCTTCGCCAACACTTCGGCTGGCGTGGCGTTCGCGGGCCAATTCACCGGGACAGTCCACAGATCGTTGTTGGTGGAGGTGGCTTCGACCTTGTCGTGGTTCGAGGTGTAGCAAATCTCCTGCCCGTCGGGCGAGAAGGCGTAATCGTCCTGCCCGCCTAGCGAGAACGGAGGCGCGTCGTAGTCGCCGGGCGTGAGGTCGCGGGCTGCGCCCGCTGGACAGCCGGGGGCGGCCGTCCCTACGCAGGCATCTACAGAAATCGCCAAGATGTGAGTGCGCATCCCTCGCTTGTAGGCATTCCAGTGACGATAGAGCAGGCGGTCGAAGATGATCGCCTTGACCTTCGAGTCTTCTGCCTCTTTCACCTTTTTCGCATTGCAGGCGACTTCGCTGTCGGGCGCACCGACGCATTCGGGATAAACATCCGAAGTGAAGAGAATGTTCTTGCCATCCGGCGACCAGAGTTCACCGCCGGCTTCGGTCGCGATCGCAGTCAGCTTGTGGACGCCTGTGACTGTGCCAGCCGCGTCATCGAAATCGGCAATCCAGATCTGCGAGCCACCTTCTTTTGTTGAGAGGAACGCGAAGCGCTTGCCATCCGGAGCCCAGCGCGGGCGGTCGCCATCCTGATCGGGGATCAGAACGCGTTCGCTTTGGACGGGCGAGACGCCCGTCGCTCCATTATTCGTATTCAGCGGCACGATCCAGATGTGCGGCGTCTTTTTGTTTGCGGCTAGATCCACATCTACAGCGCTGAAGAGCACCCATTTCCCGTCGGGCGACGGCACCGGTTCGCCTACGCGCTTCAGTTTCATCATGTCTTCGAAAGTGAAGGGGTGTTTGGCTTGAGAGAATGCGGGAAGAGAGCAGAGAAGGACGAAAAGAAAAGCAAGACGGCGCATGACGTACCTCCGCAGAACAAGAGAGTGTATCAGGAAGTCAAAAGTCAGAAGTCAGATTGGAGAAGTGAAAACCGCCAGAGTGCCGTTCGGTTTCACTTCTTCAATCTGACTTCTGACTTTTGACTTGCCTCACCCCAGTTCTTCCAGCATCGCCGTCATCTCTGACTGGGCGTGCGTGTTGCCGGTGCGGCGGGCGCAGGAGACGCCATCCACCAGCATGCGCTTGGCCTCATCGACGCGGCTGGCACTGGCCAGCGTCTGCGCTGCCATGAAGTACGCGGGAGTGTAATCGGGATTTTTTCCGATCAGCGTTTTGAATTCCTGCAGCGCCTGCTCGATTTGTCCGGTCTTTGAGTACTCCAGCGCCAGTCCATAGCGCGCAAACGAATCCTCGGGATTCGTGGTAAGAATTTCGCTTAACAGGGCAATGCGATCCATAAGATCAGTTCCCAGTTCCCAGCAGCCAGTTCCCAGTCCTCAGATAAAAGCCGAGGGCCGAGAGTTGCTCTTTCCATTCATATCACGCCCCGCGTTACAATGGCTTTTCTCCGAGGAGTCAACTTGGCTTGCCCCTTTTTTGTGCCGCGGGAAATCGTGAACGACGGCTCCTGGCCGCATCCTTCGCGTCTGCCGCTGGGAGCGGGATGGACGGGAAACTGCCGCGCCTCGGGGCAGGAACTGGCGACCGCTGACACCCACATACGGGAATTCTGCAACCTTGGTTACGCAACCGCCTGTCCGCACCTTCCGCGGCACCGTGACTGGGATGCAATTCGGTTTTCGGTTGTCGGTGTTAGCCGGGAGCATATCACGATCGGCTTTGTCTGCGAGTTAGACCACGCTCCGATCGAACATGGGAAATTGACCTTCGACCTGGCGAGTGGGGCTTGGCTCGGCCCACGCCCGGACTCGCGTGTGCTCAGACTCGCAAACTGCTATCTCCAGACATATCGCGCCCGGCAGAGCGCTGTTTTCATCTAACGATTCATGAACGGCCGATTGAACTGACGATCGATGCACTGACACCGTTTGCCCTGACAATCTATGAACGACAACATGAACGACAACGACAAAGCGAAGTTACTTCTCCCCCGGCCGGTGCGCGAATCGATCTCTGAAATGACCGAGATCGTTTTGCCCAACGATGCCAATCCGCTGAATGCGCTGCTCGGCGGACGCCTCATGCACTGGATCGACCTGGCTGGCGCCATGGCCGCCCACCGTCACTCGCGCGCCTATGTGGTGACGGCGTCCATTGACCATATGGACTTTCTTGTGCCCGTTCGGGTGGGAGATTTCGTGATCCTGCGCTCGTCGGTCAATCGCGCCTTCCGCACTTCGATGGAGGTGGGCGTGAAGGCCTGGGTAGAGTATTATCGCTCCGAAGAGAACCGTCACGTTAGCTCTGCCTATTTGACGTTTGTTGCCATAGACGCTGCTGGGAATCACCTGGTGGTTCCTCCTGTTGTCCCTGAGACGGAAGATGAGAAGCGTCGCTATGAAGGTGCGGCGCGCCGCCGGGAGATGCGGCGTGCAGAGTCGGCACGCAGAAAATACGTTCGGAGTTAGTATTTCGGAGTTAGTATTGTTGCTGGCTAATTAACCGACAACCTATGCTGCATTGCTGCTAAGCTGGAGGGCTCAAAGCTGAGACCTGAGTAACTGGGACCCGAGGCCGTACTTATGGACAGCGCACTTTTCGTGCATCGCCTTCATTTTGCCTTCACCGCAACGTTTCACTATCTCTTCCCGCAGTTGACCATGGGCCTTGCCCTGCTGATCGTTGTGCTCAAGACGATCGGATTGCGGCGCAACGATCCCGTGTATCACCAGGCGGCCCGCTTCTGGGGAAGGATTTTTGGCATCAATTTCGTGTTAGGTGTGGTGACCGGCATTCCGATGGAATTCCAGTTCGGCACCAACTGGTCGCACTTTTCGCGCTTCGCGGGTGGCGTCATCGGCCAGACCCTTGCCATGGAAGGCATGTTTGCCTTCTTTCTCGAATCGGCGTTCCTCGGATTATTTCTGTACGGAGAAAAGCGGTTGAGCCCGAAGGCCCACTGGCTGTCGGCGGTCGCCGTCTTCGTGGGCTCATGGTTGTCGGGCTACTTCATCATCGCCACCGACGCTTTCATGCAGCATCCCGTCGGCTATTTCACGGCTCGGGACGGGAGCTTGCAACTGGCGAGCTTCTGGGATTTTGTGCTGAACCCCTGGGCCGGATGGCAATACGCGCACAACATGAGCGGAGCGGCGATCACGGGAGCGTTCATCATGACGTCGGTGGGTGCGTTCTATCTGCTCTCCGGCAAGTGGACGGCGCACGCCCGAATTTTCGTCAAGGCCGGCGTGATCGCCGGTTGCGTGTTCAGTGTGCTGCAGATTTTTCCGACGGGCGACGGACAAGGCAAAATGGTAACCGACCTGCAACCCGTGACTCTGGCGGCGATGGAGGGATTGTTTCAGGGCCAGCCCGGAGCGCCGCTGGTGATCGTAGGTCAGCCTAACGATCAGCAAGGCAAGATCGATAACCCGATTGAAGTCCCGAAAATGTTGAGCATGCTGACTTACAGACGCTGGAATGCCAACGTCCGGGGACTTGACGCTTTCCCGAAACAAGACTGGCCGGGTAACATCCCATTGCTTTATTACAGTTATCACATCATGGTTGGCCTGGGGACATTTTTCGTCGCTGTTATGGTCGTCGCATTGTTTCTGCTGTGGCGCGGCAGACTCTTTAACGCGCGGTGGATGCTCTGGATCCTGATGCTGACAGCGCCTTTTCCTTATATTGCGAATACGGCGGGATGGATGACTGCCGAGCTCGGCCGCCAGCCCTGGCTGGTCTATGGGCTGATGCGCACCGAAGCGGGCTACTCCACGCTGGTCTCGGCGGGCAACGGCATGTTTACTCTTTTGGGGTTCATGGGCATTTACATGGTGCTGGGCATTCTCGGCCTATTCCTGATCTGGCGGGAAATTGAGAACGGCCCGATAGCCGAAAACGAATCCGTGTCCAATCGCCATCCGGCGACGGAGGCAAGGTAAATATGGCGAGCTTTTGGTTCTGCATTGTCGCAGTGATGATCGCGACCTATGTTGTGCTCGACGGATTCGATATTGGCGCGGGCGCGATTTATCTGATTGCGGCCAAAACTAATGACGAGCGACGCCTGGTCTTGCGCTCCATCGGCCCCGTTTGGGATGGTAACGAAGTCTGGTTGCTGGCGGCTGGCGGCACACTCTATTTTGCATTCCCTCAACTCTACGCGTCGAGCTTCAGTGGCTTCTACCTTCCGCTGACCATTGTCCTGTGGCTGCTGATTCTGCGCGGGATCGGGATTGAGTTCCGGGCTCACATCGACGCTCCGGTCTGGCAGGACTTCTTCGACGTGGTCTTCAGCCTTTCCAGCATTCTGCTGGCTGTGTTTTTCGGGGCAGCATTGGGTAACGTGGTGCGCGGAGTTCCGCTGGATGCGAGCGGCTATTTCTTTGAGCCGCTCTGGACTAACTTCAAACTCAGCTCACAGACGGGCATCCTGGATTGGTACACGATACTCACCGGCGTGGTGGCGTTAGTGACCCTGGCGGCGCACGGTTCTTACTACGTCGCCCTCAAAACCGACGAGGATCTCGGCCGCCGCGCCCGTGGTTTCGCTTTGCTCTGCTGGCCTCTGCAGTTTTTTTTGACCTTCAGTACGCTGGTTGCGACTTATTTCATCCGGCCCGAGATCATGGTGAACTACGGGAAGCACCCGGTTGGGATACTGGTTCCGATCGTGGTTGTCGCCAGCCTCGGAGTAATGCTCTGGGCCAATCCCAAGGGCAAAGAGAAGCTTGCGTTCGTTGCTTCCAGCCTGTATATCACCGCGATGCTGGTGGGCGCAGCGTTCGCGCTCTATCCCGTCGTACTGCCTGCCCGCGACCAGCGATACGACCTCACCATCTACAACACCGCTGCCGGCAGTCACGGGCTGAGCGTCGGCCTGGTTTGGTGGACGTTCGCCGCGGTGCTCGCGGTGGCCTATTTCGCGTTCGTCTACCACAAGTTTCGCGGCAAGGTGCAGTTGGGAGAAGGGCACTACTAGCGAGGTCAGAGGTTAGAGGTTAGATTGCAGAAGTGAACAACTCCGACGCAAACGGCAATGTGAGCCCTGGAGCTCTCACCTCTGCAATCTAACCTCTGGTCTCTGCAATCGCTAGTCCTTCCCCTCCCGTATAATCGGAGAATGAGCGCTCATTCGCATCATCCCGGCCAGCAACAGCCCAGCCCGCAACCTTTACCTGGCGTCAACGCCATTATCGCCGTCGGTTCCGGCAAGGGAGGAGTCGGCAAAACCACGCTTTCGGTCAATCTGGCAATCGCCCTCACTAAGATGGGCCACAGAGTTGGATTGCTCGACGGAGACGTGTACGGGCCGAACGTGCCGCTCATGCTCGGCACCAACGAGCAACCGAAAGTGATGGCCGAAGGCCAGATCGCGCCGATCAATTCGCATGGGCTCAAGGTGATCTCGGTCGGCTTCCTCAACCCGGGCGACAAGCCGCTTATCTGGCGCGGCCCGATGCTGCATTCGATCATCAAGCAGTTCCTGGGATCGGTGCAGTGGGGACAGCTTGACTATCTTGTCATTGACCTTCCTCCGGGAACCGGCGACGTGGCGCTCTCGCTGATTCAGACTGTGCCGTTGACTGGAGCCATCGTGGTCTCTACGCCGTCTGATGTTTCGCTGCAGGATGCGCGCAAGGCGATCGAGATGTTCCGCCAGATGAAGGTGGACATCGTCGGCATGGTGGAAAACATGAGTTATTTCGTGTGCCCGCACTGCCAGCACGAAGTCGACATTTTCTCGCGCGGCGGCGCGGAAAAAACAGCGAAACAGTTTGACATTGCCTTCCTCGGAAGCGTCGAGCTCGATCCGGAAATTCGCAAATCGGGCGACAGCGGCGTTCCGTCCGTGCTTCAGGGAGAAGATTCTCCGCATGCGAAGTCGCTGTTCGCGTTTGCCCGCAATGTGGTGGCGCGAGTGGAGGAGATCAAAGCCGGCAGTTCGGAAAGCGTGATTCAGATTCAGTAGGGCTGTGATGAGCCAGTTGGCCATCGTCTTGAAATTGCGCGTGGTGTCTTCCGTCTGTCTTTAATTCCACCAGGTGCTCCGAAGATGATAACCAGTTAGTACTGGCCCCCCGTACTTTTGGAATCCGGCAACTGCGACTGGAACGGAAAAAGGCTTTTCCACCAAGGCAGGCATTCCTCTTTTCCGGGGCAGCATGAAACGAAAATCAGGGGACATTTCTATTGTGGTACGACAATCCGCTCTTGGTACTTGACATTACTTAGCCCGCCGCCGCAAAATATCGAAAATTTGGGAAAAACGCCCGTTCCCTCTCAAGCTTTGAACGGTCGACAAAGTTTATGACGCTTAGCCAGCCGTTGCGTTCCCATCAAAAGAAAGTCAGTCCCGAACAGTGCAAGCATCCTCAGGTCCAGATCGTTTCCCGCGACGAAGAATCCGAATATGTGGAATGCCAGGAATGTGGAGACGTTTTCGAGTCCAGTGAATTGAAGGATATGGCGATCGAGGAAAAGAAAGAGCCAGACGAAGAGTGAGGGGCGCTTGAGCACCTTAAAGGAACTCCCGCTAGACGGCGCAAAATGGCAGTCCAAGGATGACGTGTACAACTCCTTTTTCCGGGCTGTAGGCGCACCTGATTGGCCTGGGAGGAACTTGGACGCTCTGAACGACAGCATTGCGCATGGTTCAATCAACGAGGTCGAGGTCCCGTACAGGCTGGTGATCAGGCATTACAACAAGATCGGAGCCGGGGCAAAGCAAATGGCCGACAACTTCATTGATCTGATTAGGGAGATTGCCGCCGACGGGTGTCCTGTTGAGATTCGAGTGGAGAACACATGAAGCTGAGTATCAGAACGCGCGTCACCGGATTCTAATCACTAAGTTTTCAGACGCATCCAGCCAAAACTTCTTTCCCGCCGGAATCACCGTGGTGGCGCTATATTCCGCGATCACAGCCGGTCCCCTCATCAAGCGGCCGGGTACAAGGTGTCCACGTTCAAACACGGGCGTCGTCACGGTTTTGTCGTGAAAAAACACGGGCGCACGTTCGACTGGCACCACGCGGAGCGATGGTTTTCGCGCCGCTCGCTGCGTAGCATTGTATTGGAATTGGGACTGGGGCTGCGCCGTTCGCAACCTTGCGCGCAGACGGAGCGTGACCACTTCAATCTCCCGGTCCGCGTGGTGATATCCGTAACGGCGCTGATGTTCTCGATGGAAGCGCGCGGTGAGGTTGTCCTTATCGTTATCGTTATCCCCGGCGGGCACGTTGAGTTCGTAGCCTTGACCGCGATACCGCAGGTCAAGACTCCTTTCATATTGAAGCGCTCCGCGCCACCGTTCCGCGCGGAACTCTTTCTGCGCCGCCGCCTCCAGCTTGCGAAATTCTTTCTGCAGTTTTGCCTGCGGCACTGCCGGTACCGATTTCGATAAATGATCGGCAAACCGCCAGAGCAGCGTACGCGAGTAATGCTTGACCACATCGCTGACCAGTATCCCAAACGCTGAAAGCGCGCCCGGCCGCGCTGGAATCATCACTGTCGGAATTGCCAGTGCCTCTGCCAGTTCGCAGGCATGCAGACCCCCGGCTCCGCCAAACGCCACCAGCGCAAAATCGCGGGGATCGTAGCCCCGTTCGATGGAAACGACGCGCAAAGCCCGCTCCATGTTCGCATTCACCACACGCACGACGCCGGCGGAAAATTGTTCCAGGCTCAAATAGGAGCCCGAGCCCTGTTTCTTCAGCCATTCCGATGTAATCCGCCGCGTTCTTTCTACGTCGAGCGTGAACTCGCCGCCTAGGAAACGGTCGGGGCGAAGGCGACCCATCAGTAAATTGGCGTCGGTTACCGTGGGTTCGGTTCCGCGGCCGTAGCAGATCGGTCCCGGATCGGCGCCCGCCGATTCTGGTCCCACGCGCAGCGAGCCTCCAGCATCGAAGCGAGCCAGCGAGCCGCCGCCGGCGCCCACGGTGTGGATCTCCAGCATGGGAACTCCCACGGGTAGCCCGGCCACCTCCGATTGGCCGCCGGCTCGAACCTCACCCTGCACGGCCGCCACATCGGTCGAAGTTCCTCCCATGTCGAAGGAGAGAATCTTCCCAAACCCGCTGCGGCCGGCCATAGCCGCCGCGCCCACCAGTCCGCCGGCCGGCCCCGATAACACTGTGCGCACCGGTTCTCGCGCCGCCGACTCCAGCGCCGTGATCCCGCCGCTCGATTGCATGACAAAGATGCGCGGGGCAAAGATCCGCGTCTCGCCTCGCTTCCGCGCTGCGCCGGAGGCGTGTCCCGATTCACCCGCGTGCTCTTTTTCTTCTTGCTGATTGACGCGCGCCGCCAGTCTTTCCATATAGGTCTGCATAAGCGGCTGCAGATAGGCGTTCACCACGACCGTGCTCGTGCGTTCGTATTCCCGGAACTCGGGCAGAATCCGATGAGACACAGACAGCGGTTTGCCGAGTTCCGCCACGGCCGCAGTCACGGCCGCTTCGTTCTCCGGGTTGGCGAACGAGAAGAGCAAAGAAATGGCGATGGCCTCCGGATCGGCGCTTCGCACCGCGTCGCGCAATCGCGCCAACTCCGCTTCCGTAGGCCGCTCCAGTACGCGGCCCTCGGCATCTGTTCTCTCCTGGACGCCGAATCGCAGCTCGCGCCGGACAAGCGGGGCAACCCGATCAAAGAAAAAGTCATACAGGCGAGGACGCGCCTGCCGTCCAATCTCAATGACGTCTTCAAATCCCGACGTTGTAATCAGCGCCACGCGAGCGCCTTTTCTTTGCAGCAGAGCGTTGGTCCCGACAGTCGTGCCGTGCAGCAGCGTGACGGCAGCGCCGGCGCGGGTCTTTCTCGCGGTTTCTCCAATCTTCCGCAAAGCTTCGGCAATCGCGCGCGACGGATCGTCGGGCGTCGAGAATACTTTCAGAGTCTTGAGAGCATCGCCATCGACCCACACGCAATCGGTGAACGTGCCTCCGGTGTCAATTGCGATGCGGAGTGCGGAATAAAGTGCGGAATGCGATGCGCGAGCCATGGATGCGAAAGATGAATGAAGATGAACAGGGAAGACTACCACTGCTGGCGTCCTATGCAGTAGCGGCAATGCCTGTGCCCGAAACATAACCGCGTCCCAGCCCCGGCTGCCGTATTCTGAAGAAGTGAACGGCAGAACCTGGAAGGCGTGGCTGGTTCCTGGCGGCTTGTTATTAGCGCTGGCGGCGATGCTCGCCAGTAGCTCTCTCTTCGTGCAGATCGCGCCCTCGCTGGCCTTCTATTACGTTGCCGTGTTCGCTGGCGGATTGCTTTTGGCCTGGCGTTTCAATTCCAGCCGCGTTCTGTTTTCCCTTCTGGTTCTGCTGCTCGCGCATCGCGCCGTCGAATTCTTTTCCAATGGTCAGGCTCAAGCCGGACAAGTTCTCAGCGGACCCGGCCGCACCGCCGTCGCACTCGCCGCCCTGCTGATCCCGCTTAACTTCATTGTGTTCGCCTCGATGCGCGAGCGTGGCCTGATCATTGCCGGAATCGCGCCCCGCTTTGGATTGCTGTTCCTGGAATCGGTTGTCTTCGCCGTGCTGTGCCGGCCGGAAAATAGCCCCGCCAATCCGCATCATCCCGGGGCGACCGCGATCCCGCTCTGGATTCTATTGAGCTTTGCAGCCGCCCTCGCCGTGTTTGTCCGGCGTTTCTTTCAAACGCGCAAGCCGATGGAACCCGGCTTTGTGTGGTCGGTGGCAGCCGTTTTCATGTGGCTCCAATTCGCCCCGGTCGGCAAAATGTCAGACGCTTACGTCGCCACCGCCGCCCTGATTCTCGGCGTCTCGCTGATTGAGACTTCCTACGTGCTCGCCTATCACGACGAGCTTACCGGCATTCGCGGACGCCGCGCCTTCAACGAGGCCCTGCTTTCGCTCGACCAGCAATATGCCATTGCCATCGTCGATATCGACCATTTCAAAAAGTTCAACGACAGCTATGGCCACGATGTTGGCGACCAGGTGCTGTGCATGGTGGCCAAGCGGCTGTCGCAAGCCGGTGGCGACGGCCAGGCGTTCCGCTGCGGAGGCGAGGAGTTCGCCATAGTCTTTCGCAACACTTCAGCGAAAGAAGCGTTCGGCCATCTGGACTCGCTGCGCCAGATCATCGAGAAATCCACGTTTCAGGTGCGCGGTTCCGAGAGAAGAGCTGAGAGAAGTGCCGAGAAAAGAAGCGATCCTGGGAACGATCTTCGAAGGGGTGAGTCTGATCGCAGAAAACCCGCCAGGAAGAGAACTGGTTCCGTGGTTCCCAACCAGTCGCCCGATCGTTTATCGGTGACAGTCAGCATCGGAGTGGCCGAGCCGAGCACCCGCAACCGCCAGCCCGAGCAGGTGATCCAGGCGGCCGACCAGGCTCTTTATCGCGCCAAGAACAAAGGAAGGAACCGCGTGGAACTGGCTTCCACAGCGCCGCTGCGGCTCGCCGAAAGCAAGCGCGCAAAGGCATCGCGGCTCTGAGCCGGCGCTCGCATTGCCTGATGCCGGGAACAGTCAACCGGCAATCCAGATGCTTGCGGCCTTTGCGGTTGTGGCACACTGGCGGCCAATCAGTGAAATGGCGGTGTTCCGCCGACAATGTGAGTCCTTGCCGATGGTGATTTAGGGTTTGGCCGGAACGTTGTTAGGAACTTTCGGTGTCAGCTTCCGGATGAGAAACTCTTGAAAGAGATTGGCGATGGCACTTGCGCCAATCCCGATTGCCGCGTTCTCGAAAGTCAATCCCACTCCATTGCGATCTTGCGGTGGATAGTAGAGATTTGAAATACCGCCCGCAGCCACGCTTCCGAGGATATTGGAGTAATTTGCCTGCCAGTGTCCATTGTCGCCTTTGCAAATCACTGCATTGGCAATCGCATACAGAATCCGTGATCGCGGGCTACCGCTTCCCTTGTAGAAATAACGCGGATCTTGCTTCAGAAGCGATGGCAGTATGGCGGCTCCTATGAAAGTGTCGGCAACCGTGTCGGCATAACCGGCACCGAAGCGCTTTGCATAACCTTGCGCGCCCTGCCCATATTCGGCGAAGTGATTTTGCGCCTGCTCAACTCCCGCACCGCCCGCCACAAATACCAAGGTGAATGGATCCACCACCGTCCTCAAGGCAAGCTTAAACTTTTGTTTCGAGGTGAGGGGAACTGCATTGGGGATGTAGCTGACATAGAAATTTGGCAGGACGCCGAGCACACGCTGCTTCTCTTCAGCCTTGATCTGCTCTTCTGCCACTTCCGTCTGTGAAAGTCCGACCTCCATATCAGTGACCGCGGTCGCAACCGCCAACGCGCTCTTCGGGACAATGTAGTTCTCCGCCGAATGGAGGATTCCAGAGGATGTTTGCGTCGCGAACCCCGCCGAAGTAACCGTGAGTTGGAAAGGTCCGGGAGCAATGTTGGCAAAAGAGAATTGCCCGTCGTTGCCCGATAGCACCTCTTGGCTTGGAGATTGATCTTCACGACTGAGTCTCACACGGGCTCCGGCGACGACCGCTCCACTTTGATCGACGACCGTTCCGCTAATGCTTCCGTACAATGGCTGAGCGGGCAGTTGCCGGCTGGCTGAGGCTATCCCTGGGTGTTCCGGACTATTTCCCTGACCAGGCACAGGTGATTGCTGAGGAGTCTGTCCCAGGCAGGACGACGTCCAACCCAGAGTGACAAACGCAAAAACTATGAGTCCAGACTTGAATTGTAGGGCCATGGATGACTTAACTTTACCCTCTCCCGTACTTCCTATCCAAATCACGAAAGTGATCCATTCCCTCGCGCCTTCTCTCGCCGCTCGCTCTGCGAACAGGTTCGACTCCTGCCGGACCTAGCTTGTCCCATAGGACTACCCCTTTCGGGCCATTCCCCCCGCGGCGATCACAACGTAGAGTAGTTGTGAGCAGACTTCGGGGGAGGGCTGTTCGACGAGCGTCCCGTGACTCTAACCGAGTCCGGGCGCTTTCGTTTTTTGCGGCATATTTGACTCTGTTTAGGAAGTGTGCGGCATATTCATTGTCCTTGCCTTACGCCTTTGGCGCGCTTGTCTTCGATTTTGGCCTCATCATCTCCCACTCGTTCTCCGTCAGATCCCGTCCCAGCGCCGTGAACTCGCCTGCTCCTTGCAGCCATTCCCCGCCATCCATGGTTACGACTTCTCCGTTGATATACCCGGAGCCATCGCTGATCAAGAATGTGGCCAGGTTGGCGAACTCTTCGGTCGTGCCAAAGCGTGCCAGGGGATTGCGTTTCTTCGCCGCCTCCGCCAGTTCCGGACGCGGCAACAGACGAGAGAACGCGCCTTCGGTCGGAATTGGCCCGGGCGCGATGGCGTTCATGCGAATGCCGCGATCGCCCCACTCGACGGCGAGGCTGCGCGTCAGCGCCTGCACGCCGGCCTTCGCCACCGCCGAGGGCACCACATATGCCGAGCCCGTTGTCGTGTAGGTGGTGGTCACGTTCAGCACCACAGCTTCGCGCCCCTCCGCCAGCCAGCGCCGGCCGCAGGCCATCGTGGTGTGGAGCGTACCCATCAGGACAATGCCAATCACCGACTGAAAGGCGCCGAGCGAAAGTTCTTCGGTGCGCGCCAGAAAATTTCCGGCCGCGTTGTTCATGAGCACATCGAGCGGAGCTTCGGCCCAGATGATCCCGATCATCTCTTCGACCGCCGATGGGTCGCGGACGTCGCAGGGACGAGAGTGGATCTTTCCGCCGGTGCGCTCGCGTAACTCCTGCTCGGATGCCGCCAGGATTTCCTGCCGGCGCCCGCAGATGTAAACCTCCGCGCCCAGCTCCAAAAACCGTTGGGCGGTAGCTTTGCCCAAGCCGGTGCCGCCGCCGGTGATTAGAATGCGCTTGCCTTGGAGCAGATCTTTCTGGAACATTTGGTCCTCCTCCACGGCCCCTAAAGGGGCGTCTATGTTCGATAACTTTCGGTATCGCTAAAGCGATACCCTGATACGAACCAACCTTCCTGACACGAATCAAAATTGCTGATACGAATCAAACTTCTTTCCGCAGCCTTCAGGGAAGCTCTTTCTTACTGGGTAGCGGCCGCTGGGTACTGCTCTGTTCGAGTGTCGCGAGCGCCCAGCGTGCGTGTTCCGCTACGACCGGGTCCGAATCTTCGCTGAGTTTTTTCAGCGTTGGAACAAATTCTTTGTCGCCGCTGTTTCCCATCGCAATCACGGCGTTGCGCCGCAGGCCGGAGAGCTTTGCGCGCTTCACTGGAGATCCGCGAAACACTTTCCGAAATTCTTCCTGTTCCATTTCGGCCAGCCAGTCTAGCGCAGGATTTACCAGGCCTTCCCGCGGTTGGAATTCCGGCGTTGTAGTCGCAGGCGCCTTGCGGTTCCACGGGCAGACGTCCTGACAGATGTCGCATCCGAAGACGTGGCGTCCCATGGCCGCGCGCAGTTCGCTTGGAATCTCGCCTCGCTTTTCGATGGTCAGATAGGAAATGCACAGCCGGGCGTCGAGTTCACCGGGCGCAACAATCGCCTGCGTGGGACAGGCGGTGATGCAGCGCGTGCAAGTGCCGCAACGATCGGGCGCAGGCAGGCCGGCGGTTAGAGCATGGTTCGTGAGATCGAGGCCGGCAAGATCGTTGTGTGTAAGATCGTTGTGTGTAAGATCAAGCGAGGTGAGGATTACGCCTAGAAACAGCCACGAGCCTAGCTGCTGATTGATGATGCAGGTGTTTTTGCCGATCCATCCCACGCCCGCGTATTTGGCAAATACGCGCTCGATGAGCGGGCCGGTGTCGACAAAACAATGGCCAGTGGCCAGTGGCCCGTTGCCTGTGGAGTCGAGTAGTCCGCGCAAGTCTTCCTCTACCTGCTTTAGGCGGTGGAGGACGGCGTCGTGGTAATCCTCGCGAGACCAGGCGTAGCGCGAAATCCAGCCTCGGCTTGCGTCTTCCTTCTGCGCCTGCGTCGAGTAGGGATGCGCGGTGTTGTAGTTGATGGCGCACACGACTACGCTGCGCGCCCAGGGAGCGACTCGGGCCAGAGACGCGCGCTTGAGCTCTCCGGTCGCATCGCGCGCTTCCATGTATTTCATTTCGCCGTGCTTCCCATCCGCGATCCATGGAGGAAAAACGTGCAACTCGCCGAAGTCGCGGACGGGCGCAATACCGCAGAGATCGAATCCGGCGTCGCGTGCGCAGCGCTTGATGCGGGTTGGAAGGTCGGGAAACACGTGGGTAGGGCCGGGGGCCAGTTTGGCCGCTGGATGCACTTACATCCTCCGAAAGGCTACCACGCCGGTGAAAGAGTGGAACCATTCCTAAAGGGGCGTCTGATTTTGACGGACTCACGGTATCGCTAACGCGATACCTTGATACGAAACCGGACTTTTTCCGCAGCCTCTGAAGCCGCGCCCTGCAAAGCGATCTGGGAACGAACTTACTCAGAGGTTCCTTAGCTTTTGTGGGCGCGCACAGCCGCGGTTTTCTTGCTGGCAGGGGTAAAGTGCTCGGTCCGGTTACGGCCTTTTTCCTTGGCCGCATAAAGGCCGGCGTCGGCTTGATTCAATAATGTTTCCAGTTCGTTTTTCCCATCGCTGCCAGAAACGGCAACTCCCATACTCATGGTGATGAGTCTCTCTTCGCCAGAACAAACCACGGGTGTACTGCCGACGATTTCGCGCAGCCCATTGGCGCGGACCAGAGCGCCGGGCAGATCACAGCTGGGCAGAACCATAAGAAACTCTTCTCCGCCATAGCGGCCAACACCGTCGTAGACGCGGAGTTGCGTGCGCAGCCGCCGGCCGATTTCGCGGAGGGCCTCATCGCCAAAAAGATGGCCGAGGGTGTCGTTGACTTTCTTGAAGTTGTCGACGTCGCCAAGAATCACTCCCACCGGCTTGCGCTCGCGGCGCGCACGCTCCAATTCCCGCTGCAGCATGACGAGAATCTCTCCGCGATTCAGCAATCCGGTGAGGCTATCGTGGGTGGCAGCGTGGCGCATGGACTCGCGCGCGGCAACCAGTTCCTCCTGCAGGTCGAGAATCCGCTTCCCGACCAGCAGGCGCGCCTTCAATTCCAGCTCATCAAAGGGCTTGACCAGATAGTCGTCAGCCCCGGCTTGCATGGCGTCGAGCATGTTCTGGCGGCCCTCGTTGCTGGTCAGGAGGATGACGTAAACGTAAGGGCCGGAAGCTCCGGCTAGCCGGATGCGATGACAAAGCTCAATGCCATCCAGATCGGGCAGCACCCAATCGAGCAGCACGAGCTTGGGAGCGTCGGGCTGCTGCAGGATTCGCCAAGCCTCGGAGCCGGTCTCTGCGAGGGTGACGCCAAAGCTCCAGCTGCGCAAATGATCGCCGATCAATTTGCGATAGACAGCGGAATCATCGACCACGAGGGCCTGCATGAGTCTGGAACCTCCGGTCTCCGCTGCGCCAAACAACGAACGTCCGCTCACTCACACCCCCGGCTGATCAGCATCCCATGAAGCCTGACCCACCCATCATAAGACGAAGAAGCTGCTTGAGGAGGGCTGGCCCGTGCATCCGGAGATACGTCTTGAAGGATCGGCAAACGGAGCCAGATGCTTTAGCAGATGTGGAAGCCCAGCTCAGGCAACGAAAGCCTACTCCAGCGACCGTGTCGAGGCAAGCATACCGTGCCCATCGCTTCTGCCAGAAAAATGCTGGTTTCGATAGGTCCGGGAGCGTCCGCAGTTATTCTGAACGGGAACCGAGAGTTGACCCGGACTTCGCCAGCGGCCTAACATTACCGCCGAAGGCACTGAGGCCCTCGGAATGATCGGCCAGACAGTCTCCCACTATCACATTGTTGGAAAGCTTGGTGGTGGGGGCATGGGTGTGGTGTACGAGGCGGAAGACACGCGCCTGGCGCGGCACGTCGCCCTGAAGTTCATTCCCGAGGAATTGGTGCACGACCGCAAGTCGCTCGACCGGTTCATGCGCGAGGCCCGCGCGGCTTCCCAGTTGAACCATCCCGGCATCTGCACCATCCACGATATCGAGGACAACAGCGGGCATCCCTTCATCGTCATGGAGAAGCTGGAAGGGATCAGCCTGAAGGAGCGGATGCGGGGGAAGCCGATAGAAGTCGACGAGATTCTCGACATCGGCATCCAGGTGGCGGATGCTTTGGCGGCTTCGCATGCCAAGGGGATTATTCATCGCGACATCAAGCCGGCCAATATATTTGTGGCGCAGACCGGTCAGACAAAAATCCTCGATTTCGGATTGGCCAAGTCGGCGCGCGAGCCGGGATCGAGCGAGGCGGCGCTGGAAGACTCGCTGACTGCGGTGGGCGTAATTCCGGGAACCGCGGTTTACATGTCCCCGGAGCAGGCGCGTGGGGAAGAACTGGATGCGCGGAGCGATCTGTTCTCGCTCGGAGTCGTGCTTTATGAAATGGCAACCGGTAAGAAGCCTTTTGCCACCGGCAATGTGATCACCACGCTGGACGCGGTTCTGAACCAGAAGCCGGTCGCGCCGCTTAGTCTGAACCCCTCGCTGCCCCGGGATCTGGAAGGCATCATCGGCCGGGCCATGGAAAAAGACCGGGGACACCGGTATCCCAACGCGCTGGCGATGAAGGCCGATCTGCAGTCGTTGAGGAGGGGAACGGAATCGGGATTAACCAAGTCCGGGATGCGGCGGCCAGCGTTGCCGTATCGCATTGCCACGACTACGTTCCAGACCTCGAGCAAGTTTTCAACTTATCTTCTGCTCGGAATCAGCGCGCTGCTGCTCACGGTCTTGGTTGCAGTCGGAGCGTGGTGGCTGAAACAGCATAAGATGGCAGGCGGCGCGCCGAAGAACACCATTGCGGTGCTGCCGTTGCAGAACATGAATGGCGACATCAGCGTGGAGTTTCTTCGCTTCGCGCTGGCCGATGAAATTGCCAATACACTCACCTACACCCGGACGCTTGACGTTCGTCCTTCAGCGATCACGCGAAAGTTCGTCGGCAATGACGTCGATCCGCAGCAGGCAGGCCGCGAATTGCATGTCGCCAACGTGCTTACAGGGCACTTCTTGAAGCAAGGCGATCGCCTTCTGATAACACTCGAAGCGATCCAGGTGCAGGGGAACCGGCTCTTGTGGCAGACCAACGTGACCGCGCCCGCTCAGGACCTGATCGCGATGCAATCGCAGATGGCTGCCCAGATACGTCAAGAGTTGCTGCCGGCGCTGGGGGCGGCCGGCGGTTTTCTCGATACCGGCACGCGTCCGAAAAACGCGGAGGCCTACGATCTCTACCTGCATAGCCTGGCGCTGCCTCACGATGCCGGACCGAATAAGGATGCAATCGCGGTGTTGGAGCGTGTGGTTGAAGTAGACCCAACCTATGCGCCTGCCTGGGAACAACTAGGAGTGCGTTGCTACTATGACGCGGACTATTCCGATGGAGGGGAGCCGATGTTCCAGCGGTCCAACAACGCCTGCGAACGTGCTATCGCACTTGATCCGAATCGGATCGTTGCCGCTGGACAACTGATCGCCAACCGGGTTGAGCGAGGTGAACTCGGCAAGGCATACCAGGCGGCGCAGGCACTGGTCAAGCGTCGTCCAGAGAGTGCCCAGGCCCATTTCACGATGGGCTATGTCTATCGTTATGCCGGGATGCTGGGGCAATCGGCGGGTGAATGCGACACGGCGCTGGCGCTCGATCCCGGTAACTACACCTTTCGCTCTTGTGCCTGGGCGTTCATGGAGTTGGGGAAGACCGAAAGGGCCGCGGATTTTGTCCGTCTGGATGCCGGTTCGGAGTGGGCCTCGTATGTGGCGCCATCCATCCTCCTGCGCGAAGGAAAGATTGCGGAAGCGCGCGAGGCGGTGAAGCGCATGCCGAGCACGCCGCGCTATCACCGCGATCTGCTGGAGGCTTGTCTGCAGTTGCGGCCGGCCGCGGACCTGGACCGGATGGCGGAGGAAGCGGAAACCAGCCTGCCCACTGAACCCGACCCGGAGACGTGGTATTACCAGGGAGCACTCTTCGCGTACTGTGGCAAGAAACAAGCGGCTCTCCATCTGCTCCAGAGCGCGGTGGAGCAGAACTATTGCGCGCACGAGAACCTGCTTTATGATCCTCTGCTCACAAAACTCCGTACAGATACAGCTTTTGACAAAGTGTTGACCGCCGCTGGCACCTGCCAGGAGGCGGTGCGAGCGGCATCTAACCCGGAGAGCCCGTGAAACACATTTAATCGATGCGGGAGCGCGCAAGCTGTTACAATCGCTTGTCCAAATGGTCTTACTTGCTGCTGATTATTCCGCACGAAATCTCTCAAGAGGGTCTCTGATGATTTCTATCCGTGGTTTTTTCGCGTTCATTGTTATCGCTTTTGTCATTGGCTGTGCCTGGCTGTCGACAGCGCAGGAAGCGCAAGAAGGACGCTTGCTGCGTTTCCCTGACATCTATAAAGACAAAATTGCATTCATGTACGGTGGCGATCTGTGGGTGGCGTCAAGCTCTGGAGGCACGGCCCGCCGCATTACTTCGCATCCGGGGCGGGAACTGTTTCCAAAGTTTTCGCCGGATGGAAAGTGGCTGGCATTCACTGGCCAGTACGATGGCAACTTTAACGTCTATGTGATGCCGTCCGAGGGTGGTCAACCGAAGCAGTTGACCTTCTACCAGGGACAGGCGCAGCAGCTCACCGATCGAATGGGGATACTCAACCAAGTGATCGGCTGGACGCCGGATAGTAAGAGCATCGTTTTCCTTTCGCGCCGCGACGCCTCCAATGGCTGGACCAAGCGCCCATTTACGGTGAGCATCGATGGTGGACTGCCGCAACCTATGCCCATGGACGAGGGCGGCCTGCTTTCGTTTTCAGCCGACGGCACAAAGGTCGCTTACAATCGGATTTTCCGCAATTTCCGGCAGTGGAAACGATACACCGGCGGCTTGGCGCAGGACATCACCATCTACGACATCAAGAATAATGTCGTAGATCAGGTCGTCCCGCACACGGATTACACCGACACGTTTCCGATGTGGCACGGTAACACGATTTATTTCACTTCCGATCGCGGCCCCGAACACCGGCTTAATCTCTACAGTTATGATCAGGGCAGCAAACAGGTTGAGCAACTTACTAAGTTCGACGAATTCGACATCATGTGGCCGAGCCTTGGTCCCGATGCGATTATTTTTGAAAATGGCGGTTACCTGTATAGCTTCGATCTGCAGACGCGACAGCCGAAAAAGCTGACCATCTATGTCAGCGGCGAACGCGACCAGGCCATGAAGCACTGGGAGAGCGCGAGCCGGCAAATCACCGACTTCGACATCGCGCCCGACGGCAAGCGAGCCGTGCTGGCGGCGCGCGGAGAAGTCTTCACTATTCCGGCAAAAGATGGAAGCGTCCGCAATCTGACGCATTCTCCCGGGGTTCGCGAGCAACATGTGGCGTGGTCGCCGAATGGGCAATGGATCGCTTACGTTTCCGACCGCAGCGGAGAAGATGAGATTTACATTGCTCCGCAAGACGGACTGGCCGCCGAAGAGCAGATCACGAGCGGACACAAGGGTTTCATGTTCCAGCCAGCGTGGTCGCCGGACAGCACGAAAATCGCGTGGGCCGACAAGGATTTGAAACTCTGGTATGTCGATGTCAAAGAGAAGAAGCCCGTCGAAGTGGACCGCGGCAAGTACTTCGAGATCCAGAATTACAACTGGTCCCCAGATAGTAAGTGGCTGGCTTATGATAAGAATTTAGAGTCCGGCTATTCCGTGGTGTATCTGTATGGGCTAGCCGACCGCAAGATTACCGCCGTGACTTCAACTCTTAAAAATAGTTACGGCGCACTGTTCGATCCTGACAAGCGATACTTATACTTCCTTTCCGATCGCGACTACAACGAAGTGCTGGGTAACATCGATTTCGAGTTTGCGAATCCGAAAACGACGCGCGTTTACGTGGTCACGTTGACAGCAGACGAGCCTTCACCTTTTCCGGCCTTGAGCGACGAGGTGAAGGTGAAGAGCGAAGAGCCGGCGGCGGCCTCGGCAGTACCGGAGACGAATAAGAAGAACCAAAAGCAAACGCCAAACAAGAAGGAAGAGAAGCCCGCGACGGAAGAGAAAGCCGCGCAAACCGAGACCAAGGAGCCTCCGAAAATCTTCAAGATCGATCTGGATGGAATCCAGGACAGGATCGTTGCGCTGGCCGTTCCACCGGCGGTGATTCGCAGCTTCGACGCTTCCAAGGACGCGATCTACTACTCGACATCGCCGATTCGGGGCTTGTCGGGACCGCTGGCGGGAGAAAATCCGGCGATTCATGCCTACGATCTGAAAGAACGCAAAGACAAAGTGCTGTTGGATGGCGCCGATCGTTTCGCACTTTCGCATGACGGCTCGAAGCTGTTGTACCGCGCCGAGGGCGACGGCCCGGTTGGGATTATCGATGCCAAGCCCCCGGACGCGCCCCACAAGGTGGGGGATGGCGCGCTCAAACTGGATGGCATGCGGGTTGAGGTCGATCCTCCGCAGGAATGGAAGGAAATTTTCAACGAAGTCTGGCGGCAGGAACGCGATTACTTCTTTGAGCCCTCGATGAATGGAGTGGATTGGCAGAAGATCAAAGACCAATACGCTCAGTTACTCCCTTATGTGGCCGATCGCTATTCGCTGACTTACATCATGGGCGAGATGATTGGGGAGTTATCGAATTCGCACACTTATGTGGGCGGTGGTGATTTTCCGGACCTGCACCCGGTGAACGTCGGCTTGCTGGGCGCGGACTATGAAGCTGATGCTGCCAGCGGCATTTACCGAATCAAGAAAATCTTCTCCGGCGAAAACTGGGATGCACACACACGCTCTCCCTTGACCGAGCCGGGTGTCAACATCAAAGAAGGCGATTACCTGCTGGCGATCAACGGACGCGCGCTGCGCGCTCCGCAGACGCCCGACGAATTGCTGGTGAACACGGCCAATGAGGTGGTCACGCTTACCGTCAACTCGAAACCCGCGGCAGACGGCGCGCGCAAGGTGGTGGTGAAGCCGGTTGGCGACGAATACAACTTGCGCGAGTTGAACATGATCGAGAGCAACCGCAAGAAGGTGGACGCAGCCAGCGGCGGCCGCATCGGTTATGTTTACCTGCCCAACATGGGAGACGAAGGTCTCAATCAGTTCGTCAAGCAATACTTCCCGCAGATTCGCAAGGAAGGCATTATCTTCGATGTCCGCTACAACGGCGGCGGGTTTGTGGACGAGCTCATTTTTGCGCGCTTGCGGCGGGTGCTGGCTGCCATGAGCCCGGCTCGCAACTGGGAATCGGGGACGATTCCGCAAAACGTCTTCTACGGATATATGGCGTGCGTGACCAATCACTACGCCGCGTCCGATGGAGACTTCTTCAGTTACTTCTTCAAACAGTACAAGCTGGGACCACTCATCGGCGAGCGGACCTGGGGCGGAGTGCGCGGCATTCGCGGGGAAATGCCGCTTATGGATGGCGGCTACATCACGCGCCCGGAATTTTCCCTGTCCAGCCTCGACAGTAAGTGGCTGATCGAGAATCGGGGCGTGCAGCCCGATGTGGTGGTGGACAATCCACCGGACTTAGTTTTGAAGGGACAAGATCCACAGCTGGATAAAGCGGTCGAGATGCTGATGGAGCAGATCAAAGCCAATCCAAAGAAACTGCCGGCGCGGCCTCCAGATTTGCCGACGTATCCGGAGGGGCCGGGGTTATAGGGGAACGCTGATTCAGAGGAGCGCGCAAGCGTTTCTATTGGCGATCGGCGGGCGATGGAAACAGGGGAGGTTTTCACTTGCCGGCTTAGCTCAAGCCAAGCTCGCCATCGTACTGGCGGATAACCGCGTAGCATTCGCAGGCGGACCTTTCAAGCGCCTTGCGGTTCACGATCTTTACTGCGCCACGGATGTACTCGATGAGCTTCTTCTTCTGCAAAACGCCAGCTGCCAAGCTCACGGTAGGTCTATCGGTCCCCAGCATGGTTGCGAGAAAATCATGGGTGATGGGCAACGACCCTGAATTTATTCTGTCCTGAGTCATTAGTAACCAGCGCGCCAGGCGCTGCTCAATAGCGTGGAGGCGATTACAGGCGGCTGTTTGTGCAACCTGCATACCCCGAATTGCGGCATAGCGGCTCAAAATCAATTGCAGGTGCGGAGCGGATTCCAGGGCATTTTGCAAAGCTCCGACCTCTACCCGAAATCCATCTCCCGTGATTTGTATCACCGCTTGCAGCGTGCTCCTGCTCAGGCCGACAGCGGCCAGTGTTCCTGTAAAGCCCTCATTACCAACGATGCCAGCTTCGGCCGTTCTTCCATTTTTCATTACGACGACAAGAGAAATCAAACCTCGATTCGGGAAATAGGCAAACTCCAGCTTTCCACCGGCCTCGTGAATGACCAGATGGTTGGGCAAGTTGACGTGCTCCAGATGAGGACGAAGTGAGCTGTAGTCGCTATCGGAGAGCGACAATAGTATTTTGTTGCTGACTGGCTTTCCTGCGGCGTTCGTCCGCTCGCCAGACTGCACGACTTGGAGGCCCTTGTTCGCCACAACCCAGAACCGAAAAGCCTCCCAGACGCGGGGATGAACTCACCCGTCATGGTGTGCGAAACAGGAACTCTGCTCATCCGCACTACTCGGCGAAATTATACATTCCCAAACGTAACGCTTCTGTAGGGCATCCTACATTGGCATCGTGTCGGACAAAACGCGACCAACGCTTAAGAGCCTGCGGTGAAACTCGAATGTCGAAATCCAGCGCCTGAAGGCGGGTTGATGCTAATGCACTTGCGGCACGCCTGAAGGCGTGCCCTGATACGAATCTCACTAGCACCACGGACTGTTAATTCCGCACACTTCCAACGAGGGCCCCGAAATTGGGCGTGCGCACGAATCAGACTTTTCCATGTATGTAGGATGCCCGACAGACCATCCAGATTGGCGCATGTAGACTTCCTGTTCTTTTGCGGATGTTCCGCCACGCCAAGAGTGGGTGGGGTTTTCTGCATCAATCAAGCAGCGCGCCGCTGCGAAAGGAGCTGTCAATGGCTAGCCAGGATGATTCGTTCCCGGAAGGCAACCGTCTGCTTGTTGGGGTGCAGCGACAGAGGCAGCCATGAACCGGAGGCTGGTATGGATTGAGCAAGACCGTTTTCGGGGCTTTGGTTGCTCAGCATGTGGCTGGCGGTTCAAAAGTTCTGGAAAGCCCACCGGCACAACTTTCGATGAAATGATGCGCAACTACGAGTTGCTGCGCGACAAAGAGTTTGAGTCCCACGTTTGCGCCGACCATTCCGAACGGGCCAGGTAGTATGAGTCCAAGCACGTGTTGCGCCGGGCGCCTTTCGGGATTGCGCCCGGATTGCGCCCCCCGGAGATTGACTCACGACCCTGTGACTTTCCGCTTGCAACCGGACGGTCGGTCGGGTAGTATCACGTCTACTCTTTGGTGCAACCGTGACGAATGAATGGAGTGTTCTGCGACTTCCGTTTAAAATCCCCGGTATACGAGTATGCTTGGCCGGTTCGGCGCGGGGGAAAGAGTGAGCTGATAAACTAGAAATCGAAAGTGCTCCCGAATCCCACCCGCCAGAAGCGCTGGCCAGGTGGGTTTTGTTTTTTCGAGGGACGACTTTCGAGGTTCAGCCCCTAAACGGGCATCTGATTTTGAGAACTTGCGGTATCGCTAAAGCGATACCCTGATACGAAGCACGGGAAACGAAGATCGAGTTTTTCGCGGCCTTGAAGGAAGGCGTTGATACGAATCGCACTTGCAGCACGGACTAGCAAGGAGGTCTCATGACGGATCAGAACGCGACGCCAAGCGTGAGCAAGAACAAGACGACAATGACGGGCGCCAGCATTCTTTGGGAATGTCTGGAACGGGAAGGCGTGAAGCACGTCTTTGGCTATCCCGGCGGCGCCATTCTGCCTGCGTATGACGCGCTGAAGCACAGCAAGATCCATCACGTGCTGGTGCGCCACGAACAGGGCGCCACCCACATGGCCGACGGCTACGCGCGCGCCAGTGGAGAGGTGGGAGTTGCGGTCGCAACCTCGGGGCCGGGAGCCACCAACATGGTCACCGGAATCGCAACCGCCATGCTCGATTCGATACCGATCGTCTGCATCACGGGGCAGGTCGGCAGCAAACTGATCGGGTCGGACGCGTTTCAGGAAACCGACATCACCGGCGTGACCCTGCCGATCACCAAGCACAACTATTTGGTGACGCACGCGAACGAAGTGGCGCGCACGATTCGGGAGGCTTTCTACGTGGCGCGGTCGGGCCGCCCGGGGCCGGTTTTGGTCGATATCACGAAAGATGCGCAGCAGGGTACGTGCGAGTTCGACTGGGAAGCGGCTAAGCCGCAATTGCCGGGTTACCGGCCCGACCTTTCGCCCGCTCCGCAGGAGTATGCGCAGGCGCTGGAGTTGATCCACAATTCGAAGCGGCCGGTGATCCTCGCGGGCCACGGCATCATTATTTCTGGAGCCATGCGCGAGGTGCGCGATTTTGCCGAGCGCGCCGGCATTCCGGTCGCGCTTACGCTGCTCGGCCTGGGCGCGTTCCCGGCGTCGCACCCGCTCAATCTCGGCATGATGGGCATGCACGGGGAAGCCTGGGTGAACCACATGATCCAGGAAGCCGACCTGCTGCTGGCCTTTGGCATGCGCTTCGACGACCGTGTCACCGGCAACCTGAAAAATTACGCGCCCAACGCCAAGAAGATCCATATTGAGATCGATCCCGCGGAGATCAACAAGAACGTCAAGGTCGATGTGCCGCTGGTGGGCGATTTGCGGGAAGTTTTGCTGGAATTATTGCCGCACATCGAATCCATCGATCGTAGTGACTGGCTGGATTCGATCGACCGGCTGAAGGGCGATTCGGCGGTGCGCGACATCCAGAACCTGCCCGACAGCGGCCATCTGTACGCTGCCCACGTCATCAACGATTTGTGGCGGCAGACGCGCGACGGCAACGCCATCGTCGTAACCGACGTCGGCCAGCACCAGATGTGGGAGGCGCAGTATTACAAGCATGAGCATCCGCGCTCGCTGATTACTTCCGGCGGATTGGGTACGATGGGATTTGCGCTGCCCGCCGCCATCGGCGCCAAAGTTGCCTGCCCGGAGGCCGAGGTTTGGGTGATCGTTGGCGATGGCGGATTCCAGATGACCATGTGCGAGCTGGCGACGATTGTGCAGGAAAATCTGAAGATCCATATCGCCATCATCAACAACGGCTTTCTCGGCATGGTGCGGCAGTGGCAGGAGTTTTTCTACGAGCGCAACTACGCGGCCACGCCTTTGCTCAACCCGGATTTTGCAAAGTTAGCCGAGGCTTACGGCATCCGGAGCATGACCGTCTCGGAGCGTTCCGAGGTCGTGCCCGCGGTCGAATCGGCGCGCCAGCACGAGGGGCCGGTGCTGATCAATTTCAAGGTTGAACAGGAAGACACGGTCTATCCGATGGTCGCGGCCGGCGCTGCACTGCACGACATGATCCGGCGGCCGAGCCCGATTGTCGAGACGGCAGAGGACGAATAGATTCATTGAGGCATTGAATCATTGAGGCATTGAGTCATTAAAAACCAATGATTCAATACCTCAATGCTTCAATGGCTCAATGATTCAATAAAATTATGCTGAATACTTTCATGGTGTACGTTGAGAATAAACCGGGTGTGCTGACTCGCGTGGCGTCGCTATTTCGCCGCCGCGCTTTCAATATCGACTCGCTCACGGTGGGGCGGACGGAGAAGCCGGAGGTGTCGCGCATGACCATTACGGTCGATGCCGACCGCGACCAGGCCCGCCGCATCGAAGCGAATCTTTACAAACTGGTGAACGTGCTGCTGGTCGAGAACATCACCAATCAACCGGCAATCGTACGAGACCTGGCTATGATCCGGGTGGCGGCTGCGCACGAAGCGCGCTCCCACGTGCTGGAACTTGCCAACGTGTTTCGCGGGCGCGTGGTCGATGTCGCTCCGGAATCATTGACCATCGAAATCACGGGTGCCGAGGATAAGATCGACGGACTGCTCGAATTGCTGCGTCCTTACGGAATATTGGAGATGGTGCGGACTGGCATCGTGGCTATGCGACGTGGCAGCAAGTCAGCCGACGCCGCGTCCGCGACGGAAGGCACGGCTCGAGATTCGGCAAACCCGGGCGCTGCCAGTGACGATGTCTCGTACTCGGTGTAAGACGGCTGCAGTTTAGAAGGCGCGTTCCTCCGGGGGCTAAAGCCCGCATTTTCCAAGGCCTGGGCGGCACGGTTAAAAGAGGCTGCGGAAAAGCAAATTTCGGCTGCCCGGCCCCTAAAGGGACGTCTGATCTTGAAGGACTTACGGTATCGCTAAAGCGATACCCTGATACGAAGCCGGACTTTTCCGCAGCCTGTAAAAGCCGTGCCCTGCTCAAAACCGATTTATGAAACACGTTCTAGTTATTGTCGAGTTATCGACGAGTTATTGCCGCGTCATTCCGAAAGCACACGAATCCTTTCGGGAATGAAGTAAAGATCCCTTCCTCGCAGGGCGATGGATGCTTTGCCCATCCCTGAAGTTCACACAAAAGTTCGTATAAAAATTCGGACAAAAGACTGCACGACAAGTGTGGGCGCAGGACTGTCGACCCGCCCATCGGAGACTGTCGAAGGTGCCGGGAGCGCGCCCGTTTGGGCCCCGAGACTGCTCCAATTTCAGGACTATCGGGCCGCGCGGTGAGGGCTTTCTAATCGAATCGGAACTTTCCGCCGAGGGGTTAATCGCGGGACTGAGAATCGGGACCGAGGGGCGCCTCCGCACTCAAGCGAGAGCAGAACCGCGCCGATGGAGAGGGTATTCGCTATGGATGATTCCGACGACATTGTCAAAGAGTTTCTGGTCGAGAGCTACGAGAATCTCGACCGTTTGGACCGGGAACTGGTCGGTCTGGAGAAGAATCCCGAAGATCGGGACGCGCTCGGCAGCGTGTTTCGTACCATCCACACCATCAAGGGCACATGCGGATTTCTCGGCTTCAACAAGCTGGAAGCGGTCGCGCACGTGGGCGAGAGCCTGCTGACGCGGCTACGGGACCGGCAGCTTACGCTAAACCCGGAGATCACGACGGCGCTGCTGAGTATGGTGGATGCCGTCCGGCAGATGCTGAGCCAGATCGAGACGGCGGGCCAGGAAGGCGAGCGCGATGATTCCGTATTGATTGCCACTCTGAGCCGACTGCAGCAGCCGCCCGAAGCGCCCGCCGAAGCATCCGCCGAAACGCCGCCCGAAGCGCGGGCAAAGACCAAGGGAAAGACAAAGACAAGAACAAAGAGCGCGGCAGCGCCGCTGCCAGAAACCGTTTCCGAAGCGGCCGCCTTGCCGCCTAATATTGGCGATCTTCTGATGCAGCGGGCCGGCGTCAGCGCGGCCGAGGTCCGGCTCGCGGCCAAGCAGCAGAAGGAAGGAGACCCGCGCCACATGGGCGAAATTCTGGTGGAACAGGGCGCGGCGCAGCCAGCCGATGTCGTGGATGCGCTGCGCGTACAGCAGTCCTCCCGTGTGCCGGCGACCGCGTCGGACAGCAGCATCCGGGTGGATGTTGGATTACTGGACAAGGTGATGAATCTGGTGGGGGAACTGGTGCTGGCGCGCAACCAGGTACTGCAATTCGCCAACCGCATGAAGGACACCAGCTTTCTGGCCGCCTCCCAGCATCTGAACCTGATCACCACCGAACTGCAGGAAGGGGTGATGAAGACGCGCATGCAGCCCATCGGGAACATCTGGAGCCAGTTCCCGCGGACGGTGCGCGACGTGGCGCTCGGTTGCGGCAAAGAAGTGGGCATCGAGATGGAGGGCAAGGAAACCGAACTCGACAAAACCATCATCGAGGCGATCAAGGATCCGCTCACCCATCTGGTGCGAAATTCGGTCGACCATGGCATCGAGCTTCCCGAGGACCGGGTGAAGGCCGGCAAGAATCGAGTGGGACGCCTGATTCTGCGCGCCTTTCATGAAGGCGGGCAGGTCAATATCGAGATCACGGACGATGGCGCGGGCTTGAACGTGGAGCGCCTCCGCAAGAAGGCGGTCGAACGCGGAGTGATCACCGCCGAACAGGCGGTCCGCATGACTGAGCGGGAAATCTTCAATCTGATCTTCCTGCCCGGATTCTCCACCGCGGAAAAGGTGACCAATGTTTCCGGCCGCGGCGTCGGCATGGATGTGGTGAAGACGAACGTGGAAAAAATTGGCGGCACCGTGGACCTTCAGTCCACCCTGGGCCGGGGCACCACGGTTCGGGTCAAGATTCCCCTGACCCTGGCCATCATTCCCGCGCTGGTAGTGACCTGCGGCGGCGACCGCTATGCCATTCCCCAGGTGAGCCTGCTCGAACTGGTGCGGCTGGAGGCGGACGAAGTGGCGAAGGGCATCGAGTTGGTACACGGCGCACCGGTCTACCGGCTGCGCGGACGGCTCCTGCCGCTGGTCTATCTCAATCAGGAACTGAAACTCGCCGCCGATGCGCGCCCGGCGAAGGAACAGGACGGCGCTGTCAACATCGTGGTGCTGCAAGCCGATGAGCGGCAATTCGGACTGGTGGTCGATCAGATCAACGACACCGAAGAAATTGTGGTGAAGCCGCTGCGCAAACAGCTCAAGACGGTCAAGACGTTTGCCGGATCTAGCATCATGGGCGACGGCAAAGTGGCGCTCATCCTGGACGTGCTCGGCCTGGCGCAGCGGGCCAGCGTGGTTACGGAAACCAGGGACCGCGCCCTAGCTGGAAAAGCCACGGAAGCGGCGGGCACGGCGGCAGAGAAACAAACTTTCCTGCTCTTCGCGGGCCCGGGCGATTCCCGCATGGCCATACCGCTGAGCACGCTGGCGCGCCTCGAGGAGTTTCCCGTGGCGCAAGTGGAAATGTCGGGCAGCCAGTGGGTGACGCAGTATCGCGGCCAGATCCTGCCCTTGATTCGCCTCAATGTCGTCATGGAAGAACGGCGCAATAAGCTGCGCGCGTTGCAAGCTCCGCCCGTGGCCGATTCGGCGCCGATTCAGGTGCTGGTGTTGCATCACGATGGACGCTCTTTCGGCCTGGTCGTGGAACGGATTCTGGACATTGTCGAAGACCGGGCGGACGTGAGGTCGGCATCAACCCGGGCGTCGGTTCTCTATTCCGTCTTGATTGGGGACCGGGTCACGGAATTGCTCGATATCCCAGCGGTTCTGCGCAGCGCGGATTTAAACGCCACGCAGCCCGGCTTGGCGAGAGCAGCGGAGGTTCGAAACTAAGCCATGGCCCATTCTTCCGTTCACACTTCGCAGTTTTGCACTTTTTATTTGGACAAGCTGCTTTTCGGCGTGGAATTGAAAGGCGTGCAGGAAGTCATCCGCTCGCTGGATATGACGAAGGTTCCGCTGGCGCCGGCGGTGGTCAGCGGGCTCATCAACCTGCGCGGACAGATTGTCACAGCGGTCGATCTGCGGCGGCGCCTCGAACTCGAGCCGCGTCCGGCGGGCATGCTGCCCATGAATGTCGTGGTGCGCTCCGGAGACGGCTCGGTCAGCCTGCTGGTCGATGAAATTGGCGATGTGGTCGAGGTCGAGGAAGACAGCTTCGAGCCGCCGCCCGAAACCTTGCGCGGCTCGGTGCGGACCATCATCCTCGGTGTCCACAAATTGCATGACCGACTCCTGCATGTGCTCGACATCGAAAAAGCCTGCCAGATGACGGATGTGGTGGAAACCGCGGCGGGGCGATAGCCGGCTCGGCCACCCGATGAGCGCCGCATCGTTCGCGCCCGCGCAGTCCGCTGGCAATGGGTTTACTGATTTTGAATTCGGAAAGCTGGGGAAAAGGAAATGAAACTTACACTGGGAAAGAAATTGGGACTGGGCTTTGGAGTGATCCTTGCCTTGATGGTGCTTAGCACAGTGCTCACGTATTTGAAGGCCAGTGCAATCAAGGGGAGCCAGGACCACGAGTTCAGCGTGCGTTTGCCAAGTATCGCGGTCTCTAAGGACTTGCAGAGGGACCTGAATCAAGCGCAAAGCAAGGGTCGCCAAGTTGTTCTCGCGGGAGCGGACTCGGCCAGGAAAGATGAAGCGAAGAAAGTATTCGATGACAATTGGGGCGCGATCGAGAAGGACATTGCCAAGATGGACGAATTGGCTGGCAAATGGAGTCTGCAGGCGAACCGCGACCGTCTGGCGGAAATAAAGCAGCAACTTCCGATGCTCCGCGCGGCCCAGGAGGCTGCGATGAATCACGCGGCAGCCGGCGAGCGCGATGCGATCGTCAAGGCGGGTGACGAATTCACGGACCAGGCCACACCGGCGGCTGAGGCAATCAAGAAATCCCTTGGCGGCATGGCGGATTCCCACGAAGAGCTATTGCGGCAGGAAACAGAACAAATGAATGCGAACAATCGCTCGCTCAACCTGACCATGGCACTGACCACTTTCGCGGCACTGGGCGTCGGAATCTTCGTGGCCCTTTTCCTTAGCCGCGGCATTGCCGGGGCAACGCAGTCAGTCCTGGTCCAGGCGGAAGCCATCGCGGCGGGTGACCTGACCCGTGACGACTTGAAGGTCCGCAGCCGGGACGAACTGGGCGATTTGACTGCCGCCATCAACAAGATGAGTACCAGCCTGAAACGCATGATCCTCGCCATCACGGAGAATGCCATGCACGTGGCCAGCGCCAGCGAGGAACTGAATAGCACCAGCCAGCAGATTACCGCGAACTC
>JBEKIB010000001.1:0-131072 GCA_050011975.1 Terriglobales bacterium | reverse complement strand
CCTCGACCAGAATGAGACCGGGATCTTTCACTTGCAGCATGAGCTCGGCGACGAGCAGAAGGCATTTTGTGTTGCCGACTTCTGCAACCGGGAACGCATGCGCAAGATATTCCTGACCTACGCGGTCGAAATCGTTTTCCATGCCGCCGCTTATAAACACGTGCCCGTCATGGAGGCCAATGTGGAAGAGGCGGTCGGCAACAACATTTTTGGCCTGCTGTCGTTGCTGAACGTGGCCCAGAGTGCGAATTGCGCGGCTTTCGTGATGATTTCGTCCGACAAGGCCGTGAATCCATCGAACGTCATGGGCTGCACCAAGCGGGTGGGAGAATTGATTCTGGCAGCCTGGCCCGGGCCGCGGCTGCGTTCGGTGTCCGTCCGCTTCGGCAATGTCCTCGGATCGAGTGGCAGCGTGATTCCGCTCTTCCAGGAGCAGATTCGCCAAAACCAGCCCATCACCATCACCCACCCCGAAATGACCCGCTACTTCATGACCGTTTCGGAGGCCGTCAGCCTGGTGCTGCAGGGCTTCGCGATCGGCCGGCACGGCGACATCCTGGTGCTTGACATGGGGGAGCCGGTTCGGGTCGCGGAACTGGCGAAAACTCTGGTTCGCCTCTCCGGCAAACCCCGTCAGGAATTCAAGTACATCGGCCTCCGTCCGGGCGAGAAGCTTTTCGAAGAGCTCTTCTATCCCGACGAACGGGTTTTTCCCAGCGCTTGTGAAAAAATAGCTTGTACCGAAAGTGTAAGGCTCGCCTGGCCGGAGTTGAAGCGTGGTCTTGACGAACTCTATGTCGCCATGTCGCTCGGCAAGCGAGCCTCGATTCTCGCCCAACTCAAACAGATCGTACCGCAATTCACCTACGCTGGCTCGGACCAGGCCGCGAGCGCGGTAAGTATGCCATTAACCCGGAACCTGTCCCAAGCGCAACCAGAAGCCCCAGTGCTTGAAAATAGGCCGGGATCGTCTCCCAGAACCTGGCAGGTGAACCCACGGCTGGGCCCGGCGTCTGGCGGTCCGGTGGACTAATTCCGAAGGCTGGTTCCAAACGATTGCGGGCTTCATGCCTGGTATCCGTCAGGATGGGTGCGATGCCACTGCCAAGCGCTTTCCACGATGGTTTTCAAATCAGGGAATTTCGGCTGCCAACCGAGTTCGCGCCGAATTTTTTCGGAGCTGGCGATTAACACCGCAGGATCCCCCGCACGGCGCGGCGATTCGCTCACTGGAACCGGATGCCCGGTGACTTTCCGCGACACTTCGAGCACCTCGCGCACGCTGAATCCCTGCCCGTTGCCCAGGTTGTAAATCAGCGGACTGGAAGTCCCGTGCGCCAGCGCTTCGAGAGCCAGCAGGTGGGCGCGCGCCAGATCGCTGACGTGTATGTAATCGCGGATGCAGGTACCGTCCGGCGTTGGGTAGTCGGTGCCGAAAACACTCATCTGTTCCGCGCGGCCAAGAGCGACTTCGAGAATCCGGGGGATGAGATGCGTCTCCGGTTGGTGGGCTTCGCCTTGGTCGGGACGGGACGCTCCGGCAGCATTGAAATATCGCAGGCTGGCGTAGCCGAGGCCGTGAATCTGATGGAACCATCGGAGCATGCGCTCGACCAGCAGCTTCGATTCGCCATAGGCATTGGTGGGATGGAGGGGATCGTCCTCGGCAATTGGAGTGCGCTCGGGATTGCCGTAGAGCGCCGCTGTCGACGAGAATACGAAACGCTTTACGCGGGCAGCGAGTATCGCATCGAGCAGGTTCAGCGCATTCGCGGTGTTGTTGCGGAAGAACTGTTCGGGGGCCTTCATCGACTCGCCCGCTTCGATCAGCGCCGCAAAATGCATAACGGCATCGAAGCCGCGAAGATCGAGCGCGCGCGACCGGAACAGCTGGTCGAGCGCCGCGCGATCCGCCAAGTCGCCGACTATCAGCTCAGCGTTCTTCGGCACTGCCCGGCGATGGCCGCGACTCAGGTTATCGAAAACGACGACCTGGTGTCCGGCCTGCAACAGCTCTTCCGCAACCACGCTGCCGATATAGCCCGCTCCTCCGGTAACCAGAACTTTCATTCGCTTCGCCCCATTTCAAGAAAACGTCCCGGAGGATATCCGGGACGTTTCTGTTTCTGCTGCGGATTCGTGCGCGACTGTCGGTACGAAACTCAGTGCGAAATGGCGGCGAACAGAGGCGAGTGCATCAAAGACTGGAACTTCTGGTCGTCGCTCTTGAAGTGGATTTGCAGGTTCGCGCTGTCGGAATCGACGGTGGTGGCGTCAATGGCAGTCTTTTCGATCGCGCTGGCATTGATCTTCTTGTAAAGCATTACGCCCTTGAACACCGTGGACAGCGTAGCTGCCGTCATCGCGTCGGCGGTGAGCACACTGAGATCGAAATTCACTCCGCTCTGGAAGTTCATGGTGTAGCGAGAAGCCAGAATGCGTTTCTTGACGCTTTCGTAGTCGGCAACCTTGGAGGCGGCATCGCCGATCGCCGAAAACATCATGGCCTGGGTTCCCTTCTGGTCGAGGATGCTCCAGACGGCCGCGCTATCAACCGCAGTCATCTGGTCCGTCATCACGGGATTGGAATCGAGCGCCGGGCGCTTGCCGTCGCGGGTATCGAGCGCGCTGTGCAATGAGTCCGAGTTGCCGAAGGCCAGCGTGTTGTCGTCGAGGAAGGTCATCACCATACCGTTATCCATGGGATAAATGCGGGCGGTGCCATATTTGACGCCCGTGATCTTCTTGAGCCTCAGCTTCTTGAGAACGGCTTTGGCGGAGAACGAGCCGGCCGCCACGCCGATGGTTTGAATGCCCTTCTTCTCGGTACGGAAAGAGGCGAAGTTGAGCTGGTCGAGATCGTGCTCGGAGTCAATGCCGATGCCCTTCAGCGCGGTCTCGAGTTCCTTCAGATTGTCGGGCAGGACTTGTTGTTTGAGCGCCTGCGCGGTGGGCGAGTCCTTGAGCGCGCGGTAATCGACGCCGATCAGTTGCTGAATTTCAGAAGGCACCATGGAACGCGCCGACGATGCCATCGGCATGGCATAACCAATCGTTGCGCACAGAAGCAAAACCGCGAAAAACAGATTCTTCATAGAACTCCTCAAAATGAACCTCTCAAAATGAACGCCTCAGAAATTGGTTCTCAAAGTGGCTCTGCAGCGTTTAGATGCGAGCCGCAAACCATACGTTGGTGAACTTGGGCAGACTTTAACTGTTCTCCGGCTATTTTAGTCCTAAACTTGGCGTGGAGGGCCTTAACTAAAGTGCGTCTCCCTGGCATATTCTTTCGAACGCTCGAAGCGCGTGAGCTTGCGCGGAAAACGCACGAATCGGAGTGGGCTCCTGAGATCTTCCGGAGAAACCATACATCATCCGTCACTTGGCATTAGGCTGAATCCGGTCTGACTTCCATCAATTGGCTCGGATAGCTTCTCGATCTCAGCGGATCAGTGCCGCATCCTCGCGTCAGCAACTACTCACTTCTAAGGTACTAACCAACTAGTATGGGTACCCCCCCTCCCCCCCGCCTCGTAGAATCATGGAGTTAGAGGGAAAAGTCCTGTCGGGTCTTTGATTCTAAAAGACTTAAATCAAAGTATTCCGGAATAAGGACTTAGCTCTCAAAGAGCGCTGAAAATGACTTTGGGGCAGCTTCGAGGGCCGTCTTGACTGACGGACGCACCTCGAAACCGCCCCAATCAGAATTCCATTGTCCCGCACGGCGGGTTGTAAGTCAATAATTTTCGTCGCAGGTTTGGCGTATTGAAAATGAATCCCCTTGGGGGAGACGCAGCGGCGCGCACGCCCACACATCCGCAAAAAACGCGAATGTGTGGGGCACCCGAGGAGATCCGCATGCGCTATCTCGATGGATCGCGGGGAGGGGTCGGTGGGGCGATGGCCTGATAACAGCGCTTACCCGCGCAACCAACCTTGGGCTTGATGCAAAGAAAAAGCCGCCCAAAACATTTGGGCGGCGTTGTGTTAGTTGCGATTTACGTTACTTCCGCAGAAGGCCGTGACCGCTCCTACGGCTGATAAATCTGCACGTTGTTGAGCGCACCTGCCCAGTAGCCCCCGAAGCAGTACAACTGCCCCTTATAGACTGCGGAACCGGGGAATTGCGTCGGCACCGGCATGGGTGCCAGCGTCTTCCAAGTGTTCTTTGACAAGTTGAACGATTCGGTCGTGGTCCCATTGCCGCCGGCGACAAACACCTTGTCGGTGATCCCCGTGCAGGTCCCGTTCCGGGGCATGGGATCGGGCGTGAGGGACGTCCACGAATTCGTCGTTGCGTCGTAGCCTTCATTATCTCCGGTGTCCCCCGAGGCCGTAAATCCGTCAGCGGCCACAATGGTGAAGCCGAGCAGTTTGTTTCCGACCAGCGCAACCGAAGGTTGCGACTTCCCAACGAGCAGAGGTGCTTCCTCGGTCCACGTGTCGGTCGCGGGGTTGTAGCTCTCCACGGTCGTGAGTCTGTCATACGGGTCTTCGAGGTCGCAGCCCCCAATCACGTAGACAATGTGGTCCTCCACCGCGACCCCGGTGCATCCCCTCCCAGTGGGCATCGGAGACTTCGAAGACCAACTGTCCTTCTTCGGGTTATATGCCCACACCGCATTCGACTCTCCACCGAAAACGTACAGGATGTTATTCACCACTGCTGCGCTTGCCCCGTTGGCCGTTGCAACGGGCATCGGGGCGCCCGCGCTCCAAGTATTTGTAGCTGGGTCGTAAATTTGCGTGTTGGCAAGGGGAGTCCCGTATGGGATTCCGCCGCCGACCACATAGATTTGGCCTTCGATCACTCCCACCGCCGTGCTAGCAAGGGCCACTGGCATCGGCGCCCCGGCTGTCCACGTGTTGTGCACGACAGCGGGAGTCTGTGCAACGGCTACAGATGCAGTGCCGACTACTAACAGCCATACCACCAGTAAAGATATCGTTTTCATCATTCCTCATTCCTCCTTCGCAAAGACGAGATTTCCAATTACTGCTTCCGATTGTCTTCTTGCCCCATTGGATAGAACGGCTAGCCCCGATGCTTAAGAGTTGCCGTTATTGCGCGGTCGCCTCAGGGGGTGCTGCGTCTCAACTGGCGGGAACTGCTCTTCGGGGAGGCGAAGCAAATCAAGTGGATACCAATTTGCGTGAAATGTCAGTGAGACTGGTCACATCTTGATGTGCGGTGATCGCCAAGAGGCGCTGCGCAACGCTGGAAGTGAGTGGTGAAGTATCGCGATTTCTCCAGCAACTTGGAAGCGGATTCGTGAGAGGAGATAAGTTCTAGCAACTTGTGGTGAAGCTCCAGCGCCCAAAACCGGCGCCTAAAGGCGCATTCAAGACGCAGCCCTTACGGTATGCCTAAAGGCATACCCTGATACAGATTGCACTTGCCACGGGATGCTAGTCTTTCAGGGCCACCGCGCGCTTCCGCGTCTCGGTCACGAACGCCTCGTCCTTTGGCGAATCTTTGGTTATCGCATCTAGATTGATCTCTACGTTTGCGAGCGCGCCTTCTAGAGCGGCTTTTGCCAGGGCGATTGCGGTTGTCAGATCGGACTTCATGTTGGGGTTGGTGATGGGCTTCAGATTGGTCGCGATCTCGGCCACTTCTACTACTTTTTCGGCTACGCCTAGAGGGACGCTGGTTGCCTGTTTGAGAGCGGTGCTGATCGCGGCATTGCCATCGGAAGCGTCGCCTCCGGAAGATTTGGCCGACTTGTAGGCTTTCATGACTACGTTGTAGGACTCGGCGTCGGCGTCGATGGCGGACTTGAGTTCTTCGCGCAGCTGGGTGAGCCGGGCGATGGCTTGGCTGAGCGGGCTTTCGTATTGCAGGTACGCTTTTTTGCCGCGCGACATGGACGCCACCATGCCTGCAAGTCCGGCGGCCATTGCTCCGGCGGCGGCGGCGGCGCTGCCTCCTCCGGGAGTTGCGGTGGGAGCGGCCAGTTGTTCGATGAAGGGCTCGACTCCGGCGCGCAGGCCGCCTACGGCCATCTTGCCGCTCATGACCGCGGTCAGGCGGTTTTCGAGGATTAGCGAGGAATCGAAATTTTCTACTTGCAGGAACCATTCCGCGGCCTGCTCTAAAGCTCGCTTTGGAATCAGGCCTACGATCTCACTTGAAACGGGGATGACGCCGTAGCGCGCGGCTTCGCGTTTCACGAATTCGAAGACGCGGTGGATAGGAGTCTGATCGAAGTCGGTGAGGTTCATCGAGACCTGGGCGAGGCCGCGCACCAGGAATCCGGCGCCCTTGACGAAGCGCAGGCCGCCATTCGAAAAACGCACGGCCTTGGCAATTTTCTTGGCGATGTCTACGTCGGGCGTATTCAGGAAGACGTTGTAGGCCACCAGAAATTTGCGCGCGCCTACGACCGTCGCGCCGGCCGTGGGATGCACGCGGGGCTCGCCGAAATCGGGCTTGCGCGCGGGATTGGTCGCGATATCGGCGCGGATGCCTTCGAACTGACCGCGGCGAATATTTTCCAGATTCTGGCGTTCGGGCGTGGCCGCGGCGGCTTCATAAAGATAGACGGGGATCTGGAAGCGTTTTGAGATCTCGGCGCCGACGTGGCGCGCCATGGCTACGCAGTCTTCGATAGTCACACCATCGATCGGAATGAAGGGCACGACATCGGCTGCGCCCATGCGCGGGTGCGCGCCTTGATGCTTGGTGAGGTCGATTAACTCGGCGGCCTTCCCTACTCCGCGGATGGCGGCTTCCTGAATGGCGTCACGCTCGCCGACCAGGGTAATCACCGAGCGGTTGTGATCGGAATCCATCTCGCGGTCGAGAAGGTAGACTCCGGGGATTTTCATGGCTTCGATAATGGCATCGACTTTGGCCGGGTCGCGGCCTTCGGAAAAATTAGGAACACATTCGACAAGAGTGCTGGGCATGGCGAAAGGATAACGGGCGGTGGATGGGTCCGGCAACTGGGAGCCATGGGTGGAGTGACGGGCGTCTCGCCCGTCCGGCAGTATCGTGGCCGGGCGGGGACGCCCGGCGCTCCACAAAACGTTAGCAATTGACGCGGCTACGGCGCTGGGAACTTGACGACCTGCTGGCACAACAGGCAGACTGCGACACTATACTGGAAACTTATGCGGTGTGCGCCTCGAATCTCCGGCCGCGGGTTTACTTGACGATAGTCCCGCCTAAAACGTCCGTCGGCCGTTTCCCTGTTCATCGAACGTCGTTTGTCTTTGGTCGTTTAGTCGTTAGTCGTTCGTCGCTAGTCGTTCGAAAAACGATCACCTCTCGAAAGGATGCGTCATGCTGCGGTCTCTGCTTTCCCTGTTGCTCGTATTGTCGTCTCTGCCAGCTCTCGCTCAGAAGGAGCGGCATTTCGACTTCCACTACACATTCACGGTTAAGAATGTCAGTCCCGGCGAGCGGGTGCGGGTGTGGATTCCGCTGGCCCACTCCGACGCTTTCCAGGATGTGAAGATCGTTTCCAGGAATGGAGACTTGCCGGTCAAGCAGGTTCGCCAGCCGGAGTACGGGAACGAGGTTCTGTACGCCGAGACTGCGAAAGCGGACAAGGGCGAGTACAAGTTCTCGGTGGATTATGACGTGGTGCGGAAAGAGCATGTGGTGCTGGTGAACGGAAAGCCAGCTACTGACACTCGATCCGCAAGAGCGCCGTCCGGTTCTTCGCAGGTCGAGTTGGCGCGATTTCTGGAGGCGGACCGACTGGTGCCGGTGACGGGAGTTCCGGCGGAACTGGCCGCCGAGGAAACAAAAGGCGCGGCCACGCCGCTCGAAAAAGCCAAGGACATTTACGAATACGTTTTTCGCACCATGAAGTATGACAAGAGCGGCACCGGATGGGGACACGGCGACACGCTCTGGGCCTGCGATTCGAAGCATGGCAACTGCACCGATTTTCACTCGGTTTTTATTTCGATGGCGCGGGCCGAGAAGATTCCGGCGCGCTTTCAGATCGGGTTTCCGATTCCGGCCGACAAGCACTCCGCCGAGATTCCGGGATATCACTGCTGGGCGGAGTTCTATCTGGATGCGACTGGCTGGGTTCCGGTAGACATTTCGGAGGCATGGAAACATCCGGAAAAGCATGATTACTTTTTCGGCGCGCACGATGTGAATCGGGTGCAATTCACCGAGGGACGCGATCTGAAACTCGCGCCGGCGCAGGAGGGACCGCCACTGAACTATTTTGTTTATCCGTATGTGGAGATCGGCGGGAAGGAATATCCGAATGTTTCGATCGCGTTCTCGTTTGAGGATGTGAACGAAAAGGCTGCGACCGCGAGCGCTCCGCGCTGAAGCTTCTGCGCGCGCGCCATGTATTATGCGGATATATGACGCGCAAGATGGATTTGTCGAGCAGGCCTTCGCCAGACGGAGCGCCGGAAAGACTGCCGCACAGACCAAAGATTGGCGTGTTTGACTCCGGCGTGGGCGGACTCACCGTGCTGCGCGCGCTGCTTGCGCGCATTCCCGACGTCGACTATCTCTACTTTGGCGACACGGCGCGCCTTCCTTATGGATCGAAGTCGGCGGCCACGGTCGCGCATTACGCGGTGGGGGCGGTGCGCTATTTGCAGGAGCAGGGAGCGGAGTTGCTGGTGATCGCCTGCAACACGGCCACCGCGCTGGCGCTGGATCAGATTAAAGCGGCGGCGGGTGTGGAGGTGATCGGCGTGGTCGAACCGGGAGCACACGCGGCGGCGGCGGCCAGCCGGAACCGGAAAGTGGTTGTCATTGGGACGGAGGCGACCATCAGCAGCCATGCTTACCGGCGGGCGCTCGAAGCCCGGGAAGTCGCGGTGCGCGAGAAGGCTTGTCCTCTATTGGTGCCGCTGGTCGAAGAGGGTTGGGTGGAACATCCGGTGACCGAGCAGGTGGCGAGGATTTATTTGTCGGAGGCTTTTGCGCGAGTTCCTTCGCGAGTTCCCTCGGAAGACGCGGGCGATTTTAATGCTGACGTGCTGGTGCTCGGCTGCACCCACTATCCGTTGATCAAGCCACTGTTGCGGCGAGTGGCGCCGGCGCACATCGCGATTGTGGACTCGGCGGAGTCGACGGCCGAGGAAGTGGCGCGTCATCTGCATATCCAGCCGCTGCCGTCTTCCGCCGAGACGAACAGGGCGCGGATGGGCGTTCCCGGGCTCAAGTTCTTTGCCACGGATTCGGCGGAGAAATTCAAGAAGATGGGAACGCGGTTTCTGGGGCTTCCGGTGGAAGATGTGGTGCACGTGGATTTGAAGGAATAGATAGCGGAAAACTTGTGCTTCGGTGTAGAGGCGGGGCTTGCCCCGTCTCCCGCTGCCAAGCGGAGAACTGGCAGTGCAAGCGGAGACGCGGCAAGCCGCGTCTCTACGGGAAATATATCGACTCACACAAAAATGGCCGCTTGCGCGGCCGCTTTCTGGGCTCCCAAACTTTTTCGTTACAGCGGGACTCAGTACAGATGGAAATCGACTTCGACGCTAACCAGCGCGGCGACCGGCTTGCCATCTTTCTTGGCCGGCTCGAAGCGCCATTTTTTTACGGCTTCTATGGCCTTTTCATCCAGGCCCAATCCTAAAGTCCGAACCACTCGGATGTCGCGCGGATTACCGTCGGACCCAACCACCAACTGCAATACGACGGTACCCATGTGCTTAACCTTGCGGGCTTCCTCCGAGTACTCGGGTTCCGGCGCATAAATCTCTTTCGGAGCAGAAACGCCACCGCCAACGCGGAACACTCCTCCCCCGGTGCCGCCGCCGTGGCCGGGGCCATAGCCGGGGCCTTCACCCGAACCGACGCCGCCACCATTACCGGAGCCAATGCCGCCGCCATAGCCAGTTCCATTCGAAGGCACAGACGGCAGACGGGAAAGCGGATCGCCCAGTTCGGGCATGTTCGGCTGCTGCAGGTGAATGTCGGGAGGAACCACGATCGTCGGCTCGACGGGCAGTTTCGGGTCCTGGTTGCGGATCACGGCCGCGGGCGGAGTGATCTGCTGCATGGACTGCTTTGGTAAACGGCCCGGCGATGCCTGCAGTTTGTCACGATCGCCACCACCGCCTCCGCCTCCGCTTTGGGTCTTTGAAGGCGGAAGCACGGGAAGGTCATCGGGCGCGATCAACAATACGGTTTCTTTTGGCTTGGCGACGTCCACGATCTTCCGTCCCAAGTAAGTAGCTGCAATGATGAGGGCCAAGGCCAGCACGTGGATGACGGTCGAGCCCGCGGCTCCGCGTCCCTTGTAGTTGTAGAAGCCCCAGATGTCGCGTACCGGGACGGGCTTCGAGGTCAGGACCAGCGGAGGGAGTTTCTTGGGGAAGAAGAATTCGTCAATGTTGCGGAACAGGGATTTCCACAGCGGCTCATCGAGAGTCTGATTCACCAGGAGAAGATGCAGTTCGGGCTCTGGACCCAGCGGATTCTGCGGTGTTTCGAATTCTGCCATATTTTCCCGAGCAGCAACCCCAAGATCACGGTACCGGGAGCCACTGATTTAGATGCGCGAGCACTCCCCAAAGGTCGCACGTAAAAGACACGAACCTTACCGCCCTAATGTTTTCCTAGTCCATTAGATGCGTGACGGCTTTGCTCTGGTCAAAATTGTACACGCTTTTTCCCGACCGGAAACAGTACTTTTTGAATTCGTTCCCAGGGCGGCAGCCCTCAATAGACGTGCCCTTCCGCGTTCCCTATATAATGAAAAGATTCAATCAGTTGGGAGAATCTTTCGAGTGCCGATGGAGCTGAAATCCAGCATCAACTTGCCCAAAACCGCCTTCTCCATGAAGGCAAACCTGCCCCAGAACGAGCCCAAAATGCTGGAGCGCTGGGAGCAGATGGACATCTACGAATGCATCCGCCAAGCCCGCAAGGGCAAGGAAAAGTACATTCTGCACGATGGCCCTCCCTATACCAGCGGACCGATCCACCTTGGGACAGCGATGAACAAGTGCCTGAAGGATTTCATCGTCAAGTCCAAAACCATGTCCGGCTTCGACGCGCCCTACGTCCCCGGCTGGGACTGCCACGGGTTGCCCATCGAAATCAAGGTCGACAAAGAACTGGGCGGCAAGAAGCTGGAGATGCACCCCACCGACGTCCGCACCGAGTGCCGCAAGTACGCGCAGAAATTCCTTGACCTGCAGCGCCAGCAGTTCAAGCGCATCGGCGTCTTCGGCCGCTTCGACAAGCCCTACGCCACGATGACGCCGCAATATGAGTCGGTGGTGCTCCAGACTTTTTTTTCATTTTATGAAAATGGGTTCGTCTACAAAGGCTTGCGCGCCGTCTACTGGTGCATGCACGACGAGACCGCGCTCGCCGAAGCCGAAGTCGAATATGAAAACCACACCAGCGCGACCGTCTGGGTGAAATACGCGCTGCTCGACGATCCCGCAAAACTGGACGCTGCGCTCGCCGGCAAGAAAGTTTCCACCATCATCTGGACGACAACTCCCTGGACCCTGCCCGCCTCCATGGCCGTGGCTTTTCATCCCAACGAGGAATACGTCGCGCTGGAATCCGGCGGCGAAGCTTACATCGTTGCCGCGAAGCTGGCGAAAGACGCCGCCGAAAAATGCGGCCTCTCGAACGCGCGCGAGCTCGCCCACTTTCCCGGTCGTAAGCTTGAGCGTCTCAACTTCCAGCATCCCTTTCTCGACCGCAAAGTTCTGGGCGTGCTTGCCGACTACGTCACCATGGATACTGGCACGGGCGTCGTCCACACCGCGCCCTCGCACGGCGCTGAGGATTTTGCCACGGGCGTGAAGTACGGCCTCGATGCCACCAGCAATGTCGACGAAAAAGGCATCTTGCGCAACGGCCTGCCCGAATACGAGGGCAAGCGCGTTTGGGACGCCAATCAGCCCATCATCGATTTAGTCAGAAGCCGCGGCGCTCTGCTGCACACGGAAAAAACCGAGCACTCTTATCCTCACTGCTGGCGCTGCCACAATCCCGTGATCTTTCGTGCCACCGAGCAGTGGTTCATTTCCATGGAAACGCCCATGCCCGGCGGCCAGGGGAAAGAAGACACGCTGCGCACGCGCACGCTCAGTGAGATCAAGAACGTTAAATGGGACCCGGCGTGGGGCGAAGAACGGATGTCAAATATGATTCAAACCCGCCCCGACTGGTGCATCTCACGCCAGCGGGTGTGGGGCGTGCCGATCGCCGTTTTTCTCTGCGCGAGCTGCGGCAAGCCGCTCAACGACCATGCCATCAACCGCAAGGTTGTCGAACTGTTCGCGCGCTCGGGCGCCGATGCCTGGTTTACGTCCGAGTCCGACAACATTGTTCCCGCCGGAACTAAGTGCCCGCATTGCGGCGGCGCGAAGTTCGAAAAGGAATTTGACATTTTCGACGTCTGGCTCGAATCCGGAGCGAGCTATCTCGCGCTGATGGCGGATGAGCCCGACTACTATCCCTGGCCTTCCGATCTCTATCTTGAAGGCGGCGACCAGTACCGCGGATGGTTCCAGTCTTCGCTGCTCTGCGCTATGGGCACGCATGCCACGCCTCCTTATCGCGGCGTGGTGACGCCCGGTTGGACGCTCGATGAAAAAGGCCAGGCCCTGTCGAAGTCGCGTGGCAATGATGTCGATCCGGTGGACATTGCCAGCCGTCTGGGCGGAGAGGTCGTGCGCCTGTGGACTGCTTCGGTAGACTTCCGCGAAGATGTGGTCGGCTCCGAAGCCCTGATGCAGCGCGTAGGCGAAAACTACAAAAAGATTCGCAACACGTTTCGCTACATTCTGGGCAATCTCGATGGCTTCGATCCCGCAAGAGACGCGGTCGCGTTCGACGAGTTGCAGCCGCTCGATCAATACATGCTGCGGCAGGCGGCGGAAGTCTCGGCCGATGTGCAGCAGGCGTATAAAGATTTCGCGTTTCACAAGATCTATCACCGCATCAACAATTTCTGCGGCGTGGAGTTGAGCGCCTTTTATTTGGACGTATTGAAGGACCGGCTGTACACTTCGGCGCGCAAATCGGTGTCGCGCCGGGCGGCGCAGACTGCGATCTGGCGCATCGGCGAAGCGCTGGTGCGGCTGCTGGCGCCGATCTTGAGTTTTACTTGCGAAGAAGTCTGGCAGTATTTGCCGCCGGTCGAAGGAAGGCTGGAGAGCGTGCATCTGGCGACCTTCCCGGAGGCGAAAGACGTGCTGGGCACGAACGAAACTGCGATCGCGGCCGGGCCGAGGCAAGCTGAAGACTGGAAGACCGTGCTGGGCGTGCGCGAATCGGTGCTGAAAGCGCTGGAAGAGGCTCGCAACCAGAAACTGATCGGAGGCAACCTGCAGGCTCAGGTTACGTTGACTGCGGTTGACCCGGTGTTCTCCGTACTGGAGCGCTTCAAGAACGATCTGCGCTACTTTTTTATCGTCTCGGCCGTCGAAGTAAGAAAAGGATCGGGAAATGGAGACGCGCCGGTTGTGGTCGAGGTGAGCAAGGCTCCGGGCGAGAAATGCGAGCGCTGCTGGAACTATTCAACCCATGTGGGTGAGGACAAGAACTATCCCACGGTGTGCGAGCGCTGCAGTGCGGTGCTCAAAGAAATTGACGGGGAAATTGAACGGGCGTGACCGCGACTTCGGCAAACGCGATAAGCTATAGGTAACCAGATAGAGAAGAAGTTTTCCGGGTCATGCGCAAATATAATTTTCTGATCGCGTTGTTCGTGGTCGCTCTCGATCGCGTTACCAAGTGGACGATCGCACGGCGGCTTTCCCTGCATGACAGTATCCCGGTCATTCCTGGATTTTTTCGCCTCATCCACGCCGAAAACCCGGGCGCGGCGTTTGGTATTTTTGCGGATTCTCCGTCGCAATGGAAAATCGGCCTGCTGATTTCGTTTTCGGTGGTTGCGCTGCTGATCGTCTCCGCGCTGCTCTGGAAAAACAGCCATAGCCTGACCACCACGGGAATCGGGCTTTCGTTGATTCTGGGCGGAGCGATCGGCAATTTATGGGACCGCCTCGTCAGCCGGCACGTAGTGGATTTTCTGCTCTTCTATGTGGGCCCGCACCAGTGGCCGGCCTTCAACGTGGCCGACAGCGCGATTGTGGTGGGAGCGGGGCTGCTGGTGTTTGAGATCGTGTTCACGAAGTCGCCCAGCCAACAGTCGGCGTAAGGTCCGAGTCAGGCCTGCACCAGCCGCACACGCGCTTTCTTCGACGCCCGCGCCAAGTCCTCGTCCAAAGTAGCAAGTGGCAAACCTTTATCCAGAGCCAAATCGAGGTAAGCCGCATCGTACGCGGTCAAGCCGTGCTCGCGGCTGAGGCGCTGAATTCTGCCAAAAACAGTTTCGGCGGGAAGCGGTTCCAGCATGATGGGAAGGGTTGCCAAATCCTCGAGGAAGCTTTGCACCAACTCTTTCGAAATGCGCTTGCGTTTTTCCCCCACCAGCAAGGCGTTCAGGATTTCGTGCGGCCAGAATGAGGGCGCAACCGCGGTGTCGCCTCGCTTGAACATGCTGGCCACATGCTGCGCCAGGGCGGCATTCTCATCGGGGAAACACCAGGTCAGGACGACGGAAGCGTCGAGGACAAACCGGCTCACCGGCGTCCATCATTGATCAGATCTTTGATTTTGAGCCCTCGCAAAGTGAGCCGGTGGCGCCGGCCAAAACTCGCCAGTCGCTCCGCTGCGGGACCAACCGGGGCCGAGAAGCGCTCCTTCAGCAGCGCCCCCAGCAGCCGTGAAACGCTGGTATCACGGCGCGCTGCCTCGATCCGGGCCCACCGGGCTACGTCTTCTTCCAGGGTTACGGTTACGTTGCGTAAACGACGAGTGGATGACACAAATATAGTGTAACACGGGATTCGTGTCATTCAAACAAGAATTTAGAAGCCTGTTCTTAGCCGGGTTGCCGTACCGCCCGCTTCAACTGAAAACTGAGAGCTGATCTGCTACGGCGTCCCGTAAAGTTGGCGGTAGACATTTGCATTGCGCAGAATGGCTTGCACGTACTCGCGGGTTTCGGTGAAGGGGATGGACTCGACGAACTCCTGCGGATCGCGGTAGTGACCCTGTTCCAGCCAGTCTCCGACGCGGTCGGTTCCGGCATTGTAGGCCGCTAGCGCGTACTCGAACTGTCCATTGTATTTGTCGACCATTTCTTTGAAGTAGCGGGTACCGAGTTCGAGGTTCACGGCGGGCGTGTATAGTTGCGGCGCGTTGTAGCCCTTGAGCTTGACTTGTTTGGCAACGCTTTTGCCGGTCTTCGGCAGGAGCTGCATCAGGCCTACGGCGTTGGCGCGAGAGAGCGCCAGCGCGTTGAATTCGGATTCCTGCCTTATTAGCGACGCGACGAGATAAGGATCGAGGCCGTTGAGCTCGGAATATTTGCGCAGGTCGGTCCAATAGGCCTTGGGAAAAAGCGCCTCCCAGTAGGGGCGCGGCAGGTCGGGAATGTCGACAGCGAAATAGTTGGGCGTGGCTCGCTTCATGATTTCGATACCGCGATCGTAGCGGCCGAGGTCCTGATAAACGCGGGCCATCTCTGGCGGTGCCCAGGTTCCGCCCTCTTGGCTGGCGGCGGCTTGTAACTCGCGCACCGCCGCATCGGCGAGGCCTCCGTTCGAGAGCAGACGCGCCCGTTCGACGCGCAGGTTGTCGTCGGGAGGATCGGTTGCGGTAATTCTTCCCGCGGTTGAAAGCGCGGAGACGCGGTCGAGCAGCGTGTAGTGTGGCGGAGGCTCGGCTGGACTTCCTTGCGACACGGCGTCTGCGCTGGGCAAGCCTTTCAGGCGTTGCCGGCCGAACTCCGCGTAGTAGTAGTTGCGAAAGCGGTCGGTGAGTTTCTGATAGAACGCCCGCGCCATGGCCGGGTTGCCTTCTTCTTCGGCGAGACGCGCCCGCCAGTAGAGCGCGGCGGGAATTTCCACGGAATCGGGATAGAGAGCGATTTGATTTTCAAAACCCTGGCGCGCCAGATCGGTTCGGCCTTGCCGGAAGGCGAGCCACGCAGCCTTCCAGTGGGCATAGGGTGCGCGCCCGCCATTCGGAAAGCGCTCCTGCAATTCGCGGAAGCAATCGATGGCGCGATCATAGTCGCGCTTCAGCAGGTACATGTTCCCGGCCGAAAACAGCGCTTGCTCCAGCCATGGGCTGGCCGGACCAAATTGCCGCAGTTCGTTGAGCGTCCGTTGCACCGCCTCTTCATCGCTCGTCGAACGCTGGGTCTCACTCAGCAGGTAAAGGCGCTCGGCTTCGGCGTCGCCCTGCTGCGTTCCCATGGCAGTCAGAATTTGGCGCGCATCGTGACTGCGGTCGCTTTTTTCGAGCGCTCCCGCCAGCGCCAGTTGCACATCGGGACGATCGGCCGGACTGACTTCTTCGACGAGGTCGTGGTAATCGTGAGCCGCTTCGCTATAGTGCCTGGCTTTGAACAGCAGATCGGCGCGCGTGCGGCGCTCGGCGATATCGCCGGAGATTCCGAGCTTGCGCAATTCCGCTCCCGCCGCATCCGCCTCAATACTGTTGGGAAGGTTGAAGTAAACGTTGCGGAAGGCGATTGCGGCCTTTTGATTCTCACCCGCTGCTTCGTGGGCGCGGCCAATGGCGAATTCCACATCGCTGCGCACCGGGGCTCGATCCTTTTCGAGGAGAGCCGCAGCCTCCTGCGCGCGGCCTTCCACGAGCAGCGCATCCGCATAGACGAGGTGGGCATCGCGGATGAGAAGCGAGCCGGGAAAGTTTTTACTGAAATCGGCGAGCGTAGAAAGCGCCTCGGCATTGTGCGCCGTTTTCAGGTAGGCGTCGCCCAGGTAGTAGGCAACGTAGTCTCCGAGTTCGCTGGCGCCGGCTTTGGCGCGGTTGAGCGGGTCGATGGCTTTGGCATAGTCGTGATCTAGCGTGTGGGCGTAGCCTAAGACGAGCCAGGCCAGCGCTCCGGCATCTTCTTTGGGGTGACGGCGCGCATAGGCTTCGACTCCGGCATAGGCGGTGGGGGTGCGGTCTTGCAACAACTGCTGCGCCATGGGACGAAGGCTGGCCGAGGCGACAAAGGCTTGCCGCACCCGGCGCACGCGCGGAGAAATGGTCTTATGCTTTTTCCTGGTGCTGGTTTTCTTGGTGCTGGCGGCAGGGGCAGTTTTTTTCTTGACGGATGTACTCTTCTCCGGGGCGGTCACAGACGACGTGGATGATTGGGATTGGGCGACTGCGGACGGCAAAAATCCGAGCCAGAGCAGGAAGAAAGTTCCAGCGAAAACTACGACTGCAAAACGGCGCACTCAAACCCTACCTACTGCCTGAAGTTGGCACCCATGATGGAAAGATCGTCTTCTGCGAGACTTCGTATTATTTCATGTTGAAAGTAATTGCCGGAAGCGGCAACCGTGTGCCCGTAACGTTTCTGGTACGTCCCGCGGCTTTTCTCAATCGCTTCTTTCAGACGGTCGTAGAGATCTTTGTTTTTCCTGCCTTCCCCGACCTTTGCCTGATTATAGAGCTTGATCTCGTCGACCAGCAGGCGGGCAAAACGCTGGGCCTTGCGATGCACTTCCTGATCCTCGGGCGAGATGGCGGCGACCGGCGGCGTCTCGGGTGTGGCCGCAGTCTCCGCGTGACCGACGGGTAGCGGCTCGGCCAGCGCCGGGTCGATTTCGGCCACCGCAGACTGAACTTCAGTGATTACACTCTCGGCTACATTTTCGGCCATCGCCGGAGCCTCAACGGCGGCGCTGGCAACTGGCGTTGGGGCTTCACTCGCTGACGCCGCTGCTGCCATGGCGTGGCCAGAAGCAAAAGCGGGCGTGTGCGCGGCAAAGGGATCATTGAAAGCCGGCGCCTGGTGTGATGGCGCCTCGGCCGCCGCGACGCCACTGTCCGACTGCGCCGCGGACGGTTCCTTGTGCGTTTGCTTGCGCAGCGAGTTGACCTCGAGCCAGGCGCTGGTCGAAAGCACCAGCAGTTCGAGCGAGCCGGCATCGAGCAAGCCCGCCGCACCGGTTCCGCTGTCGGCATAGAACAGCGCGGCAACTTTGTCTTTCAAAATCAAAGGGAGAATCCGGCCTTCTCCGCTGGCTGGGGTTCCAACTTCCTGCAGGAAACGCGGATCCAAGTCGGCAACCGGCACGCTCGCCAGCACGCGATCGCCGATGGCACGGCCGATGGCACGAGCGACAGCCGGAGCATTTTCATCGAGCACAAAATCTTTTACCGCATCGCAATTGGCGAAGCCGCGTGCCTGCCATCCAGTGGCATGGCTTCCCTTTACGACGAAGAGCGCCACTCGAGTCGCATAACGAGAGCTGGTATCGAGCAGGGCGCGCAAAATCTCCCGTTGCGAGTTGCCCACATGGATTTCGGCAACGGCGCGCGCCAGATCTGCCGAAGCGGACGCGGAAGCCGCGTCCTGGGTGGTTGATTCGTCGGTCGCAGGCTCCGCTGCGATCTCTTCCATCATCCGGCGGACAATCTCGGTGCGTAATTGGGCTGCATGGCTGTCCAAAACCTGGGCAACCACTCGGTCCACAATTGGTTCAATCCAGCCGCGCTCCTTCATTCGTACTCCGATGTAAACCGAAGTAAAGCTTTTTTGGGGGACGAAGGGAGTTACCCTTCTAACCTCTAATTATATGGCCGCTTGCAGGCGTTCTCGGGACACCTTGGTACCTGCCCTTCCGGTGTCCGAAGCAGCCGATCGCCAAGCGGGGGAAACCTTTCTGGCCAGCGCGCGTCAAAACTACGCAGCGAAAACCGCCGCCACCAAGTACAATAGCATTTCAGATTCAGTAGCGCTGTCGGAAAAATCTGCATCAAGTTACGAATGAGTACCATCCAACCCAACATAGAGCAGCCGGTCAGCGAAGAAATGGCGCTGGTCCGGCGAGCCAAGCGCGGCGACGATCAAGCGTTTGAAGAATTAGTACGGCGCTATGATCGCAACGTTTTTCGCATCGCACAGCACATTACGCAGAATCGCGAGGACGCGGAAGATGTGGTTCAGGAAGCGTTCCTTAAGGCGTATAGCAACCTGGAGAAGTTCCAGGAGCAGTCGAAGTTTTATACCTGGCTGGTGCGGATTGCGGTTAACGAAGCGCTGATGAAGTTGCGCCGGAGAAAACCGGAACGGACGGTCTCTCTGGACGAAGAAGTAAAAACTGAGGATGACTCGCTTCCCCGTGAGGTTGCGGATTGGAGTCCCAATCCGGAGCAGATGTACAACCAGGCGGAGTTGCGGGAGATTCTGACTCGCACCATTCAGGGATTGCCGGCGGGATTCCGGACGGTGTTCGTACTCCGTGACGTGGAAGGCCTCTCGACTGAGGAGACGGCCCAAGCGCTGGAGTTGAGCGTTCCGGCGGTGAAATCGCGTTTGCTGCGCGCGCGGCTGCAACTGCGCGAACGGCTGAACCGGTTCTTTCAGAAACGGGCGAGTGGAGATGGCGACCAGTGAAGTGTTCTGAGTTTCTAAACGAGCTGACAAACTACCTCGATGGCGCGCTGGACGCCCGAACCAAGTCCGAACTGGACGATCACCTGGCGTGGTGCCACAACTGCTACGTGGTCTGCGATACGACCAGGAAAACCATCGAAATCTACCGCGACTCGGAGCTCTATGAGTTACCCGAGGATTTGCGGGTGCGGCTCCGGTCGGCGATCATGAGCAAGTGTTCGGCGCATAAGAAATCCGACCCGGCTGGGCGCTAAGCTCGGCTCTTCGTGCAGCTGCTGCTTCCGGTGCTCTTCCTGCGGCTCCCTGCTGCAGTCACCAGCTGTCGTTTCTAGCCGTGGTTCCTTCAAATGCTCGCAAGTGCTTCATTCCGGGACGCCTATGGCGGGTACCTTCGGTGCTATCAGGGGCCGCGAACCTTTTCCGCACTCGTCGAATCTAAGCATTTTAGAGTTCATCTTTCTGTTCAGGCGAAGGGGATGGGCCAGTTTTATCGCTTTATTCTGTGGAGGTTACCCATGTTTTCCAAGTTGATGGACGCCATGTTTGGCTGCCGGCACGCTCGCTACAGTTTTCCGATCACGGTGCGCGCCGGGTCGCGTCGCAACCCGACTGCGCAGCGGACGGGCACCTACGTCGCTTGCCTGGATTGCGGCCAAGAATTCCGCTACGACTGGCACGAAATGAAGATCGTGGGATCGCAGGCCAGAGAGGGCGCGCACTCCTTGGTTACGAAACAGGCCGCGTAGGATCTGCGCTGTTCCCTCGAAGCGCGTTCTTAGAGGCATTTTACGGGCCAAAAGTGAACATTCCCCGCTAGCTTCCGCCAGTTCTTGCTCCGCGTTTTCCCATTTTGGGTTGGGCGCGAGTCGGCTTTCAAATTCCCCCCAATTATGCACTTTCCAGAAATTTCACTACCTCCCCGGCCTCTGAGGAGCGCATAATTACATCGGCGCCGATCCGCAGACCATGCTTCGGGGCAGTCCTTCAGAAGCGTTCCGGCTGCGGTTCGGACGGGAGGTGTCTGTGCCTCTTTCCATGCTTCGGGAATTCCTGGATCGTAACCGCATTCAATACCTGGTGATCTCGCACTCGGTGGCCTACACGGCCCAGGGGATTGCCGCCCTCACCCACACACCCGGAAAAGAGCTGGCGAAGACCGTCATGGTGATGATCGATGGACGTCTGGCCATGGCGGTGGTGCCCGCTTCATTCCGCGTGGATTTATACCGGCTGAAAAAATACCTGGGGGCAGACTCAGTAGAACTGGCCAGCGAACTCGAATTTCGCGGTCGTTTCCCCGACTGCGAAACCGGGTCCATGCCACCCTTCGGCAATCTCTACGGAATGGACGTTTTCGTGGATCAGACTCTGGCCGAGGACAAGGAGATCGCCTTCAACGCGGGTTCGCATCGTGAACTGGTGCGCATGAGATTTGCCGATTTCCGCGATTTGGTGAAACCGGCACTCATCCCGCTGGCGGCGGGCAAAGCTCATATTCACGCGGCTTGAGTGCTGCAGACAGTCGCTGGTCACTCGTCGTTGGTCGCTAGCCGGTAGGCTTTGTCGCTAGAGCCGTTGTTCGCGAACGACCGACGACCATCGATCAACGACTGTCGCCGAAGCCTCCAAGCCGTCGGTGGTTCGGCGCAGCGGGACATTCCTGTTTTTTTCATACAATCTTCACTAATCGCTGTGTTAGATTTGCCCTTCTCAGATCAATTCGAAATTTCCTGGAGGAAACTGAATTGGGCAAGGACATGGTCCCGAAGAAAATCTTCTTCACCAAGGGTGTGGGGAAACACAAGGAGCGCCTCACGTCCTTCGAGCTCGCCTTGCGCGACGCCGGCATCGCGGCGCAAAACCTGGTGCGTGTCTCTTCCATCTTTCCGCCCAACTGCAAGCTGGTCCCGCGGTCGCAGGGACTCACGTATCTGTCGCCGGGAGAAGTCGTATTTGCGGTGGTCGCGGAAAACTCGACGCACGAGCCGCACCGTCTCCTGGCCTCTTCGATTGGCGTCGCCATCCCTGCCGATCGCAACACCTACGGGTATCTGAGCGAGCATCACTCGTTCGGTGAGACCGAAGACGCTGCCGGAGACTACGCGGAAGAACTCGCCGCCGAAATGCTGGCCACGACTCTGAACGTGGAGTTCGATTCCGATCGATCGTGGGACGAGAAAAAAGAGATCTATCGCATCTCGAACAAGATCGTCAGGACGGCCAATGTGACGCAATCGGCGGTGGGCGACAAGCGCGGGCTGTGGACGACGGTGATCGCGTCGGCGGTGCTGATCTTCGACTGACGTAGCGGATTAAGTGTTGCGTGCCCCGCCGTGTCAAGAACGGCGCCCTCGCCCGTCCAATCCAAGGCTCATCCACGAGGGGCGAGAACCTCAATTAGGCGCCGATTGAATAATTACAAATTTATAATTACAATTAGGATGGAAGGCATTCGATTCGAGTGGGACGAAGCCGAGAACCTGTCCAACCTGCGCAAGCACGGCGTGAGTTTTGAGGAGGCAAGCCAGGCGTTCCGCGATCCGCTGTATGTGTCAGTGCAAGATCGCATCGAGGGTGGGGAGCTGCGCTGGCAGACCCTTGGCCTCGTCGAGGGCTTGCTCCTTCTCACGGTGGCCCACACCGTGAGAGAAGAACGCGATGGTGGCATGCAGGTCGAGGTCATTCGCATCATCTCCGCTCGACAGGCTACCCGGAAAGAAAGGCGACGCTATGAAGACAAAAATGGTTAAGTACACATTGGAAAGGATGCCAGCACTGACGAAAGCACGGCGGGCAAATCTGAAAGCGCTGGCAAGTCGTCCAGACAGCGATATTGATACGAGCGACATTCCCGAAATGACGGATGAACAGTGGAAAAACGCCAGGCGAGGCCACTTCTATCGTCCTCGCAAGCGCCAGATAACAGCGCGAGTCGACGCCGATGTGCTGGATTGGCTTAAAGCACAGGGGAAGGGCTACCAGTCCCGGATCAATGCGATTCTGCGGCGCGAGATGCTGACCGCGGTGAAATCGGCCAAGTAGACCCGCGGAGCCTGCCCGCCTGCGACCCGGCAAGCCGCGCCTCTACTTTGCAATTTTAGTAAGTTTCTTTTTCGCGGCCGGTTTTTTCTTCAGCCGCTCCAGCACCGCCGCTACGATTAGCGGCAGGCCTACTGTAGCATCCACGAACACTTCTCCAAACTTCCCGCCTTCCGCTGGAGGCACGAACTTGCCCCAGGAAACCGCCTCACTGTAGGGACTGCCCGAAAGGCCGCCCCAGAACACCGGCTCGGGGCAGATACGCAGTCCATAGTGATAGCGCTTCAGGGGCAGGTCTTCCCCGCCCCGGCGGTGGCGCAATTCGATGAACGGCCCAAACTGCTGCGACCAGTTGCGCGGAACGCCGCCGCCGATGGTGAAAATTCCGAGGCGCTTCTGACTCAGGAGGGTTGCGGCAAAGTACTCCAGGTCTTCGAAGGGATCGAAGCGGAATCGCGCCTTCGCTTGCTTGTCGCGTTCGCGGTTGGTCAACGCGTAGTCGAGGCCCAGCTCGGAATCGGAGAACGCGGGAACAAATACCGGAACATTTTTTTCGTAGGCGGACTTCAAAATGCCGCGTTGTCCTTTGGCGTGCTTCGCCAGATGCGCTCCAATCGCGCGGTTCAATTTATACGAGCACATCACTTCGTCCGCGTCCCAACCGCCAAATACCGCAGCCATCACACGCTCCACGTCGTCGAGATTCTGCTCGGGTTCGAGCGTGTCATAGACGCGGTTGTATCCCGCCTCGTAGAGTTCCTCGTCACTGAGCTCGGGATTGTGCCGGAAATGCGCGCGCCCGGTCGCTTCGACCAGTCCATGCGCCATCAGCGCGCCAGTGGAAACGATGGCATTCACGATGCCGCGATCGATCAGCTCGGCAATCACCAGGCCCTGCTTGGCCACGGTCATCGCGCCGGCGAGCGTCATGACGACGAAGCATTCTTTGTCTCGTGCCATGGCCTCGAGCACGTCGGCGGCTTCGCCGAGCTGACGGCCGGTGAACGCGGTTCTGGACATCGCGCGCACCAGGTCATCGATGGATCGAATCTTGCCGAGATCGAGCGGCTCCAGCGGAATCAGACGGTCAGCTACCGGATCGTGCAGCTTGCGGTCGATGCCCGCGCCTTCCTGATGATTGCTGTCCTGATGATGGCTGGGCTTCGCAACAGTTTTCTGCTTCAAGGAAGAACCTCCAGAATAAAAAATGATTTTGACTGAAGAAACAATTTACTAGAAGGGAGGGAAACGCGGCGACTTGCTCTTACGCCGGTGGTGCAAGACTCACGCCGGCATCAGACACTTTGATATCCTAGATCGCGATCACAGATGAGTAGAGGCGCGGCTTGCCGCGTCTCCCAAGGTGGAGAAAAATTGCGAGACAAGTTCACCGTCGCCCTGATTCAAATGTCATGCGGTCCCGAGCCTGCCGACAATCTGGCCAAGGCGCTCGATCGCGTTTCGGAGGCGGCACGAAAGGGCGCCCACGTCGTCTGCTTGCCCGAGCTCTTCCAGACGCAGTATTTCTGCCAGCGCGAAGATGCCGCTCTGTTCGATCTCGCCGAGCCGATCCCCGGCGCGGGTACGGAGAAGCTCGCTGCCGCCGCCCAGCAGAATAAAGTCGTGCTGATCGCGTCGCTTTTCGAGAAGCGCGCGCCCGGCCTCTATCACAACACGGCCGCAGTTTTCGGCTCGGACGGCGCGCTCGTCGGCATCTACCGCAAGATGCATATTCCCGACGATCCGCTGTACTACGAAAAATTTTATTTCACTCCCGGCGATCTGGGCTTCAAGGCCTTCGACACTTCCGCTGGAAAGCTCGGCACGCTTGTCTGCTGGGATCAGTGGTATCCCGAAGGCGCGCGCATCACCGCACTGCAAGGAGCGAGCATTCTGTTTTACCCCACGGCCATCGGATGGCACCCCGCGGAGAAGGCCGAATTCGGCGAGGCGCAACACGACGCCTGGCGCACCATCCAGCGGGCGCACGCGATTGCGAACGGCGTTTATGTTGGCGTGGTGAATCGCGTCGGCTTTGAGACCGGTAATATCCGCGGCAATTCCGTGCCCGGCAAAGGCCTCGAGTTTTGGGGAGGGTCGTTTTTTTGCGACCCCTTCGGCCGTGTGCTCGCCGAAGCGTCGCCCGACAAGGAAGAAATTTTGCTAGGCGAAGTGGACCTTCATCATCTCGAAGACATTCGCCGCAACTGGCCCTTCCTGCGCGACCGCCGTATCGACAGTTACGCTCCCATCACCAGCCGCATGTTGGACGAAAAGTAGCCGCAACGAAAATGCCTAGACGAATAGTGGCCAAGCCGTCCACCACGCGCGCCAAACTTCTCCCCACCGCACAGGGCTACCGCATGCCCGCCGAGTGGGAGCCGCACGAATCCACGTGGCTTGCGTGGCCGCACCTCCGTAGCGACTGGCCGGGCAAGTTCGAACCGATTCAATGGGTCTATGCCGAAATCGTCCGCAACCTGGCGCGACATGAGCGCGTGGACCTGATCGTCAATGATGCAAGCTGGGAAAAACGGGCGCGCGCGGCGCTCGAAAGGGCGGGTGCGCTTTCCGATAATGTTTGTTTTCACCGCTGGCGCACCGATCGCGTGTGGACGCGCGACTCGGGTTGCATTTTCCTGACGCCGCCCGTGGATCATCATTATGAGCGCGCCGATTCCGGGCTGCTCGCTCTGCACTTTCAATTCAACGCCTGGGCGAAGTATCCGAATTACAGTCTTGACGAAAAAGTTGGAGAGCGCATAGCAAAGGCTGCGGGCGTGCGTGTCGTGCAGCCATTCAGCGCAAAGCACCGTGTCGTGCTCGAAGGCGGATCGATCGACGTCAACGGTTGCGGCACACTGCTCACCACCGAGGAGTGTTTGCTCTCCACCACGCAGCAACGCAATCCGCCCATGGACCGCGCGGCCTATGAGCAACTGTTCGCCGACTATTTTGGTGCGCAGTCGGTCATCTGGCTGGATAGCGGAATCGCCGGCGACGACACTCACGGCCATGTCGATGACATCACCCGCTTCGTCGCTCCGACTACCGTGATCACGATGATCGAGCAGAATGAGCGGAGCGAAAATTACGCGGCCCTGCACGCGAACCTGGGGCGCCTGAAGGCCGCTCGCACTGCCGATGGACAGAAACTCGATATTGTCGAAATTCCCATGCCGCGTCCAGTTGTGTTCGAAGGCCGCCAGTTGCCCGCCAGCTACGCCAATTTTTATATCGCGAATGGCGCGGTGCTGGCGCCGGTCTTCAACGATCCGAACGATCGCATTGCGCTCAACACGCTCGCGGAAAGTTTCCCGACCCGCGAAATCGTGCCGATCTACTCTGGCGATCTGATCTGGGGATTCGGGGCGCTGCACTGCATGACGCAGCAGCAGCCGGGAAAGGCGTAGCGACAGCCGCCCTCGGCTGTCCCCGGGGCGAAGCCTCGCTACGCTCTTGTGCCCGAGCATTGACCAAACCGGGGAACCCAGGCGAGCGTTGCTCGCCAAGACAGCCGAGGGCGGCTGTCGCTACCTCAGATCATTTACACTTTTACCCGTGAACGCCGAGATCATCGCCGTGGGGTCTGAGTTGCTCACTCCGCATCGCCAGGACACCAACTCGCTCTACCTCACCGAAAAATTGAATGAACTGGGCGTTGAGGTGCGCTTCAAGTGCATTGTGGGCGACGACGTCGAAGGACTGACTGCGGCCGCCAAACTTGCCATGCGGCGCTCGGACATCATCATCTTCACGGGCGGCCTCGGCCCCACCGAAGATGACGTGACGCGCGAAGCGGTGGCCGAAGCGCTGGGATTGAAACTGCAACGCGATCTCGATCTCATCGCGAAACTGGAAGAGCGCTTTGCCAAGCGCGGCATGAAGATGTCGGCCAACAATGCCAAGCAGGCCGACATCCTGAGCAGCGCCACGATGTTACCGAATGCGCTCGGCACCGCGCCTGGCCAGTGGATGGGCGGAAAGTATGACGGCCAGGAACGGCTCCTGATGCTGCTTCCCGGCCCTCCCTACGAACTCAAGGCGCTGTTCGAAACCGAATGCCTGCCGCGATTGCGCGCCCGGATCCCGCCCCAGCACATCGCCACGCGCACGCTCAAAATGGCGATGATTCCAGAATCGCAAGTGGACGCGCGGGTCGCTCCCATCTACAAAACTTATGCCGACGTCGAGACCACCATTCTGGCGGGCGGGGGCGAGATTCAACTCCACCTGCGCTGCCGCAAGGATTCGCAGGCGGATGCCGACGCGCGCGTCGAGGAGCTCGCGGAAAAAATCGAAGACGAACTCGGCGACGCCATCTTCTCTCGCAAAGGCGAGACCATCGAGCAGATCGTCAGCTATCTCCTGCAAATGCGCAGCATGACGCTGGCCGTGTCTGAATCGTGCACCGGCGGCTTGCTGGCCGAGCGCATCACTTCGCTCAGCGGGAGCTCGCGCTATTTTCTAGGCGGAGCGGTCGTCTATTCGAACGAATTGAAAACGCAATTCTCAAATGTTCCTAAAGCACTGATCGACCAGCACGGAGCGGTGAGCCGCGAAGTGGCGGCGGCGATGGCCGAAGGTATCCGCAAACGCTGCCTGGCGAGCTATGGAGTCGGAATCACCGGAGTTGCCGGCCCGAGCGGAGGAACGGAGCAGAAGCCGGTGGGACTGGTTTACATCGCGCTCGCGGGAGAAGAAGGCACGCAGGTCGTCGAACGCAATTTTCCGGGCGACCGCAAGCGCATTCGCCAGTTCGCAACCCAGCAGGCGCTGGAGATGATCCGGCGGGCGCTGTTGTAGGGCGCCGTCATATTTAAAGATGCGAATATTTATCGGCATCGATCTCGACCCTGAAGTCCGTGCCCGGATCGCGCGCTTCCTCGAGGGCGTTGAGGGTCTTGCGCCCGAGGCGCGCTGGGTGCGTCCGGAGTCGCTGCACGTTACGCTGAAGTTCATCGGCGAACAAACGCCAGAGCGAGTCGAGGCCATCACCGGACGTTTGCGGCGGATTGAAAGCAGCGCGTTCGAAATTCGCTCTGGCGGATACGGATTCTTCCCTACCGCGAAAGCTCCACGGGTATTCTGGATCGGAATCCAGGCCGGAGCGCAGTTAGCTGGACTGGCGGAGAGCATCGATGTGGCTGTGGCCGAACTGGGCATTCCGCGAGAGGATCGGCCTTACAGTCCGCATCTGACTCTGGCGCGTGGCGGAGGCAGATCGGGCTCGCCGAAATGGCGCAAAGGCGACGGCCCCAAGTCAATTTTTGCCGCGCTCGAAAAGCGGCTCGCCGCGATGGGCGCGCTTGATTTTGGCGGAATGACGGCCCACGAGTTTATTCTCTATCAGAGCCAGCTTTCACCGGGAGGATCGAAGTACACGAAGCTGGAACGGTTCGCGATGCAGCGGAGGTAGTCGAGAAACGGGCGTCTCGCGAGCCTGCCATGAGCGGAGTCGAAGGGTGCCGCCGGGCGGGGACGCCCGGCGCTCCACGGGCACACGTGATCAACATAAGATAGACGAACATGAGTCCTTACGTCATCGCCGCCGCCGTAGGCTACATGCTGGGGTCCATCCCGTTTGGCTACCTGCTGGTGCGGATTTTCACTGGCGAGGATGTTCGCGCGAGCGGCAGCGGCAACATTGGCGCGACGAACGTGGCCCGCAAGTCGCCTGCCCTTGGGGTTGCCACTCTCGTTCTCGACGCCGCCAAAGGTCTGGCCGCGGTTCTCGTGGCGCGGGTGCTGTTCAGCGGACCGCATCAGCCACTGATCATGACGACGGCCGCGTTTTTCGCGGTGCTTGGCCATCTGTTCCCCGTCTGGCTTAGGTTCCGCGGCGGCAAGGGCGTCGCCACCAGTCTTGGAGCCTTTATATTGCTCACCCCTAAATCCATTTTGTGCCTGTTGGTTCTGTTTTTTCTCATTGCCGTTGCCTTCCGCTATGTCTCGCTCGGATCGGTCGCTGTGGCAGCGGCTTTTCCGCTGCTGGCTTGGGCACTTCATGAATACTCGGACCCACGGCAACTGATTTTTGTCAGCCTGGTTTCGGCGCTTGTCATCTGGAAGCATCGCCAAAATATCGGACGTATCGCCGCCGGAACGGAATCAAAGTTCGGAACGAAGCCAGAATCAAAGTTAGATACAGAATCCGAGACGTTAGGAGCAACCCGCAGATGAGCCGTATTGCCATCATCGGAGCAGGTGCCTGGGGCACTGGACTGGCAATCGTCCTCGGACGCAAAGGGACGCACGATTTCCGGCACGAAGTCCGCCTCTGGGCCAACGAACCGGAAGTTTCGGAGAGCATCGCACAAAGCCGAATCAACTCGCACTTTCTGCCGGGCTTCATCCTGCCCGAATCGATTGCAGCGACCAGCGACTTGAACACCGCGCTCGAGGCCGCGGAGATCGTCGTCAGCGTCATGCCCTCGCAGCATTGTCGAGCTCTATTCGAACGCATGGCGCCCGATCTCGGCCCGGAGATACTTTTTGTAAGTTGCACCAAAGGACTGGAAGACGGAACTCTGCTGCGCATGACGGAAGTGATTGGCGATGTTTTGCGAAGGCGCAAGTTCACGCCTCGCGTGGCGGCACTCAGCGGGCCTTCGTTTGCCAAAGAGGTGGCGCGGGGCGACCCCACCGCGGTGACTGTGGCGTCTGTCGACGCCGACGTGACGCGCGCCGTGCAGCAAGCATTCAACGATTCGCGCTTTCGCGTCTACACCAACGACGATGTGATCGGCGTGGAGTTGGGCGGCGCGCTGAAGAATATTATCGCCATCGCCGCGGGCGTCTGCGATGGCGTCGGGCTCGGCCACAACTCGGTAGCGGCGCTGATTACGCGCGGTCTTGCCGAAGTGGCGCGCCTGGTTGTGGCCTGCGGCGGCCGCCTCGACACCATGTTTGGGCTCGCCGGACTGGGCGATCTGGTTCTAACCTGCACCGGAGACCTCTCGCGCAACCGCAGCGTTGGAGTTGAACTGGGCAAAGGCCGCACGCTGTCCGACATCATCGCCGACATGCATGGGGCTGTCGCCGAAGGAGTGTTTACGACTAAGGCCGCGCTTGGTTTAGCCCGCAAGAAGAACGTCGAAATGCCGATTACCGAACAGATGTTCGCCATCCTTGAAAACGGCAAGTCGCCGCAACAGGCCATCGAAGAGCTGATGACGCGCGCGACGCGGTCCGAGATCTGAGCGGCGGTGCAGACGATCGGCGGCTGAGATGTCGCCGCTTACTTCAAGCCATCAACCACGTAGAGATCGGAGAGCACGCGGAAGGTGGAGTAGGCATAAGACGTGCCGTCGGCGCTGAACTTGATGTTGGGAATGCTGTGTACGCCCGCGAGATCGGCGGGAACGATCTGCTTCCAAGGCTCGCGGTGGCCGGTCGCGAGATCGACACGCGTTACCTGGACGGGAATAGAGCGAGTGCGCAGGAGCACGCTTTTGCCGTCGGCGAAGAAGCCGAGAAGGCGTTCGTCAGAGCTGAGGGTAAGGTTAAGTTTTTGCGGCTCTCCACCAGCAATCGGGTAGAGCCAACGCTGGCGCTTGATATCCGTGGCGAGGAGGAATTTGCCATCAGGGGTGATCAAACCTCCCACGGTCCCCTCTGGGGTGAGCGCGCGCGCGGCGCCACCTTGCAGATCGAGCAGGTAGGTGCGAGCGCCATGACCGGTCTGGTTGGAAGAGAAGACGATCGACTTGCCGTCGGGCAGCCAGGCGGCGCCGAAGTGACCGGTCTTGTCGTCGGTGAGCTGTCTGGGCTCGCCGACACCGGTGGGTAGAAGCACGAGTTTGGCCGAGGAGCCGACAGCGTCGAGCACCCACTGACCGTCCGGAGAGAGCGCGGCAGCATTACCATCGCCGAGTCGAATCGCAGGGGAGCCGTCCGTCTTCCGCATAAAAATACTGTAGTTCGCGCCCACGGCTTCTCCCGTCTCGGAGAAAACGATGGTCTTGCCGTCGGCAGACATGTCGCTGAGCAGGGACCAGTCGAACCAGGAAAGGCTGCGTTCGCGGGTCTCGCCGGGCGGCAGCGCGGAGATGCCGATGCGAGATTTGTCCGTGGTCAAGAGAACGAGGCCAGTGCGGCTGATGTCGTGGATCGTCAATCCGCCGGGCGAACGGTAAATGAGACGCTCCTTGCCGGAGAGGTCGAGCGCATAGATGGAACGCGCGGCTCCGGCGGGCACAGCGGAGAACCAGACTTCCTTGCCGTTCGGAGTCCAGGCCAATCCCTCGACACTCGAATAAAAGGAAGAACTCGACTTGCGATTTCCGTGCGGGTCGATGATGACGACGCGGCCGTCGTCACCGCCGCCGATATGGTCCGCGATGGCCAGCCAATCGCCGAGCGGGGAAAAACGCACATGGCTGACCCAGCCTTGCGGCTCATAGATCGGATTGCCGGCGGGTAACTCCAGATGCATGACTCCGTCGGGGCTGCGACGAACCACCGCCAGGGACTGGCCATCGGGTGTCCAGTCCGCCCAAAACACGCTGTCGATCGCTTCGCGCGGAGCGCCTCCGGCGAGCGGAACACGCGCCAGGGTTCCGGACTGGGCAAAGGCATTGATATCGGCGGGGTGTAAGGAGACGGCCATCTCTCCCTTCGACGAGATGGAGAGAATCTGTGCGGTCGGCAAGCCGATCGGACGGGAGTCAGTGCTGTCGAAACGAGTGGAGAAGATTTCCTGGGGCTGACCATCCCACGCAGCGCCATAGACGATGGTCTGGCCGTCGGGCGCAAAGCGCGCTGCCCAGATGGTGCCGCTGCGGAAGGTGACTTCGTGGAAGATTGGATTGGTGGCGGCTCCGCGGTGAGCAAACCGATAAACGGACGCCCACGACGCGAGCAACAGCAATCCGCCGAGCAATGGCAGTAACCAGCGGCGCGTAGCCGCTTCTTCCGGGATGGCACGCACGCCGCCACGGGTGGAGGTGGAGATATCGGTGAGCGCTTCGAGGTTGAAGGCCACGTCGCGAGCGGACTGGAAGCGCTCGGCGGGATTTTTTTCGAGGCAGTGGCGGACGATGCGTTCGAGCGCAGGCGAGACATTGCGGTTGGTCTCGGAGAGCTCGGGCGGATCGTCCTTGAGGATCGCGCTCATGGTGTCGGCTGGGGAATCGCCGTGGAAAGCGCGCTTGCCGGAAAGCATCTCGTAGAAGATGGCGCCGAAGGCGAAAATGTCGGAGCGTGGATCCGCCGCTTTACCGCGAACTTGCTCGGGCGACATGTAGCCGACCGTGCCCATGACGGTGCCGGCGTCGGTGCCGACTTGCTGCGTGGGCGCGTCAGCGGAGCTATCGCCGGCCTCGGGGCGAGTGAGCTTGGCGAGCCCGAAATCGAGGATCTTAACGCGGCCGTCGTTGGTGAGGAAAAGGTTCTCCGGCTTCAGGTCGCGGTGGACGATTCCCTTCTCGTGGGCGGCGGCGAGGCCGCGAGCGATCTGCTGCGCATAGTCGATGGCCTTGCGGGAAGAGAGCGGGCCGTTGCGCAGGCGGTCGCGGAGCGTCTCGCCTTCCAACAGTTCGGAGACCACGTAGGGCGCGCCGTGGTCTTCGCCGATATCGTAGATTGAAAGAATGTTGGGGTGACTGAGCGCGGCCGCGGCGCGGGCTTCCTGCGCGAAGCGCCGCAGGCGGTCGGAATCGGTGGAAAAGGAAGCAGGTAGAATTTTGATGGCGACGTCGCGGTTGAGGCGGGCGTCGCGGGCGCTGTAAACTTCGCCCATCCCTCCCGCGCCTATCGAGGCTTGAATATCGTAGGGACCGAGTTTGCTGCCGGCGCTGAGCATTTGGAGTGAGCATTATACCGGCTGGAGCCACAACTCAGGGTAAGAACGCTGGTTCCAACCAGGCAGGATAAAGAATAGCGTGGACCTCGCCAGATTCCAGCCCATCGGGGATACTACGCGCGCGAAGAGTCAGGGACCTCACACGCTGAGAACTGGAATCGGCACCGCGCAAATGGTTGCGTAGCCACGGATCCGCAGGTTACCGCCATAAGGGTAGCAGTCGATAACCAGCAAATCCGCGTTCGTCTGCTTCGCCGCTTGACTCAGCACCTTGGGCACGTCACCGCTGCCGATAAATACGTCCGCCTGGATGCCCATATCCTGCTGAAGCTCTGCGAGATGCTGAGAAGCGTCGCCGACCAGCTCCTCTTTCCACCCTGGAGTGACGTAGGTGCCGCCAGGTCCCCAAAGCTCCACGCTGGAAGTGACGTGAGCGAGCGTGAGGCGGGCGCCAAATTCGGCGGCCATTTGCGCGGCCCACGACGCCGTTTCGCGATCATGGGGATTGAAGTCGACCGAGCACAGAACGTTGCGGATGGCAAACCCCTGCATCGGCGATTCTTCCACGTGGGCGCCGGTCCAAATCGGGCACTCGGTCCCGGAGAGTACTTTCGCTGTCACAGAGCCCTGAAGGAACTGGTAGAAGGTGCGGCCATAGGATGGCATCATGATCAAGTCGGCTTTTTGCTCTTGAGCCGTCTGCACAATTGCCTGGGCCACGCCGCCTTTGACTAACACGCGTTGGATGGCAAGACCTTCAAGCTCGGGCGCGAGAGACTGGTCCAGGTTTTTCTGGGCCCCTCGAAGCAGCTCAGCGAGCAGATCCCAACCGGCGAGCGCGGGGCCGTCCTCCGGCACACCGGCGGCATGACTCTGTGCGCTGACGACGTGCAGCATCACGATTTCAGCGCGGAAATGGTGGGCCAGGGTCGCAGCCTGATGGATCACAGGCAGCGAGGTATCCGGGAAATCAACCGGAAGAAGAATCTTCTTAATATTCAGCATCGCGCACCCGCCGGAGAATCAAAATGCCCTGACCACCCCCTTAGACAACCAGCGGAAGGACCCGGCCCCTGTTTCCGCCACGGGATGATGGGACAACTTGGCGATCGTACACCCATCCACTCCAGCAGATCGTGCCGATTAAGAAAAGAAGTGGACACACGATCCCCGCATAGCCAATTGACGCGTACGTTATAGCGCCTCAACCCGCGTACTTACTCGGTACTCGCGACAACGTAAACGTACCGCAGCACGCTGCGACCAGTGTTGGTCACATTGTGCTCGGTCTCGGGTGGGCAGTAGAGGGCATGGTTGGCTTTCACGTCCAGCTTGGAACCGTCTTTGAAAGTCATTTCGCCGTGTCCTTCCAGCACAACCAGCAATTCCTCATGTTGTCCGGTGCTGTGTTTTCCCACGGATTTGTTGGGTGAAAGAACTACCAGTCCAGACTTCATCGTGACGCTTTCAGGGGGTCCTGCGAGGACCTGCAGATAATCCTTTCCCCCACTGTCGAGCTCAACCACTTTGGGGCGCGGTTTCTCCTGGGAGTTCGCCGGAATCACGATCGAGTAGAACAGAAGTCCGGCAATCGTCCCGAAAAAGACTAATCGCTTAAATCTGGCGTTCGAGTTCATCTTGAGTCTCCAACCGCGGTGCGGTTGCGCGCTTAGTGCTCGTGTTCATGACGAGGCTGCCCGTGAAAGTGCGGATGTGAGTGCACGACGCCGCCGTGGGAATGACGATGCACGTGAATAAGATTTGCTCTCAGAAGCAAGCCGGTGTCTGAGAGAATCTCCGATGGAGTCCCTTCGGCAATCACGCTGCCTGCCTCAAGCACGAAGACGCGATCCGCAATGTCTTCGACAATCTCCAACTGATGAGTAGCGGTGATCACGGTCCTCGCCGTGCCTTTCCACTGTTGAATGAAGTCTACGACCTGGCTCTGGCTCTTGGGATCTAGGGTCGCGGTGGGCTCATCGAGCAGCAGGACTTCGGGGTCGAGGACGAGGACGGAGGCCAAGGCAACCCGCTTTTTCTCGCCCAGCGAGAGCCGGTAGGGCGGGCGATCTCTCAAGTGCGAAATGGACATAACATGGAGCATCTCATCCACTCGCCGGATCACTTCCTCCTTGCTCCATTGCAACTGCAAAGGACCGTATGCGACTTCGTCGAATACGGTCGGATTGAACAGTTGCACATCGGGATTCTGAAAGACCAGGGCGACGCGGCGGCGGAAATTCAGAAAGAATTCGTCCTGCTGAAGGTGCTTTTCGGTGAGCGCCTCCCCTTTGAATGTGACCGTACCGGCCGAGGGAAAATAGAGCGCGTCCAAAATTCGCAACAGCGTGGATTTGCCGGAGCCGTTGGCGCCAAGCAGCGCAATCCGATCCCCTTCTCCGATGTGGAGCGTGAGTCCGCGGATCGCCGGAATCGCTTCGTAAGAGAAGCTGATGTTTTGCACTTCGAAAGTTGGCGCCAATTCCTGGTTACCTCCCCATCCACACAACTAAGCCGCCAGTTAAAAGGAAGACAGTAAGGCCGGCGTAATCGCGCGGTTTGAAACGGAAGTCGGTCAAGACACGAACCTCTCCGCGAAATCCGCGCGATAACATGGCGAGATACACCTCCTGGCTAAGTTCGATGCTCTTGCTCAGTAAGACTCCGGCGGTTCGTGCCGCCATTTTGCGTTGCTCAGACCCACTCAATACACCGACGGTTCGGCTTTGCCTCGACTCGAACATCTGGTTGGCGGTTTCGATCAGCAAGAACACGTAGCGATGCGTCATGGCCAGCATGGTGACGATCTCGGCCGGAAGATGCAGCGAACGGAGCGCCTTCAGGATGTGAGTCCAGGCGGTCGAAAGCACCAGCACTGTGGTTAGTGTAGCCGCTGTTTCCACGCGCAGGACCAGTAACATGGCCGTGCGCACTCCTTGGACGGAGATGGAAAGATGCAGAGCTGGCCACGTGAAAAGTGGCTCGCCGGGAGTAATAAATAAGGCGGGCAGTGCGATCACACCCGAGAAACCTAGAACCACAAGCCAGACTCTTATTGCGAGTGAAGTGAGGCTCACTCTGGAAGCGACCGCGATGGCAATTGCGATGAGCAAAATGGCGGTAATCGCCTCAAGCCGTCGACAGAGGATCACCGCAATCACCAGAGCGAGGATTCCAATGACCCGGACGCGAGGATCAAGCCGCTGCAGCAGGCCCGGTTGGGTTGCGGCATGTTCCGATTGCAGGGCTCTCGACACCGCTCGGGTGAAGCCTTGCAGCGTCCATTCGAGGAAAGAATGCCGGCTCATGAGCGCAGGTTCCTCCGGGGCCATCTTCCGCCAGCCACTCTCGCGACGAGCGAAGCCAGGCCAAGGAAGCCCACTCCAAACATTGCCGAGAGCAAATACCCAAACGCCTGACTCTTGATAAAGCGCGGCGCGTAGCCGGGAAACGGCGCGGTCCACACGGTCGACAGCTTTTCGATTCCGACAGGAACGGACGACGGAGGCGCATGGTTCCCCGAGGCGGCTTCGATCTGTTCCCGCGTGTTCGGATTCATCAGTTCAGCAGAAGACCATTCACCCCAGGCAGTGCCCGCCGCTAAGATGCCGAGAGGCGTGAATAACATGAGAAGCGCCACCGCCCACCATAGTCGTCGTGGTGAGAGTCGCCCGGGTGAACGTTGTCCGGGTGAACGTTGCCCGGGTGAATCGGCAGGGCTCGCGTCAGCGACGATCGTACCTGGGGCCTGGGCCAATCCGCTAATTCCTCGAAGCAGGCCCAAATCAGCGCGCTGGAGATAGGACACCATGCCTGCCGAGATCACCGCTTCGGCGAGTCCGGCAAACGTCAGATGTCCGATCATCATTGCAGGAATGGCCACATGCAACGGATATGGCGCGTAGAGCGGCGTGCCGCTGGCGTCATGAAAAAGCAAGGGCTGAATACCGAGCTCAACCGCTGTAACCAAGGCTGAGGCGTTGATAGCAACATAACCGGCAACTGCTGCCGCTAGTACCCTGTGGCGAGATTCCAGCTTCGAGTTGGCTGCGATCACCCGGTAAACGACGTAGGCGGTGAAGGATCCGACAATTGCCATGTTGAAGCAATTCGCTCCCAGGGTGGTGATTCCTCCGTCACCGAAGAACAGCGCCTGGATGGCGAGAGCGATCGAAATGGCAAGAATTGAACCCCAGGGGCCGAGCACGATAGCGGCGATGCCAACGCCCACCGCGTGGCCGGTGGTTCCGCCGGGCAGCGGCACATTGAACATCATGACCACGAAAGAGAATGCTGCGAATACCGAGATCAGCGGGATCGCACGCGTGGCAAGAAGCCGCTTGATGCGCTTCAGCGCCGCGTACCAGCCCGTAGCTGCGAATAGATAGGAGGTGGCGCAGGTTGACGGGCTGAGGTAACCATCAGGAATGTGCATGATCTGGTCAATTTCTACCGGGTTTGCCTCCTCCAACGCAAGGCGATTCGAACCGTGGCGTGGGCGGTTATTCGACGCAGCAAGCCGTCCGCAGAATCGTGGAATCCGTAGTCAAAGCCAAGAAATATGTGATTATCCTTGCGATCTTTCAGCCGTATGTCGCAGGCAGCATCGCGGCGGCCTATCTGATCGACGGACAATTCTCGCCCAATAAGAAGGCGATGATTTCAACCTGGACTGACTTAGCTCCCCGCGAAGTGGCACTTACTGCTGTTGAGCCGCGCCACGATCGTTGCCTGGAGGTCGAAGGTCTGACCCACCGCCGTCCGTCTGACTTACCACCGGACTCGGCAAGTGGCGACGCAGCAGCGTCTCCACTTGCGACCAGACCTTGGGATCGCATTCGATCGCAATGTGGCCTTTGGTGAAAAAGCGGGCATACCAGGAAAAATCGCGACATTCCGCAGGCTCCTCTTTATACTCCCAACGGAAATTGCCGAGGATCGTCGTGCGCGCTGGATCGGCGGGCGTGATTCTGGAGCGGCCGTGAATCAGGCCATGGGTTTGGTAGAAATTGGCGGCTTGCAGAACGTTGGACGGAATCACGCGATCGTTCTGGAAAGGCCTGGCCACGCTGTCCACCTGTACCGTCAGCATGACCGGGATGCCCTCCCGCGCCAGCCTTCTAGACAGGGCGACCACAGCCGAAGCACCCCAACTATGGCCAAAGAGCACGATGCGAGCGCGGCGCTTTTCGTCATCCGATAATGTACCGTCTTCCTTCGCGCCCAGCCGGTTGAGGATGGTCTTGTAGGCTTCTCCGAGCTTGTGGTTTTCAAACACGCCGAAGTAAACCTGTTTGGGATATTCCTGACGTAGACTTCGGATCATCTGCACTTCGGGGTGGTGCGGGTCATCATGCGGAACAAATCCTCCCAGAAGGCCGACGACAATGAACGGGGAAGCAGGTTGGCTCGAAGGGGAAACAGCCGCTGCTCCCGAAGCAGACTCGGAGCCGCCGCTCGCCGCGTATCCGGGCAGAGCAACCCACGTGCACAGCAGAACGATCAGGCACCCAATGATAGCAGCTCGCGGTCTCGCCGGTGAAGGTGAATCCGTGCCTCGGAGACTGAGCTTATGGAAGATTCGTTGCACACGCCCTCTTTGCACGATGGACGTTGAAGCCCCAGATACTTCTGACCCCGGAAGCGGCTTCATTATACGCTCATCTCGCCTGCCGATTCCGGACATTGTAGAAGCAGGCGGGACCGAACCGAAGCTGAATTCTGCCAGCGCGATTCGGCGAACCCACACCTTTGTGCACCGCTGTGGAGTGCAAATTGCTTTCGTAATTGTGCAGGAGCGCTTCGTTCTTACAGGGGTCTAATCGATGGGGCAAAGCGTACGGAGCGCCTTGTGAGTCACTATCACCCACCGGGGTTCGCTGGCCGTTTCGATTGAGCTGTACTTCAGCCTATGACAGAACCTGCTACCTTCATCGTCGACCATGCCGATGTAGCCGGCCTTCGCGGCGCCGTTTCGAAGCTCGCTGGCGCTGGATACTCCGAGAGTTTCGTAACCGAGCGTCTCGGTTTGGAGGATCTTGCCCACCTGCAATGGCGTCATCTGCCGATATATCGCTCCGAGCATTTGGCCGGCCGCGACGCGCTCGCTCTGGCCATCGATCTGTTTCTTTTGCAGGGGGCTCTTCCGGCGGACGAACTCGACCGTTTGTTGGCTCGGTCCGAACGCGATGTGCTGATCCGCGCCGGGCTGCTTGCCATCGATGAAACGGGCGTGGCGCGGGCTCGTGCGTCGCTTTTTCCTGTCGGCGATCGCTTGATTTTTTCGGATCACGCCTGGCCCGAACTTCCGCATCCGGGGTATGCCACGGTTCCGTACGATCACGTCATGGCGATCGGCTCCGACAGCCGACGTCTTGCGCGCTGTACCACACGCCGGCGGTTTCGCACTGCCCTCGACCTTTGCACCGGATCGGGAATTCATGCATTGCTTGCTTCCACTCACACAAACCAAGTGCTCGCCGTCGATATCAACCCGCGGGCGGCCCGTTGCACGCGCTTCAACGCCCAAGCCTCGGGCACCACCAATCTGGAAGTCGTGGCCGGCGATCTCTTCGAGGCCGTGCGCGGCGAACGTTTCGACCTGATTACGGCGAATCCCCCGTTCGTGCCCTCGCCGCTCGACACGCTGCGCTTCCGTGACGGTGGCCGGTCCGGAGAAGATATCCAGAAACGGATCGTCGCCGGCTTGCCGCATCACCTCGCGCCGGGCGGTATGGCGCAGGTGGTCACTGAACTCGGCGAGCGCGACCATGAGCCGCTAGTCCATCGCTTGCGCGAGTGGCTCGACGGCGCCCCGATGGACATCCATATCCTCCGCTTGGGCGAACACACCGCTGTGAAGTACGCCATTGGACATGCTCACGGTGACGACTACCAGGCATTTCTGGATTCGACCCACGAGTGGGCAAACAATCTTCGAGCCCAGGGCTATATGCGGGTCGTCTCCGTGGTTCTTTCTTTCCAGTGGAGTGACGCGACCTGCGGGGCGCCTTGGGAGCGCGTACATGAATCGCCATCGCCGCAGCGCGCTGCAGGTGGTGAGATCGATGCAGCTTTTCTCGCGGAACGTTTGACCGGGCACTCCGATTGGGAGCAGATCCTCAGACATAGTTGGCTGCGCCGCGCCGGACCGATAGCCCTGCTCGAGGCACGAGTGTTGGGCAGTGGGACCCGTGCAACAGCCAAGGCAACTTTGCTGGGGCAGGCCTTGGCGATTGAACATCAGCTTGACGCGGTCGAGCGAGAGATTCTGGATCGAATAGAAGGGCGCATCCCTGTGCCCGAGTTGATCAGGATCTTTCGTGACCTGGGTGTGGACGAGCGAACTGTCATCGCGGCGACACGCTCACTGTTGCGACGCCAGCTGGTCCGCAGGGGAACAATAGCGGCAACTCGGGGAGAGTTCGCTGCTTCCACAAGCTTCGCTGAAGTTCGAGAAAGAGCTAGTATCAGTTCTCAACCGTGAACAAGGGGGCAGGCTTTGCCGGGTTGGTGGTGGTAGATTTTGCCGAGTTATGCACTTAGTAAGTCTGTGATGCGGACGCAGGTTGAGAGCCTTGTTTGGAGAGCCTTGGTTGGAGAGCATTGGTTGGAGAGCTTTAGATCGGTGCCGATTATGCCCAGTCCGAAATAGAGTTGTGCACTCCGGCTGTATCCGCCCCTTCTGTTGGTTTCGTCCGACTGCCCTGGCTCTGCTGATTTTGGCGCTTCGCCGGTTCCTGGGATTCTTCGCGCGGCCCCAGTCCTTTGACGGAATCCCCGGAATCAAGCGCGGCAGCCAGTTTTGAGGCAAACTCCGACAGCTTCTTTCTGGTACGCGCAGCTTCCCGATTGGCGGCGGCCCTTTCCGCGGCACAAACAGCATCGAACTGGGTGTTTGGATTGATCTGGTTGGCGTGCACGTGCATGTCAGTACTCCTTCGCAGGCCGACATCTGCAGAGTCGCCAGCTCTGCTAAGCGCAGGGTGGCTGCAAATTCGTGTTCCGCCTCACGGAATCTTCGAGTTCATTGGCAATTGGCATACCGAACAGGGCTCGCAAAACCCGAGGCAAGCCCTAGGTGCGGCGAAATCCGTCCGCCTTGAGGTGTGGTACTTTCGCGTGATAGGAGCGCGCTCACTTGAGCCTTTCACCCAACGGGTTGGGTGAGTTGCCGTGGAGCGGTCTTGCACTACTGTCCTGCTTTAGCGTTTCCTGAGATAGTGCGATGTTGACCATGATCAGTGTGCATCGTGTTACTCTCAATTCGACTGCGAAAACTATGCTGGGTTTCCTAAAAGAGAAGGCTGCGGGAAGCGAGTACGTTTTCCTGAGCATGAAGTACAAGGAACCGCTTACCGGCAATCGCCATTGGTTCGAGGATGCGTAAAGAAGGCCGGATCTGCGCGCTGCTGTGGAGTAGTTGGTACCATCGGGGAAGCAACTCCACCGCAAGTGCCACCGGCGAACAAGGGCACTCCGCAGATAGTTCAATGAAAGCGAATCAATGCGTTAGCATACGGTAAGTTGGAGCAATAGGCCCGGATGGCGAAACTGGCAGACGCACGGGACTTAAAATCCGTGACCCCAAAAATCTAAGTCTCCTGTTTCCTGTAGTTACAATAACTTACAAGACTTGTAAGTGGCAAAGCAAGCCCAATTGCGCCCAATCATGACCGTTGAAAGTCATGATTTGAGTCATGATTTGTTTTCGCGCTCTGTTCCCCTGGCCGGTGATGGTCCAGGCCCACTCACTGCGGGAAACGCTGCCAGCGGGGCTCTGATCGCAAGAGCGGGGCATCTTTGATGCGGGTTGCTGCCGGTGGGCACAAGCTGTGCGGGCACTATGATGCTCGTGGAAACAGTCTTCTCTACTAACGCATTCGTTGATTTTCTTGGTGGTACAATGCGTGAGATGCCTGTATCTCAATTCTGTGCCGACTGCCCTACTTGCGGAAGGAAAGTGAACAACGCAGTCTTAGGACACGGCTCATTGGAAAATTTGAAAAAGGGCGAAGGGGATGTTGCACTAGCGCACCCAACGGGCGACCCCCGTAAGGGCGACCACTGGTGGATAGAGACTGACCCACAGGTTATAGCCCGCCTACGCAAGCTGTTTTGCTAAACCCTACGGGTCGCATCCCTTCCGCATCATTGCCAGTCCATGTTTCGTTGAGGCTGTTCCTTCGCACGGGCAGGAACCAAAAAGGCGAAAGCAAAAAGGAGGCAACGTGAACAAGTTGATCCCGGTAATGCTGCTGGTCGCAGCTAGTGCCATTGCGCAATCTAGTGGAACAGACGGTTCTTGGTGGAAGCGTCTGACACCTGATTCTAAAACCGCATACGTCAGCGGATACTTGAGTGGCGCGATGAAGGCTGAAGGTGACGCCATGGGCACGTGTTTTGCGCTGTGGGCCTTCGGCAAACCGATCAAAGAGGCTTACACGCAGGAGCAATGGAAAAGTCTTTGCTTCCCTTCCTCGCATTTTGATGGCGGGACGATAGAGCAATTCCGCGACGGAGTGGAGGTTTTCTACTCTGATTTTCGGAATCAGAAGATCGGGTTCAGCTCGGCTATAGAGCATGTAGGAGACGAGATCAAAGGGAAGCCGCGTGCGGAACTGGACGCAGACCTCGAACATCTCCGAAAGTGTGCCGCTGATTACACAACGTGTTTCGCTAGTCCGGCTTCGGCTCCCAAGTAACCCGCAGCGCTTGTGCGGTCAGCGGGGCTGGGATCGCAAAAGCGCAGCATCCTGAGACTTTAGGCAGAAAGAATCGACCGGGTTCTTTTACCATCTGCCCCGATGATCGTTCCATACATCAAAGACAAATCTATCGGGCTTCGCAGCCTTCATTTCTTTGAGCGTTCGCTTTAACTCCCCAAAACCTACTCCGACAATCCCGGAAGGAATCAGAGAGCTGTTGACAATCGTCACGAAGATGTTTGCACAGCCTTCCATCCCATCGACCTGACGCACCTTCAAAGGGTCGGGGACTTGCACCGGCCAGTTATTGCCGAAGCGGAGTAGTTGCAATCGCTCCGTGTCCCGATACCAAGCCCAAAAAGCGGCAAGGCCCGATATGAGAATCACCGAAGCAGCGGTCACCGCAGACGAAATGGCTTCTATTTCCTGCCAGTCTTCTGGTAGTGGCTGAATTTGGCGCAAGCTCTCGGTAAGAGTGGCAAGCGGATTGCCTACTCTGGATTTAGAACTTTATCCAGCTTGCGGTTGATAGCTTCCACTTTCCGCCGGATGTCTACTAGCTCTGCTCCGATCAACAACAAAAGAACTGTAACGATGGCGAAGGTAGCTTTATCCATTGCGGGGAGTCCTCTATTTGACAGGCATGATACAACGGAAATTGGCGATTGAGGGCGCTCGCAATGTTTGACGGACTGTTCCAACCTATACACCTGATTTTCTGTGCGTTGGTGGTGCTTGGTTTGTTTGTGATATTTCGGGCGCTGTGGCGGCTCGCTCAAAAACTGAAATAGAAAAGGCCCAGACTGGCATCCGGGCCTTCCTGAATCTTGATTAGGCAATTTCAAGATAACGCTTGGAGTGTGCCGAATGCAAGGTCAAAGCAATTCTTCAAAGACCATCCAATCTGATTTGCTTCGCGTGACAGTCATGCGAGACGGTTCGATAGAAAAGTCCGATCCTTCCACGTTGAAATTGGCGAATTTGCGGGTTGCATCTATAGCGACCCCGACCAACGACGCATCAGGGTCAGTTGCATCAACGCGAGCCTGCAAAACTGCAATGGTTTTTCCGTCTTCAATAACGGTAACCCTTAGCGGTGTTTTGGATTTTCTCCACTGCTCGAATTTCTTAAACGCTTCGGAAGATGACGCCATGTTCTTTTTCTCCATATTTTTCAGAATGCTTGCGGAAGCAAAAAAGCTCGCCAGCGAAGTTACTCTCGCTGGCGAGCGAGCATACATAAGTTTTTTGGAATCGGTATCTCATTTAGACGATCAACTCTCCCAAATCCCAGATACGAGACGAGATTCCAGCGGCCATAGCGGGGGTCACGCGCAGGGATGAATGCACGCGACAGAAATTATAGTGCGCGAAGTGCAAAGCGCAAGCCGCTTTCAGGTTCTCAAGTTTCTTTGAGAAAGCGTTCGTCAAACGGGTGAATCGGCGCATCTGCATTCGCATGGTCAGGTTCTGCCTCTCGATGTGACTGGTACAGATGCGGGCCGGATCGGGGTCGCCATTCCGTACCTTGGAGATAACCTCGACGATTGGACTTGGGGAATACTTGGCATCCGTGTCGTGCTGCCCATACTGACCATACAACTTGATAAGCTGGGCGAAGTCCACGTCCGCGCCGAACGCATCCTCGACGTGCCGCTGATAAAACACAAATCCATCCGTGGTCAGTTGAATCCGTGTCGAGATACGCTCGGCCAGCTCGTTGACGAAGTACCAGGTAGTCTCTTCGTTGCGCTTGCCGACCGTATACACCGGGGACCAGCTTGGTATCGGCATCCATTGCCACGAATAAAGAAAGCCGTCAAATAGCTAACCGGCTCCCATGGGAAGAGAGCCGGTTTTTCTTTTCCTTCGTTGTTAACCAGTGAGTAACTTTAGATCGCAGAGTATCAACTCCAAAATTTTAAAAATTTAGCCGTATTCCAGGCAGGCTGCGCGGGATTGTGCCGGTGGAAATTCGGTTGTATATCTATTACCATGAATAACTTACATAGCATTTCATGAAGCAATTTTTATTCCAACTTTATTTGTTTTGCACAGCTCGCCGGTGATGGCTTAGCAGTAAACTTGGTGCAGAGATCGGCCCGTAGATGAACAGGCCCGAAGTGTCGGCCATAAGACGCGTGCGCCGCGCTCACCTGAAGCCGCGGCCTTCGGGATAAGCTGCGCGCAGACACCGGCGAAGAATCGGGAATCCGCATCGAAGCGGCCTGTAGTGCGTACCGTCAAGCCGTGAGCGCACAAGGGTGTGTCAAAAAAGGGTCGCAAAAACGCTCTAGCAGTTTCATCAGGTTGCAGACGAAAAGAAGTGTATTGACAATTGTACAATTAATGATACACTCAAGCTGAGGTGAATTTATGAAAATTGGGATTTATGCGCGCATCTCAACCCGTAAGCAGGATGAACTTAACCAGCTTGCTCAGTTGCGGGATTTCATCGCTACGCAGCCGGGTTGGAACCTGGAACTAGAATTTGTGGATACCGCGTCCGGTTCTGGCAAGAAAGAGCGTCCGCAGTTCCAACGCATGATGCTGGCCGCGAGTCAAAAGAAATTCGACTTGCTGCTGTTTTGGGCGTTGGATCGGTTGAGCCGCGAAGGTATCGTGAAGACAATTGGATACCTTGAGCAATTGAAGGGCTGGGGAGTCGGCTGGCGTAGTTACACTCAACCATTCTTGGACACTGGCAACGAAATGACCACCGGCATCGTTCTGAGCGTCCTGGCCGCGGTCGCAAAACAGGAGCGGATCACGATCAGCGAGCGAACCAAGGCCGGGCTAGCGCGCGCCGTGAAGCAAGGTGCGACACTTGGACGCAGACCGGTCAAGGTGAACGTGGAAAAGGCCCGCACGATGCAGCAAGAGGGGCTAGGGCTGCGTCCTATCGCTAAGAAGCTAGGATGCTCCGTCAATACGCTACAGTGCGCTCTAAAGGCCGCATAACGAAAACCGGGGAATCGGAGTGCGGTGTCCGATCCCCCGCGAGGGTAGGAGTCGCCACCTCGTCAGCGTCCGGCCTTACTGCTCCATCATTACCTCGCGTAGTCCAGGAGCAGACCGTCCGGCCCGGCTGAAAGTGGACTAGCGCGCGCAAAGAGAATCCCACCAGCGAGGAAGAGCAACATGCCCGGCGATCCCCGATCTCCGCTGGCAGCGCGCTCTTTGTCGCGGCATGATAGCACCGGGGCGGGCAATTAACCCGGAAGGCCAGATTGTTTGGAACCTTCCGGTTCCTGCTTTGCTGTGTCTCTGTGCCTGCGGAGAACCAGGCAGCGCTTGCGCGCCACAGTTAGCAGGAAAACTTTTTACCACAACTCAACGTTTCGGGCTTCCAAACCTTCCTATCGAAATTGCCCAACCAACTCCCACCACGAATAACCCGGCAGCTCTTTCTCGCGCTTGGCGAACTTGCGTTTGGGAGTTGTCAGCGCCTTGCGCATCTCAGAGCGCACGGCATCCTTGAATTCTTCCCTTACTTCGCGAGCGATATCGAGAATCGCGGGCGGAATGGGTAGACCAGCGCTCTGTGAGCAACCGCCATGAAGACAGTTAATATGATCTTGTGCTGCACACATCTGACATGTGCATGTGCAACGCGGCTTCCTCGGATCGAACATCGCGGGAGGCAGCTCAAACGGGCCAGGCGGCTGCGTGTTGAACGAAAGTTCGTCGGCTTCGGCTTCTTTCCGCAGATCGTAACCGTAAATCGCTTTGACGGCGTTATCCAGCCGCTCACGTTCGAACTGCGGGTTTGATCTGGGCGTGTAGCGCTGCCAGCCGGGCGGATCGTCAACGATGGGGGTAGGCAGAATGGGAGAACGATCCGGTTCTGGTTGGCCGAAAATTTCGTTAAAGATTGCGTTATAAGTCATGGATTTTTTCCTTTATGCACCTGGTAGGCGTTGCAGCTCATCACGTTTTGCGCTCAGCTCAAACATCAGAAGCGACGCGCGAGATTGGATCACAGGCAACTCGGCCTGAATTTGTGAAAGCGCCGCTCGCTTTGATTCGATCTCGGCTTGTGCCGCGGCCAAACGGCTTTCGGTGTCAGTGACGGCCCGCTGTGCCATTTCGCGGGCAAGCTTGGCGGCTTCTGCGGATCGCAACGTCTCAACCTCCGTGGCCAGCTTTGCAGCTTTCTCCGCCGCGATCCGCGCACGTTCTTTCTGCTGTGCGATCTTGGCCGACAAGGCCATGAAATCACCACACGATAAATTCGTGGCTTCTGCTTCATGTGTGTGTTCGAGCTGGCGGAGTGTGGAGCGCTCTTTCTCCGCGCAGTCAGCGGCTTCCAGTGCAGCTACCTGCATTTTCTCAAAATCCACCTTCGACCTCCTGTAATTTAGCCGCGTCAACTCTGCGGAGAATGTCATCCTGGTACGCGTTTATGAATTGGGCCAGTTCGTGCGGCCAAGTCTGCGGATCGTGCGGATCGGCTCCGACCAACAATTCCTTGCGCTCTGATCTGGCCGCCGCACGCCGGCCAATCTCGGTTAAGCAACGCAAACGAACCGCCAGTGCCGAACTCGCCGAAACATAGTTCCCCATGAGTACGCTGGAGTGATACAACTCCGTCGCGTTCTGTAAAAGAACCTGCAACTGCTGGTCTGATCCTTCGACGGGGCTGTTAGCATCTTCGGAATCAAGCGAGATCACTTTGACGCAGGCGGTGAAATGCCGTTCAACGTCGGCTGCATCAAGCCCTACGGCGGTTGCGATCTCCCCCAGGGTTGCGCCTAATTCCTTCATGCTGGCCGCTGCTACGCGCTGAGGGTGATTGCAGAGCGCACAGTTCGCGGTCAATTGCAGCGGAAAATTTTCAGTGTTTTTCATTTTTCAATCGTTCGATCTCGGCTAACGGAATCCGGTATCTGCCACGGCCACGGACATCACTAAATTTGGTGCCTCGAATCGTGCCGCGATACAGCCATCTCCGCACAGTGGTCGGGCACACGTTCATGTGCGCGGCTGCTTCCCTGGTGGTGAGCATGATCCCGAGACGATCTTGCACCGGCACAGGCGCGTGCAGTTGCCGGCTTCGCGCCAAGAGCCAAGCGTATGGTCCGGATGGAATAGCTGGCAGCATTTGCATCACGATTATGTGTAGCACGGAGTTATAGCAAGTGCAACGGGTAATGGAGAACTGTAGCCCAAAGGTGGTAGGTGCGCTGGGCCGGATAGCACTAAGGTGTTAGTGTGCCTGTTTAGATGGAGAAAGTAAGAACCTGCGCGAGTTATATATAAACGTGAGTTAGTCCGGCTGGTTTTAGGGCCAGGAATGCGTTAGCACTTTGTCAGGAATGCGTTAGCCACCTTCGTGCCATGAGTGCCGCTGGTTTGAATACTTCTCGGGAAATTGTGTAAAATGCGTCAGTGGACTGACGCAATTGCGTTAGCGCCAAAGGTGCGTAAACACTGGCGACTAACACAATATACGCAATTTCTCCTATTATCGGCCCCATGGATTTTTCACAGAGGGGGCTACAGAGGGGCTACTAAAGCTATGCGCTAGATAATAGGCAAATCGCGTATATTGTGTTAATGCGTTAGCATTTTCCGATTGCGCCTTATCTCGGGAAATTGTGTAAAATGCGTCAGAGGGGAGCGAATGCCAGAGCCGGACATACTGGCGGAAAGGATCACTATGACCATAATTCGAACCTGAAAGAGAGCCTGGTCCATGGCCAATAAGCGAAAGTTCCCCGCCCTTGAAGATTTCCGCCCGCGCTTTCCGCGCGTACTCCAGAGCCATTACTCCAGCAACCGCACGATTACCCGTATCTTGGAAGATGCGCAGATCAAGCAGAAGTGCGCTACGCTTTTGTGGCTGTGCGTTAACGATTGTGCCGCGAAGCTGAACCAAATCGCCGGAAAGCCATCCCGCCAGCGCGCTAAAGTCGAAGTTGCAGCCGCAATCCGGGGGGTCGAAGCCGCGGCTTATGTCTACACGCACCTGGATTCCAAGCCGCACCTGGCGGAATACTTGGGCACACTCAAGGCCGATCTCTTAGAGAAGCAGCGCATGTTGACCGCGGCTCCCCCTCCGCTCAATTATGGCCGTCATCTCGCATGGGACATTGTGGAAGATGCACAGCAGACCCTTTCTCAGCTTCTCGGTGTGGAGGTTTCAGACGCTGTAATGGCTGAGCTGCTGAGCGCAGCCTTTGACGTGTGCGGCTGGGAAAGGCGAGAAATCTCCGAAGATGGCGTGCGTCATGGGTTAGAGCGCTTCCGTGAGCGTCGTCTCAGTCACCGCTTCCTGATCATCGCAAGAGACAAGGCTCGCCGGTTCCCCCCCAGCGACAAATAAGACCACCTTCCCCCACCGGACACATCTCTTCAAAAATAAAGTGAGATGTGTCCGGTACGTTTTAGCCCCACCTCCCTCAAACTGGCCGCATGAATCAGTCCAGTTCTCCACCGAAACCAGTTCTCTTGAGCAAGAACGAAGCCGCGCAGCAACTCGGAGTGAGTATGCCGACGCTCCAGCGGATGATTAGAAGCGGGGAGATTCCGGTGAGGAGGTTTCGTCGCCGTGTGCTCATCCCCACCAGGTTTGTCGAGAGGATGGCAACGGAGGAAGAGGATTGAGATTTTCTACCTGGTAACAAACAAAGACATGCGGGGTGGACTACTGGCAAGCACCCGCCCCGCATGAGTTAGAGCAAGTCATGAGCGAGAGTAATGCAAAAGTCAAAGAATCACAAGCCGGTTGTAAGTTCGCGAGGTTCGATGCTCCGCGGCTAGACCCTGATTTTTCCAACCTGATCCGCGCTGGATTATCCACCAGGCACGGCATCAGCAGTTACATCATCACTCTTGGGGACCACTCCTGGTGCGCTCAGAGCAGGCAATGCCTTGCCGAATGGTCCGCAGTTCGCTGCGCCTGGTGCGGTGAGGCAGTCGCTTCGGCTTTTCTGGACGATGGCGCAGCGGTTCATTTCGAGATCGTCTCCGATGAAAGCAACTTGCCATGTGCTGAGCTGACGCAGCCGCATCACTGCGCGCCAATGGCAGAAGCAGAAAAACCCGCCGATGAACTCGCTGCTTTCTTGAATGCGATGGAGTCTGAGGCATGAGCGCCGACGCACTAGCCGTGATCTTGCCTCTTGCCCGCGAAGGCTGGCGGCTGTTTCCGCTCGCACCTAAAGCGAAGACACCCGCCGTGGGCGATTGGCCAACTGTTGCAACGACTGACGAAACGCAGTTGAAGGAATGGGATCGCGATTTCCCTCTATGCAATTGGGGTGTGGTGACAGGTGCCGAAAGTGGCGTCTTCGTTGTTGATATTGACGGTGAAGCCGGTGGCGCTTGGCTCGTCGCCTCAATCCGCGACCGCGGCGAAGCATGGGCCGAAACGCGAAAAGCGAAAACTGCCCGCGGCTTACATCTGTTTTTCGCTTGGCCGGGGAACGGCACCTATCTGCGCAACAGTGCGGGGAAGATCGCTCCCGGTGTGGATGTTCGAGGTGCTGGCGGATTTGTCGCCGTTGTGCCGAGCGTTCATCCCTCTGGCTTGAGCTATCAATGGTTGTCCGCACCCGACCAACCGCTGCTAGCTGCTCCCGCTTGGTTGCTGACGCTGGCAACGAGCGCAAGCAAGCCGGAAGCAGCACCAGCCGCGGGCGATGACGTTGCGGGACTAATTCCTGAAGGCCAAAGAAATATCACGCTAACCTCGTTGGCAGGCACGATGCGCCGAAGGGGCATGTCGGAAACTGCTATCCAAAGCGCGCTCCTGGTGGAAAATCGTCGCTGTTCCCCGCCGTTGCCCGCTGACGAGGTTAAAACCATCGCGGCCAGCGTCGCGAGCTATCCGCCTGAACCGGCTCCCACCTCCGATAGCGATGCGTCGCGGGCGGAAGGCGATGTACTAACGCAGGATGATCTAGTCGAAGCATTGATCCAGCGTGAGCCGGACGTGCGCTACTGCAACCGGCTCGGACGCTGGTACATTTTCGACGGCTCGGTGTGGCGTGAAGATGAAACCCGCGCCGTGTTCAACCGCACGAAAGAGCTAATGCGGGAATTCCGCGCGCAATTCCCAAAAAGCCGCATGTCGCGAGAGTCTGCCCGCACTTACAGCGCAGTGGAGCAGATCGCAGGAGCGCACCCGCGTTATGCAATCACCGTCGGCGAGTTGGACTCTCACCCTGATCTGCTCAACACACCGGAAGGAACCATCGAACGAAACACCGGAATCATGCGGCCAGCACGCCCGGAAGACTACCTGACGAAGACAACCGGCGCGGCACCAGGCGGGGATTGCCTGCTGTGGCTTAACTTTCTCCAAAAAGTTACGGCGGGCGATCAAGCGCTCGAAGCTTACCTTCAGCGCTTAGCTTTTTACTGCTTGTGGGGCACGGTGGAGCAGGATGCGATCTTCTACTTCTATGGCAGTGGAGCGAATGGCAAAAGCACTTTCATCGTTAACCTAGCGGGGGCGATGGGCGATTACGCGATTTCCGCTCCGGCTGCGCTCTTTATGCGCAATGCGCATGAGCAGCACCCGACCGGCTTGGCGAAGCTGCGCGGTGCGCGGCTGGTTTTCACTAGCGAAATTCCAGATGGAAGCTGGAACGAAGAATTTCTCAAGTCGATTTCGGGCGGAGGAAAAATCTCAGCCCGTTTCATGCGTGGGGATTTTTTCGACTTTGAACCAACCTTCAAGCTTTTGCTATCGGGCAACACTAAACCGGGGTTGCGCAGCGTCGATCCCGCGATGCGCCGTCGCTTCAATTTGATTCCGTTCACCGCGTCGCTTTCCGCCGAAGAAGTGGATCGCGATTTGCGGGATGTGAAATTGCCCCGTGAGCGTCCAGGCATCTTGGCGTGGGCACAGGCAGGCCGCGAAGAATTTCTGCGCCAAGGGTTGAATCCACCGGCAGTGGTGCGCAGTGCTACCGAAGAATACCTGCTTGAAGAGGATCGGTTCGCGCGCTGGTTTGAAGATTGTTGCCTGGTCGCTCCTGAGCGCCGCGAAACTGCATCGGACCTTTACCGCAGCTTTGTCGCATGGACAGAAGCGGAAGGCGAAACCTTCGTTCCCAAAGCAAATTGGTTGGGAAGAGAACTGAAGAAACGCGGCTATGTGCAGCTTCATGACGGGCGTACTCGCTGGTGGAAAGGTTTGCAACTGCGGATAGAAAAGCAAAGTTACTAGGAGAAAAAACAGCATGATTACCGAAACACCGAAACGCCAATTGCTGACGCGGCCAACGATGCCGCAAGACATCGGCCTAAAAGGCGGCTGCGAGCAGCAAGCTTCCACACTGTTTGAGTGCTGGATGTACTTAACCCGCGGCCATGACATTGGCGCAATCGCGCAAGCAACCGGACTGAAGCCCGCGTTCATCGCCGCGATGGCGGACTTGTTTGAGGGATAGATGACTTTCGAATATCAAGCACGCAGCCGGTTCGATGTGGAGCAAAGAATCGGCCAGAACTGCGAAGGCGGGAAGGTGCCGAAGGCCGACGATGAAACCAGGTGCCAAACGCCCGGATGTGGGCACGCGAAGTGGTCACACTGCAAAAAGTTTCGGCGGGGTGAGAAGCCGCGCGGTTATCTCTGGGTTTGGAACTTCGCGCAGCCGCGAATGCATTACCCGGTTAAGTGCAAACACTTCGATCCGTCGCGGCCATTCGATGTACCCATGTGCGATTCGACAGCCTGCGCGGTGAGTGACTGCGGGTGCTCAAGCTTTCTCAGTCCCTATCGGAAGCCGCGGGCCAAGCAGCCGCCTAAATCGAAGACTCCGGCGAAACCCCGCAAGCGCAATGCGAAAGCAACCGCGCAACAGGATTTCGAATTTGAGTCAGCACCAAGTTGACCCGGCTTATTTCAAGAACCCCTGAAGTTGACAGGGCGCGATCCGGTGCCGGGCTGGCTTCTACCGCATCGCGGAAGCTTCAACCAATGGCCTTCGGCGTGCCATTCTTTCGCAAACCGCCGAACCGGGGAACCGGTCAAACAGCCGGTTCCCTCAATTTTGAACTTAGGAGTTTTTTAAATTTATGACGTTTATTCCAATTCCTTACCCTCAGTGGGGAACCTCAAACAGTTCGACAGGCTACATCGTTGAGCCTGTCAACTTCGGCACGCAGCAGAATGCCAGCTATATCGACACAGGCGAAATGCTGGTCCCCATCGATACCACGGTCGCCGACTTCGGCGAAGGCCAGACCAACGCGAGCAATCAAAGCGGGATCACGAACACGCAGGAGTTTTGCGCGATGAAGGCGAACGTGCTAAACGTCACCGCTGGCCCACCGCCGCATTTGGACCTTGCCCGAGATACCGCGTGGGACGGACAACCTCGCCATGCGGCACCCAAAGCAGGCGCACCGCGTTCCGGCGTTGGCGGAACGCAGGCTCTTTTATCTCGGCGGCTTGCGGCGCGTCGCAATGGAGGTGCCAGATGACTTTTTTACCTCAACCGCCATTCGGAAGCAACGTAGTTAACGCGACGATCTCCACCGTGAACGCTTCGTGGGGATCGGGGAACAGCTCTGCGACGTTGGCTCAATCGCCCGATTTCAGCATCAGTGAGACGGCAACGGAAGAGTATCTTTCGGTGCTTAACCAAGAGAATGAGGGAACCGAACCGCCACAGAAGTAAGGAAAAGGCAGCACGCGGGGAGAATGTTAAAAACTGATGAATTTTTCGGAAAGCGCACCAGGTAATAAGTATAGATAGTGCGGAGAACCAGGAGAAAGGGGGATGCCATGAAATTGAAACCAGCTTAAGAAAGAGCACCAGGTGCCGGAAAAAGTCTCACCGCGATTGCTGCGCACAGCGGAAGCCGCGCGTTATCTCGGAGTCGGACGGAAAGCGATCCGCGCGCTGATTCAAGCGGGCAAGCTGCCTTACGTTCAGTTGCAGGGACACAATAGCCCGTTCCTGCTTGACGTGCGGGACTTGGACAAATTCATAGAGTCGCGGAAGGTTCCGGCTCGATGAGACTTGTTGACGAGCATGTTAGCATCGAAAAAAAGAAGGCCATCATGACGCGATCTAGAGGCACGGGATCAATCTTCAAACAACCAGGTTGCAAAACTTGGACGATCAAGTATTCGGCCTATGGGCGCACGGTGCGTGAAGCAACGGGTGAAACCGATTGGGGCACTGCGCAGAAGCAGCTTACCCAGCGGTTGCACGAAATCGACACCGGGCGATTTGTTGCGCCCGAAGTTCGCAGGATCACGGTTAGTGACCTGGCCGAAGATTTTTTGCGTGACTATCGCATCAATGGGAAAAAGAGCACCAGTCACGCTGAGCGGCGCTGGAAGTTGCACCTTGAACCGTTCTTTGGTCAGTGCCGTGTGGGCCAGGTGACCAACTCTCTAATCGGGAAGTATATCGACCATCGCATGACCGAAGGCGCGAAAAATGGAAACATCAATCGCGAACTGGCCGCGCTCAAGAGAATGTTCCGGCTTGGTCACCAGGCACAGAAAATTTCTTGGCTCCCTCCGTTCCCGCGGCGCTTGGCAGAAAACAACGTCCGCACCGGCTTTGTGGATGACAAGCAATTCGCCTTACTCACCGCCAGTACGAGCGAACTTTGGCTCCGTGCGTTTCTGGAAATCGCCTATACCTACGGCTGGCGTAAAAGGGAACTGCTCAATCTGCGCGTTCGCCAAGTCGATATTTTGGGACATTCACTGCGCCTGGACGCAGGCACCACAAAAAACGATGACGGGCGCGAGGTTGCGCTTTCTCCCACGGCGCTGACTCTCCTGCAACAGTGCATCCAAGGTAAGAAGCCTGAGGATCACGTTTTCACCCGAGCAGGAAAGCCGGTGCGGGATTTCCGCAAGGCATGGGAGAAACTAACGACAGCCGCGGGTGTCCCTGGCCTGTTACTTCACGATCTGCGCCGATCAGCGGCGCGCAACTTGCGCAATGCTGGCGTGCCTGAAGGTGTCATCATGAAAATCGGCGGCTGGAGAACGCGGTCGGTTTTCGAGCGCTACTCCATCATCGTGCAGTCGGATATTCAGGACGCGATGGGGAAGCTGGAAGCGCAAAGAGTGCAGCAAGCGGAACAGGCACGATTGCAAAAACAGCAAGGGGGTCAGGACGAGTTGAGTCATGATTGGGTCATGATTGAGCGTAAAGGCGAGGATTCACCGACCTTGATCAAAGAGCTAAATAATAATAAACTCAATTAGTTAACTAAGTTGCCCGGATGGCGAAACTGGCAGACGCACGGGACTTAAAATCCCGGGTCCGTAAGAGGACGTGACGGTTCGATTCCGTCTCCGGGCACCATTTAACTCTGCAATCATTTCAGTTTTTGGGCGAGTCTTAAGCCCCTTGGCTTATTGAATGTGCTCGAGGCGCCGGGGCCAGCCCCGGCGCCTCTCGTCAGACTAAGTTCACCATCGAAGCAACGTGCGCACCGACAACCAATCGTTTTCCGCTGCGGTGCCGCTTTGGCTTGTCAATTCACTTTCCGGTTCCATTTAGAGCGATCGCTTGCGGGCTTCCCGAGTCACTGTCGTTTACGTTCAAGGTTGCAGAACGCTCTCCTGTGGATTGCGGCGTAAACGTGATCGAGACCCTGCAACTCTTTCGCGACGCCAGCGTCGTGGTACATGTGGTAGAGGACTCGGTGAAGTCGTCCGGATCGCTGCCGGTAAATGCGAAGCCGTTCATGTCCAGCACAACGTTTCGGTTGTTGATGATGGTGACGGTCTTAGCCGGGCTGGTTGTGCCGACAGTTTCTTTGGCAAATGTTTCCTGTGCAGGGTTTGTGATAACCGGCGCTTTGCAGACGCCAAGGCTGCCAGCTTTGTAGATCGCCTCTATCTGGGATGCGGAAAGCGCGATTCTATAGGCTTGAACCTCGTCGATGATGCCATTCCAGGTCCTGGGGAATCCGTCGCCTCGGTCCGTTGCGCTGGTTGAGCCGATTTCCCAAGTTTCGGACGAATAGGCGATGGTCTTCGTCTCTGTGTATGTTCCCTCCAGCACTCCGTTCACGTACAAACGAAATGTCGAACCGTCGTAGCTGCCGACGACAAAATAGAAGACGCCGGGCGGAAAGACATCGGTCGAATAGATTACTTCTGTACCGGTGTTTCCAAACATGAAGACGAAGCGGTCATCCGGGTCGGCCCGCCAGTGCAAAGCGACGGCAACGTCAGAATCGTCAATACCCTGCTCGATGATGACGCTGCCGACGTCATCGTTGTTGGGGCCAGTTCCATGTGGCATGACCCAGGCCGCCCACGTGAATTTCCTGTTTGCCAGAGTGCGAGACGGAGGAATGTCGATATAACCATCGGTCCCAAAGGTGAAACCATTGCTCACCTCGCCCGGAACCAGAGTGACAGCGTTCACAGCTGTAGGATTGTTGACACCGTACAGGTCCGTTTCGTCCGTATCCCCGGTCCACCAACTGACGAGTCCGGAGGACGGCACAACACAGGTCGTGGTTGCCGCCCTGGCCAGCGGACTGGAAACGAAAGCCAACAACGTCAGAACACATGTCGCCATAATCTTGTAAGACATAGAGCCTCCTTTTACACGGCAAATGCCGTGGCGTTGTGCGATGTCGCCGGTTGTGAAACTGACATCCTTGCTGCCCCACAGCCGGCCGTCCTTGGCAACCCCATCCAAGCCTGGATCGCCATTGGCAGTCGCCCCCGGCGAAAGCGAAATTTCTGCGACCTCGGTCTCCCTTCGCTGCTGAATCAACTGCAGCTCGCTGCGGGAGGGATACAAATCGCGGCCGATGTCGCTGCCGGCAATCCAGACGGACGAGGGAAAACTCGCTGCTCGCGAATTTCCTGCCTCACCTGTACATGCGGAAACGAGGCACGAATTGGCTCACCCGGACAACGAATTTTTTTTGAAGTGCCCGAGGAAGAGCGAGTCGCCTTTGGCAGGCCTGTGCCAGTTAGTGAAAAAAGGGGAACTACCGCCGGTTCAGGTCGTGGAGTCGCTGCTGGGTGCTGGCTAGATCTCTTGCGACAAGGGCATTGGCAGGGTCCTTTGCCGCCAAAAGTTGTTGGATCTCCAGAGCAGAGCGCAGATTGCTGATTGCGCCTGACCGATCGTCGGTTTTCGCAAGAATGCGCGCCAGGCTTACATAGTTCTCAGCCAGAAAAAAGGCGTAACGAGCGTTGTTGACATCGAGTTTGGCCAGCGATTGTCGGATGGCGAGTGCCTTCCTGCAGTTCTCCCGCGCGCTCGCGCTTTCGCCCATCCGCAACAACGTATTGCCGAGTCCCTCATAGCTGTCTGCGTATTGCTGGCGAACATTCGGCAGGTCGGGCTGAACAGCGAGGACTTCTTCACTCAGCGCAAGCGCCTTCTGGTACAGGTCCAGACTCTGCTCTAAGTCTCCGGTGCGCGCCAGTGTATCCGCGCTCAGGTTGTAATTTCGCGTGAGGTCGCGACGCAGCCCAGCATTCATCGGGTCATTCCAGAAGAGGCTCTCCAACATCTGGCGAGACTCGTGTAAAGCGGCTTGGGCGCTGTTCCGTTGACCGGCATCCAAGAGCAGTCCCGCCCTGCGAGTCATCGCCGTAGCCCGTTCCTCTCGCAGGAGCTGGCTCTGCGGTGCTTGCACTCCCAAGATGCCCTTCACGGACATCGAATCGAGCACCGCTTCGCCTCGCCCTTGAAACTTGATCGCTTCCTCAATTCTCCCGCGCGCCCACAGAATCGCTGCCATCTGAATATTGCTGTAATAGAGTTGCTGGGTCGTGCGGGAATCGGGATGAGTGTTGTGCGCTAACTCTGCCAGTTCAATCGCTTTTTGCATGTTCTCCAGAGCCTGAGACGTATTCCCCAGATTGGAGAAATAGGGGTCGCCATATTGTTCCGCGATCAGTTCATACACCTGTTGCCGCTCCAGTCCTAACGTCAAGTTGGCAGTCTCTTCATCCCGAGGCAATACGGCAAGTGCTCGTTTCTGCATCTCCAGCGCCGTCGAGACATCCACGGCTAGAATCGCCAGACTGTAGCCAATGTAGGCATGCGCCAGGTAAAGGCGCGCTTTGAAATTGCCGGAATCGGTTTTCAACTGTTGTTCAAACAAATCGATCGCTCGCCGATAATTTTCGCCGGCACCGGCGGGGTCTCCCATATTCCCGAGGCCAGGGTTCCCCAGCGACTCGGCCAACTGCAGATGAGCAACAGCCAGATCGAGGGAGAGCTTTGGATCACCGCGTTCCTCTTCAATCAGCTGCTTCAGATATGCAACCGCCTTGCCGTTCATCAGGGCTCTTGCTTGGGTTGGACCTTCTCCGAGGGCGGCCGGCAATTCCCCGATCAAGGAACTGGTCAGCTCCCGGGTCTGCTGGAGACCGCGCTCTGCCCGCGACTCATTCTGCCGCGCGATGCGGGCTTCGCGCACAGTGAGTGCGACGCCGGTAACTAGCGTAAGAAGAACGATTGCAGCGCTGGCCACGCCGGCTTTATGCCGTAGAACATACTTGCGCACGCGATACGCCGTGGTGCCTTTGCTGGCGATGACGGGCCGTCCGTCGAGATGCCGACGAATGTCTTCCGAAAGCTGGTCGGCCGAAGCGTAACGCTCGCCGGGTTCCTTCCGAAGAGATTTGAGAACAATGTTGTCGGGATCGCCCACGAGCCGGCGATGCAGCTTGCGGGCTGAGGAGAAGCCTCGCAATTCGCTGGTTGTTTCCGGACCTGATCCAGCGTCCGGATTTTCGCCCGAGTCACCCTTAATTCCGCCAGGCTGCGTCTTCCGAAAAATCGCGCTGCTCGGCTTGCGCGGGTCCGATTCCAGGACAACTCGCGCCATCTCGTGAGGCATGCGGCTGGAGAATTGATGGGCACGTTGTCCCGTAAGCAACTCATAAAGAATTAAGCCAAGCGAGTAAATGTCGGTAGCTGTTGTAATCGGCTCGCCGCGAAGCTGTTCCGGACTGGCATATTCCGGAGTCATGGCCCAAACGCCAGTGAGAGTGGCATCTTCAACCGGCGAGTCTGGACTCAGCATCTTCGCGATGCCGAAATCCAGCAGCTTTGGTACTCCGTGGGGCGTTACCAATATGTTGGTCGGCTTAATGTCGCGATGGACGACAAGGTGCTGGTGAGCATAGTGCACCGCTGAGCAAACGGTCCGGAAAAGTCGAAAGCGTTCTTCGATGGGAAGCCGGTTCTGATCGCAATACTCCGTGATGGTCACTCCATCAATCAACTCCATCACAAAGTAAGGTAGCCCGCTCTCGGTGGTGCCTCCGTCCAGAATTTTCGCAATGTTGGGGTGATCGAGCTTGGCGAGAATCTGCCTCTCGTTGCGGAAGCGGACAGAGCTGAATTCTCCTCCCGCGCCGGGACGAACGATTTTCACTGCGACCTGCTGATCGTAAACGCCATCCGCTCGCACTCCGCGGTAGACTTCGCCCATTCCGCCGGCTCCCAACAGATCGGTGACGCGGTACGCCCCCACAACTTGCCCGGTAATCGAGAATGGAGACGCCACAGACGCAGGCTTGTAACTCTGCAACAAACTCAATGCCGGCGTGTCCAGGAAGTCCGGATCGGCTGTCTCCCCCGTGAGCAGCGACTCGAGTTCACGTCGCAAGTCGATATCCTTTGTACCGATCGATTCCAGAAATGCTTGACGTTCGACGGTCGTGAGAGGGAGCGCAACATCCAACTCCCGCTGAATCTCACTCCACCGTTCCGGAGTCACTGCTGCGCGCCCCGATCTAACTCGCGATAAAGCCACAAACGGGCGGCGGTCCAGCTCCTCTTCACGGTGGCCGGGGAAATATCCAAGGCCCGGGCAGTATCTTCAATCGAGAGACCAGCAAAAAATCTGAGCTCCACGATGCGAGCCTGTTGCTCGTCCAACCGGGCAAGCTCGGTCAAAGCATCATCGAGGGCGACCAGATTGGGAGGCTGGTTCTTAACGATGTGAGCCGACTCATCGAGTGTGACGAGACAACCGGCGCCTCTTTTGGAGGCCAGCCGTGCGCGGGCGTGGTCGACCAGAATCTGGCGCATCAACCGCGCGGCTATCCCGAAAAAGTGCGCGCGATTCTCAATCCCGCCGGGAGCTTGATCTACCAAACGGAGATACGCTTCGTGCACGAGCGCTGTGCTTTGCAGGGTATGACCCTGTCTTTCCGAGGCAAGATGAAGACGAGCAAGTTTGTGGAGTTCGTCGTATACCAGCGGTAGCAGCGTCTCCAGGGCCGAGCTGTCCCCGGTCTTCCACCGGACCAGTAGTTGCGTAATTCCCTGAGATGAGCTTGAAGAGGTCACCGAACCCGCCCTGGGGGGATGCCCCGGGTTGGCTGTTAGAGTAGCCGGAGGCGGGGCCGGGGTCAATTCCATTTCGCACCCGTAGCTGTCGGTCAATACCGGTCAATAAGTGATAGCGCCGAATATCTCCATCAGAGATAAATTGACATCGCTCCAGAACTGGGACGCGGGTTCGTAAGTAACGGCCAGTCGTCGACGGTTACGATCTTCGATCTGAAGACTTTGAAGACGATCGCCGAAGTTCCGGCGGGCAAGAAGCTCGACGCGGTCGTTTATGATCCCGCCACATCGCGAGTATTCGCATTTAGTGGCGACAGCAACAGCGCCACGGCGATCCAGGCAGCGGATGGAAAAGTGCTGGGAACCGTGGATCTCGGCGGTGGTCCCGAGTTTGCGGTAGCGGACGGTTCCGGGTATGTTTACGATAACGTGAAAGACGCAAGCCTGGTTCTGAAGATCAATTCTCGTTCGTTGAAGTCGAACAACGCTGGCCGGCCGCGCCTTGTACATCGCCTTCCAGCATGGCTATGGACCGGGCCAATCGGCGTTTGTTCATCGGCTGCCGCAGCAAAGTGATGGCCGTCATGAATGCGGATACGGGCCGGGTGATCACGACCTTACCCATCGGCACATTGAAGGCCATCTTGCATCGTCTCGACCTGACCAGCGGCACAGCCGTCTGGACGGAGCCCGACTCGGTCACGATTTCGGCGCCAGCAGCAAAAGCTGCGGCGCAAGGCAAATAATCGTTTTGGACGTCAAGAAGCTAACTATTGCCAACCGCATTGCGCTGCTCCACGTCGGGGTCGCAATCCGCATATTCAGAGTCGCGTTGTTGATCGTGATGCCGGCCGCGTTCTCGGCGCCGGCTGCTGCGCAGGGCGGACCGCCTTATTACACCAACGATCCCGGCACCCCCGGTAATCTCAATTGGGAAATCAATCTCGGTTACATGCCCTTTTTCTACAGCAATCAAACCGTCTCCCACGTCCCCGACCTCGACATTAATTTCGGGGTTGGCGATCGTGTTCAACTCACTTACGAGAATGCCTGGTTAAGAGTTCAAAATCCTGCGACTAAATTCGGCTTGGGTCAATCCAATCCCGGCCTGAAGTGGCGTTTCTACGACGCGGGGGAGAGGGGCCTTGGCATCTCAATTTTCCCACAGCTCTTCCTCAACAACCCCAACGACGCTGTCCGCCGTGGAATCACCCCCGCTAACGATGCTCTCCTCTTGCCTTTTGAATTCTCCAAGAAAATCGGCCCGGTCGGTGTGGATTACGAACTCGGCTATCAGTTCGTCCGCAAAGGACCGGACGGCTGGATTACCGGCCTCGTCGTGGGTCACGACTTCACTCCAAAATTCGAAGCGGACGTGGAATTCTATTCCCAGGGGACGTTTCATCCTTCCTACAACGAGCCCACTCTTGATCTGGGTGCTCGTTACAAGATCCATCGCCCCGTGATCCTCCTCTTCATGGCCGGACGCAGTCTCGAGCGCACCCGTCCCAATCAGTCCTATTTCGTCGGTTACTTCGGTCTTCAATTCCTGCTACCCCCGAAGTCCTACAAATCCAATTCCCCCGATCCCTAAGGTTCCCTTGAACGGATGGAACACGTGCCTCATGCATCTGCAGATGATTGTGAACGTGGCCATTGGCGAACAATAAAGATATGTGCTGCTGCCCCGAGAACAACGGATAACAGCCGAGTTATCCCGTCGCCATCGATTCGCCACAGCACATTGGATCTATGGCAACCGCAGGCGACAATCTACTCCGCAACGCGCCCGAACCCACGCGAACGGAGGCAGAAAAGACCTTCAACTTGCGCATCATTGAGGGCTCGGGCAATTACAGCAGCCGCTAGCAAACCTTGCACTACCAGACCTTGCACACATTGGCGGCGGGCTTCACCATGGGCTCGCCCGGCTTGCAGTGGAATGCCTCCTCGAACTCGGGCATGTTTACCACGACTCCGTTGATGCGGTAGCGCGCGGGAGAGTGCGGATCGGTCATGGCGCGCATGCGCATGTCTTCGGGACGCTCGTTGGCGCAGGTCCATTGCGCGAATCCAATGAAGAAGCGCTGTTCGGGGGTAAGACCGTCGATGGGATGAAGGTTCTTCTCTTTGGTCGCATCTTTCCATGCGAAGTAAGCAAGAATCTCGCCGCCGAGATCGGCGACGTTTTCGCCCAGGGTCAGCTTGCCGTTGATGTGAACATCCTCCACCGAAACATATCCTGAATATTGATCCTCCACGCACTTGGTGCGCGCGTCGAACTTCTCGCGGTCTTCTTTCGTCCACCAATTTTTCAGATTTCCCCGGGCGTCAAACTGGCTGCCCTCGTCGTCGAAGCCGTGGGTGAGCTCGTGGCCAATGGTGCCCCCGGTGTCGCCGTAGTTGGGAGCGTCATCCATCTTCGGATCGTAGAGCGGCGGCTGCAGCACGCCGGCGGGAAAGTTGATGTCGTTCATCTGCGGATTGTAGTAGGCGTCAACGGTGGGAGCGGAAATATCCCATTCCCCGTGGTCGACGGGTTTGCCGATTTTGTTGATTTCACGGCGGCTCTCGAACTGATGCGCGCGCTCGACGTTGCCGGCAAAATCGTCGCGCGCGATCTGCACCGAGCTGTAGTCGCGCCAATGATCGGGATAGCCGATCTTGTTGCGGATTCCCGCCAGCTTGGTCAGCGCCTGCTGCTTGGTTTCCGGGCTCATCCAGTCAAGCGCCTTGATGCGCGCGCCCATCGCGTCCTCGATGCGCCGCACCATCTCGAGCGTGCTCTGTTTGAGTTCGGGAGAGAAAACTCTGGCCACATAAACCTGACCCAGCGCCTCGCTCAAGTCATAGTTGACGTATTGCACACAGCGTTTCCAGCGCGGCTGCATCTCTTTCGCGCCCCGCAAGTACTGGCGGTAGAACTGGAAATTTTCCTCGACGAACTTCGAAGAAAGATACGGGGAAGACGTGTCGGCCACATGGAACCGCAAGTAGGATTTCCAGCCGTCGATCGATTCGGAAGCGAGGAGCGTGTTGAGTTCCTTGATGAACTCGGGCGCGTCGACGTTGAGAACGGCAAACTCCGGGTATTGCATCTCGTGGTAGTAAGCGTGCCAGTCAAAATTGGGCGCAAGCTGGATGAGATCGGCGACCTTCATTTTATGAACCCGCTTGTGGGGATCGCGGCGTTCGACGCGAGTGAGCGAAGCCTTGGCCATGGCCGTTTCCAGGCGCATGACGGTTTCGGCGTTCTTCCTGGCGGCGGCCGGGTCGTCGCCGATCAGTTCGAAAACTCTCTGCACATGCTGCAGGTAGTGCTCGCGCGTTTCCTTCGACTTGGCGTCATCCTTGATGTAGTAGTCGCGATCGGGCAGGGCCAGGCCGCCCTGATCCACGTCGGCGATTACCTGCTCGGAGTCGTCCGGGTCTTGCGTCGAGCCCGCCGAAAAGAGCATGGAACTGTTGTAGGAATATCCGTCGTAGATCAGTTGCAGCCGCGCCACTAGCGGCGTAAGTTCTTTCGCCGACTTGATCTCGGCCACTGCGTCGAGTTCCGGCTGAATCGCCGCGAGGCCGCGTTTTTCGACTGCGGCATCGTCCATGCAGGCGGCGTAGAAATCGCCAATCTGCCGCGTTACGGCATTGCGTCGCTCGTCCGGTTGGGCTGCCTGTTCAAGCATGGCGCGGAGGAAGGTCAGGTTGTCCTGATAGAGCTTGGCGTAGACCGACCATGATGTCTGATCGGGCGGGATCGGGTTTTTCTTCTGCCAGCCGCCGCAGGAATACTGGTAGAGATTCACGCAAGGGTCGACGGATTTATCCATCGACGAAAGGTCGAGACTGGGGCTGTAGGGCAATAGCGACTCGGAAGACGGCTGTGTGGATGGCGATTGAGCATTAGCCTGAGGATTGGACAACGATAGAGTTACAGCCAGAAGCAACAACAGGAACACAGTGTGTTCGCGCATATTCACCTTGGACGGGAGTCATCGGAAGAAGTCATGAGCAAGGCAATGGTATTGGACACTTTTGCCAAAGATCAAGCGCTTGGACAAGTCCTCCAGAGGTGCGCGATTGGTATGCTCTAGCGCGCCGGAAATGGGCACTGTGGCTTGAGATGCTGGCCGGCTAGAAACTGGCGATCACCACATTGGGCGTAGATGGCAGCATGAACTTTACGCCACGCTGCTGGTTGGCTACGATGGTGGCCTGCTGGTCGAGCGCGGAGAGCGGGATGTGCTTTGTCCAATAGCCGTTCTGCCAGTAATTGCCGCCGATATAGATCACGCCGTCCGCTATAGCATAGTCAGGGACCTCCTCGCGATGGCCGTCGCGATAGACCAACACTGCGGGCGGGAGTTCTCCGGCTGGCGATTCGGTCGGTTCCTTCTGCGTGGCGGACAGCGGCGGTTTGGCAGGCAGTTTCGTGATGGATGGCTCCGCATAATCGGGATGCGCGGAGGTTCCACGTTCGTCCGTTTCTTCGGCTGTTTGTCCGGCGCCACCAAATCGCACATAGCGATCGCCCCGCCACTCGATCAACAAGGGAGCGGGCCTGGTTTTACGCGGAGAATCGTCAGCTGAGGCAGCCCGCACGATCACAATCTGGGGCCGTGCGTTCTCAGCGTCGCTCTCAACTGCGTAGGGCTCGCTGGTGTCGTAGTCCGAATAGAGAAAGGGCGAGTCCAGAAACATTCCTCGGGTAAATGGGCGCGTTCCACGATGCAGACCTATCCCACCCCTGACGCCGCGTGCAAAGCCGCCATGCGCTGTGGAAACCGGCCGGCCCATCGCCCCGCGCATCTGCGCGGTTGAGAGCGGCACGGATACTATGGCTGCAAGTATCACGATGCTCAGCCGCCGGAACATATCGGTCGGTTCCCTTTTGGACTCGAAGATGGTTACTATTTTACCCCCTTTTCGCCCGCCCACGCCGCGATTCGAGGGGTACACAAATGCAGTCGCTGAGGAACCACCCCCTAGTTGAACCTTGGGTGCAACCCTTGCCCGGGGAGTAGAATCTGACTAAGTAGGAGCGCGCTGTCCTTGTACAGGCTCCTCGCTCGAAACTGCACTCCCCACATTCGAAGGGAGGTACGGATTATGAGCAGATTCAATCTTCTTCGATCCCTCCTCGCATTTGCTGCTTTCGTCGGTCTTGCGCTCACGCCAATTTCAGCATTCGCCCAACACGGCGGTGGCGGCGGTCACGGCGGCGGGGGGGGTGGGGGTTCCCATGGCGGCGGTGGTGGCTATCATGGCGGTGGCGGATCTTATGGCGGCGAGCGGTCTTCCGGCGGAGGACGTGAATACCAGGGCGGCGGCTTTCGTGGCGGCCGTTCGGACAGCGGGTACGGCGCAGCGCGCGGCATGACCGGGCGAAGCGGCGGTTCGGAAGCTGCCCGCAATTTCGGCTCGGAAGGAAATCGTTCGTCGAATATTCGTCCCGCAATCAACGATGGCCAATGGCATTCGTTCGGCAACTCCAGTAGTTCCGCGCACTCAAGTCTTTCCGCTCGTAATGCTGGAAGTCTCGAGGGCGGTTTTCACTCTTTTGGCCCTTCAAGAGGCGCGGCGCCGGGCATTGGTAGAGGCGTTGGCGGTTGGGGTGGCTACGGTTGGGGCGGCTACGGTTGGCGTGGTGGTTGGGGTTGGGGTGGTGGTTGGGGGTGGGGAGTTTGGGGCTTCGGATTCGGATGGCCGTACTGGGGCGGTTACTGGGGCCCGGGCTGGGCGTTCGCTTGGAATCCTTGGTGGTACGGCCCTTATGGGTATGGCCCTTATGGCTATGGCCCTTATGGATACGCGTGGCCGACGTACGGCTACTCCAGTTACGACTACGACTGGTCCGACGACCCGCCGCCGTACCGTCCAGATGCGTCGTATGACAACAACTCGCCGGGAAACTACCTGAGCCCGACAAGCTCGAGCTAGATTAGGAGCTCCATCTCCGGATTCAGCGCCTGAGGGCGCTCCCATAACGCAGCACTTACGGCGTCGCTTATGCAGCCCGCCACCCGGCGCCGTGAGAGGAGCGAGTTACCTCCCTCGGCGTTGGCCGCTACTTTTTTCTTTATCTTTTGTCCTTATCCTTATCCTTGGCATCTTCCGTGGGTTCCAGTGCTCCGGGCATCACCTTGAGCGGAGCCGAGCGCTGCTCGTCGAGTTCGCGATGCGGCAGCGGCTTGCGCGGCAGCATCTGGTCGCGCATGGCGGCGTCGTATACGAAAATAGCCTCCACGGTTGCCGCCTGCGCCAGGTCGCCGGGCTGCAGGCGTTCGTAGGTGTCCATGTTCGAATGATGGGTGCGCGATTCGTAGTCGAGCTCGTCCTGAATGAACTGGAAGCCGGGAACGCCGACCGCATCGAACGATTGGTGGTCGGTGCCCCCGGTGTTGCGCGCGGTGATGGTGGTGACGCCGAGATCTTTCAGCGGTTCCATCCATTGCGCAAAGATGGGGCCCACCGCGATGTTTTCCTGCAGATAAATCCCCAGGATTTTACCGGTGCCGTTGTCCACGTTGAAGTAGCCGGAAATCTTCGGCTGCTCCGCTTCAATTACGACAGGACCGGCGGGCTTGCGCAGCCACTCGGGCTTCTCCAGTTGATCGGGAGCGGTCGAGAGTGGCACGTATCCGAAATGCTGCTTGACGTAGCCGCGGGAACCAAATAGTCCCTGCTCTTCTCCCGTCCAGAGACCTATGCGGATGGTGCGCCGCGGCTTGATTTGCAGCGCGTTGAAAATCCGCATGACTTCCATCGCCACCACGGTTCCGGCGCCATTGTCGGTTGCGCCTGTCGCCGCTGCCCATGAGTCGAGATGGCCACCCACCATGACCACCTCATCTTTCAGCTTGGGGTCGGTGCCGGGAATTTCGGCGATGGTATCGAAGCCATGCTCATGGTCATCGAAATACTTCACATCAACGTTCATCTCGATGCTAACCGGCACATTGGCTTTCAGCAGACGATAAACGCGTCCGTAGTTCTCTATCGCCGCCACCACCACCGGAAGTGGATTGGCGTGATCGCGCTTGTAGGTGGACCTCCCCAGGCCACCGTCATCAAAGATGGTCCCGCCGGAGCCGCCGCTGCCGCGGCCGTCACGGCTGGGAAGAATAACCGCCAAAGCATGTTCCGAGGCGAGAAACTTTCCGGTCTTATCTAGCAGAACCGACCGCTTTACATATTCCTGCATCCTGTCGGCGCGAGCCTTCTGCTTTTCCAGAGGGAACTCGGCAGTCTTGGCGAGATCCTTGTCGTCCATGCGTGTAAACAGCGGCTTATCCACCGGATTCACCTCGCGCATTTCTCCCACCAGAACGATCTTCCCGGCCAGCTTGCCTTTGTACTTGTCGAAATCTTTCTCGTCCTTGATATCAAGCCAAATGGCTTGGCCATTGACTGCGCCGTTGGTGGAAGGCGACCAGGGCGCGGCCTGGGCGATGAAAACAGCCGTGTCGGGCGACGTCATCCGTACCCAGGTGTTGAGCTGCTGCCAGCCCATGCCGAACTCTCCCCAGTCTTCGAGATGGGCGTTGCTGCAACCCATCGCCGCCAACTGATCGCGCGTCCACTGGTTGGCACGGCGCAGGTTGGGTGAACCGGTAAGGCGCGGGCCAATGCCATCCATTAGCGCGGAGGCAAAGTCCATCACGTGCGAATGAGTCAGGCCTTCGTCGCGAATGCGCTGGTACATGCCGTAGTCGAGATTCTCTTTTGCGGGCTGCGTCAGTTCGTACGATGGCTGGTCCGCCGCCTTCTCTTTGTTCTTATCGGTGTTCTTGTCGGCGGCCTTGTCGGCGGCAAAGATAGATAGCGGCAGAGCCAAGCAGAGGAACAAAGCAAATCTGGCTCTGAAAAAGCTATGGAATCGCATGGATCGGTCTTCCTCCGAAAAAGCAACCAAGCAGAGTAGCAGATATGGACGGAACTAAATAGCGACCCCGAATCGCGACTCCTGGACTATTCCATACAACTTTTCACCAGCTTCCGGGTTCAATAGTATGTAGGGGTGTGATTAAGAGGAGGAGATCTTGAAAGTATCGGGCTTGCTTTATAAAGCAATCGGTTCCGGACTAGCGGCGAGAGCCGCTCTTTTGTTACTTGCGATCGGCGCGGCAGCAGCGTCGGCTTGCGCGCAGAGTGGCGCCATGACTCCATATCAGGGCGAATCGGATGGCGTCAGCGCCGGCGGAAAATGGCTGGAGTTCGCCTCCACCGACAAGATGACGGGCGCGAAGAAGGTGCGCTTTGAGATTCAGTCGGATAATTATTTTCGCGAAGACCCGGAGTACAAGCCCAGAGTGGATCTGTACTGCAGTAACGGCAAGTTCAAGTTTGGGGATTTCAATCCCGGAGTCAGACTGGCTCCGCCCAACCGCCCCGGCTTCTGGGGACAACCGCAGTTGGAAGTGATGGTTCGTGTTGACGATACCCACTACTTCAAGGGCTGGAACTGGATGCGCGGCCACTTCCTCTCGATGGACAAAGGCACGATTCGAGGCATGATCGGGGCCCAGGTTTTTAAGGTGGAACTCGCCACGCGGAGCGGCCGCCAGATCGCCGAGTTTTCTCCGGGCGGTTTGAATCTGGATCGAATCAGACAAGCCTGCGATCTGACGCCGAAAAAGCCGAGCACGGACTAGGGCTGTCGCCACGAAGTTCGCAAGACCATCAAGATCATAAGGAGACGCCGCGACGATGAATAGGGCGTTTGCATTTGTCCTGTTGCTTGGGTTATTTGCGACTGCACGGCCTACAACGGCCCAGGAGCAGCCCGCGAAGCTTGAGGCCTATGGCGGATACTACTACGCCCGCTTTAATGTGAATGCCAGTGCCGCCGGCGGCGCACCATCGGAAACTTTCAACGGAAACGGCGGGGGTGGCCAGCTCGAGTACAACGCCAAACACTGGCTCGGTGTAGTGGGAGATATGGCCGGGTATGGTGCGACCGCCACCACAAACGGCGCATTGGTCGGAGGAGCGTTTACCTATCTTGCCGGACCCAGAGTGAATTTCAGGCACGGCAAAGTTACGCCGTTCGCTCAGACCCTCCTCGGAGGCATTTGGGCAACCCACGGGATTGGCCAATCGGAGTCCGTAAATAGTTTTGCGATGACGGCAGGCGGCGGCATTGACTTCAAAGTGTCGAGGCACGTCTCGGTTCGCCCCGTACAGGCCGAGTACTTCATGACGAAATTACCCGACGGTCTCACCAACCGCCAGAACAATTTGCGGGTTGGCGCCGGAATCGCTGTACGGCTGGGGCGATAGTTCCAGCGCTCGACTTGCTCCCTCTGCATCCCCAGCCCTTCCAGCGAATCCAATAGTGTTATCGTTGGACTCGCATCGGGAGGCGCATAGGGAGGCGCATGAAGATCGGCATCACTTGTTATCCGACCTACGGCGGCAGCGGAGTCGTCGCCACCGAACTGGGGCTGGAACTGGCTCGCCGGGGCCACGAGATCCATTTCATTTCCTATTCGCAGCCCATTCGTCTGACCGGCCCGGAACCTAACATTCATTATCATGAGGTCGAGGTCACGCGCTATCCGTTGTTTGAATATCCTCCCTACGATCTGGCGCTGGCGACGCGCATGGCCGAGGTCTCTCAACTCTACGAACTCGATCTGCTGCACGTGCACTACGCGATTCCGCACTCGGTAAGCGCGATGCTGGCCAAGCAGATGCTGGCCGCAACTCCGCCACGGCGTCATTTGCCGTTCGTCACGACGCTGCACGGCACCGACATCACTCTGGTTGGGCTCGACCGCTCGTATCTTCCGATTACTCGTTTTTCCATCGAGCAAAGCGACGGCGTGACCGCAATCTCGCAATATTTACGCAACCGCACGCTTAATGTTTTCGACATCAAGAACCATATAGAGGTCATCCCGAACTTCGTGAACTGCGACGAGTATCTGCGCAAACCGGAGTGGCTGGAAAAACGCAGCGAGTATGTGTCCAACAATGAGCGCCTGCTGGTGCACCTTTCCAACTTCCGGCCCGTGAAACGCGTCCTCGATGTGATCGAGATCTTTGACCGTGTGCGCAAGAAAATTCCTTCCAAGCTGTTGCTGATTGGCGATGGGCCCGATCGTTCCCAGGCGGAATGGCTCGCGGTGCAAAAGGGCATTCACGAGCACGTCTCTTTTCTTGGGAAGCAGGATCAGATCCGTGAAAAACTGGCCATGGCAGACGTGATGTTGATGCCCAGCGAACTGGAGTCGTTCGGGCTAGCGGCCCTCGAAGGAATGGCCTGTGAGGTCGTCCCGATCGCCACCCGCTCCGGCGGAGTGCCGGAAGTGATCGAGCACGGAGTAACTGGATTTATGGCCGACGTCGGAGACGTGGAAACCATGGCGCGTTACGCCATCGAACTGCTGAGCGATGAATCGGCTCTGCGCGCCATGGGTAAACGGGCGCGCGCCTCTGCCATGGAAAAATACTGTTCCAGCAAGATTATTCCGCTTTACGAAGACTTTTACCGAAAGGTGCTGGCGCAACCGCCGAAGTCGTCATGAGCTCTTCCGGATTAGGCAGAATGGGCAGCCGCAACCGGATCACGGTGCCGCCGCCTTCGCGGCCTTCGATCATCATCTTGGCAGCGTCGCCGTAGAGCACCTTCAAACGCTCGGCGACGTTCGCCATGCCGATCCCCATGCCTCCCAAACCATTGGCCGCCGTGAACTCTTGCGCCGACTCCATGCCCACGCCGTCATCTTCGACCTCGACCACCAGCCGCGATTTAATCAGCCGGCTGCGCAGAGTAATGCTGCCGCCTTCGACTTTGGGAGACAATCCGTGCTTGATGCAGTTTTCGACCAGCGGCTGCAGCAACATACTGGGAACCATGGCTTCGAGAGACGCCGGATCGAGATCCTTGACAACCTTGAGCTTGTCCCGTCCAAAGCGCACGACTTCAATATCCAGATAGTTGTCGATGAACTCCACTTCCTCGCGCAGCGAAACGAACGAATCCGCACTGTGCAGCAGGCGGCGAAGAATAGTAGCGAGCTTCAGGATCATCTCGCGAGCCGTGTCGGGATCGAAGCGCACCAGCGACGAAATGGAATTCAGCGTGTTGAACAGGAAGTGCGGGTTAATCTGATTCTGCAACGCCGCCATGCGCGCCTGCAGCAGCAGCCGTTCCTGCTCTTCCAGCTTGATCTGGATACGGACGCTGTTGAAGATTTTCAGTTCCGTGCCCACCACCATGACCACGGCCAGATAGATCAAGCACTCTACGAAATAGGCGTAAAGGGTTCCGCCGGCGCCCCCCATCCACAAACCAGGGCTTTCCAGGCTGAAGATGGAGTTCGGCCAGAAGCGCCAGATTTCCGTCTGCAAAAAACGCAAGCCTACGATGGTTGCGAAAAAAGCAACCTGCCAATCGAACACGCGCGGGCGCGGCAGATTGCGGCGAATCATGCGATAGAGGGTGAGATCGATGAAGGGAGAGAACGACCAGATATCTTCCTGTTCGGGCGCGACCCGGCGCAACCATCCCGCAACAATTCCGGCAAACACATTCAACGGCAGGCTGGCCCACTCGCCGTAAAACACCGCCGGCAGCGACATCAACGCTCCGCCCAGCCCGCCCGACAAGCGCCCGCCGATCACGCCCAGCAGCAGTGCGGTTTCGAGCGACAGGTCGCCGGCGAGAAAGCTCTTGACGCTGCATCGTATCCAGACGCCGAGCGCGATCGGGATCGCCATCCACAACGCCAGATAAATCTTGTGCCGGGTGGCGCGCTGCTCGCGGAAGATCAGACTCTTGAATTCCTTGGAGCGCACCAGCGCGCTCGACAAGGCTGCGGCCACGCCCAGCTTGATCAGGAGGTTGACGAGTATCAGCCGCGGTTCCAGCATCGAAAGAATTCTTCCCGGAAGATGGCGCGCGCAGCCGGGATCAGGCTCTGATTGTACCCGCTGCCTCGCGCAAAAGCTGCTCAACGTTGGCAGTCGAGCCCGCCGGAACCCCGCCCTGGGCGAAATCGCGGCTTCCGCCGCCGCGCCCTCCGACGGACGACAACACTTGCTTGAGCAACGCGCCCATGTCGGCGGTTGCGCCGGTCGCGGCACCGGGAGTCTGCGCGAAAACCATACACGGCGGATCCCCGGTGCTCGCCACCAGCGCAATGGCCGGCGCCGCCGCTCGCGTCACTTTCTGCGCAAAGAGCTTAGCGAAGTTGATGTCGCGATCGGAAAACGCCCGCACCACGATCTTTCGCCCGTTCGTCTCCGGCTGATTATGCAGAGCGGCCAAAGCCATAAGCTCGGCGAGTTCATCGAGGGCATCGTCCTTTTGCTTGCGCAACAGCTTGCTCTCTTCGATACTCTTGCGGATCTGCTCCGGAACATCCCAGAGCTGCGCCGAGAACAGCGCGGCGGCCTCGCTCAGCGCATTGTAGTCACGCCGCGCCATGCGAACTGCGCGCTCGCCGCAGACAAATTCCACTCGGGTTCCCTGCCGTACCCTTTCGCTTTTCCGAAGAACGATCGAACCGATCTGCCCGCTCGCGCTGACGTGAGTTCCACCACACGCCGACAAATCGAAATCCGCGACCTCGACCAGGCGCAGTTCGTCGCGCTCCGCGGGAGGCAGTTTGCGCAGTCCAAGCTTCTCCGCTTCCTCGCGCGAAACATAGCGAATCCGCACCGGACGATTCTCAAACACAATCTGATTGGCTCGCTTTTCGGCCCCTTCGATCTGCCGGGAACTTACCGACGGTGTCGCCAGATCAATTGAGCAATAGTCTTCGCCCATGTGAAATGAAACGGTCGGCATCTGGTAGAGCTCGACAAAAGCTGCCGAGAGAACATGCTGTCCCGAATGTTGCTGCATGTGATCGCGGCGGCGTTCAAGATCGATGCTGCCATGTACCGCCGCGCCTGCCAGCGGCAACTTCGCCGGCGCTTCCAGGTAGTGGACGACACGGCCGTCTTCCGCATCCGCAACTTCCGTAACTCGCAGGCGCTCTTCCGCGCCACCACCTCCGTCAAGCGTGAGCCATCCGGTGTCGTGGACCTGGCCGCCGCTGGTGGGATAGAACGCGGTTTCGCGCAGGATGACGGCCGGGCGCGATTGCTCAGGCGAGACCGGCGCGACCGCCTCGACCACCGTATCGAATTCGTGAATTTCAGAACTGTCGTAGTAAAGGCGCTTGGTCATGATGAAAGGCTTGGTGCCCCAGAGCCTGCCCTGAGCTTGCCGAAGGGTTCGCGCCCGTCTTTTGGGCGCTAACCTGGGCGATCTCGCGGGAGAAGCAAAAGTCAGGCACCGGCGAACCACTGCACACGAAAGAGCCCGTTACCGTTGCTTCCTTCCGGACCTGGCGGGGTTGGCGGGAAAACGTCGCGCGGAACCGATGCCTGACTCTACATCTTAGCAAGAGATCGCCGAAAACAGGAATGGACACTTGGTCTTTCGACTATCATCAAGGCACAATGCCCGAGTCAGAATGCCCCGCTTGCAAAAAGTTGAAGGATCGTGAGACCCGCGCGCACGCGGCATGGACCGCTCATCTCTTCCGCAATGAAGTCAAGCCCAGGCTTTCGGAGAAGGCCAAGCGAAAGCATCAGAAAGAAGAAATGGAAGCGTATCAGCAAGCACACAAGGCGCGCCTGGCTCACGCGAAGACTTGTCCAGTCTGCATATCCAACCGCGATCTACCGGACGCGATCTAGCGCACCACCAGCACTTCCCGGATGGCATCGCGCGCCAGGAAAAATCTGATCGACGCGAAATCGCGAAAGAGATTTTCAATGTGCCGGTTGTTGAACACTCGCTGCAGGCGCGGAGATTGCTTCTCGGACGCGGGACGTCCGGGTGGTGCGAACTTTACCTCTTGCATCTCCAGCATGTCGGTGTCGGTCACGTGGTAGCGATAGCAGATCGAGTCCGGGCCGGCATCGCGGGTATGAAAGAAGGCCAGCAGGTATCCGCCCGGCTTCATCACCGACCACAGGCGGTCGATGGTCGGCTTCACCTGAAAACGGGGGCCAGCTTCGGCTAGCCCCCTCCACGCATCACGTTCTTGCTACTTATAGGTTCCGATCGTTGTGATCGAGGTTGGGGCGGTCCCAACTCCCGCACCACCAGCTGCAGTTAGCGTGCCATCTGAGTTGATCGTGAACTGGTCAAGTTCCCCTATGTCCTTGTCCGTTGCGTACAGAATTTTTCCGTCGTTCGAGACGGCCAGAGCACTCGGGGAACCGGAGGTCGAAAACGTTCCGCTGATCGGCGAGAGCACGCCGGTAAGCGGATCAATGCTGTAGGCGGAGATCGAATCGCTTCCGGCATTCGCAACGTACAAATACTGGCCAAAAGGGTCGGTGACGAGTGCCGATGGTGTGGTTCCAGCGGTATAGGGAGAGCCCGAAAGCGGCGTCAGGTATGGGCTGGCCAGCGTGAGGCTGTAACCTGAAACCGTTCCACCTCCGCTGTTTGCCACATAGACAAACTGGTTTGAGGGATCAATCGTGATCGCAACTGGGGCGGCTCCGGCTGACACAGGCCCAATCAACCCGACGAAGGGAATGCTGACCTCAACCTGGTCAGAGCCCTCATTGACAACCAGGGCGAATTTCCCGAAGGGGTCGACCGCCGCACCCTCGGGCTGGGTTCCGCCGGTTCCACCGCTGGAGAACGAAGACAAGGCGCCTGTCTTTGCATTGACGGTGTACACGAAAGATTCACTGGCTACGGGATCTATCGCGTACAGCCAGTTGTAGAACGGACTGTAGACGAGCGCGACTGGATCGCTCAAGCCCGTAATCGGCGAACCGGTCAGCTTCTTCAGCGCCCCGGTCTTGCCAATCGAGTATTCGGAGATGCTTCCGTCGCTGTTTCCGGTGTACAAGAAGTTGCCTGCCTGCGTAGCGACCGAGGCCTGCGGGCCATTGGTGTCGGTGATTGGCGAGCCCGTAAGGTTCGATAATCCTCCATCCGCAATGCTTAGCTCGGTAATCGAGTTGCCACCCGAGTTGGTCACATAGGCAAAGGTCGGTGTGTACTTTATTGCGTTGGTGCTGGAAGAGAAAGAGAGACGGCCACCGTTCTGGCCGACGAGTCCTTCGGAGAGCGCCTGCGTGAGCGCTCCTGTGTCAAGGTCGATGGAGAAAACGGAGACCGGACTCTGATTCGTACCAGCGTTGGAGACATAGAGGTACTTGCCGCTGGGATCGACCGTCACGCCGTAAGGAGCGGCTCCGGCCGGGAACGGGGAACCGGGGATCTCGGTGAGGGCGCCCGTAGTCGGGTTGATCAAGTAAGCGGCGATGCCGGCGGAAGAAACGGTTGCCGCGTAGTAGAAGGAGAAAGGTCCGCTCATATCGACGGCCGCTAAGCCACCACCGCCCGGTCCCGCGAACGGTGAACCTGCAACCGCTTTCAGGACACCAGTGGTTGTGTTGATCGTGAAAACTGCGGTGGAACCGTCATAAGCGTAAACAAGAAGGAACTTTCCGTTGGGGGAGATGACGTCGAAGTCAGGGCCGCGGTTCCCACTTTCAAATGGCGAACCGGCAATGGGCGTCAGTGCTCCCGTCGACGAATTGATCGAAAAAGCGCTCACCGTATTGTCAAATTCGTTAGTTACGTAGGCGAACGTACCTTTGGAAGTGATGGCCATCAAATTCGGGCCGTTGCCGGTGGCGGCACTTCCGGTCGAAGTGAGCGCGCCGGTGGTCGTGTCGACGGAGTATTCCCCAACACTGTTCACAAAAGGATCGAGCATGTAAGCAAACTTCCCGTTGGGTGTGAACGTCACCCAGGAAGCGCTCACTGAAATCGGGAACCCCGGCAGGGAAGTGAGAGTACCGTTACTGCCAATCTTGAAACCATACAGGGGAGCGGCAGCTGCACTTCCAGCCGTCGGGACGTACACAAATTTGTTCGAAGGGTGCATGATCGCGCCCGCCCCGTAGTCTGTATTACCGACTGCCTGAATCACCCTCAGCCGCCCAGTTGAAGGATCAGTCGCATAGGCAACGAGCTGTCCGTTTTCGGGTACATATGCGTACTTCCCGACCTTACTCGCAGCATGAAGATTGGAAACGGCCGCGAGCATCACGGCCAAGGTGCAGGCAAGAACAGGAACTTTCTTCGGTGACATTGAACGCCCTCCGTTAATTCGAATTCAGGTAGTGGGTTACCTCTGGCGGAAGCGGGGGTGAAGTTCCGCCCAAAAAAAATTGGCGAGATGTTACTGAAATACAAAAGGCGTGTCAAGATAAAAGAGATTGCGTCATCCGTCCTGGGTTTGGCGATGATCGGCCCAGTAGATTTGAGCTTGGAGCTTGGGTCTCTTAGCGCACTACCAGCACTTCCCGTATCGCATCGCGCGCCAGGAAAAATTTGATCGACGCGAAATCGCGGAACAGGTTTTCAATGTGCCGGTTGTTGAACACTCGCTGCAGGCGCGGAGATTGCTTCTCGGACGCGGGACGTCCGGGTGGTGCGAACTTCACCTCTTGCATCTCCAGCATGTCGGTGTCGGTCACGTGATAGCGATAGCAGATCGAGTCTGGCCCCGCATCTCGGGTGTGAAAGAACGCCAGCAGGTATCCGCCCGGCTTCATCACCGACCACAGGCGGTCGATGGTCGGCTTCACCAGGCTCTCTTCCAGGTAATCCGGAAGATTCCAGCACAGCACCACGTCGAACTGAGCGTTCGCATACACCAGGTTCTCTTCCAGAAATGTCTTACTATCCACCACGCGGTTTCCCGCACTGTCCGGTGCGAGCAGTGCCGGGTCGAGTGACGAGCGCAACAGATCTTCGCTGTAATTCTTGTGTCCCTTGCCAGTAAGAAAGCGGATATTGTTGGCCGAGGTCGAGCCCATGTCGAGCACGCACAGCCCCTCCTGCGAATTCAGCAGCCGCGAAATCTCCCCCATGCCGCTCGACCGGCGGGTCAGTTTCTGCGGAACTGCGGCACGCGCCGCCTGGTTCGAAGAACTCCGAAAGAATCTCATTACGTTGTCAGAAACAGATGCCATCGATGAATGCACCCGGTGGCGCGGTCAGCTCCGTATTTCCTACGAAGACGCAGCTCCCGCTTTTCCGGCCTCTTTCTGAATATCGACTTTCCCTTTCAGGAACGCGCCCTCTTCAATGGCGATGCGCTGCGTGGTCACATCGCCAGTTACCACCGCCGACTTTCGCAACTCCACGCGCTCAGAGGCGATCACGGTCCCATCCAACTTACCCTGAATGACTACGGCCTTGGCGCTGACGTCGGCCTTGACGTTTCCGTTCGGCCCCACGGTCAGGCTGTTGTTGCGCAGCTCGATTTTGCCTTCGACGTTGCCATCCACGTACAAGTCTTCGGAGCCCGACAGCTCCCCCTTGATGACCACCGACTTGCCAATGTGGGCGAACTCTCCGGTTTGCGGAGCATCCATGCTTGGGCCTCCATCTTCCTCGCGCTCTCGTCGTCGCGAATGAACCGATTGTAAATCATTCCGCGATCTTGCGGCTTGGCGCGGTAGCGCGAAATCATTCTCCATCAGGAACTTACGGAAGCAGCTGGATTCGCGGCCCCGATGCGGCCTCCGGTTTGTTACCATCGCCTTAAGGGACCTCTGATTAAGTCCTTTCACGGAGAGCTTTGAAAGGGCATGGCTTCAGCCATGCCGTGAGAACCGCTAAATAAGCGGCTTCAGCCGCTGAGGGCCGCACTTTCAACGCATCCCGCCTCGGCAGTGAAGACCTAATGAGAGTTTCCCTAAGGATCAACGTGCGCAATCCAGTTATGGCGGTCGTCAGCTCAGTCTCACGCACCTCCGTTGCTTCCAGTATCGCTCACAGTCTCGGCTGGATTCTGCTGTTCACCGCAGCCAGTTTTGGCGGGCAGCAAGCGACAGTTTCTTCGTATCACGATCCGGCGGAACTGATGCGCAAAGCCGTGCAGAACGAAATTAAGGCAGCCAACGACGACACCGCCCACTTCCTGTTTCGCGGCACCAAAACTACGCCCCAGGGATCCACCACCAGACTCTATGTCGAAACCAAGGAGGCTACGGCCGGATTGGTGATCGCCTACAACGGCAAACCTCTGACTCCCGAACAACGCCAGCAGGAAGAGGCGCGCGTCGAACGTTTCATCAACCATCCTGAAGAACTGAGAAAGAAGCGCGAACAGGAGCGCGCGAGCGCCGAGCGCACTATGCGCATCATGCGCGCAATGCCCGATGCCTTCTTGTTCGAGTATGCAGGCGAGGAACCGGGCTCGGCAGGCATTGGCCGGCCCGGTGCCACTCTGGTCAAATTAAAGTTCCAGCCCAATCCCCGCTTCCAACCGCCGTCGCGCGTGGAAGAGGTCCTGACCGCCATGCAGGGCTATGTACTGGTGGACCCCGTCCATTACCGCCTGGCCAGCATTGATGGCACGCTCTTCAAGGAAGTCGGCTTCGGCTGGGGAATTCTCGGACACCTCGATCGCGGCGGCCGCTTCATGGTTCAGCAGCAGGAGGTTGGCGACAATCTCTGGGAAATTTCAGGCATGACCCTGAGCTTCACCGGAAAGATCCTGCTGGTAAAGAATCTCTCCATCAGCTCGAAGGAGGTTTTCACCGGCTTCAAACAGGTTCCCTCGGGTCTGACGTTCGCCCGGGCGCTGGAACTGTTGAAGAAGGAAGAATCCACTGGGGCCGGTTCCCCCTTGTAGAGACGGGGCTTGCCCCGTCTCATCCGCGGCCGGAGACGCAGGCAGGCGCGTCTCTACGGGAAAATCAGTGCCTCCTTATTTCCGGGCGCGAAATCTTTCTTCGCGCACGGTGTACTTCCGCACCATATCCTCGCGCACCTGGTAGCCCGTTCCGGGAGCATCACTGATGGCGATCATGCCATCGGCGCGCACTTCCACTTCAGGCTCTATGATGTCTTCCTTCCAATAACGCTTCGATGCCGACACATCTCCGGGCAAGCGAAAATTTTCGAGCGTCGACAAAGCGATGTTGTGCCCTCGCCCCACTCCCGATTCCAGCATCCCGCCGCACCACACCGGAATATTGTGCCGCACTGTGACATCGTGTATCTTCTTTGCCTCGCTGAAGCCGCCCACGCGGCCCACCTTGATGTTGATGATGCGGCAGGCGCCGATCTCAAGCGCAAAATCGGCGCCGCGCGCATTCAGAATCGATTCGTCCAGGCAGATCGCAGTCTGGATGGATTTCTGCAGCCGCGCATGAAGATAGATTTCGTCGTTCCACAGCGGCTGCTCGATCATGAGCAGCTTGAAGGCATCGAATTTGCGCAGGTGCTCGACCTCGTCGAGCGTGTAGGCGCAATTCGCATCCACACTGAGGACAATGTCGGCCCAGCGCGCTCGAATCTTCTCCAGCACATTCAGATCCCATCCTGGCTTCACTTTGATCTTGATCCGCCGGTATCCCGCCGCCAGTTCCGTGTCGATTTTCTGCAGAAGTTGTTCTGGCGAGTCCTGAATGCCAATGGAAACGCCGCAGGCGATCTCGCGCCGCGTTCCTCCCAGCAACTTCCAGAGCGGCTGTTGTTTCTGCCGCGCCTCCGCGTCCCACACCGCGTTTTCGAGCGCGGCCTTCGCCATGCGGTGGCCGCGGACTCTGGCAAACCGCGCCCCACAATCCCGGCCGGCATCCACTTCCTCCTGCAGCAGCAGCGGCGCCAGGTAATGCTTGATCGTGGGCCACGCGGTTTCCGTCCATTCCGAACTGTAATATGGATCTTCCCCGGCGACGCACTCGCCCCACCCGCGCACGCCATCGGCGTCAACGCTCACTAGCAGGATGCGGCGGCTGTAAACGCGCCCAAAGCTCGTTTCAAAAAAATGCACGAGCGGCATATGAATTTCACGCAGAGTTACGGATTCGATTTTCATGATTGTTCCGAATATGATTGGTCCTAATACCGCCAGCCTTCGTCCCACTCTCCCAGCAGGAACCGGCCATTCCCGCGTTCGTCTCGCTCATAGCCGAGCACACTCAGTCCTTCGGCAAACGCCCTTGTGAAGCGCTCACGGTTGCTACCCTGCACCGCCAGCGCCTGCGCGCGCGTCGTCGCCGCGGCCTTCCATTCATAAATCTCCGCCGGCACATCGATGCGCGCACGGCATTCGAACTTCGCCCGCGGAGCATCCGCCAGCACGGCTTCCACCCGCTTTGATTTCATCCACCACTCCGCTACGAGCCGATCCGTGGGCAAACCACCCTGCAACGGAGACGACGTGATCCCGTATTGATTCACGTTGTAGCGTCGCGTGATCGCACCCAGCTTCTCGATATTCAAATACGCGTTCTTGATTTCCAGCGGATCGAACGTCCACTCCATCAGTTCGAAACCGCGCGCCAGCGCGTCTTCACGCTGATAGAGCTTCATCCGCCGGCCCAGTCCGCCATTGCGGTATTGCTGGCGGACCGCCAGCATCTGCGAGTGTAGATAGCAGCGCCCGTTCCGCGTTCCCGGAATCGCGAGCGCGAAGCCGATCAGTTCCCTTTCGCCGTCCCTTGCGTCGTCCTTTTTGCCGTCCTTCTGGACGAAGGCCCCAACCACCTGGCCGCCGATCTTTGCCGCTACCACGAACATGCGCACCGGAACCAGGTCCGCATCCGAGAACTTCCATACTTCTTTCTGCAGCGCAAAACAGGCCTGCATTTCCTCCAGCGCTTCGCACTTACGGATAGTGACTTTGCTTGTGGTCGACCCGGAGATCGCTCCGGTCACGCCGGTTTTTCCAGCTGCTTCGCTTCTCGCCATAGTGTTTCCAGTTCGTCCATCGACGCCTGCTGCGGCGCTCGCCCGCTGACGCGCAGGCGCTCCTCCATCCATTGAAACCGGCGCTTGAATTTGCGATTCGTCTTCCGCAACGCCGACTCCGGATCGAGCGACAGATAGCGCGCAATGTTCACCAGCACGAAGAACAGATCTCCCACTTCATCTTCCAAACACTCGCGCAGCTCGGGCGGAACCCGCGGCTTTCCCGACCCGGCAAGTCCGGTCCCCGTTGGCGCCTTGACGGGCGCGACCTTCAATTCCTCCCGCAGTTCCGCGGTTTCTTCAGCCAGCTTCTCAAAGAGCCCTTCCATCTCCGGCCAGTCGAATCCCACGTGCGCCGCGCGCGAGCTGAGTTTATAGGCCTCCATCAGCGCTGGCATTTTCGACGACACGCCCGCCAGCACCGATTCTCCGGAATCAGATTCTCCGGAATCAGACTGCGCAGGGTGCCCCGCTCCTTGCGCCTTTTGCAAGGGGCGGGCGACGGCGCCGTCAGCCGGCTCCGGTTTCTTGCCTCCGTCCGCCGTCAGCCGTTTCTTCTTCTCTTGCGCCTTCAGCGCCTCCCAGTTGCGCAGCACTTCGGCAGGAGTGTCGGCCTTCACATCGCCAAACACATGCGGATGCCGGTCGACCAGTTTGGTAGAAAGGCGATCGAGCACATCATCCACCGAGAAGTGGCCGGCTTCATTTGCCATCTGCGAATAGAACAGCACCTGCAACAGCAGGTCGCCCAATTCGCCAGTCAGTTCCGGCCAATCGCGATTGTCGATGGCTTCGAGGACTTCGTAAGTCTCTTCCAAGGTGTAGGGCTTGATGGTATCGAAGGTTTGTTCGCGATCCCAAGGGCATCCGCCCGGAGCCCGCAACCGCGCCATGATCTGAACCGCTCGCTCGAATCGTTCGCCTGTGTTGGGCATCCTGTTCAATGTAAATGACGCGAATTTAAGGGGCAATGGCAGTGGATAGTCTCGCCGTTATCGCAGCGACTGCACCAGCAATTCCGTTTCATCCGAAATGATCACATCCACACCCCACTCTTTGAACTCACGCATGCGCTCGGCGCGATTCACCGTCCAAACCATGATTCTCTTCCCGGCCGCATGAACCCGTTCGATCAACTCTCGATCTGCCAGTTTGAACTGCGGAATCACCCACTCCGCCGGCATTTGGCGCCATCCTCGAAGCTGATCCTCGGTCTCGCAAAGGAATCCCAACGGAATCGCCGGATCGAGATCATGCATTGCCGTGAGCACCTCGGGAAGAAACGACGAAATCACGTATCCCTTTTGCGGCGGATGCCTGCGCAACTCCGCGAGCGTCTGCGCCTCCAGCCCCGTAACCTTCAACTCAACATCCAGAAACGCGCGCCCGGCAAATTGCCGAAGAACGTCAGTCAGCATAGGCAGCGGCAGAATTTTCGAATCGGTCTTCTCAATCTCCACTGCGCCGACAGTCGCGTCATGACAAATCACAGCCTGCCCGTCGGCGGAAAGCCGCACGTCAAACTCAAAACCGTCGCAGCCCTGCTCTAAACAAAGCTCAAACGAAGCCAAAGTATTTTCAGGAATGTGCCGGAAAGCCCGAGCCCCGCGGTGCCCCAAAAGAAGAGGAAGAGTCATGCAAGTATTTAGTTTTCTCGGCGTCCTCAGCGTCTCGGCAGTGAACAAGCGGAGCGATCAGTCCAAATCGAAATCCCGGATCGGCTTTCCCGTGTCCGGAGTCTCTTTGGCCTTCTTCACCGCCTCCTGGAATTTTTTCTCCAGCAGTTCCGAGGCATGCTTTTGCGCTTCCATCGATTGGCGGAAGATGGAATCGCGCCGGCTGTCCTGCTCTTTCATGGCGCGAGCCGCTTCTTCCATATCATTGAAGGTTTTCGGCTTGACTGGCGCGGTGTGTGCGATGATGCTGCGCGTCGCCGCGTCGATTTTCAGGACCGCGCCGCAGCACGGGCAAGTCACGTCAAAACTGGGGTCACGAAAATTGGATTCGCGTTTCACCACTGCCGATCATACCGCAATCCGGATCAGCGCGGCGTGAGCCGAATCGGAAGAATGTGGAACAAATACAGCATCTCCCACCCCAGCAGAACGATCGAAACCACCACCACTAGGATTGCCAGAGTCTCCCCAAAGGTCAACCCACTCTTTTCCTGCTCGAAACGCCGCGCCCCCAGGCTCAAAATATTCAGCGTGGCAAAGCCGAACACCAGCACCCAGAGAATGTTGTAAATCTCTTCGCGGGGCGAGCGCAGAACGAACATCGCCGGCAGCACCCCGACCGCCAGCGCGTGCCGCGCACGGCCAGAAAACACTGTCCAGCCGTGGGCCTGCCCCATCGCAAGAAAAAACGATGCGCAACTCCGGCGCGCGTCCGTGAAGGGCCCAGGCAGTCTCATGCAGAAATTTGATAGTACCGTGTTTGCCTTCCCGGTGTCAGCCAAACCATAAGAAAAGGCACCTCACTAGTTCACTGCGGTTGATTTTCTCAGGACTGTCACAGAGGATAGTATGCGAACTGGTACCTGAGATAGTAAGCGATGATCATCAACTTCGCCCGCCGGGCGCACAACCACAACTGGGAACTGGACCCGGTTATCCGGTCTCTACTCGACACCGATTTCTACAAGCTGCTGATGCTCCAGTTCATCTGGAAGCATTACCCGACGACCCACGTATCGTTCTCTCTGTTGAATCGCTCCACTTCTGTGCGCCTCGCCGACATGTTCTCACGCGAGGAACTGATCCACCAGATGGAGCACGTTCGCCAACTCCGCTTTCGCAGGTCGGAACTGGTCTGGCTCGCCGGCAACACGTTCTATGGCCGCCGCGGAATCTTTGAACCTGCCTTTCTGGAATGGCTGGAACGCGATTTCCGATTGTCGGACTATGAGCTCTCAGTCGAGGACGGACAGTTCCTGCTCTCTTTCAACGGCCTTTGGTCCGAGACCACGATGTGGGAACTCTATGCGCTTCCCATCCTTGACGAGCTCAAAACCAGAGCCGGTCTGAAAAAATTGCGCGAGTTCGGTCTCGACATCCTGTATGCCCGCGCGAAAACAAAACTGTGGGGCAAGATCGAGCGCCTGCGCGGCGTGCCCGGCCTTTCCGTGGCCGACTTCGGAACCCGCCGCCGCCACAGCTTCCTGTGGCAGGAATATGTGGTCAACGCCATGGCGGCGAATCTGGGCAGCGCCTTTACTGGAACCTCGAATGCCTTCCTCGCCCATAAACATGATCTGGAAGCGATCGGAACCAACGCCCATGAGATCCCCATGTCTCTTGCCGCACTGGCGCCCGATGACGACGCTATGAAAGCTTCGCAGTACCGCGTCCTCGAGTTGTGGCAGGCCACCTACGAAGGCGCTCTCCGCATCATGCTGCCCGACACTTTCGGCACCACGCAATTTCTCGCCCATGCCCCCGACTGGACCGCCGATTGGACCGGCCAGCGCATCGACAGCAAAGACCCCTACGTCGCCGGCGACGAATATATTCAATGGCTAAAGGGGCGCGGTCGCAACCCGCAGGACAAGCTCATCATCGCTTCCGACGCGCTCGACGTCGATGACATCCTCGGCCTGCACGCGTATTTCGGTGGCGGGCTAGCGAGCGGCGCCACCGTCAGTGACTTCCGCAGCGCCGCCGATTTTCTTGATTCGAAAAAGTGGACCCCTGGCCGCCGCATTCGTTTCAGCGCCGGTTGGGGCACTTTGCTGACCAACGATTTTCGCGGCTGCGATCCCGCCGGCGGCAGCGACTTTGACCCCATCAGCCTGATCTGCAAGGTATCCACGGTCGAAGGCAAGCCCGCCGTGAAGCTCTCCGACAACTACGCCAAGAGGCTCGGCACACCGGAAGAAATCGAACGCTACCGCCGCATATTCGGCAGCGCAGGAATGAGCAACACCCCCGTGATCACGTGAGGTTTTTCCGCACCCTGTCAAGCCGTCCCGGTGTTAGCGAGCGCTTCCACATTCGTTTCAGCGCCGGTTGGGGCACTTTGCTGACTAACGATTTTCGCGGTTGCGATCCCGCCGGCGGCAACGACTTTGACCCCATCAGCCTGATCTGCAAGGTATCCACGGTAGAAGGCAAGCCCGCCGTGAAGCTCTCCGACAACTACGCCAAGAGGCTCGGCACACCGGAAGAAATCGCACGCTACCGCCGCATATTCGGCACCGCAGGAATGAGCAACACCCCCGTGATCACGTGAGGCTTTTCCGCATCCTGTCAAGCCGTTCCGGTGTTAGCCAGCGCTTCCACCGCTTCCCACGTCGTGCCAAACGTCACGAAGAATTCGTTCACCTTGGTGATTTCCATAATCCTGCGCACCCGCGGCTTCATCCCCGTCAGCACCAGGCATCGTCCCGTTTTCTGATGCGATACGTACGCTGCCACCAGCGATCCCAATCCCACCGAATCAATATAAGGGACATCCGACAAATCCAGAATCATCGTCTCCGCGCTCTCGTAGCGCACCGCTCGGTCGAATTGCGGAGCGGTTTCCACCGTGATCGGCCCGCGCAGCAACAAAATCCGCTGATCGTCCGCCACTCCTTCATAGCGCTCGACGGTGAGCTCCTGCAATCCCATGGCAGCCGATTGTAGGACACCCGGCGCTCCCTGTCACTCCGATAGATTACTGCGGTTTCTTGTCGTCCCCGTGATTCTCATACACCGAGTACTGCCCGCCCGGATGTTTCAGCTTCACCGTAATCTCCATCTCCGCCTTGTTGATCTCGTAGTCTTCCCCAAACGTCTGAAAATGCGGCGCCAGCACCTGCACCCGCAGCGGACCATACGGAATCCCGTCAACGTTCGTCTTCCCCTCTGCATCCGTCTTCAACTCCATCTCTCCCGGCGCCTGCTTTCCCTTGCGTTTCACCGGATGCAGCACCACCTCCGCGTTCCTCACCGGCTTGCCATCGGAATCGCGCACCACCACAAACCGCAAGCTCGACGTCGGCCCCTCATCATCCTGAGCCGTCGCCAGCACCACTATGCCAAGCCCAAACACCATCGCCACTGCCATCAGCAACGACAATTTTCTCTTCATATGCAATCTCACTCCAAGGAAACTCTGATCTAACCGCGCTCCCGGATAGCTCTGAAGGGGCCGGCGTCGATGCCCTCGCGCCACGCTTCACTGATCACTGGTCACTGACCACCGACCACTGGCCACTGACTACTGCGGCTTCTGCTCCGCAGGCTTCTTGTCGTCATCTTTCTTCGCGTCTCCCTGATTCCCATACGACGAGTATTGTCCCGCCGGACGCTTCAATTTCACCGTAATCTGCAACTCCGGCTTGTCGATCTGGTAGTCTTCCCCAAAAGTCTGGAAACCCGGCGCCAGCACCTGCACCCGCAGCGGCCCATACGGAATGCCGTCAATATTCGTGCGCCCGTCGTTGTCCGTCTTCAACTCCAACCCGCCCCTCGACTGCTTTCCCGTCTTACCCACCGGATGCAACACCACCGCCGCATTCCGCACCGGCTTGCCGTTGTAGTCTTTCAGCACCACAAACCGCAAATCCGACATCGGCCCGTCAACCTCCTGAGCCCGCGCCCGCCCCATCATGCCCACCCCAAGCAAGATGATTACCGTACTCAGGATCAAACAACTCTTTTTCATAGCAGCCATTCTAGAACTGCTCTCATAAACAAGCCACTGATTGTCCCTGGTGCTGATTGTTACTGGGGAAATGCCATGACCTGAAATGCCATGACCTGAAACGCAATGACCGTCCAGCAGTTACCAAGGGAACCCACACCTTTCAGTTCTCTCTCGCGAATCCTTCGTGACGGGGTCAAAATTATTGAATCCATGAGTTTGTCTGCCTCTGCCGCGGCGCCGAAACGTCTGGAAGAACCGACAGTCTCGACTTCCACCCAGCTGTTTCCGTCGCCTGCTCTGCGAACTCCACTGCTTTGCCTGTTGCTGACGGTCGTTGTGCTTGTCTCCTACGGCCCTGTGATTCACAACGGGTTCCTCAACTATGACGACGATCGCTACATCACCGACAACCCTCACGTGCAATCGGGCCTGACGTGGACGACCGTGAAATGGGCCTTCACCACCTATGATGAGGCGAACTGGGCTCCCCTGTCGTGGCTTTCTCATGCCGTCGACTGTCAACTTTTCGGCCTGAATCCTGCGGGCCATCACTACGTGAGTGTGCTGCTGCATGCCACGAGCGCTGTCCTGCTCTTTCTGCTGCTGCAGAGCGCCACGGGATTCCGCTGGCGCAGCCTGATGGTTGCCGCTCTGTTTGCGCTTCATCCCATCAACGTCGAGTCCGTAGTCTGGGCGGCGGAGCGGAAGAACGGGTTAAGCATGCTGTTTTTTCTGCTCGCTCTGTATGCCTACACCTGGTACACGCGGAAACCCGCGCTGCTCCGCTACGCCGCAGTGTTTTTTCTATTTACACTCGGACTCTTGAGCAAGTCTCAAATCATCACGTTTCCATTTCTGCTTTGCTTGTGGGACTACTGGCCGCTCGGCCGGATTTTTCCGCCAGCGGCTTCGAACACTCCCGCCGGAACCTCGCCCCGATTGTGGTGGCTAGTGCTGGAAAAGGTGCCACTCCTGCTGCTCTCCGCAGCCAGCGCGGTGGTCACCATGAAGGCCGAGAAGGCCGGAGGCGCCGTCAAGACTTTTTCCCAGTACAGCCTGCTCTTGCGACTGGAGACGGCCGTGATCTCGTATGTGCGCTACCTCGGGAAAGCGCTCTGGCCATCGAAGCTGGTGGCGCTGTATCCGCACCCCACCAGGCTCTATCCTGCCTGGCAGGTGGGCGCAGCCGTGCTCCTATTGATGCTCGTCACCGCTTTGGTCCTCCGCGCGCGTTACCAACAATATCTTGCCGTCGGATGGTTTTGGTTCCTGGGAAGCCTGGTGCCGATGATCGGACTGGTGCAGGTAGGCCCTCAGGCCATGGCAGATCGTTTCGCGTACCTTCCCTTCATTGGATTGTTCCTGATGGTGATCTGGCTGGCGGCCGACTGGGCCAAAGTTCGCAAGATTCCCGCCCAATGGCTTGCCCTGCCGGCGGTTTGTTATGTGCTGGTGCTAGGCAGCCTGACTTACCGTCAGGTTGGTTACTGGCACGATATTCCGTCATTCTGGCAGCGCACATTGGCGTTCACTCGCGACAACTACGTCGCAGAGAATGACCTGGGGACTTTTCTGTTCAGTCAGGGCAAAGGCGAAGAGGCCGCCGCGCACTTCCGCGCCGCACTCGCCATCCGTCCCGACAATCTGATCGCCAACCTGAATCTTGGCGTCTATGAGGATAGCCGCGGCAATCTGCCAGCGGCCATCGAGCGCTATCAGATGGTGGTTCTGCACGCGCCCGACGTGGTCATGCGCGCTGGAGCCTACGGCAGTCTGGGATTCGCCTATCGCCAGATGGGCCAGCCGGTGAAGGCGAAGCAGTATTTCGAGACGGCGCTGCAGTTGGCGCCCGAGCGGACCAAGGCAATGATCGGACTCGGCTTGATCGCCCAGGAGAATGGCGACTGGGGCGAAGCCATTCGCCAATACTCGCGTGCCGTGGCCGTGCACTCCACCGACGTTGCATACTGGCTGCTGGCAAAGGCTTTGCAACACGAGGGGCGCTCGGACGAGGCCAACGCGATCTCCGAGCGCGTATTAAATCCTGCAGAGGCGCAGAAAACGGCGGAGTCATTTCTCACCACTGGCCCTTCAAAACCCGCCAAAGCGCAGCCTTAGGCTTCTGGCGCATACGGGGCTCCGGGCATTCCAGCCCGTGTCCGAATTATTTACTTCATCCCCCGCACCACATACACCTGCGACAGCGTCTGCATGTAGTGATAGGCATACGCGCCTCCGTCGCCCGACAGATAGGATCCGCCCCTGCTCAAGGCTCCAACCATCAAGCTCTCCCCGAAGGTCCTCCATAACTCCGACTTTCCCGTCACTGTATTTACCCGGTAGATAGTCCCAGTCCTCTCGCGCTGCCGGATTGGGACGGCGTACACCGATTCCCCGTCCGGCGACCAACCCGTCACGCGGTAGTTCGCGTCGAGCCCCGGGATCAGATGCAGACCGCTCCCATCTCCATTCAGCGGCCAAAGCCCCCATTTTCCATCCGGTCCCTGCACCGCCGCGCTCCGGCCGTTCGGGGACGGCAGTACGCCACTTATACCCTCTGGAGTAACCGCCTTCGAATTGCCATTGCTCATCTCGATCAGGTAGTCGCGCGCACCGTGGCCGGCCTCAACTCCGCTAGCCAGCAATTCCCTGCCGCCGGCCAACCACCGCACTCTCTGGTAGCTCACGCCGTCGTGCGTCAACTGCCGTGCCTCGCCCGCTCCCGTCGGCACCAGGCTAAGCGGTCCACCCTTCGCCGGCTGCGTGATCACCCACTTGGCATCGGGAGAGATCGCCAAGCCGACTCCCTCGCCAATCCGCACCGGCGGCGACCCGTCAGTGTCGCGAACAAACACGGTGTAACTCGGTCCACCCCCATCGCCTGCCTCTTCATATAAGACCTTTCGGCCGTCGGGTGTCAGATCGCTCAGCACCGACCAACCCCACCACCCCAATTCACGCTCCTCTTTTCCACCCGGCGGCATACCCCGAATCCCGATGCGGCGCTGATGTGTCACCATCAGCGCCGCTCCGTTCCGCACGTCTTCCAGCCACATGCCTCCCGGCACGTTGGTGATGGTTCGCACTTTGCCCGAGAGCGTTACCGCCCGCGGATTCCCGGCGCTCCCGTTGTTAGCAGACGTAAACCAGATTTCATCCCCCGCCGTCGACCACGCCACCCCCTGCACACTGACCCAGCCCGAGGAAAGTATCCGCTCTTTGTCATCGTTCTTCCCTTCCGCGCCAATCACCGCGATCGAACCCTGGTCATCGCCGACCGCGTTCTCATGATCGGCAAACGCGACCAACTTCCCGTCCGGAGATATCTTCGGATGGCTGATCCAGTTAACGCCGTCGACGAGCACCTTCCCAATCGGATACTCCAAACGCCAGTGACCGTTCTCCGGCACATAACGGACCACGGCCATACTCTCCCCGTCCGCCGCCCAGTCTGCGTCCTGCACATTGTCCAGCACCTCTCGCGGCGCTCCTCCGCTCAGTGGAATCCGTGCCAGGGTTCCCACCTGCGAAAAGCCGCCCAGGTTCACCGTGTTGAGCCGCACCGCCAACTCGCCACTTTTCGAGACCGATAGCAGCTCCGCGTCCTTCACCCCCAGTTCGCGCGCGCCATGGTCATCCGTGCGCCCCATATATAACTGGTTTTCGCCTCCGTCCCATGAGGCGCTGTACACAATACTGCCGTCCGGCGTGAATCGCGCGTTTCCGACTGAGCCCGTCCGAAATGTGATGGGCTGATACTCCGCCAAAGGCGCGTGCCCGCCGTCTCGGCCCCACCACCAACCCACGCCCAACATCAAAGCCGCCAGCACCAGCGCGCCAGCCAGTTCACGCAGTTTGCTCCGCGACCCAACTTGCTTTTCCCGCGCGGCGGTCGTCCCTGCACTTGCTGTCTCCGCAATCGCCGACTGCGCGCCCGTCTTTCCCAGCCCCGAACTTTCCGTCAACGCTTCCAGATCGAACGCCAGATCTCCTGCCGACTGGAAACGCTGCGCCGGATTTTTCTCCAGACAATGCCGCACCATACGTTCCAAAGCTGGAGGAACATGGCGCGCCGTTTCCGAAAGTTCGGCGGGCTCTTCTTTCAGAATCGCGCTCATCGTATCGGCCGAAGTGTCTCCCTGAAACGCGCGCTGCCCGGATAGCATTTCATACAGAATCGACCCAAATGAAAAAATGTCCGAGCGATGGTCCGCCGCTTTTCCCCGCACCTGCTCCGGCGACATATACCCCACCGTCCCCATAACCTGGCCCGGCTCGGTGTTCACTTGCACGGTGGCCGCTTCCGCATCCGAGTCGGTTTCCGGACGCGTCAGTTTCGCCAAACCGAAATCGAGAATCTTCACTCGATCGTCGTTGGTCAAAAATAAGTTTTCCGGCTTCAGGTCGCGATGCACGATTCCCTTTTCGTGCGCCGCCGCCAATCCCCGCGCCACCTGCAGCGCGTAATCAATCGCCTTCCGGCTGGCCAGTGGTCCACTCCGAATCCGCTCCCGCAGCGTTTGTCCTTCCAGCAATTCGGAAACAATATAAGGAGCCCCGCGCTCCTCCCCAATATCGAAAATCGAAAGAATGTTCGGATGATTCAGTGCCGCCGCCGCGCGCGCTTCCTGCACGAAGCGCTGCAGCCGCTCCGCATCCGCCGAGTAAGACGTAGGCAAGACTTTGATGGCCACGACGCGATCCAACCGGGAATCGCGGGCTCGATACACCTCGCCCATTCCTCCAGCGCCTAGTAAGGACTGGATGTCGTAGGGGCCCAGTTTCGTGCCTGCAGTGAGTGCCATCTGAGCTGTGGATTATAGCGGACTTGATGGTGCGGCGTTACGGCTCGGGGCCGACTTTCTCGATGTTCGAACTCCGCACCGTCCTTCAACGTGACCAGCATCACATAACGCACTGGAACACAGGGCCATAATTTGATCGGAAAGCTGGGACTCACCCTCGACCCGGGGGAAGGAGAGAGTATGAAAACAGCAACGTTGGGAAGGGATGCGGCAATGATGCTTAGCCACCGGTTCGTCCATCTCATTGAGGAACATTCTGACGCCCTGGCCAGCGGCCTTCTGCGCAAAGTTCAGCGGTCCGCCCGCACCGAGGCCTTCCGTAACGTTCCGCCAGACGAACTTATGCAGCGGGTATCCGAAATCTATCGCCACCTGGGCGAGTGGCTGCTGGATAAGAGTGAGAGCGATATCGAGGAGCGCTACGCGAACATTGGCTCCCGCCGCGCCCAACAGGGTGTGCCACTCAGCCAGGTGATCTGGGCAATCATTTTGACCAAAGACAATCTCTGGGAGTTCGTCCTTGATGAATCGTTTCCGGACCGTCCGGTAGAGATCTTCGGAAAACAGGAATTATTGCAGTTACTCGAACGGTTTTTTGATTGGGCAATTTACTCGGCCGCCGTGGGCTACGAGTTGGCCGCCGAGAAGATCGCCAGAACGGAAAGCCAGACACGACAAGCCGCATAGGACGGACACCCGGCACTATGCGCCGACCAGATGCTTCAGTGCCGGGCGGTTATGGATAATCAACATCGAGCCCTTCAGTTCCGCCATCGAGCTTCGGCGGAACTCGGAGAGCAGGCGCGTGATGGTCTCGCGGCTGGTGCCAATCAGTTGTGAGATTTCTTCGTGGGTCATAGCCAGCCGGACGCGCACCGTTCCATTGCTGACCTCGCCCTCGGCCGAGGATTCGAGCAAAAATCTGGCGAACCTCTCCGACACTGAATGCGACAACCCGATCGTGCGCACCACGCCATAGGCATCCGAACAGTCTCGGGCAAGATGCTGGGTAGCATGAAGTGCGGCATCGGCGTGCTCATCGAGGAAGCGCAGCATATCTTCGCGGCCCACGAAGTTCAGTTGGCAGGGCTGCATGGTCTCGACCGTCAGCTCGTAGGGACCGCCGGTAACCAAGGCGTGCAAGCCCAGAACTTCACCGGGTTCGGCGATGCGCACGATCAAGGTTTTGCCGTCGCGCGAGGTGGTGCAAAGCTTGGCGCGCCCCTGGCAGAGAACAAAAATTCCGCAGGGACTTTGTCCCTCGACCAGAACCACGGCGTGTTCAGGAAAAACCGCGGCATGTTTAATTTTGTTGAACGCCTCGAGCGAATCCTGCGAGAGCTGGCAGAAAAAATTGCGGCAACGCAGATGGCAATTAAGACAGCTTTCAACGCAGTTTAAGCCGGACGTGCTCATCAGCGCTCCTCGATCTCTCCGCAGACGGGTGCGTCGGGTGGGCAACGATGGAACGCAGCACATCTGAATCTCGTGGCCGGCCAGACCGCACTGTGCGGAGGGTGATCACGAAGTGAGTGCACGCCGGCTGCCGTTCCATTTCGGGCCTGGAACTCAATGCTTGCAGCAGTCATACGCCGGCGACGGCCAAGGCTCGCCGGAGGGCTGGCAACTCTGCCGTCAATTGGGCACCTTGGCTGGAGCGGCGCAGGCGCGCGTCCGTTCGCGGGAAAACTCTGATTTACGCAGGTTTTGGAAGGGCACGACTTTTTCGTCGTGCCGTAAGCCGTCGAAAAACTGTCCGTGCTTCAGCGCCTGAGGTCCGGCGCCCCAATATGAAAACCGCGCGGAAGCTGTCCGCGCCCCAAGCAAAAATCAGCCAACTATTAATGCACAGTCAGCGTGAAAGGCGACGTGGTGTTTGCCGTCGGGCCCTCGGTCGCGGTGACCGTGATGGGGTACGCCCCGGGGACGGTTGTCGGTGTGATCGTTACCGTGGCCGATGCGGTCTTGGTCGAGTCAGCTTGGGAAGTTGCCGTGATGGTCGCGCTTGTTGGGAGACCCTCAGCCGCGGTGGGAGCCGTGTAGACGCCGCCCGAGGTGATCGATCCTCCGTTAGTCGTCGTTACCGCCCAGCTCACGGCCGTATTGTTGGTGTTCGTGACCGTTGCGTTAAACGTAGCCGTTTGAGGTGGCCAGCCGTCGGCTGTGTCACTCGCCCACACCGTCGCTCCGGACGGACTCACGCTAATCGCTACCGGCGGCGAGCTGCTCCCGCCACAGGCCAGCAGAAGCCCGAGCAGCACCAGCGAGACACACAGGCCCGCAATCGCGGAATACCTAGATACTCTTCTTCCCGCGAAGCCGGCCATCACAATGCCCGCGAGCGGCAACGCCAGCGGCAGCCACGGAGAACGATTGTCAGCTTTGCGCCGTCGATTACCGCTTCCGTCGCTCGTATTGGGACCCGCGGTTGTAAGCATGAGAGTGACGGTTTGGACTCCGGTGGCGCCTTCGGCGATTGGACTGGCGCTGCAACCGACGGTCGCGTCCGGAAGGTTGTTGCAGGCGAAAGTAACGGCGGCGGCGAACGTCCCGCCCCCCGGCGTCACAGTAAAGGTGGAGGTGGTGGATTCTCCGGCCAATATTGCCGCAGGACTATTGGGCGCAGACAAGGTGAAAGTCGGCGCGGCGAGAACAGTTACGGTCGCGGCGCTGCTGGAGGATGACGCGTCGTTGCCGTTGTAGGTAGCGACGATGCTGTTGGTGCCTAGCGGCAAAGCAGTCGTGGAGAAAGTGGCGACGCCGCTGCTTAGCGCGGCGCTGCCCAGGGCGGTCGTGGAGCCATTATTGTAGAAGCTCACCGTACCTGTGGCAGACGAAGGAGTCACCGTGGCCGTTAGAGTTACGCTCTGAGCCAGGAAAATTTGAGTCGGCGAGGCCTGCAGGGCCGTGGTGGTGGCGTCCAGCAATTTTCTCGCGGCGACAGCGAGGTTGTTGGCATCAACCGAGCCGAGTCCGGTAACCAGGTTGTAGCCCGTGGTCGGGTCGGCGTCCGAGGCGTCGAAGCCAATGAAAAAGGGGCTCGAAGACGGGCACTGCAAGGCGGCTGGCTGCCCCGCAGGCGTGCCGGTTTCGCAGTAAGCGCCGTTGGAGCCGACTTTCACTTGGTTGAAAGCGCCGTTGGTTGGAGTCGCAGCAGCCAAAGTGTAAAGAGTCGGGTTGAGGTTGCCGAGACCCGTACCAGAATTACCGAGGTACTGGTTGAGCAGCGTCACCATGCCGGCAAACATCGGAGAGGCAAAGGAAGTCCCGCCGAACGTATAGCCGGCGCTGAAGAAACCAGAAATTCCACTGGCACATATGCTGGTGGTGTCGGTACCGCCGCTAACCTCGCTCAGGGGAGAACAGATGATAAAGCCGGGCCAAAACACCGAGGCAATCAGTGAAACATCGGGCGAGAAGCGGACTCCTGCCGTCGTCTGGCCGGGAACTGCCAGGCTTGCCTGCCAGGTCGGCTGCGCGAAGCCGCCATTGGGCGGGGTGTCGCAGATGCCGGTGTCATTATCGATGTTGACGCAATTGCTCAGGCCACCACCGCCGCCAGTAATGCCTATGTTGGCGCTCTCCTGCGCCGTTTCCCAGGAAGTAATTCCATCGCAGAAACTGCCATAGTCGCTGCCCTCGGCGACGCAAGCTAAGCCCCACTCCTGCGCATCATTCCACCCTTGCTCGGGAATATATTTAATGGCAGAGCCGCCGGCGGAGCCGTTGCTCGCACTCCAGTAGGCGCTGGTGTACTCCGTATACGGAATCATCGTGCCGCCGACGCCGGTAACCTCAGGGCTACTGGCGGGATAGCTCACCGCCAGTCCGCCCGTGGCGAGTATACCGTTCGGATCGGTGGGGTTCGGATCGCACTCCACCGCGGCAGTATCACCGGTTGAATTCATGAACGTAATGCCCAGGAGGTTCGCCTTCTTCAATTCCGGCTCGTCGAGTGCGAAGGTCCCTCTTAGACCGGGATTGGCGGCTCCGTACAGCGCCTCGCCCAGTTCACAATTCCCGTAGCTCAGCGTAATCACCGGCGCCAAATCTTGATCGACGGCGTAGTACCACGAATCCCAGACGCCATTGCCGGTGTCATCAGGGGCGTTGACATACAGGATTAGCGCTTGCTGCGCCACGGCGTTGGAATATTCCAGATCGATGTCGGCCTCGAGCAGGTCGCCCGACTGATAGGAATCGGGGGACCCCGGATCGGTCTGGCCCTCCACCACCACATATTTGAAGTTTGTCGTGCTGCAGGTCTCGATCACGTTGGTGCCGCTGAAAAAGGTGCAGCCGGTGATCTGCGGGAGATCGAAGATGGTGCGGAAATCGTTCAAGTCAGCCAGGTACAAGTCGGTCTCGCCCATGACCGCCAGCGTCTGTCCGTTGCCGTCGATGCCCGCAGTGTAAAGTGGCTGGAGATCGTACATGGCCGTGATGTCGCCAGGAGCAATCCAATAACCCTGCCCGGCGCCCGGCTCGGTGTAGGCCGGCTTGGCATGGATAGCGTGCGATTTCGCGGGGAAATTGCTCAATCCGCGAACTCCGGCTACCACACCCGAGAGCGCGGCGGGAATCGAGATCGGAGTGATGTTGGAAAAGTGCTTTTCTCCCTTGACCTCGAAGTTGTGAATCTCGGTCTGGAAGACGCTCTCGGCCTGGGCGGCGGTTCCGCTGAAAACGATAAAGTTGCGCCCCCGCGCCACCCTGACAATGGCAAACCCTTGCGACTGGAGCCATGCGCTGAGCTTCTGAATGTCATTGCGGCTGAGGCCGAAGCGGTCCGCGTACTGCTCTGGCGTGAGCCATTTATGGTAGAGAGGCGAGTGCGGATTCTGCTGCTGCGCCAGAAGCTGGTCGATGGCCTTCTGTTGACTGGCCGAGGGCACGGTGAGCAGCGTCATGTAGCCGAGCCTCAGGGACGGATCGACTCGGCCCTGATCGTACTGCGGCTGAGCCTTCAGAGGAATGCCCGCTGAAAGCTTAACGTTCTGACCGGAGACGATGGGACCGCTGATGCGGTCAGGCGCGGCGGCGAAGCTGAGGGTGGAGAAGATCAGGATGCAGAGCAGGGTGCAGAGGATGGGCGTCGAAAATTTGGACGTCGAAGGTTTGGACAAGGAAAGATGGGACAAGGACAGCAAGGTCGAACACGAGCTTCGCATGGTCACTCCGGTAGAGCAGGATTGTCAGTGGGCTGAACCGCATTATCTACGTGTTTCCCTGTGCGATTCAAGTCGTTCCGCTGGAGTTGTCCGCCGGGAAACTACTTCGCTAACTTTTGCGACCCACGCTACATTGATTCCGCCTCATCGGTCGACGAAGGTTGACGGAAGAAAGCTGCCCTGAGAAGGGCATGGGCTTCACAGCTTGCCGAAAGACTCCGATTCACGCAGGTTTTGGGAAGGGCACGACTTTAGTCGTGCCGTAAGCCATTGAAAACATGCCCGCGCTTCAGCGACTGAGGTGAGTCTCTTGCTCCCTCGACGAGTTTTTCCGCAGCCTCCTCAGCCGTGCCGCCAAGAGCCGCCAGACACAAGGGCTTCAACCCCTGAGGGCTCCGCCAGTCTATATAGTTGATTGGCAGCCGCTGCCAGATTCCTAAGTCTCGAAATCTCCGACTGAGCACGTAGACGCTCGACAGCACAATCGCAAGCTCCAACTAGCTCGCTGATTCTAGTGGACTTACGTCCTTTCTACCGGGAGCGCTTGACAACTACCCACTCACATTCCTATAATTAGCACTCGTGAGCTTCAAGTGCTAACAGTCCCCGTTTCACGGGCGATCCCGAATTCGATTCAACCTACTCAACCACTCTTGAAAGGAGTACGCAACTATGGCAACTAAATTCACCCCGCTGCATGACCGCATCCTGGTCCGTCGGGTAGAAGAAGCCGACACCACCCGCGGCGGCATCATTATTCCCGACTCCGCGAAAGACAAGCCGCAAGAGGGAGAAGTCATCTCCACCGGCAAAGGCAAGATCAGCGAAGAAGGCAAGGTTCGGCCGCTCGATGTGAAAGAAGGCGACCGCATTCTGTTCGGCAAGTATTCCGGCACCGAGATCAAGATCGATGGTGAAGACTTCATCATCATGCGCGAAGAAGAAGTGCTCGGCGTGCTCTCGGGCGCGACAACTTCCAAGAAGGAAACCGCCGGATCGCGCAAGTAAATGTGTGGTGACGGGGCTCTGCCCCGTCCTGAGACAGAAAATTCCGCAGGCCAAGCCTGCATACATCTTAAGGAGCAAATAGATATGGCAAAGCAAATTGTTCACGGAGAAGAGTCCCGTCAGGCGATTCTCCGCGGCGTCAACCTGCTGGCTGATGCTGTGAAGGTTACTCTCGGCCCCAAGGGCCGCAACGTTGTTATTGAAAAGAAATTTGGTTCGCCGACCATCACTAAAGACGGCGTAACTGTAGCCAAAGAAATTGAATTGCAGGACGGGCTCGAGAACATGGGCGCGCAGATGGTCCGCGAAGTTGCTTCGAAGACCTCAGACGTCGCTGGCGATGGCACCACCACCGCCACGGTTCTTGCCCAGGCAATTTATCGCGATGGCATTAAGACCGTTGCTGCTGGCGCCAATCCTATGGCGATCAAGCGCGGCATCGAAAAAGCCGTCACCCTCATCACTGGCAAATTCGACAAAGAAGGCAACCGCGAGAAAGGCGAGCTCGACAAACTGAGCAAGCCCGTCACCGGCGAAATGATTGCGCAGGTCGGCACCATCTCGGCGAACAACGACGAGACCATCGGCAAGATCATTGCCGAGGCGATGAAGAAAGTCGGCAAGGATGGCGTCATCACGGTGGAAGAGTCGAAGACGCTGGAGACGCAGCTCGACGTGGTCGAAGGCATGCAGTTCGATCGCGGCTATCTCTCTCCGTACTTCGTCACTGACCCGGAGCGCATGGAGTCGGTGCAGGAGAACGCCTACATCCTGATCCACGAAAAGAAAATCAGCTCGATGAAAGACCTGCTGCCGTTGCTGGAGCAGATCGCCAAGGGCGGCAAGCCGCTCCTGATCATCGCCGAAGATGTGGAAGGCGAAGCGCTCGCGACTCTGGTCGTGAACAAACTTCGTGGCACGCTGCAAGTCTCGGCCGTTAAGGCTCCGGGCTTCGGCGATCGCCGCAAGGCCATGCTGCAGGACATCGCAACTTTGACCGGCGGCAAGGCGATCACGGAAGATCTGGGTATCAAGCTGGAGAACGTTCAGCTCGCCGATCTCGGACAGGCCAAGAAAATCACCATCGACAAGGACAACACCACCATCGTCGAAGGCAAAGGCAAGCCCGGTGATGTGCAAGGCCGCGTGAAAGAAATTCGCAGCCAGATCGAAAAGACCACCAGCGATTACGACCGCGAGAAATTGCAGGAGCGGTTGGCGAAACTGGTCGGTGGCGTAGCGGTGATCAAAGTTGGAGCCGCGACCGAAACCGAAATGAAAGAGAAGAAGGCACGTGTGGAAGACGCCATGCACGCAACCCGTGCAGCAGTCGAGGAAGGTATTGTCCCCGGCGGCGGCGTGGCCCTGGCGCGTTGCGTTGCAGCTCTCGACAAGCTGAAGCTGGAAGGTGACGAGCAGATCGGTGTCAACATCGTGAAGCGCGCCATCACCGAGCCGCTGCGTCAGATCGCGGTGAACTCCGGCGAAGAAGGTGCGATCGTGATGGGCAAGGTCAACGACTCGAAGGACAACAACTACGGGTACAACGCCCTGACCGGCGAGTATGAAGACCTGGTCAAGGCGGGCGTGCTCGATCCGACGAAGGTGGTGCGCACCGCACTAACCAACGCCGGTTCGATTGCGGCGTTGATGCTCACAACCGAAGCGCTGATAGCGGAGATCCCGGAAGAGAAGAAGAATGCTCCGATGCCCGGCGGCCACGGTGGCGGCATGGGCGACATGTACTAGGAACAGCTGTCAGCTCTCAGTTGTCAGCTGTCAGTTAAATCAAGAAGCCCCGCTTTCGCGAGCGGGGCTTTTTTGTTTATTGCTTCGGAGTAACTGTAGCGCAGCGAATCTTCAAAGCCACGAAGCGGCGCAAGAATGCAGCCGACGGCGCAAGCCGTGGGTGGATTTGCCGTGTGCCCCAAACGGGCGTGCGTAAGATAAAGATCTGACCTCCGCCCGCGTAAAGCGGAGCCTCACAACACCGGCATTTCGGTTCGCGCCCGTTCTTTGGGCGCTAACTGCCCGTGTGGCGCGGACACTCCTGTCCGCGAAAAACCGACAGCTAACCAAAAACCCCGTTCCGAAGAGCTGGCTCTTTTTCTTTTGCCTTGCCGGGGAGCGGTACAATGACGGCTCTTGGCGCACCTGCGGGGAGGGTTGAATGGCGAGGGGAGGGATTTTTTCGGCGGCTAGTCGGGTTGCGGTTCTGGACGCCGTGCGAACCACGGTTGCGGCGGTGTCTGCCTTTCTGCTGGCTCGTCTGCTGAAGCTGCCGGAATACTATTGGGCACCGATTTCGACCATCGTGGTTGTGCAATCCACCATCCCTCCGCTGATGCTGGGTTGGCAGCGATTTGTGGGTACGGCGCTGGGGGCGGTGGTGGGCGTGGCGCTCGCCACGTTCTTCAGTCCGAGTGCGCTAGTCTATGGTCTGGGAATCCTTTTGTGCGGAATGCTGGCGTGGTTATTACGCGTCGGAGGCGCCTACCGTTTTGCCGCAATTACGCTGAGCATCATTTTGCTGATTCCGCGGACGCGCGCTCCATGGCTCGTCGGATGGCACCGGTTTCTGGAAGTATCGCTGGGAATTGCGGTAGCGCTGGTGCTGACGATAGTGTGGCCGCGACCGACAAGCAAGGGGTAACATCAGATCATTAGGAGTATGGAATACATGTTCAGCTCGCGGGTGCAAGGCACCGGGAACGAATTTGATTAGACTTCGCCTTTTCTCTTTTTTCTTGCTTACAACGGTTGCGCTGACCTTTCCATCGTCAGCATTAGCATCTCCGCGAAGCCATGGTTCAGAGCCGTGCCCTGCCGCGGTCGGCACTACTGGCAGCATTTCTGCCGGCACTTCGATTGAGTCTCCAAAGGAGTTAGTTAGTCGTAATGGGCGTTTGCAGGTCAGTCTCCGACTGCGCAATTCTCTCGATTCCACGGGGCATATGCAGTATTGCTACATCGATGAGCAGGGTAATCGTTCGCCGACCTTGCGCCTGCGGCCCGGTGATTTGCTGGTCTTAAAGCTCAAGAACGAGATCTCTCTTCCATCCATGACGGAGCATCCGCACCGAGTAGTTCGGCCTAATTGCACATCCGTCTTGATGACAAGGGATGCGACCAACCTCCATTTCCACGGCCTAGCTATCTCTCCAACCTGCCATTCCGACGATTCCCTGCATATCTCGATTCCACCTTCCAAAGCTTTCGTGTACCGCGTCCGCATTCCCAGCAATCAGCCACCCGGACTGTATTGGTACCATCCGCATCCTCACGGGCACAGCGAAGAGCAAGTGCTTGGCGGAGCATCGGGGGCTCTGATCGTCGAGGGAATTGCAACCGCGAATCCGGTCGCCGCCGGGCTTCCCGAAAGAGTCCTGGTCATTCGCGATCAGGTCATCCGCGATCAGAGGCTTCGCGATCAGCAGCTCGAGTCTTCGGCACGCGCCGCCTCGGACCACGATCCCAGTCGTCCAGCGAAGGACCTTTCCGTCAATTTCATCCCCGTTCCGTATCCTGAATATCCGGTTGCAACCATCAAAACGCGGCCGCTCACGCGCGAACTCTGGCGGGTGCTCAATGCCTCCGCCGACACGTATGTGAACCTGGGTGTGTTGTTTAACGGAGAGTGGCAAGGAAAGGGATTGGCTGCGGTGCATGGGAACTGGCAACCCTTAGGTCTGGTGGCTGTGGATGGCGCGCCGATCTCGGACGGGAACTCATCGACGGGAAAGGTTCTCTGGAAAACCGAAATACTCATTCCCCCGGGCGGTCGCGCGGAATTCGTCTTCCAGACTCCTCCCGAGGGAATCCAAGCCGAGTTGCTCACGGCAGGGGCAGACACGAATCCTCCCGCCGATGAAGACAATGACACTTCCCCTTCGACGGATTCCGGCTCGTCCATTGCCGACACCGTTCCCGACAGTGACGACTACACCCCTCCGCGACCGTTGGCCAGAATCGTCTCTTCCCGCGTCGCCGTCGAGCCACCCACCTTGACCGAAGCCGCGCCCCCTGCAAGTCTGAATCAAATTGCGGCTCTCGCCACCGTTTCGCCGGTGCGCCAACGGAAGCTCTACTTTTCTGAGAAGGTGATGGACCCTAAGCACCCAGATACGTCCACGGCTTTCTATCTCACCGAGGAGGACCACACCCCAAAGGCGTTCGATCCCGCTGTGATGGCTCCGGATATCGTCGTTCACCAGGGCGATGTCGAGGATTGGACGATTGAGAATCGCTCCCAGGAATCGCACGCCTTCCATATCCACCAGCTCCATTTCTTGTTACTCGAGCGCGACGGCGATCCAGCCAGCGAGCGCTATCTTCTAGATACGGTCGATGTGCCCTATTGGGATGGCAGGTCCACACAGTTCCCCAGTGTGAAGCTGCGCATGGATTTCCGCGACTCTAACATTGTCGGGACCTTTCCCTATCACTGCCATATCCTGCAGCATGTGGACGGGGGAATGATGGGTGTTATCGAGGTGCGACCGCCAACGGCAAACTGAAGGCAAAGGAGCCATATCTTCCGCAATGCCGTGAGATCATTGTCCGTATGCTCGAGGATGTCAAGGGACAATATTGCCTTTCGCAGCGCTCAGTTGTGCAGTTCTTACCTGCATCGTCCTGTCCGTTGTGCTCACAACGGGACTTGACAGTGGCACCTAACTGCGGCAGCTCCTACTCCGGCTCGCATTGGTAACTCCGGCTCTGCTCTACAGCTCCAACTCTCGCACCTATATTCGCTGCGCTCAGCGTAACCTACAACCGCCGCAAGCGGACGCCTCTTCTGGTTCGATAGCAGTTCGGAACGACGGTGGCAACCCGCGTGAGCGCTTGCGGGCAAACGGCTCAGGCCTGGAAGCGGAATTCGGCGAGATCCGAAGAGTCAGCGGCCTTGCGGAAACTCTCCGGCAAGAACCACACGAGGTCGGTTGCGAGAAGGGAATTTTCTCCTAGAGAGATTCGGAGGCAATATCGCCGGCAATTTGCGCGGTCTGAGTGCGGATCGCAGATCAAATCGGTGCACTTCATATGAAAATCTTGTCTCACTAGGCAAGCAGGCAAGCCGCGTGTATATATGATACGTGCCGTTTTGAAGTCAAAAAGCGGATTCTGAATGAGTACTTTGAGTATGGGATTGCAACGCCGTGAAAGTCGCTCTGTGTGGACATTCTTGCCTTTTGTCGCACTCGCTTTTGCAGTGCTCGCGTGCATCGCGCTCTCTATCGTGCTCACGACCGGATTTAATAGCAGCAGCAAGTTCACGCAACTCTTGCTCCGGCTCGCCTTGGTAACGCCGCCTTTAATCTGGGTTCTCCGACAACGCGGCAGAGAGGAGACTCAACCACTTAGAAAACTATCGCTCGTTCCGTTTTTTTTGATCTATGTTGTTGTCGTGATGCCGCTAAGCTGGTATTTGCGGGACGGGATATATCAGGGGGATGAAAGTTCGTATCGCTTCCAGGCCAGAATCTTTCGGTCGCTTCATGCTTATGCCCCGGCCCCACCGCCCGAAGTTGAACGACAGTTCACCTTTGGGACTGATGTCATATTCGAGGGCCGGTGGTTTGGCGCATTCCCGCCTGGCTGGCCTGCTGTACTAGCAACACTTGGGTGGATACTGCCAGAATGGCTCGTCTCACCGGCACTCGGCTTAGTTCTACTCTGGCTGGTCTACAAGATTGCCAAGCGGCTTTATGACGATCGAATCGCTTCTATCTCTGTGGGTTTCATGGCGTGCTCGCCTTTCTTTCTTTTCCTCTCGCTCGGATATTATTCCCACATTGCTAACGCTGTATTGGTCGCTCTTGCTGCTCTTTTGTTACTGAACGCCGTTGAGACTCGCCGAACTCGCGACTTAGCGCTCAGCTGTGCCTCGCTGGGCGCCGCATTCTTGATTCGGCCTTTTACTGCGGTTTGCTTGGGCTTCGTATGGGCTTCCGTGGTGGCGTGGAACGTCTGGCATAGCAGGATAAGACTCTACAAAGCTCTGCTGATTAGCAGTTTTGTCGGGGTCATTGCCTTATCTTTATTCGCATACGACAATGCGGTGTTGACTGGTCATTTCTGGAAACTTCCCTACGCTGTTTACTTTAGTTCCAATATGCCGCAGCAGTTACAGTTTACTTTTGCTAACCTGCTGCACAATATACGTACTTTTACCCTGAAGGGCTTAGCACGCACGGAACTGGATGGCGTTCCGTTTGTTCTTGCGCTGGCTGTCTATGCGGTTGTGAAGGAAAGGACAGAACGATCTTGGTTGCTTGCCATGGTGCCGCTTAGTCTGATTATTGGCCACATGTTTGTTGTCACTGAAAGCGCCGATTCCTTTGTTGGAGAACGATACTACTTTGAGGCGTACTTTGTGGTCACGACCCTGGCGGCTGTTGGATGGGTACGGCTTTGCCAGCAATGGAAGCCATCGCGATTGTCCATCCGGGCCGTTCTACTAGCAGCAACGTGTTTGACACTCTATAACTACGTGTACATTGCTCACGCGGCGATCAACTACCGGGGAAGGTTCGCGGCCGTGTATGAACGTGCTGAGCAGCTACCAGGAGCGAAACTGCTCGTCTTCATGGAGAGGGGCACCTTCTTCTTCGAAGGGCATCGCCACCCTGTCGGCATCTACAATCCGAATTCATATGGGTGGCAGGATTCACGCGTCTTGTTTGCTCTGGATCCGGGAAATGACCAAGTTCGCAACTTCACGGCCGCTGTCATGCATCGCCCCGTGTGGTTTGTTCTGACATACGACCCTCAGACAAGGGGTGTGGTTGTAAAGCAACAGACAGGACCGAACTCCGAGTGACCACAAAGAGTAAACCGACCGTCTTGCCTTTCCGTCGCGCAATCGATCCGGTATGAGCCTTGGATTCTGTTCGGCGGTTTGTTTCTGATCCTAGCCATCGTCTCGCAGGTAGGGCCCGGTCGGCGGCCATGGGGAAACTGGCTCCGTTCGGTGCTGGTCTTCGGAGCCAGCCAAGCTCCCGGCAACTCCGGGCATGGTTAGCGTGAGCGCGACCCGCTGCAGGCGTAGCTATGCCCGCTGTCTTCACTGAGACCGCTCAGTTGAAAAGCCGTGGTACGCTGCTAAGTGACGGGGCGCCATCTGGCTAGCTGAAACGGTTATGTCATCCGAATCCACGGGGCGAGGAAATCTCGAGTGAGAGTGTTGTGGGTCAAGGCAGGCAAGCTCCTCCCTGTCGATACTGGCGGCAAAATTCGCTCCTTCAATATCCTGCGGCGGCTCTCGAGAGACCATGAGCTCACGCTGATTTCTTACTACGGCGGCGTGCGCGATCCCGACTACGAGGCGGCTCTTCCCAAACAATTTCCCCAATCGCAAATCGTCTATACTGCCGCTGCCGATTCTGACGGGTTTCGAGGGCTGCTGGACTACCTGTACCGGTTGCCGCGATCGGCGCCCTATTCTGTGTCCAAGTTCACGCATCCGGCAGTTCGCAGGCTGGTTGCGAGACAGCTTTTGGGCGGGCAGTTCGACGTAGCGATCTGCGATTTTCTGGCCGCCTCTTTGAACTTTCCCGTTAAGTTGCCGATAGCCTGCGTGCTTTTTCAGCACAATGTGGAGAGCTCACTATGGCGGCGCATGGCGACGACCGAGTCGCATCCGCTCAGGAAACTGGCCTACGCCCTCGAGTCCGCGAGAATGTCGCGTTACGAACGGCGCACGCTGGGCCGGTTTCACCACATCATCGCGGTTTCGGAAAACGACCGCCAACAGATGCTGAAGATGGAACCAGCGTGCGAGATCACGGTGGTCCCAACTGGCGTCGATACACAGCAGTTCCCGGTCGCGCCCCCGTCGTCGGCCTCGCCTCCTCGGATCGTGTTCACCGGTTCGATGGATTGGGAACCGAACGTCGATGCGGTGGAGTATTTCTGTGGGCAGATCTGGCCGCGCATTCTGGCGAAGTTTCCGGACGCAATTTTCCAGATTGTAGGACGGAATCCGTTCGCGAAAGTCCAGCGACTTGCTTCGCCGTCGGTGCAGGTAACGGGAACCGTGCCGTCGGTTACGGATTATCTGCGGAATGCAACCGTGGTGGTGGTGCCGTTGCGCATCGGTGGCGGAACGCGGCTCAAGATCTATGAAGCGATGGCGTTGGGCAAAGCGCTGGTCTCGACCTCCATCGGAGCCGAGGGCCTCAGCTTCGAGAACGGCCGCGATCTCCTGCTCGCGGACGATGCCTCCTCGTTTGCCGACGCCATTCTTCTTCTTCTTCGCGATGCCCAGGTGCGAAGAAAGTTCGAGCAGGCTGCGGTACAACTGGCCGCGCAGTTTGACTGGTCGGTGGTTGCCGGTCAGTTTGCCGAAGTGCTGCAAAGGATCGGCTCGGGTATCTCCACGGGGTCGCGGTAAATGAACAGCCCTCGGATAGGTTGACAACCTGAGTTTCCCGCGAGAGCATGAAAAAATACTGGCAGTTCTCAAGTATTAACAATCGTTGAATCTCAAAGTTGAATTTAAGAGCTGCATATCAAAGCTGAATTTCAGGGCTTCGACAACCATCGATGACGACAGACCTTCTCGGATATGGAATTGGTGTAGTGGTGGTGTGGTTGGTGGCGATGCGGCTTCGTTCCGTTACCGCCCGGCAATCGCTCTACCTGGTTGCCAGCTGGCTCTTCTACTTCAGCTGGGGATCGTGGTTGATCGTCGTGCTGCTGTTCAGCTCGCTGATGAACTACGCCTTGGGCGAGTGGCTGAAAAAGCGAATTACCGCCGGGCGGCTGTGGACCGGAATTATTTTCAATCTGGCGCTGCTGAGTGTTTTCAAATACCTGCCCTTGCTCGGCACCGTCGCGCCTTCCGGTTCACCGCTGGCGCTGCTCAAACGAATGATTTTTCCCCTGGGAGTTTCCTTCTGGACGTTCCAGGCTCTGAGTTATTTGTTGGAGCTGTACCGCGAAGAAGAGTTGAATCCGACCTTGCTGGAGTTTTGCCTGTACATGGCGTTTTGGCCGACGGTGCTGCAGGGCCCGATCTGCCGGATGTCGAGCATGCTGCCGCAATTCCGCCAGGATTGGTGCGTAACCGATGACGATCTGAAGACCGGAGTGCGCCGCGTTTCGATCGGCATTCTCATGGCGGTTATCGCCGGGGTCATGAGCGGCGGGCTGTACACGGGAGCGGGCGTTGACGCAATTTTCGACCACGCGTTTATGAGCAATGGCGCGGGACGCTTGAGCGGAATCGATGTCTGGTGCCTGATTATCGGTTACGCATTCCAGCTGTACTTCAGCTTCTGCGGTTGGTGTCACATCGTGATTGGAGCGGCGCGCCTGTTCGGGATTCAGCTGCAGGAGAACTTTAACCGTCCCTATCTGTCGACCACGATATCCGTCTTCTGGACGCGTTGGCATATGTCGCTGTCATTCTGGATTCGCGACTTTCTTTTTCTGCCGCTGGCGACCTTTCGGCGGGAAGTGTGGTGGCGCAACTTGTCGCTGGTGATCGCTATGTTTGTTTTCGGAGTGTGGCACAAGGGAACCTTCCTGCTCATGATGTGGGGCACGTACCACGGGATTTTGCTGGTCCTGCACCGGCAATGGCAGGAATTTCGAAAGCGGATGGGATTTGAATGGTCCGGAGCCTTAGCTGCGGGAATCTCGTGGTGGCTGACGTTTTCCGCGGTATGCATCGGCTACATTTTCTTTCGCTCGGAGAGCATTCGGCAGGCATTCGCCATGCTGAAGGCGATAGCATCGCCACGAACTTACCGGCATCTGACTCTGGACCACAGCTTCTACGTTATGACGCTGCTGGCGGCGGCCGGGTACTTCGCGGTCATCGGAGGCGGCGGACTACTCGATCGCCTGGGAGAGTGGACAGACAGAACCTCGGGCGCGAAGCGAATCCTGCTTGGGCGTTTGGCGCGCGAACGCTGGGTGTGGATTACTCCGGTGGTTCTCGTCCTGGCGCTCTACTTGAGCGTGATCTTCCAGCCGGGACAGGCTGAAACCGGCCCCGTTATGTACGCTCTTTTCTAGTTTAGCTTTGTTCTTGCCCGCAGCCGGAGAATTACCTCGGTGATTACTGGCAAGGTGTAAGAAGCAAAAGCGCTATGCTAGCATGCAGTAAGGTTTGGAGCGGACAAGTGAGGTTCATCCGTTTGTGCCACTAACAAGAAATGACCAGACAGTGGAGAGTCGGCAGACGCCCACGACGCAGTACAAATCCCTTCTCGAATACTTTGCCGTTCGCCTTTGCGTCGCCGTGACTTTGGCCGCGATTCTGCTGGTCGCGGTTGAGCTTTATTCGTATAAGCGTTACCTTCCCGCGACGCGAGACGCGATGGAACCCGCGGTCAAGTTGGACTCGGGCGAGAGCCAGAGCGCCGCCGAGCGCGAGTACTGGAGGGAATTCGAACTGGCCAACAAAGTGATTTACCACCAGTACGTGCTCTGGCGCCGGGCTCCTTATCAGGGCGAAATGCTTTCCATTAATCAGGAGGGCGTCCGCCGCACACTCCACGCGCAATGCGATGACCAGACGTTCACGATATGGATGTTCGGCGACTCGGTGATGTGGGGGGCGGGCGCGCCGGACGGAGAAAACATCCCCTCATTCGTAGCGCGAGACTACGAAAAAACGGGCAGGCCGGTCTGCATCGTGAACTATGCCGAAAAGGGTTGGTCCAACACGCAGGAAATGGTCGGGCTGATTGAGCAACTCAAACACGCCGCTCGCAAGCCGGATATCGTGCTTTTTTACGACGGGGGCACTGAGGCATTTGCCGCTTATCAGAGCGGCCGAGCTGACGTGCACAGCAACTTCAACTCATTCAAGAATTTTCTGGACAACTGGGGCGCCTCGCAGAAAGCGAGCTTTTCCTACTTCCGCCAGACCAACACCTATCGTCTGCTGGAGAGGATTGCCGTGAAAGCGCCGTTTCACCGCAAGGACGAGGGACCTGCGGCAAGGCTGGATACGGAGACGCTTTCTACCGCGGTGCTCGAAAATTACATTCAGAACATGGACATCGTGAACTTGCTGGCGAAGCAGTACAGCTTCCGCGCAATCTTCGCCTGGTATCCCAATATGGCGGTCGGGCATAAGGAACTGACGCCCTCCGAGCAACAAGTGTTGCGCATGGAATATCAGAAGTTCCCGGACCTGGGGTTGATGTACCAGGCGGTCTACAAGAGGGGTCGCGAAGTGAAGCGCCCGGATTTTTATTATCTCGGGGACCTTCTGGACGACCAGAAGAGTTCTCTCTATGTGGGTATCTCACACCTGAAGCCAGAAGGCGACCAGATTGTCGCCGACCGGCTCTTCGATATCCTGGAACATCCGGTGGGCGCGAATCCGGTCAACGCTTCCGATCCGGCGATGAGCATTCGTGGTAAACAGCGGTTCGATTCAAATAAACCCGTTCAAACCAATTCCAGGTGACTCATGGCTCCGCCGCAGCAACAGAGAAGCTTGATCAGCGGTTTTTTCCGTTCCCTGCTGGCCAATCCCGGCAGCCCGTCCCTCGAACTCGGTGAACAATCGCTGAGTTATGAGCAACTCTGGAATTATGCCGGGCGAATCACGGCTTGCCTCAAGGACACTCTGGATCCCTCCGAGAAGGTGGTTGCCGTACTGGCCGATCGAAGTATTGGTGCGTACGGCGGGATTCTGGGGGTGCTGGGCAGCGGAAGAGGCTATGTTCCACTCAATCCCAAGTTTCCTCCGGAGAGGACGCTGATCATGCTGCGAGCGTCCGGCTGCAAGACGCTGGTGGTCGGACAGGAGTGCGCGGCTACGCTGGAGGCATTGCTATCGCGTCTGGACGAAAGTTTGGACAAACCGCTGACCCTCATCATCCCCGATTCCGGCTGGGAACCAGCGAGCAAACCTCTGTCAGCCCAACTTCTGTCACCCCACCGTGTCATCTTGGCACGACGGTTGTCGAAAATAGCGGATCCGCGCGACCCCATGGTCGACGGAAGCGATACGGCATATCTGCTGTTTACTTCGGGCAGCACAGGGGTGCCAAAAGGAGTGGCCGTCAGCCAATCGAATGCGGTCGCCTACATGGAGTACGCCGCGAAGCGCTTTGGCATGCACGGCGGAGATCGCTGTTCGCAGAACTTCGATCTGACTTTCGATCTCAGCGTGCATGACCTGTTTACCTGCTGGGATGGCGGGGCGACGCTTTGCCCCTATACCGAGCAGACACTCACTCCCGCGACTTTGGTGGACGAGAAGGAGCTGACGTGCTGGTTCTCGGTGCCTTCGGTGGCCATGTTCGCGTCGAAGCTGGGGTTATTGGAGCCCGGAGCATTCCCCAGTTTGCGTTGGAGCCTCTTTTGTGGCGAAGCGCTTTCTGCGAGCCTGGCGGCGTCGTGGCAACAGGCGGCGAATAATTCTGTCCTGGAAAACCTCTACGGGCCGACCGAGGCGACCATCGCCATCACGTACTACCGCTGGGATTCGGCAACTTCGCCCGCGGAGTGCGTGCGCGGGTTGGTGCCCATCGGCTGGCCATTTGACGGGCAACAAGTATGCGCTGTGAACGAGGATCTCGTGCCGGTGCCGCCCGGCGAAAGCGGCGAGCTCTGCCTCGGCGGATCGCAGGTAACCCGCGGGTACTTGAATGATCCTGAAAAGACGGCAAAAAGTTTCGTGCGTTTAAAGAACACCGGGGACCAAGTCTGGTACCGCACCGGGGACCTGGTCCGGCAAGATGCACGCGGATGCCTGTTCTACCTTGGCCGCCGCGATTTTCAAATCAAGGTCAACGGGTATCGCGTGGAGTTGCAGGAGATTGACCTGGTGTTGCGGGAAGCGGCCCGCACCGAATTGGCGGTTGCGATCCCGTGGCCGTTGTCGGAGGGTTCAGCCTCCGGTATTGTCGGGGTGCTGTCGGGATCGGATCCAGCACAGGATGAGCAAATCATAGCCGCTTGTGAAACCAGACTGCCGCGTTACATGGTTCCCAACCGTATTTACCACTTCCCGCAGATTCCGTTGAACGTGAACGGTAAAATTGATCGTGGAAAAATCACGGAGATGCTGGCCAACTGGGGGCAATGAAGGAATTGCAGATGAAGAGTGCGCGTGAGGGTCTAAAGTCGGTGGTGCTGTCACAAACCTGGCTCATGCCTGTTTTCAAAACGGTGGGCAGGGCCCGCTGCCGAGCATGGGATCTGGTTCATGACGTGGACACATGTGGCGAGATTCCGCTACTGGATCTGGATTTCGAGAGTGAGCACAAGACTCCGGGTCTTGAGTACCAATCCCACCATCCCGCAATTATCCGTGCTGGACTGATGTCGCTGAATATCCGGCACCAAGACTACGCCTTTGTCGATTTTGGCTGCGGCAAGGGGCGGGTGCTGCTGGTTGCGTCGGAGTTCCCGTTTCGGAAGATCACCGGCATAGAGTTCGCGCCGCAGTTGGCCGAGACCGCAAGGCAAAATCTGAAAACCTACCGCGCCAGGAACCAGAAATGCTTTGACATGGAAGCCATAACTGTAGACGCCACCGAGTACGAACTGGCGGATGAACCCCAGGTGTTGTATTTTTACAGTCCGTTCGCGCGTAGCGTCATGGATGGGATTGTGCACAACATTGAGGACTCCCTGAAAAAATCGCCGCGCGACTTGCTGGTATTGTTTTCCGGGGTTCTCGGCATGCGGGATAGTGCCTTTGGGTCGCGGCCACAGTATGAGCGCTTGCAACGAGGGCGCCATATTGACATCTACCGCCATCGTTCCCCATGATGGTCGCGCGGGTTCTGATCTAGTTGTGCCTACCGGCAGCGACGCCCGGCGGCAGCACCATTTCCAGTCGTTGTCCGGATTCGCGGGCGTTCGCTGGCGTCCTCTGGCGGTTGATGAAGTGCGGCGGTGAGACTGGCGTCTGAGAACGGCAACCCTGGCTGAGTCTGGAGATACGATTTATGCGAGTCCTCGATTTAGGTTGCGGACCAGGGCGCGACCTGGCTTCGTGGGGCGTCGTCGCTTCGGATGAAGTCACGGGACTCGACATCGACGCCAGCAGCCTGGCGATCGCCAAGGTGAGATTTCCCGACCGAACCTATCTGCAAGGTGCCGGGGAATGCCTGCCCTTCGAGAATGAAAGTTTCGATCGCGTAATTTGCGGCGTCGCTCTCCCCTACATGAACATTCCGAAAGTGCTCGCGGAGATTCACCGCAGCCTCGTTCCTGGCGGCGGTTTATCGCTAAGCCTGCATCTGCCAAGTTTCACGATGACCGAACTCCTCCACCATGCGCTGCCGAAACCAATCCCGGCGCTCTTTCGGCTGTACGTCATAGCAAATGGGCTATGGTTCCACTGCACCGGCAGGACTGTCGGGTTTCTGAGGGGCAGGACAGAATCGTTTCAGACCGAGCGCGGAATGAGGATCGCGTTAAGTCGTGCAGGATTCGTCAATTTTGCATTTAGCCGGGCACCTGGGCCGGTCGGCGAAACGTTTACGGTGGAAGCAAGAAAATCGAAAGTTGCAGCTCACGGGTGAGGACTTCGCGGGGGCTAGGCGGAAGCTCTCATGTCCGGGGACCCTTCTCTTTGCCGGCCAGCTTGCGGACGGCTTTCTCCATGAATGGGGGCAGCTTACGGACAACTCGACGGCCAATTCCCTCGACCCGTTCGCGCAGGTCGTGGCGGCGCAGCCAGGTACGGTCCAAGCGATAACGGAGAACGGGGACCACGGTGCCACCGAAGCGCAGCAGGAATTGGTGCGAGCCTCCCAGGGAATGGCGACGAAGCCCATGGCGGCAAGCCCATTCGATTCCCCTCCACTGCAGCAAGTCATTCGGCTTGAGGTGAATGAACTCGTCGAGTGAACTGTTCGCGGAGGATTCAAACAACCCACCCGGGAAAAATCGGAAGCTGTTAATGGCAACCGGTTTTCCCCCTACGCGCGCCACAAGACGAAGGCGGTTTCCCGTAAGACTGGCGGCCTTTGCAAAGACCTCGAAACTCACTTTACGATTGTGAATTGTTTTTCGTTCCGTTTCGCGCCAGGCAGAGTAAACCGTATAAGAATCGGCAATGTCCTGGGGGGTCGTGACCTCGGAGATCACAACCCCGTTCTTCTCGGCAAAACGGATGTTCCGGCGCCGGTCCTTGGCAAATTGCTTGAACAGAGTGTCAGCGCCCAGGGTGAGATCAAGCACCACGTTTCCCTGCAGCTCCTGGCACTGGAAGCCGTGTGCTGAAAAAGGCGGAAGCTTGAGGGAAGACCAGGTGTAAACGCTGACCAGTTCCGCCGACGAGGCCTCAGCCAACAGCCCCTGTGCCAGCGTCTCCAGGGTGGCCGCGGTGTCTGCCGCTGGATCAACGCTAATCTGCGGCCGGGCGGACAGTCCACACATTACATGCTTGCCCGCGTGCAGCCCCGTGAGGACTCCAGTAACCCGGTCGTTCTCCAGCGCCAGAACGGCGAAGCGCGGTTTGCCCGCCCAAAGCGGTTCGAGGAAATACTCCGGGGCTTCATAGTGAGATGGGAACTCCACGCGAGCCAGGTAATCGCGCCATGCCTTCTCCAGGTCAGGCGAGGGAAAATCCCGGAGAATCTTGAAGTTCATAGCTTGCATAATACAAGGTCGATCTGTCACATGTGTCATTGGGGATATACGTAATGGGAGCCAGACTGCACGGCGGCAACAGATTTAGTTCTTGACTGGCTTGCCAAACTTCTCGGCGGTAGCAAACATCAGGCGCACCGTGTCCATATCCTTCGCCTGCACCTTGCTGGCGGGAACCTTGCGGCCGGCGATCCTTTGAAGTTCCAGGAAGATCTCGATCAGCGCGAAAGAGTCGACTAAACCGGAAGAGACCAGCGGCGTGTCCTCGGTGATCTCACTCTTACCCTTGATCACCTTTTCGGCGATGTAGCCGGCTAATTCCTTCATCATTTCGCTGCTGTCTGCGACCTGCTCAACTCCCATGATTGACTTTCCCCAGGGTTCTACTTGCTTTCACTCCACCATCTTTCAATTTGATCTTTGCAAATTCTAATTCGCCCTCTCCTTCGCGTTACGGCGTCGATTGCTTCGGATGAGCGGAAAGGAAGAGCCAGCGTGCCGTGTTGTCCTTCACCTCCCAGGTGTGCGCGACACCCGGTTCCCAAATGAACTGCACTTCAATATTTTGGCCCTCGGGGGCTACGCAGCCGGCGGCAATGTTACCCGTCATGCCCGTCATACCCGGAGTCGGCGCATCGTTCGCGTTGTTGGGTACCCCACTCGCACACAAAGTCGCCGCGGTTTGCAGCGTAGTACAGCTATTCTGTTGCGCCCAGTAGTTGAAAGTGTCATCGACCGTGTCCAGGTAGAAAGTAACGCCAGCGTACCCGGTCTTGCCGTAGCCGCAGGGCCACAAGTTTTCATCGAGCGTGCCGTGCCACTCCTGAACGGAAATTGGCGCGAGCGCATTGCCCGGCGCGAGCACCGGCGGCGGAGCAGCCTGCTGACCCTCCATCTGGCCTGAAGTGGGAGCAATCGCCGCCACCAGATCGGAGATTTCGACACCGACCCGCTCCGCCATTTGCGCACCCGAGGACATGCCGGTAACGTAAATGGCGTTGGGATTGACGTTGTACTGAGCTGTCAGATTAACGATGAGCTGTCGCAAGAAGCCAGCATCGTCAGGGCAAGCGGTTGCGGGTGGTGCGGTACACGTCCCTGACTCGGCCGGGGTAAATGCTGCGTCCATGAAATACGCGTTCCAGTTCCACTGACCGTACGCCGCGTTATAGGTGGAAGCCGGTTGAACCACGATAAAACCGTACTGTTGGGCGACGGATTGCCAGCCCCACTCAGTCAGTGTACTGGGATTACTTGGCGGAATCATGAACTTCGTTCCGTGCAGCATCAGGAGCATGGACGGATTCGCGGGGAGATTCACTGGCAGATAAACCTGGTAATAACGCGTGATGCCATCCCAAATCATCGTGGAATTAATGAATGTTCCGTTCGACACCGCTTGGCTCAATACGCCTGAGGTGCTGGTGGTGAATGATTTGTTACCTCTATAGACCGCTGTAATCGAATCGGTGCCGAGAGGTAAAATTGAGGTCGTGTAGCTGGCTATACCGCCGGAAAGCGATCGAGGTCCTAGGTTCGCGCTCCCATTGTAAAACGCCACAGTGCCGGTGACCGTACCGCTGAACTCCGGTGCCACGCTCGCCGTAAAGGTCACAGGGTACCCATCAGCTGATGGATTCTGCGAAGAAACCAAAGTGGTCGTTGTCGCTGCTTGGTTCACCACCTGGCTCGCCACGTTCGACGTGCTGGTCTTGAAGGTCGAGTCACCGCCGTACACCGCCTTGACGTTGTCCGGGCTGCCCGTTGTCAGCGTCGAGATCGTAAAAGAGGCCAAGCCACCACTTAACGCCCCCGTTCCCAGTACGGTCGCTCCCTGCTCGAAAGTGACGGTTTCGCCATCCGGCGGCGCAGGAGTGACCACCGCGGTAAAGGTCACCGGCTGCCCATACATGGATGGATTCAGCGAAGACGAAAGCGTAGTCGTGGTCGCGGTCAACGCCGCGCTCAGACTGGAAGCGGCGCTCAGCAATAAAACGATCAGTATTGTTGTGGCTTTCATAACAGGTTCTAACCCCCTTGGCAAAGTCAGCCCGGTCTCAGTTTCTTGAACACCTTGTCAATTTGTGCGCTTCGGGAAATCTATTCACTTAACCGATTTGGACTCGAGTATCAGTCTGCAGGGGATACCGACTGCTTGAGCGCAGCATACCATTCCCAGTGCGATTGTCAATACCACGGAATTCCGGTGACGTCTTCGTTGCGAGTTCTCAATCCGATTCGAGATGACTCGGCACCCAGGAATTCTCGATGCGGTGTAACCTGACGCGGAACTTATGTGCACTCTGTTGCACATCGGGTATTTTCCCGATGAGCCCACCCCTGGTGAGTTGCAGGGCAGCCCTGAGATTTGTGTAACCTACCCGACCCGATCTCAGGGTGATATCACGTTGATATTGATTGCGCTTGACTTGCACCGTCCACTTCTGCACGCTGGGATAACCGGGCTGCTGGCTGCTGAGTTCCCTCGACACTGTGGACGGCATGGCCTATCCCTTTGGAAACGAAAGTGCTTGAATGGAAGAAGAGCTACCCCTAATGGCAGAGGCATTCAGGACATCTGTCTATGCGATCAAAAGGGAAGCTGAGCACGCCCGCCTAGACTCCAGAGCTCTCAAGACTTTGGGGAAGCGCGCGGGAACAGCCACTTCAATATTCTAGTGAGGAAGTCCAGATATGTTCACACTGCGTGGAATAGGCTCGCTGTTTACACTTATTCTCCTGACTGCTTTTTCGTCGTCTGCGCAACAAGTCTACATCTCGAATGAACCCAAAGGCATCCTTCAGCTCCTTAATCTGAGCAACACCCCCCCGCAGCTCACTACCCTGTACACGATCGGGGCGAAACCCGACGACTTGATCCTAAACTCGGCGGGGCAACTCATTTACTCGGTGCCATCTACCGGAGTCAACTTGTACGATCCGACGACCGGACAAAACACCGTCTTGGTGAGCGGCCTGAAGTACGCTCGCGATTTGGCAATCGAACCGGGCGGGCTGACGATGCTGATCGCTGTCTACAGTCCGGGTGAGATCGTCCGCTACAACTTTGCCACTGGGGCGACCACCGTACTGGTCAAGAAACTCGGGACCTGCGATGGCATTGCCTACGACCCGTATGGAAACCTCTACGCAGTTGCCAATCACAACACCATCGTCCAAATCGACCCTGTCACTGGAGCGATTCTGAATACCTTGGTCCTCGAGCCCCATCACGGAATAAACGGGGGAGATGGGCTAACCTACGACAGCTACTCAGGTAGCTTGTGGGCAACCCATTGCGGAACTACCGGACTTGGTGTGCTGCAGATACCTGTAACCGCAGCGGGCTTGGGGTCGAGTTTCTCGTTATATCTAACCCCGGCGCTCAAGAAATCGGGCTCTGCTCCGGATGGCATCAAATCGGATGGCAACGGCAACCTCTACATCGGTGCGATCTGGACTGTGGCGGTTTATAACATCCCGACCAACACCATCACCCAGAATGTTGTGGTACAGGGCGCGGATGGAGTTTCTCTCGTGCCGGGGACGTACTGAGTTGGAATCTGCTTTGTCCGCCGCGACGGAGAAGTCAAACTGAGGCGGGGAAAACGATAAGCCTTTACCTGTGGCGTTGGGGTGTGCCTTCTTCCCGCCGGCAGCGCCCGCGGCCAGTCTATGTCTTGGGACTGACTGCAGAAGATTCGCCCGGCGTAGTAATGTCTTCCAGCAGCGGCGAGAACCTGTACCCAACAAGCGGGTCCGGTGGTTCTTCTGGATCAGCGCGTACGACGTTCCAACCAGGAAATTTCGCTTCGACCGGGTCCAACCAGTGAACAACCGAGTTGCATCAGATTAAAGGCGTTCACGTACAATTCGTGAATGACGGGTCCGAAGGGGGACGCGCGCCACCGCTCCCCGAGAACGGGAACCGCGCGGGCAGAGTTGAAGTTCAATCGTCCCCTGTGAGCGGTTCGTAGACTTCAAATCAGAGTAAACTACTTTCCCGGGAAAGGAAGAGGTCGTATGCTTCGGCTGAAACTCGGGCTGTTGTTTGTTTCTGTCGTTTGCCTTGCGGTGATCGTTGTTGGCTGCGGAGGAAGCTCCAACAGCAATCTAGCTCCACCGTTCACGCTTTCACCCTCGCCCAGCAGCGTGACCATCGCGCAGGGTGGCCCAGGGACGAGCACCATCACCATCACCCCGCAGAGCGGTTTCAGTGGCAACGTCACTCTTTCCGCGTCCGGCTTGCCCACCGGGGTGACGGCAGCCTTCAATTCCAATCCTGCCACCACTACAAGTGTGCTGACCTTGACGGCTAGCGCCACGGCGGCCACGGGAACCGTGACGGTGACGATCACGGGCATGTCCGGTGCGATGACGAGTAGCACCACGCTCAGTCTCACCGTGACCGGGGCGGAAGCTGGGCAGATCAAGCACGTGGTGATCATTTTCCAGGAGAACCGTAGTCCTGATAACCTGTTTCATGACCCGGCGTTGATAGCAGCCGGCGCCGACATCGCCAGCCAGGGCTTAACCCCCACTGGGATGATTCCGCTTACGCCGGTCTCGCTGGCGGTTCCCTATGACCTCGGGCACAGTCACGGTGCGTTCGTCGGCGCCTGCGACTACAATTCCTCGACAAACACTTGCGCCATGGATGGCGGGGACAAGGTCGGGTGTTCTGGTCCGGGCTGCCCAACCAATGCCCCATACCAATACGTGCAAGCGTCCGATGTGCAGCCCTACTTCACGATGGCTGAGACGTACACTTTCGGCGACCGGATGTTTCAGACCAACGAGGGACCTAGTTTCCCGGCACATCAGTACATAATTTCGGGCGCGTCGGCAGTTTGCGTGCCCGGAAATTGTCCCGCGGGGATAACCAGCACCATTTTTGCTGCCAACAATCCGTCAAACAACGCCCGCTCCGACGGCACCTACTGGGCGGGATGCCTTGCGCCTCCCGGTTCTGAGATCGAGGCCATCGATACCGGCAACCCGGATCCGAGCACTCCAACAACCGTGATCACCCAACTGTGCTTTGAACATCCAACGCTGACGGACCTGCTGGATGCCGCCAGCCTCAGTTGGAAGTATTACACTCCAGGCGCAGGTTCGATCTGGACGGCGCCGGACGCGATCCAGCACATGTGCGTGCCTTCGCCGGCGTACCCATCCGATACCAGCGTGTGCAGCGGACCTGACTGGACTAACCCCGACCCTAATGTTGTGATCGAAGGATCGCGGAGCCAGATCATTCAGGACATCGCTAACGGACAACTTGCCGCCGTGAGCTGGGTAATTCCCCCTGGCCAGGCCTCGGATCACGCCGGCAACTCCATCGACACAGGACCATCATGGGTGGCGGCCATCGTGAATGCCGTTGGTCAGAGCCCGTATTGGGCGGACACGGCGATCATCGTTACGTGGGATGACTGGGGAGGGTGGTATGACCATGTGCCTCCGTCGCAAATTCGCAACTCGTATGAATACGGGCTGCGTGTGCCGCTGATCGTGATCTCACCCTACGCCAAGCCGGCCTACATCTCGCACGTGAATCACGACTTTGGCAGCATCTTGAAGTTTGTGGAGACGGTCTTCGACCTCGGGGAGATTGACCCGTCGATAGGCTATGCCGACTCGCGCTCGGACGATTTGTCGGATTGCTTCAACTTCAGCCAGTCGCCACTGGTGTTCGCGCCGATCCCGGCGGCGTTGAAGGCGGACTATTTCCTGAATGACAAATCGCCGCCGCTGCCGCCGGATAATTACTGAGGCATGGCCGCGGCGGTCTATATGTCCTGCTGCGGCTGAAAGACTTCTTCCGGAGCGGAAACCAAGCCGCTACCCGCTGGGGTGGAGCTGCCTTTCAGGGCAAGGTCACTGACGCGAAGCGCATGGTTCGTCAAAACTGCCCAGAGCAAGCCCAGTCCATACACGATGCCCGCGATGAGGAGTTGAAGCCCCAACTGGATGTAATTATGCGGGACGAACCAACGTTGCATCAGCAAAAGCACGGTCACCAGCGGTACACACAGCAGGAACGGCAAAGTGTAAGATTCACGGACAAACGTCCGCAGGCGAACATCCAGCTTCTTGCACAGATGCTGCGGCATGAAAAACAGCATGCTGCAGGTTAGCGGAATCGCGGTTCCCAATGCATCTCCGATAATCCCATAGGGGCGGACAAGGATGATGCTGAGGATCAGGTTGGAGATACCCTCGACCATGGTAACGATGGCCCAGGTTCCGTGTTTTGACATGCCAAACAGGATTCGGCCAGATGCTCCTTGTGCCCACCACAAGGTACAGCAAAGAATCATGATGACCAGGACGGGATAGCTGGCGGCGATATATTTTTTTCCCATCCATACCTCGATCACCGACTTCCCGAGGATGAGCAGGATGACGCAGATGGGAAAAATCGTGAAGGCACAGACACGGTTACCGACGAGAAATATCTTCCGCAGCTGGATCATTTCACCCCGGGCGTCCGATTGGCTGGACATGGGAACGAAGATCTGCGAAAGGGCCTTAATAACCATGCCCGCATAATCCACGATGCGGGCGCCAATATTGAAATAGGTAATCGCCGCCAGCGACATAAACGCGCCAATCACGATTTCATCGGTCTTGAACTTAAGCTGGGTGGCAATCATGATTGTGAACGTAACGCCGCTGTAGCCCGCTATATGGCGGAATGTGGCGCGATCAACATACTTGAATCCGAAGGGGACAGGGCAAAGGCGGAGAACGAAGAAGCCCCGCGAGATGGCCGCCAACAGCGGCAAAGTGACCGTGATCAGCGCGACCGTGAGAATTCCTTTTCCGTGGCGGAGAGCGATTACGATCAACACCGCTCGCAGCAGGTTCGCAATCACATTGGTCCAATTGAGAATGTGAAAGTTCTGCAAGCCTTCGAGAAACCCCCCGAAGATGCCGGCCGGGAACCCGATCGCTACGGAAGCACCAACCATCAGCAAAAGCCAGCGAGCGGTCGACAACAATTCGGGTGGAATGTGGAACATCCGATCCACTTGAGAAGCCATCACCAGTGTCACCAGCATGCTCACTACGCCAATGCAGCTATAGGTGAAAAGGCTGGTGTTGATCAGTTTGGCTAACTCTTCACGGTCTCCGGTGGCGGTAAACTTCGAGACATAACGAATGATGGAAGACCCGATGCCGAGATCGAACAGACCGTAGTATCCGGTGATGGATAAGATGAGAACCCAGATGCCGAACGCCGTGTCTCCGAGCCGATGCAATATAAAGGGGGAAAGAAGGAGACCGAGGACTACGTTGATTCCAAGAGAGAACCAACTGGAGCTGACGTTCTTGATGATTTGCCGCTTGTCGATTTTATGCATTCACGGGGACAGTCGTTCTTGCAAATTGATTTTGAAGCAACTCATGGCGACTAAAGTGGCTGACCCGTCTTAAGCCACGCCGGTACAGAGTTGCTGTCCAATTCAGGAGTCTGCAGTGGGTAGCCGAGAAAATTCATGAGGGGGGCCCAGGCTACTTCGATTTCCTCCACTGAATGCCCAGGCAGCGTTTCCTTCCATCCGCCGGACTTGGCGGCGCGGACAAATGGAATCTCCTGGCGGGTATTTTTGGTTCCGGTCCATTGGTCGGCTTGCTGTTTTTCGAGCTTGCGCATGCGATCCGCCGAGCTCCGTTCAACGGCGGCCCGCAGCCGTTCCGGCCCGGCCTGAATGCCCAGGAATTCGGCAATTTTGCCGGTTTCGCCGATAGGGTCCGAGAGCAGATCCTCGTAGCGAACCAACAGAAAAGCGGGGTTACCGTGGCGTGCGGCGATCCAGCTGGCCGCGTGTTCCCACCAGGACCCGTACGACGAGGTCTCACCCGCGATAAAGCGTTTCACGAACTGTTCCAGGGAAACATCCGGATCGATGTACCGTTTCTTCAGATCGAAGTGGTACTCGGAAACCGCGACGTCGCGCGGATCACGGACCAGGTAGATGACTTTCCGAAAACGTACGTCAAAGGGCTCGTGGCTCTTCAATATGCGTGGCCGAGACAGCTTCCGCAGGAACCGCTTGGATAAAACACCGGGCGCCGGAAGCAGCCGGTTGATATTGGCAAAACCCACGGTTTCGTTCGGGTACATCAGATTCGCCAGCAAGAAACGGACCCAGGTGTTGCCCGATTTCGGGTACGACACCAGGAAGGTATCGTCGGGAAAGACGGTAAAATGCCTCCCGGCCTGATCGAGTCCGAGGACATACTTCACAGCGTATTTAAACTGGCCGAGCATAATTGAATTGGTAATTTGCGATTTGTAATTGGTAATTTGAAACCAAAGCCGAAGGGATTCAAATTACCAATTACAAACCAAATTACAAATTTCGAGCGCCGCTAAGAATTCCCAGGAAATCGCCATCGCGAGCTTCCGAGGGAGGTCGTGTGCTCAATTCATATCCTAAATATTGCATCAAGGGTCCCCACGCGGCCTCAATCCTCGCGACCATGGGGGCTGGCAAATCAGAGCGCCATCCGCCAGAACCGGCAGCGCGGACAAACGAAAGATCTTTTCGTGATCCTTTGGTGAGTTCACACTGGTCAGTTTGCGCCTGTTCGAGTTTTCGCATCCGGCCCGCCGAGCTTCGCTCCACGGCTTGGGCAATCTGCTCAGGACCCGCCGCAATACCCAAAAATTTCACGATCTTGCCCAGTTCGTGCGCGGTGTCGGTAACCATGTCTTCATAGCGCAGCAATAGGAAGCGGGACTCATCCGGGCGTGTGGCCAGCCAGGTGACGACGTTTTGTCCCCAGGACCCGTGGGGGCAGGTCTGGCCTGCCAGGAAACGCGCGACGAAGTTTTCAATCGGCGAATCGTCGCCGATTTTCATGAGCTTACGATGATAGTGGAATTGCGAAACAGCGACATCGCGCGGGTCGCGAACAATGTAGATGACGCGCGGATAACGCGGATCGAAGCACTCGTGGCTCTTGATGATTCGGGGTCTGGGCATCCGGTCGAAGTCCTTCTTCGTCGTGCCCTCAGGATCAGGGATCAAGCGATGGATGTTGGCGAAGGTGGCAGGCTGCTCCGGGTATATCAGGTTGGCCAGAAGAAACCGGGTCCAGGTGTTGCCCGATTTCGGAAATGAAACCAGAAAAATGTCATCGGGAAGAATGAGCAGGCTGCGGCCCGGCCGGTGCAGTCTGAGTCCACGTTTTATTCCGGCAATCAAATGCTTGATCATTTTCCAGTAGCCGACTTCACGTTTGTGATTGGTAATTTGTAATTGGAAAACCTGTCTCCTCGATTTTCAAATTACCAATTACAAATTTCCAATCACAAATTCTCCAACCCGGTATGGGCCATCCCGGCATGGACGAGGCCGGACACCGCCAATTCATAGCCAATCTCACGCATCAGTCCGCCCCACGCCGTTTCAATTTCCGCGATGCTGACCTCGGGCAATTCCGCTTTCCAGCCGCCCGCCTTGGCGGAGCGGACAAAGGGCTTGTCTTGTCGAGTCTCTCGAGTTGAAGACCACAAGTGTCCCTGCTTCTTCTCAAGTTCGCGCATCCGATCTGCGGAACTCTGCTTAATCGCGAAGGCGAGCCGTTCCGGATCCGGCGAAATTTCCATGAAACGCGCGATCCTTCCCATCTCATCCATCGCTTGCGCCTGCAGCGCTTCGTACTTCACCAGCAGAAATCGGGGATCGTCGCGGCGAGTGTATACCCAGGTTGCCACGTTTTCGCCCCACGTTCCGTAAGGGTGGTTCAGTTCGCCACGTACAAAACGCGACACAAACTGTGGCAGCGGAAAGTCGTCGGCGATGGCACGCCGTTTGATATCAAAGTGATATTCCGAGAGCACCACGTCGCGCGGATCGCGAACCACGTAGATGATCTTCGGATAACGGGGATCGAAGTATTGATGGCTTTTGAGAACGCGTGGCCTGTCAGCGCGCTCCAGATCCCGCTTCGACATTTCTTCCACATCGGGCAGCAAATCGTTGATGTTCGAGAAATCCGGATTCTTTTCCGGGTATACGAGGTTGGCAATCAGAAACCGTGTCCAGGTGTTACCCGATTTCGGGTAGGAAACCAAAAATATGTCGTCCGCAAACACCTTCACCCGGCGGCCGGGGGGATACAAGCCGAAAAATTGCTTCCCGCCAGCGATCAGACGCTTAATCATTGGAATGCCAGACCCCGAAATGCCAACTCCGAAACCGTGTGCACGATAAATTCCCGGCGCAGGTCGCTCAAGCCGACGCCGCGCTCCGAATTTTTCTCCAGAAAGACATGAGCTTCGCGGTCGCGCCCGGCGCAATGCTCAAGCCGAACACCGCCGCGCTCAATGACGGCTTGCGAAAATAGTCATTTGCCTGTGAAATCAACTGCCGACCCTGGTCGAACTGGCGCTCCTCAAGCTTGCATTTGCCTTCTTCCAGTAGATACGCGGCTCTGATCTGGGCCGACCGTTTCTCCACCACATCACGATCCGCATCTTTGAGCGGCAGAGTTCGCTTGAACTTCTCCAGAATCTCCCAATAGCCTTCAATCATTCTAGCATTTGACTGGCTGAGGGAGCCGGGGCGGCCGACAAAAAACCTAGCCCCTAACCTGCGGCTATATCCGATTTTGGCACCGCTGAAAGCGGCGCGGACCCACATATCATAGTCGTCGCATCGCGCGAGTTTTTCATCGAACAATCCCGCGTCCACCAACGTCCGCTTGCGGGCAACCACTGTGGAAATCGGAATCTGGCAGCGTTCCACAATTAAAGCGTCAAATGTCGCATGTCCGGCGGATGGGCACTTCTCCGTGAATCTACATTCTTGCGCCCCGTCTAACACCAGAATACCGTCGCAATAAACCAGATCCAGCGAAGGATCTTCCGCGACCAGCTGCATCTGTGAAGACAGGTGATCGGGCATCCAGGTGTCGTCACTGTCCAGGAAGGCGACGAACTCGCCCCGGGCGTTCCGAATCGCATTGTTTCGGGCTCCAGCGGCACGCTTGTTTTCCTGTTTGATGTAAACGATCCGATCTATATACGGCTGCAGCACCTTTTCCAGTTCGGGCGTATCGGGAGAACCGTCGTTGACCACGATCGCTTCGAAATCCGAATAAGTCTGCGCGAAGACAGAGTCCAAGCACGCCGCGATCAGCCCGGCGGTCTTGTAGCTGGGAATGATCACGCTGACCTTCGGCCCCGGATTGGTCTGGATTATTTGCATAAAGTCGGGTCACTTAGGAACTATGAAAGACCAACTCCTTCTCCCCGGCGACAATGTGATTGACCGCTTCCACACCCATTAACACGGAATGGTCCATGTTTCCGATTTCATACCGCCAGGCGCCAAAGCGCCCGCGAGAATAGATTCCTTTTCCCAACAACGCCGGTTGCAAGATGTCGAGTGCCCGGTCACGCCCGAGCGTCGGGATCGGATACGAGTAACCGACGATCCGCTGATAACGGGAAACAACGCGCTCCCGGTCTGACTCTTCGAGCATGTTGGCCCGGATCAGCCCCGCCGTTACCTGATCGAACACTTTTTCCGGATCGGGCGTTTCCCCCACCCGGAACGACGTTTCACACATCAGCGAACTGTAATGCTCGGTATCGCCGTTGGGCACGTTGAACGGGGAGTAATGGGAAAAATAGGTGGCGCGATAGCAGGGCATTTCCGAATCGGTGAAGTAGATCCAGCACCTTCCGGTTTCGATCTTCTTCTTCAAGCCGAGGCCGACCACCAGCAGGTTGTTGTGCTCAAGACCCTGGGCAGCGTCCATGAGCCGGTTGTCGACCGGCCTGAGCATCTGCGCAAGCAGATCGAGGGGCGCGGTCGAGATCAGCACGTCGTAGTTGTCACCGGTGCCATCCGCGAAAGCAATCCGGCGCCGTGCCACGTCTACCTCTGCGAGCTGTTTTCCGGTCTGAATTTTCTCCGTGAAGTGGGCGGCAATGCGGCGGTAGATCTCGCCGGTTCCCCCGTGGAGCGGAAATTTGAACTTGCTATTGGGCCCCCATCCTACATCGTCACGCTCGTAAAGAACGTTTTCGAGGAGCCGTTTGAAATCCACCACCGCGACGCGGTCGGCGATCCACTGCTTGGACATCTGTTCGAGCGGCGTAGTCCAGACCTTTAAGTTGTAGGGGAACATGAAGGCTTCCGCGATGCCCTCGCCGAACGTGCCCAGAATCCAGTCGCGAAAGTTCCCTGCCTCGCGGCCGCCTCCATTGGCCGCGGCTTTGGCCGCTCCCAGCAAGCAACTGACTTGAACCTCTTTCGGCAGGTACCTCAGATTGCTCTGAAACGGATAAGGGACCCACGATTCGCCCTTTACAATCCAGCTCTCGCGAATGCGCTCGTGAACCTCTTTGCCGAGGACCTTGTCGATCAGTTTGTCGAAGTAGGGATAGTGCGAAAAGATGACGTGGCCGCCCTCATCCCACACAAATCCATGCTTATCAACGTGGGAAGTAGCGTGACCACCAACGTCGCCGGATTTCTCGTAGAGCACCCAGTTGTCATAGCCCAGTTCGTGGAGACGGTAGGCCGCACCCAGTCCGGTCGGTCCCGCTCCGATAATGACAATTTTTTTGCTCGCCATAGATTTAGTCGTGGGATTGGTTATCTTCCAAACTGGATTCAACCAATTGAAAGATATAGCTTTGACTCCATGGAAACCAGCATCTCCAAATCGGACATCGCGACGGTGTGCTGAATTTCCGAGAAATCGTCGGGGGAATACTGAATTGTACCACCTCGCTTTTGCCCCTTTTGGGTTCCGGAAGTAACCCGGGCATCCACCAATCGAATTCCGTTGTTCCCTTCAATCCGGCTTCCAATCAGGGTTCCGCAATTTAGGATCGCCGCTGGCGTACGTTCACGGGAAGGCACGAAGGATTCTCCCAGCACTTCGCGTATAGAAAAGATACACTAGGGTGATACAGGCGCGTCGTACCTGGCTGATGGAATGAAGATTTCCTGAATACGCTTCCTGCGCAGAAGCCTGCCCGGAGGAGGATGAAGTATCAATTCATGGTTTCGGGGCAAGTCATACACGAGGCGAGTGATTTCGGAGGCTTTCTTGCTAGCTCGGATCGGGCATGTTTCCTTCCCTGGAGAGAGGCGGAATATCGCAATTTTTTTCACTTCGGTCGAAGCGCGCCAACCCCGGCAAGCCAGCCATTCGAATCACATCATGTTTTCAATGACTTACAATCGGAGTTGCGGCGCCTTACGGAAGCGGAATTGCTCGTTTATCAAGCTACCCTGATTTCGCAGAACTTGTTATACAACATTAGAGCGTGTCTGCCTATTGGACCGTCCCCTCGCAGCCTCAGCGGGTCCAGGGTAAGGAAAGGACCTTGGGATGGACTCCAGCAATATTGACACCAAGCACAAATTAGAAGTGAACATTGGGAGGATAAAGGACTTGACCACTTCGACCAGCCATCTGATTGCCCCGCACGGGGGAGAACTTGTTCAGCTGCAAGTGCCGGCCGCGCGCGCCGCAGAGTTAAAAGCGCATTCGAAGGATTGGCCTTCATGGGACCTGACAGCTCGACAGCTTTGTGATCTTGAACTGCTGATGAGCGGCGGCTTCTCACCGCTGCGCGGGTTCATGAACCGCGCCGATTACGAGGGCGTCTGCCACAACATGCGCCTCGCGAACGGCACCCTGTGGCCCATGCCGATCACGCTCGACATCACCGAGGAATTCGCCAAAAAACTGACGCCCGGTAGCAGCAAGATCGCGCTGCGCGATCCCGAAGGCGTGATGCTCGCCGTGCTCCACGTGGAAGATGTGTGGCAGCCGGACCGCAAAGCCGAAGCCCAGTCCGTCTTCAATTCCACCAGCGCCGCGCATCCGGGCGCCGACTACGCCATCAACAAATCCAATCCCTGGTACGTGGGCGGAAAAATCGAAGAGTTTCAACCCCCATCCCACTACGATTTTCGCTCGCTGCGCCTGACTCCCGCCGATCTCCGCGCCGAATTCGGCCGCCTCGGCTGGACCACCGTCGTGGCCTTCCAGACGCGCAATCCCATGCATCGCGCTCACGTCGAACTGACCATGCGCGCCGCCAAGCAAGTCGAAGCGAACCTGCTGATCCATCCCTCGGTCGGTATGACCAAGCCGGGCGACGTGGATTATTTCGTCCGCACCCGCTGCTACCAGTTGCTGCTCTCGAAGTACCCGAAGGGCACGGTGGAGCTCGCGATGCTGCCGCTCGCTATGCGATTGGGCGGACCGCGCGAAGCGATCTGGCACGGCCTGATACGAAAAAACCACGGGTGCACCCACTTCATCGTTGGCCGCGATCATGCCGGTCCCGGAAAAGATACCGACGGCAAGCCCTTCTACGGTCCTTACGACGCCCAGGAACTGTTCAAGAAGCATGAGGCGGAAATGGGCGTAATCATGGTTCCGTTCCAGATGATGGTGTATCTGCAAAATGAAGACCGTTACGTTCCGTCCGATGAAGTGCCACCGGGAGCCAAAGTGCTCGACATCTCGGGCACGGAACTGCGTCAGCGCCTCAATGAAGGCCGCGACATTCCGGCGTGGTTCACGTATCCAGAAGTCGTGCAGGAATTGCGCCGGAGCTATCCGCCACGGCACAAACAGGGCCTCACCATTTTCTTCACCGGCCTTTCGGGATCGGGCAAATCGACCATCGCCAATGCTCTGATCACCAAGTTCCTCGAGATGGGCGGGCGTCCGGTCACGCTGCTCGATGGCGATCTGGTGCGCAAGAACCTGTCGAGCGAACTCGGATTCTCCAAGGAACATCGCGACATCAACATCCGCCGCATTGGCTATGTCGCTTCCGAAATTACCAAGAACGGTGGCATCGCCATTTGCGCTCCGATTGCTCCCTATGAGGCGACTCGCGAAGCGGTGCGGCAGATGATTGAACCGTTCGGCGGGTTTGTCCTGGTCCACGCGTCGACTTCGATCGAAGTGTGTGAACAACGCGACCGCAAAGGCCTGTACGCCAAGGCTCGCGCCGGTATCGTGAAGGAATTCACCGGCATCTCGGATCCGTACGAGGCGCCAACTGATGCCGAAGTCGTGATTGACACGGCCAAGCTGAGCCCCGAGGAAGCGGCGCAGACCATCCTGTTACACCTCGAGCGCGAAGGCTTCGTCGGCGCCAACGGCAGCAGCTAGGAGGGCAGTTCCCAGTTCTCAGCTCCCGGTGCCTCGATGCGGTTTAGCTTTATGAAGAACCAAGCACTGGGACTGGGAACTACGAAAGTGGATGCGATGTCAATAAAGTCGATTAGCGCAATGGACTTTATGGCATAATGTCCTCTGCAAACGGGCTCTCAGTGCCGGTTCTGAGTTTTATCAATTCCTTAACCTGGTTTTGTTTTACTGAGAACTGAGAACTATTCGAAAGACAGCATGGAATTCTTGCTGCTAAAAGTGGCGATCGGCTTCGTCGTTGGAACGCTGATCGGGTTGACGGGTCTGGGCGGCGGCGTATTGCTGCTGCCCATGCTCATCTTCGGCCTGCATGTTCCCGCCATCATTGCCGTTGGCTCCGACGCGCTGTTCAACTTCTTCACCAAGATTCCCGCCAGCATCATGCACTTGATCAAAGGCACGGTGCGGAGAAAAGTCGTGCTGGCGATGGCGGTCGGCAGTATTCCCGGCTCCTACCTCGGCGTGACTTTTCTGGTGCACCTGCGCCACGTCTATGGCAACGGCGTCAACGACTTCATCAAGTCCGCCGTGGGGCTGCTACTGGTTTTGATTCCCACGCTGCTTATGTTTCAGGGGCGGATTGAAGACCATCTCGCCAAGCGCCCGCCCACGATGAAATCGTTCGCCGGCATGAGCCTCATCGGATTGGTCGGCGGATTCCTGGTCGGCATCACTTCGGTTGGGTCGGGCAGCATCATCATGATGTTGCTTCTGTTGTTTTATTCGTTCGCGCCCAAAGTCATGGTCGGCACCGACATTGCTCATGCCGTGATTCTGACCGGCGTCACCAGCTTGTTGCACTGGCGGGCAGGCAACGTTGATGGGCACCTGGTCATTTCGCTGCTAATCGGCTCAATCCCCGGCGGTTTGCTCGGTTCGCACCTGAGCACGCGCGTCCCAGTACTCTGGCTGCGAAGAATTCTGTGCACAGTTCTACTGATGACGGGAGCCAGAATGTTGTGGGCGTAACTTCTCGTGTAGAGACGGGGCTTGCCCCGTCTCACGCCGCAGCGGAGACGCGGCAAGCCGCGTCTCTACAGGAAAGCGACTACTAACAACGGAGCATTGATGTCTTCTTCTTGCAATTCGCAAGAACTACTCGAACGCATACACGTCGCGCTGGAAGCGGCGCGGGGCGTGCTCAACCGCTTCACTCCGGGCGCCATTGCAACCGAATACAAAGTGGGACACGATCCCGTCACCGAGGCCGACCGCGCCGTCGACGACATTCTGCGCAAGACTCTTCTCCGCACCGGCGAAGGCTGGCTCTCGGAAGAGACCGTCGACGATTTCACTCGCCTCGACAAACAGCGGGTCTGGGTCGTCGATCCGCTCGACGGCACGCGCGAGTTCGTCGAAGGCATCCCCGAGTTCTGCGTTTCGATCGCCATGGTTGAGAATGGCATTCCCGTCGCTGGCGGAATCTGCAATCCGGCAACCGACGAACTCATCCTCGGCTCGCGCGAAACCGGCGTGACCTACAACGGCCAGCCCGCACAGCCGAGCCAGCGCAGGGATCTTTACGGCGCGCTCGTGCTCGCCAGCCGCAGCGAAGTGAAGCGCGGCGAGTGGAAGCAGTTCGAGTCCGCCGAGTTTAACATTCGTCCCATGGGATCGGTTGCCTACAAGCTCGGATTGGTCGCCGTTGGCCGCGCCGAACTTACCTTCACGCTGGTTCCGAAAAACGAGTGGGACGTTGCCGCCGGGGCGGCGCTGGTCGAAAGCGCCGGAGGCTGGGTGCGGAAGCTCGACAATTCGCCGCTGCGCTGCAACCAGAAAAATCCGCTGATCTCCGGCCTGCTGGCGGGGAGCCCATTTCTACGCGATCCGCTGCTCGCCATGCTCGACCGGCACTCGCAGACGATCGGCAGCGACAAGCTACCCTAACCTCAGAACATCATGGCTGCCTCACGCATTGTGTTCCTGATGTACCACGAGTTGAAACTCGCTGGCCGCAAGCTCTACCAGTCCGAGCCGGGCTATGTGCGCTACGTTCTGCCGCTGGAAACCTTCCGTCGCCAGATGGCGTGGATGAAGAACTCCGGCTGGAGCGGCCTGAATGTCGGCCAAGCTCTGCGCTATCCTGCCGAGCCGAGCGTTTGTATCACCTTTGACGATGGCTGCGAGACCGACCTTATCGCCGCTGCGCCTGTGCTCCGCGAGTTCGGCTTCAACGCAACCTTCTACCTCACCGCTGGATTCCTGGGCACGCCCGGTTATCTCAATTCCAGCCAGGTGCGCGATCTTGACGCGCAGGGTTTCCAGATCGGCTGCCATTCGATGACGCACCCTTATCTCTCCGATCTCCCCGAACCAGAACTCAGGCGCGAAGTCGCGGATGCGAAGCTCCAGATCGAACAAATCGTCGGACACCTAATCGAACACTTTTCCTGTCCCGGAGGACGCTACGATCGGCGCACGCTCCAGATGGCGCGCCACGCCGGATTCCGAACCGTTGCCAACAGCCAGTTTTATGCGAACTCCTCCAGCACCAGCCCTTACGAACTTGGCCGCGTAGCCATGCTGCGTGACCTCACCATCAAGGAGTTCGGTGCGATCTGCCACGGCCGCGGGTTGTGGAAGAAACGCCTTCAGCATCAGGCCCGCCGGAGCGTTCAGAGCGTGCTCGGAAACCGCGCCTACGATCACCTGCGCGCGGTCTTGCTAGGGGAATCCCGCCGGTAACTACCTTGTTGGTTACTTTAGTTTTCCTTGTTCTCAGCTTCGTTTTCCAGGCCATGCCGCGATCAGCTCTTCCCCCGCTCCGCCGAAACGGCCCGTCCCGCCCCTGTGTCGATACTTCGCAGCAAGCACACCAATGGACACTGGGCGCCGCGAATCTGTACATGTCACCCGCAGGTACTAACGCTTCTCCAATGCACTTCCGGTATCTGTGAACCCTTGAAACCTCTCGATAGATTCAGCGAGAGGACCCATATCGACTGGTCCCCCATTTTCTAAAGTCGAGGGCTCGCAATGTTTGAAACCGAAGTTGCTTTTCGAAACCGTCATTATGCTCATTCCAGGTTTTCCCGAGCGCTCGCACAGCGCCTGAGCATTTCGATACTCCTGCTGACGGTCGCGCTGACGACCGCCTCCTTTGCCCAGAGCAATTACGATGGTCCTGCGGAACTGCCCAGAATGACCGTTCCCAGTGCGATGGCCGCCACGCCCGCGCCGGGATCCATCATCGCCGTCAACGCTGGCGGCGATCTGCAATCGGCCTTGGATAACGCCAACTGCGGCGACGTGATCGAACTTCAGGCGGGCGCAACCTTTGCCGGCAGGTTCGTTGTGCCGGCCAAGAACTGCGACATCAACCATTGGATCTGGGTCCGCACCAGTGCTCCGGACAGCGCTTTGCCTGCAGAAGGGCAGCGCGCCACGCCCTGCTATGCCGGGGTCGCTTCTCTTGAAGGGCGCCCGCAATATAGCTGCACCAATCCCCAGAACGTGATGGCGAAAGTACAGATTCAAACCTACGGCGATGGTCCGCTCGAGCTCGCCCCGGGCGCGAACTATTACCGCTTCATCGGGCTGGAAGTTACTCGTCCGGCCGGAACCCCGGGGACGGCGCGGCTGATGTTTGTCAAAGGCACCGCGGATCACCTGGTGGTTGATCGCTCATGGCTGCATGGAGCGCCTCAGGATGAAACTCATGCCGGGGTAAACCTGAACGGCATGACCAACGTGGC